>NZ_JBGFCC010000005.1:0-369267 GCF_041205745.1 Natrarchaeobius versutus | reverse complement strand
TCGCTCACTCCGTTCGCTCCGAACCGCGCTCGCTCCGAACCGCGCTCGCTCCGAACCGCGCTCGCTCCGAACCGCGCACGCTCCGAACCGCGCACGCTCCGAACCGCGTACGCTCCGAACCGCGCACGCTCCGAACCGCGCTTTTCGTCTGGCGATTGGGTGTGCAATGACGTTCAGTGGCTACGATATGCCAGTTCGATCGCCCGGTAACGAAGCGTCCGACCGCAGTCCACGGTCAGTAGTTCGCCTCGAGCGCCCGGTCGCGAAGCCGTTCGCCCTCGTCGCTCTCGACGGTCAGGTCAGGGACGGGAACTGGCGCGTTGTCTTCGTCGATCGCGACGAAGGTAAACGAGGATTCGGTGGTCTTCTCAGCCTCCCCGGTTCGAGGCTCCTCGCGCCACGCCCGAAGCGCGACGTCGACGCTCGTCCGGCCTGCACCGTAGACGTAGGCCTCGACCAGTGCCG
This sequence comes from Natrarchaeobius versutus, assembly GCF_041205745.1. Classification (NCBI taxonomy): domain Archaea; kingdom Methanobacteriati; phylum Methanobacteriota; class Halobacteria; order Halobacteriales; family Natrialbaceae; genus Natrarchaeobius; species Natrarchaeobius versutus. The sequence continues at coordinate 368,802 of NZ_JBGFCC010000005.1, read as the reverse complement.
TGTCGCCGATTCCAATTGGACGTTCGAAGTCGAGTTCGTTCACCTGCGCGGTGACGCAGGTCTCGCCCGCAAAGCGCATCGCCGACATGGCGGCGACCTCGTCGAGCCATTTCATGAGATTCCCGCCGTGAAGAGTGTCGTTGTTGTTCGCGTGGTTCGGCTGAACGCGAAATCGGTTTCGAATCTGCGTCTCGAGGACGGTTGGCATACGAACGCGTTCGCTCGAGAGCGTGAAGAAAACACCCGCTCTCCGGGAACGCGATCACCGAATTTCGTGAATCCGGATCGAACTGGAACAGGGCCCCCGCGGGGCTGGAGACTCCTCAACGGGAGGCCCGATATCCTCGCCACGTTTGACCTCGACGAGCCACCACACTATCGCTCGCGGAGGCTCGCCTGGCGGGCCGTCGTCGCCGACCGACCTTGGGCCGAGGCGGCTCGAGACGCGGGCTGGAACGTCGAGTCGACGTTCGAGCGGCGGGTTCACCGCTTGCTGACCCGGTACGTAATGGTGCCCTCGTCGTTGGGGGAGGAGTCTCTCGTCGTCTACGTCCACCTGCAGAGTCAGCGTCGCGACCACCGATAAGGATTAATACTGAACGATACAAACTGATACACAATGCCGATTCCAGAGGACGAGTTCCGGACGATCGACGAGGATACCCCCACCACTGACCTCACACCCGACACGACACAGGGGAGGATCTATCGGTTCCTCCTCGAGAACGCCGACACGGCGTTCCGCCAGCGCGAGATCGTCGACGCCGTCGATGTACCACGAGGGAGCGTCGGCCCGACGCTCAAGCGACTTGAACGGCGCGGGTTGGTCGAGCACCGCGGCCGCTACTGGAAGATCGCCGACGCCGAACACGCTACGGTCTCCGCCGGATTACTCGGTGCCACGACGGCCGACGATATCGATGGCGGCTTCTCCGACGAGGAAGTCGACGAGTGGATGGAAACCGCAGTCGATCCGATCGACGAACTCGACGAGGACGATAGCGAGGGGGCCTAGGCGATGGCCGAACGAGGCGACGTCGTGTGGGCTCCCGATCCGTTCAAATCAGGCGGTGGGAATCCGCGACCGTGGTTGGTCGTGTCGGCGGAGAAACTCCCGTATTCCGATGAAGAGTCGATCACGGTCGCATTCACCACACAGTCGCATCATCCTGGAAGTTTCGAAGTGCCGAGCGGTGCGTGGGCTCGTGGTGAACCTCGGACGCAGAGTTACGTCCTTCCGTGGTCGGTGGCGACGCTGAAAGACGAGACGCACATTGTCGGGATGCAGGGTACGGTCTCAGACGAATTTTCGGGGCGAGTTGCGGAAGCCTTGCTATCGTATCTAGATCCGTCTACGGTCGAGTAGCAACGATTTTCAGTAGCTACTGTCGCAACACGAGGTCGATCACCGGATCCGTTCCGAGTGTCTGCAAGAACCACGTTTTTGAAACGGCTGACTTCTCATCCGACGAGTCTTTCCGGGTCGACCGCGTCACACTGTGTATGAACGCGAATTCGCCGACGATCCGCGGTCGATACGGATCGCCAGATCCGGTGACGTCCCCATGACCGGGCGCGATCAGTACTACAACAAGGCGAAACAGCAGGGCTACCGCAGTCGGGCGGCCTACAAGCTCAAACAGTTAGACGACCTCGAGAACGTGATCTCCGGGGGCGACATCGTCGTCGACCTCGGGGCCGCCCCCGGCGGGTGGCTCCAGGTGGCGGCCGAGAAGGTCGGTCCCCACGGAACGGTGATCGGCGTCGACCTCCAGCGCATCAAAGACCTCGAGGACGACGATCTCGCCGATCGCATCGAGACGATTCGCGGCGACATGACCCAGGACCGAACGCGAGAGCGCGTCGTCGAAGCCGCGGGCGGAGCGGTCGACGAGGGTGACGACGGGGAGTCGGCCCCTCGAGCCGGCGGCCCGGTCGACGCCGTCGTCTCCGACATGGCGCCGAACGTCTCCGGCGAGTACTCGCTCGACCAGGCCCGATCGCTCCACCTCGCGCGCCAGGCGTTCGAGACGGCACTCGAATTGCTCGATTCGGACGGTGACTTCGTCGTGAAGGTCTTCGACGGGCCGGACGTCGACGCGTTTCGCGAAGATCTCGAGGAGGAGTTCAAATACGTTCGGGCGACGAGCCCGGACGCCTCGCGCCAGGAGTCCTCCGAGATCTATCTCATCGGAAAGGGGCGTATCACCGCACCCCTCGAGGAAGGAGACGAACTCGAGGTCGAGATCGTCGACGTCGGGAGCGAGGGCGACGGTATCGCTTCCGTCGAGGGCTACCGGCTGTTCGTCCCGGCGACCGAGGCGGGAGAGACCGTTTCGGTCCGCGTCGAAGACGTCAAGCCGAACTTCGGGTTCGCCCAGCGGATCGACCGGGACTGATACGGATTCCTGTCCCGATGTCCCGGCGGTGAGTCGAACCGTGTGAGACGAGTCTCGGTGGAGGAGTGCAGCGAGTCCACCGTTGCAACCGCGACCCGGGCGGCGGTTGCGCCGGAACTGACTGACAGGAAACCGTATGACGCCGTGGACCGTCCGGCTGACGGCGTCCGTTACTCTTCGGTCTCGAGGCGATTGTGTCGCGCATCGATCTCGTCTAAGATATCGAGGTTCTTGCGGATCGAGGCGCGGATGGCGTCGCTTCTGTTGACGTACTTGCCGTCGTCGCCGACGTGGGCGTCGAGGTCGTCGAGCAGTTCCTGTGGGATCTCAACGCTGATTTTGGGCATAGCGGGGGATTCGAACGCGAGGTGCTTAATTCGCCCCGTCTCGAGGACGGCGGCGGCATCGAACGACGTGGCGAGAAGATCAGTTCACCGTCCGAGCAACCCGTCGTCGATCGTCGGTCCGCCGCCGCTGCCGCCGAACAGTCGGCCGCCGGCCGTGAGCACGTAGAGGACGGCGAGCCCGATAACGTACGTCAGCGCGATGGGGATGGCGAACAGCAACATCGTGAGGATTCCCTTCGGGCTCGCGATCGCCGCGACGGCGAAGACGCCGACGACGACTGGACGCCAGTGAGCGAGCATCGACCGGTAGCTGACGATGCCGCCGACGTGAAAGAGCGCCATCGTGACGATGATGTTGAAGAGGAATCCGATACCGACGGTCGTGAAGATGACGAGCCAGAAGAAACTGCTGATGCGGTAGGAGACGACCATCCCGTTGGTGATCGCGTCGGAGACGAGATAGGAGATGACTGCCGGCGCGATCCAGAAGAACCCGAGGTAGGTCCCGAACGCGAACCCACCCAGCAGTGAGCCGCCCCAGACGACGAAGATGCGCCGGTCGCCGTAGACCAGTCCGCGCTCTTTTAGCGCCGGCCAGGCGTAGTACAACACCAACGGGAGGACGGCGACGATCGCCGCCAGCACGCTCACCTTCACCTCGAAGATGAGGACCTCAACCGGATGGAGCGCGATGACGATGTCCATCTGCATGACGAGTTCCTGGAACGTCAGACCGACGGGATCGACGCCGTTACGGAGCGCGACCTCCTGAAGGACTTCGTCCGGAACGCGGGCCAGGAACGTCTCGAGCACCCGGCCGAGACCGCCGCTGTAGAGCCAGAAGAAGGTCCCGCCCATGACGAGCATAAACAGGCCGACGATGCGGAACATCTTCGACGTCAGGCTGTTGAAGACGAACGCGATATCGTAGGCGTAGCCGCCGATGTCGTCCTCAGTCGTCTCCTCGTCGGTGAACGGATCGAGCATTCCAGCGGCGGTACTCGCGAAGACGCTATCGTCCTCGTCGGCTTGTGCGCTCGAGGTCGATCCGTCGGAACTCCCGGTACCGGCGTCCGAGTCGCCGGCCGCCTCCGATTCGGCGGCTTCCGCCTGGAGCGTGTCGAATCGGTTCAAGATCGCTTTCGCCTTCTCCCGGTCGTCGTCGTACATCGCCTCTCGGGAGTATTCGAGGGCCTCCTCTTCTTCCATCGCGAGAAAGACCGGTGCGGGCACCTCCTCGACGTCGTCGGCCGCGAGCGTCTCGAAGTCGACGTCCTCGGGGTCGTCGGCCTGGCGAATGTCGTCCTCGCGGGGGTAGACCGGCGCCTGCAACACGCGGATCGTGTAGCCGAGCAAGAGCACGAGACCGACGCCGGCCGCGATGGCGACCCCGACCGCGACGTCGCCGAGCAGGCCGTACTCGATGGCAACCGCCTCGAGGGTGCCGCCGTCGTCGGGGCGAACGATCGCGGGGAACAGCGGGTAGATGGACTCTTCCATGTACTGGAAGCCGCCCTGATTGACGACGGATGCGGTGGCGACGGCGGTGACGGTCAGAATGGCGACGAACCGGATGATGAGTCGTTTGATGTGTCCGGCACCGGTTCCGTCCGTCTCGGCGGCGCCGCGTCGGCGCACGTTCGTGACGACCTTGGCGAGACCGAGGCTGAAGATGTACAGCGCGACCATCGGCATCGCCCACATGATGAGCGTAAACGGATCCGGCGGGGAAAACAGCGCGCCGAAGACGGTGACGCCCACGACTGCGTGGCGCCACTTGTCGCGGAACGTCTCGTAGGGGATGATTTCGGTGTAGGAAAGCACGCCCATGAGCAACGGAAGCTGGGCGGCGAGGCCGAACGACAGCGTCAACAGCGCGATGAACTCGGTAAACTCCGTGATACCGAAGCTGGGTTTGACGCCCGCGCTGACGGCGTTCGACGCCAGGAAGTCGAAGGCGTAGGGAAAGAAGATCCCGTAGGCGTAGATGACGCCGCCACAGAACAGGACGAACGAACTCGCGGCGAAGCCGGCCAGATACAGCTTCGAGATCGGAACGACGCTGTCGTACCCGCGCCGGCGCAACGCTTTCCGGGAAAGATAGAGCAAGGCAGGGATCGCGACGAGTATCCCGACGAAGATACCGATCTTGGCCTGTAACAGGATGACTTCGAACGGCGTTCGAGTGATGAGATCCGTCGAATCGGCGACGTAGGGCTCCATCTCGGCGGTCGCCGTCGCCTCGAGGAAGTCCCAGATCCAGATTCGCAGGGCGTAGAAGGTGCCGATAAAGCCGATCACGAAGACGATGAACACCTTCTGAAGATGCGTCTGCGCGCTCGAGAGCAGCGTACCGAGGGTTTCCCGACCCGCCGCGACGGTCTGGACGGTATCCTCGCCGACGGCAGAACTCATATCCTGTCTCTGGGTAACTGACATCCGGTTATCAACCTTTCGAGTAGGAAACGGGGGTTCGGGCGAACTGATCGCCTCCGCCTTGTCACTCTCTCCCGGTGCTCGTAAGAAAAAGGCCTATAACCGGCGGCCTATCTATATCTCGATAGATGTCGGAGGAGCCGCCGGAGAAGGGGGACCTGGATACTCCCGAAGAGCCACGCGAGACCCCCGACGAGCGGCCGCATTCGGATACGGATGCGAACGCGGACGAGCCAATAGAGACGGAGGAGTCGACGGGAGCGGAAGATGCCGTGGAGGATGCGGCGGAAGCGGAGGAGTCGACAGGAGCGGAAGACGCGCCGGAGGAGTCGACGGGAGCGGACGAGGAACCGCCACTCGAGACCGACGGCGAAGGCGTCGTCGGCGGTCACGAGCCAGAATCGGGCGATCCGGAGTATCCGGACCCGGACGAGGACGTCGGCGGTATCTCGACGCCGCCGGACGACCAGGAGATGCCGCTTGCGGACCACATCGAGGAGATGGTCCTCCGGTTCGCCAAGGTCTTGCTCTTTGCGTGTGCCGGGACCGCGCTCGGTCTGCTGTTTGCCTCCCAGGCCATCGAGTACGTCTGGCTCAACGTCTTTCCCTACGAGATCGACCAGGTGCCACCGCCACACGTCTATCACCCACTCGAGCTGTGGCTCACTCGGATCAAGCTCTCGGCGTTACTGGGTCTCATGGTGGGTCTTCCGGTGTTCGTCTGGGAGTGTTACCAGTTCATGCGTCCCGGGTTGTACCCTAACGAGCGAAAGTACTACCTGGCGGCTGTACCGACGAGCGTCGTTCTGGCGGGCGTCGGCATGCTGTTTTCGTACGTGCTCGTCTTGCCGATCCTCTTTCAGTACTTTACGTTCTACGCGGAGGGAAGCGCGGGGATCGCGTACGCTCTCGGCGAGACGTTCGACATGATCATCACGCTCACCGGTCTCCTCGCGATCGTCTTCCAGATCCCGCTTTTCATCATGCTCGCGATCATGATGGGCGTGACGACGCGACGGTGGCTCGCCGACAAGCGGCTGTACTTCTGGGCGGGCTTTCTCGGCCTCTCGTTTATGTTCGCGTTCGATCCGACCGGAATGGCGCCGATCCTCGTTGCGATCACGATGATCTGTCTGTTCGAGGGGACGCTCCTGATCCTGAAGTGGGTCGGCCGAGAGTAGTTCGTTCTCGATCGGCTACGATACTCTCGAGGGCCGATCGAGTCCCGTTGCTGTTCGTCTACTTCCAGTCGGCTGATCGGAGTTTTACTCCCTTATACTGTCCCTCATCCATCCCCATATTTGTCGAAGCGACAGATTCGTGCACAGAATATGGGCATATGTAAATGGTTATGGTTTAGTACGCTCGAATGTTCTCTCACTACGTGGAATATCGGATGATGTTGGAGAAAATCTCTGCTGTGTGTTGTGATTGTAAATCACACGCCTCTCTCGTTCGTCGCCGCTCGAGGTGGTCGCGGTGACCGATCTCGTGCCGACGACCTGTATGCGGTGTGCCGTCGGTTGCGGACACGTCCAGCGCCCGGTCGAGCAGGGCTACGGGCTCGACGTCGTCCGTGGCGATGCCGCTCACCCGGTCAACAATGGACTCGCCTGCCAGCGGGGGATCAGCGAGACCGCCGATCCGGACGGCGAGTGGCTCACTCGGCCGCTCGTCCGTCGCGACGGCGAACTCGTGGCGACGACCTGGGAAACGGCTCTCGAGCGCGCCGCTGAAGGCCTCGACACCGCCCTCGAGAACGGCCCCGATAGCGTCGCCGTCCTCGGGAGCGGCCAACAGACGAACGAGGCGGCCTACGCGCTTGGCAAACTCGCCCGCGGCGGGTTCGGGACGCGGTACTACGACGCGAACACGACGCTGTGTATGGCCTCCGCCGTCACCGCCTACTACGACGCCTTCGGCAGCGACGCGCCGCCGCCGACGTACGACGACGTCCCTGAGGCCGAGACCCATTTGGTCTGGGGTGCGAACCCGGCCGCGGCCCATCCGGTGTTGTTCCGGTGGATAAACCACTCTTCCGACGACGAGAACTCCGAACTGATCGTTGTCGATCCAATCGAGAGCGAGACAGTCGAGGTCGCGGATCATCACGTCCCGCTCGAGCCGGGTGGGGACCTCGCACTCGCTCGAGCCGTCCTGGCCCGCGTAATCGAGACCGACCGGGTCGACGAGTCGTTCGTCGCCGAGGCAACCGACGGGTTCGACGACCTGCGCGCTCGGCTTCCGGACGCGGCCGCGGCCGCCGAACGCGCCGGCGTCTCGATGGCGGACGTCGATCGACTGGCCGCGGCGCTCGAATCGCCGACGCTCGTCTACTGGGGGATGGGGATCAACCAGAGCGTCAACGGTACAGCGGGGGCGGGCGCGCTGGTCGATCTCTGTTTGGCGACCGGTAACCTCCGGCCCGGCTCCGGTCCGTTCTCGCTGACCGGTCAGGCGAACTCGATGGGGACGCGTGTCTGCTCGTCGAAGGGGACCTGGCCCGGCCATCGTCCGTTCGACGATCCGATCCACCGAGCGGCGGTCGCGGAAACGTGGGGCGTTTCCGTCTCTAGACTGCCGGACGAGCCGGGACCGGGGCCGGTCGGGATCGTCGAGGCGGTCGACGACGGGATCGAAGCGGTCTACGCGGTGGCGACCAACCCCGTCGCCGGAATGCCCGACGCCACTCGCGTCGCGGACCGACTCGAGGACGCCTTCCTCGTCGTCCAGGACGCCTTCGACAGTGAGACGGTCGAATTCGCCGACGTCGTCCTGCCGGCGGCGACCTGGGGCGAGTCCGAGGGAACGACGACCAACATGGAGCGAACGGTCTCCCGAGTTCGAGCGGCGACGGAGACGCCGACGGGAGTCAAAACCGACCTCGAGTTGATCGGCGAACTCGCCGACCGGGTCACGCCCGGCCTGTTCGAGGACTCTCCGGAACCGGAGGCGACGTTCGACGAACTGGCGGCGCTGACTGCCGGCACGCCCGCGGATCTCTCGGGGATCAGCTACGGCCGTCTCGAGGCGGAGGGCGCGGTTCGGTGGCCGGCACCGAAGCCGGACGTCTCCGTCGACTACCGCTACTACGAGGGCGGGGGTGCGCGAGCGGAGGGGACGGACGACGATACCGGTGACGATGGCGACAGCACTCACGTCGAATCGTGGTCGTTCCCGACCCCCTCCGGTCGCGCGCGCTTCTCGACGGGCCAGGCGCGACCGTTACCCGAGCCCGTCGACGAGTCGTACCCGCTTACGTTGACGACCGCCCGGCGGCCGGATGCGTACAACACTGGTGTCAGAACTCGGGCGGACGAACCGCCGGTCGCCCGCGTCAGCCCCGCGACGGCCGTCGCCTTGGCCGGGGAACTCGGCGTGGACTCGTCGACGTTCGACGCGCTCTCCGGTGACGACCGCGGCGACCGATACGGTCGGGTCGTCTCGCGACGGGCCGCCCTCACGGTCCGCGTCGAGTCCGACGAGTCGATCCCCGACGGCGTGGTCTGGCTTCCGATTCATCATCCCGACGTCAACGATCTCACGCTCCCCGACGTCGATCCGCGCTCGAAGGAGCCGAATTTCAAACAGTGTGCGGTTCGACTCGAGGCGCCGGCGGAACGCGAGCACAGTCCGATCGCCGACGCGAGTGCGTACAGTAGCTGAACGTCTGTACGCACTCGATCGCGCGATGGAAGCGCGGCTCTCGCGTCACTCGAATCCGCGGACGGGCGAACGGGAGCGACGACCCGTGAGCTGTGCGATCGGTGTACACACCGTTTGCGCTGATACTGTCGGCCCGTCGGTGAAGTCGACGCCTGTTCCTCCGTCACAACCTGCGACCGACGTTGAAACAGTACAAATTCGGGTCGATTTCTCCGAATAAACGTCCTAATATCGTCCATATTTGATTGAAGATGCTCCGTCCATCGACGAATTGTATGTCTCCTTCCCAAATTGTAAACGAATATGGTTTTACGGATCAATAACGTGGACAAAAGGTGTGAAATACAACACGTTCGGGTTGCAATATTTCGCATCGGCGTATGATCGTCCGTCGACGCACCCAGTGTCGGCGCGGGGCTCCGTCGAACCATGAGCGAGATCTCACGCCGGGAGTCACCGGCCGGCGACTCCAGTATTCGCGGTACTCCCCGTCGTGCGCTTACGATCCTGACGTTCGGTTATTTCGTCGGATTCGCCGGCGTCGTCGTCTACGGTCCCGTCGCAACTGAGTTCGAGGAGTTGCTCGGGCTCTCAGGCGTCATGCTCGGTCTTCTCGTCGCCGCACCACAGCTGACGGGGTCGTTACTTCGCATTCCGTTCAGCGCGTGGGCCGACAGCGTCGGTTCGAAGAAGCCGTTTGCGATCCTGCTCGGACTCTCCGTCGTCGGCATGGCCGGGTTGCTCGCCATCCTGACAACGGCGTACCCGAACGGGTTGACGATCGTCCACTATCCGTTGATCTTCCTGTTCGGTTCACTGAGCGGCTGTGGGATCGCCGCGTACTCCGTCGGGATCACCGACACCGCGTACTGGTACTCCGCCGACCGTCGCGGGACGATGCTCGCAATTTTCGCCGGGCTCGGCACGACGTCCCCCGGTCTCTTTACGATCGTCTCGCCGTTCGCGCTGGGGGCGGTCGGACTCACGGGTACGTACGCCGCCTGGTTCGTCTTCTTGTTGTTCGGGACGATCGTCTTCGTCGTCCTCGCCGTCGACTCGCCGTACTTCCAGTATCGCAAACGCGGCCTCGAGGCTGACGAGGCCAGAGCCCGAGCCGAGGAGAACGGACAGGAGTTGTTCCCGAGCGGAGACGCGATGGAGTCGATTCGCAAAGCGGCGAAGATTCGTCGCTCGTGGATGCTCACCGGGATGTTCTTCGTCTCCTTCGGCGGCTACCTCGCGCTCACGACGTGGTTTCCCGTCTACTGGTATAACTTCCACGGGCTGGACCTGCGAATGGCTGGGGTCGTGAGTGCGCTCACGTTTACGCTCCTGTCGGCACTGTTTCGCGCCTCGGGCGGCGCGGTAAGCGACCGATTCGGCGGCGAGGAGACGACGATGGCGAGTTTCGGACTCGTGGTGCTCTCGACGCTCGTCCTCATGGTCACCTCGGATCTCTACACCGCGATCGTCGCGACAGTCGCTCTCGGTGCCGGGCTGGGAATCGCCAGCGCGGCCATCTACCAGTTGCTCCCCCAGTACGTTCCTGAAGCCGTCGGCGGTGCGTCCGGACTCGTCGGCGGGCTCGGGGCGTTCGGCGGGTTCGTCGTTCCGCCGATACTCGGGCTAATCGTCGACGTCCAGGGCGTCACCGGTTACGCGACCGGGTTCGTCATCTACCTTCTCCTCGGCCTCCTCTCGCTCGGCCTCGCGACCAGTCTGTACCGATCGGAGTCGACGGCCGTTCCGTCGGGCACTCCGGTGCCGGCCGACGACTGATCGTTCTCGGAACTCGCCCGGAGTACCGTCGCCTTTCTTCTGGATCTGTCCCCTGGGAGGCTACCGAGCGCTATCGGCCCCCGAAACTGGCCCTCACCACCAGTCGAACGATCGCGCCGTGGTCCCGCCCACAGTTGCTGCATACGTCCTAGTACAGTCCATATCCCATTGTACATTCCACGCACACTTTCAAAAGTGGGGAAAAATAGCTGTTTTGTAAACGAATACCGTTATATGGTTTAGACTCGTGGCTACAAAACGTGAATTACGAGATGTTTGGAAGCAAATCGCGCCTGTTCGTATCGGTTTGTTCGGTCGGGAGTGAGGTGATCTGCGATGGTGCATAAGAAAGAAGAACAGAAAGCGGACTGCTACGGCGACGAGGTTCGCGAGCACATCCTCGAGTTCGCCGAAAACGGTGGCTACGAGGCGATTCCCGAGGACGAACGCGACACCTGGTTCACTCGGTTCAAGTTCTGGGGACTGTTCCACCAGCGCGACGGCCAGGAGTCGTACTTCATGATGCGGTTAACCAACGCCAGCGGCGTCTTAGCGCCCGGACAGCTTCGTGCGATCGCCGAGGTCGCTCGCGACTACGCGACGGGTCCCGTCGAGAACCCCGAGTTCGGCAACGGCTGGATCGACCTCACCACGCGCCAGTCGATCCAGCTTCACTGGCTCACACTCGAGGACGTTCCCGAAATCTGGGAGAAACTCGAGTCGGTGGGCGTCCACTCCCGGTCGGCCGGCGGCGACACGATGCGCAACATCTCCGGTTCCGCTCTCCACGGCAAAGTCGAGGAGTACGTCGAAACCGGTCCCCTGCTCGAGCGCTTCGAGGAGGAGATCCGCGGCGACGACGCGCTCTGTAACATGCCCCGAAAGTTCAACATCTCCATTACGGGGACGAAATCGGGCTGTGCGCAGGACTCGCTCAACGACGTCGGGTTCGAGCCCGCGCGAAAGGAGATCGAGGAGGAGACGGTCAAGGGGTTCAACGTCCGCGTCGGCGGCGGACTCGGCGGTCGAAAGCCCCGGGCGGCGACGTCACTCGACATTTTCGTCCGTCCGGAGAACGCCTACGAGGTCTGTCGCGGTTTCGTCGAACTCTACCACGACTACGGGGGCCGCCAGAACCGTTCGAAGAATCGCTCGCGGTTTTTCGCCGAGGACTGGGGCATGGAAAAGATCCGCGAGACGCTCCAGGAGGAGTACGTCGATATCGACCTCCACACCGCGGGCGAAGACTTCCGCGGGGAGTACACGTACAACGCCGGCAAGTCCGTCGACGAGGGCAAACACGACCACGTCGGCGTCCACGACCAGAAACAGGACGGGCTGAACTACGTCGGTCTCTCCGTTCCGATCGGTCGGCTACCCGCCGAAGACGCGATCGAACTCGCCGATCTGGCGGACGAGTACGGCTCCGGCGAACTCCGGCTCACCCGCCGGCAGAACCCCGTCGTCGTCGACGTCCACGAGGACGATGTCGCAGACCTGCTCGCCGAACCCCTGCTCGCCGAGTATCCGCCCGAACCCAGCGCGTTCGAGCGCGGCGCGATGGCGTGTACCGGCACGGAGTTCTGCTCGATAGCGCTGACCGAGACGAAAGGGCGGATGGCCCGCATGCTTCGCTGGCTGAACAAGAACGTCGACCTCCCCGACGACGTCGAACGGATCAAAATGCACTACTCCGGCTGTACGGCCGACTGCGGCCAGGCGATGACCGCCGACATCGGCTTACAGGGGATGCGCGCCCGCAAGAACAACGAGATGGTCGAGGCGTTCGACATCGGCGTCGGCGGCGGCGTCGGCGAGACTCCCTCGTTCGTCGAGTGGGTCCAACAGCGCGTGCCCGCCGACGAGGCACCCGGTGCGATCAAGAACTTGCTCGAGGCGTTTGCGGCCCACCGCGAGGACGGACAGACGTTCCGCCAGTGGGTCGAGGCGACGGGGACCGAACAGCTCGTCGAGTTCTGTGAACCGGAGGAGACCGACTTCGAGGCGCCGTACATGGCCGACGCCAAGCAATCGTGGTATCCGTTCGCCGAAACCGAGTCCGCGGCGGCCGCGATCGACTCGGCCGCCCCCTCGGACGACTGACGGATTCACGGCCAGTTTCGACTTTCGCTCACGCGCGCCTTCTCTCAAATTTTTATGCTTTCCGAACTATTCAGGCGTTATGATCGAGACGGTTGTATTGATTCTCTTTGTCCTCGTTGCGGCGATACCGGCGATAGCGTACTTCTACGGCGTTCACGTCTGGTATCCTCGAAAACGGGACTCCCGTCATTCCGAGGACGGTAGCGACGAATAGCGCCCTCCCGATGAGTCCCTCCTTCACGTCGCCTCGCTCGTTCAGTCGTCGACTCGCCGACCATCGCAAACGCGTCGCGTTTGCTCAATCTCGGCGAATAACGGATCGACGACCGGATCTGGTCGGCGTCGCCCGCCGGATCACCGGTGATCTCTGGTCCGTTCGTAGGCGTAGTCGACGGCGTCCTCGAGCGACCCCGGGCCGTCGTAGCTAGCGGCGAAGAGGTCCATGAACTTCCGGGTGATGCGTTCACACCGCTCGAAGGTCAGGACGGTCCTGACCTGGATCGTCTCGGCAAACTCGAGGCCGGGGTAACAGGTCGCCGTCAGCGCGTAACCCGGATGCTCGTCGCCGTCGAGAGAGGCCGGAGCGACTTTCAGGCGGAGGTCACCCGAGACGTGACGATACGTTCGATACTGCATCTCTCGGTTCGTGTCGGCGGGGGTGTACGTCCGACACGCTTCGGTGTCCCACTCGGGCGGCACGTCGGCGTCCATCGGTCTGGTATACCAATCCGAGAGTCACGTTCGTATCGCATTGTGCAATATTCCCGGACGTTGGTTCAGCAATCCCCTCAATGGTGGGTTTCCTGCCCGTAATTTGGTTATATTCTGGATGAATGCTCGCGTCCATTCCTCCGTTCCGAACGATCGGAGAGGTCGCTTCCATCGGAGCCACACTGGCCTGCTGGACAGACTGCGGTCGGCCGATTTCAGCGCGGCCGCGTCCGCCCCGTGATCTGTGCCGGTCGGTCGGGCCACTGGGCCGTTTCATACGCTCCGCTGTAAATCAATACCGGAGAGACCACAGACGCGTCCGGGTTCCCCGGTAAACAGTTCGAAATCCGTCTCATACGGTTTACTGTCAGTCATCTCCGGCGCAACCGCGACCCGGGCGGCGGTTGCGCCGGTAGATCGGGGCGGCGGTTGCAACGGTGGACTCGCTGCACTCCTTCCACCGAGACTCGTCTCGCACGGTTCGACTCACCGCCGGGACATCGGTACAGGACCCCGTCTCAATCGTCGGTTTCGGATCGAGTGGCGAAGACGTCTTCGACGACGGGATCGGCGCTCTCCGGGCTCACGCTCCCGGTACGGTAGCCGTGGAGGTCGAGCGTGACGTGGTCGAACCCGAGATTCGACAGCTCCTCGCGGACGGTTTCGACGAACTCGAGTTCGAGCGCTCGCTCGAGTTCCGCGGGTGAGACCTCGATCCGGGCGAGCCCGTCGTGGTCGCGCACCCGGAACTGGTCGAACCCCCACTGGCGTAACAACGCCTCGGCGCGTTCGACGCGCGTGAGTCGTTCCTCGGTGACCTCGAGCCCCGTCGGAATTCGCGAGGAGAGACAGGCCATCGAGGGCTTATCGGCGACCGAGAGCCCGTAGTGATCGGCGATCTCTCGAACCTCCGCTTTCGAGACGTCGTGGGCTAAAAGCGGCGAGTGAATCTCGAGTTCCTCGACGGCCTGGAGGCCGGGACGGTGACCCGCGCCGGGATCGTCGGCGTTAGTCCCGTCACAGACCGTCTCGACGCCGAACTCGCGGGCCGTCTCGAGCATTTCTCCGAGTCGCATCGTCCGGCAGTGATAACACCTGTCGTCGTCGTTCTCGACGAACTGGTCGCTTTCGAGTTCGGAGAAGGAGACGATCTCGTGGCGGATGCCGATCTCCTCGGCGACCCGTCTGGCGTCCTCGAGTTCGGCCTCGGGGAGGGTCTCGCTCCGAGCGGTACAGGCGATCGCATCGTCGCCTAACGCGTCGTGGGCGATCGCGGCCACCGCGCTCGAGTCCACCCCGCCGGAGAACGCGATCAGTACGCCGTCGTGGCTCGCGAGATCGGCCCGCGCCGCCTCGAGTTTTCGCTCGACCGTCGTCATAGCCCTCCGTTCGGACCGAACGTGCAAAAGTACGTTGTCCCAGCCGCCCGCATTCATACGGTCTGCTGTCAGTCAGTTCCGGCAAACCGCGACCCGGCGGCAGTTGCAACGGTGGACTCGCTGCACTCCTCCACCGAGATTCGTCTCACACGGTTCGACTCACCGCCGGAACATCGTTACAGCAAACCGTCTCAGTTGGACGGTTGCTGAGTGCTCCGATCAGACCGCGACCGATCGCTCGCTCTCGGCGCTCCGGTAGAGCGCATCGATAACTCTCATGTTCGCGATCGCCTCCGAACCGCCAGTTCGGGGTTCGCGCCCCTCGTCGACGCTCGCGACGAACTCCGCTACCTCGAGTCGATACTGGTCGACCGGATCGAACGTCTCGACGGCGTGGCGGCCGTCGATCCGGTACTCGAGTTCGACCGATTGGCTCGAGGGGTTGAACGCGTCCCGGGCCTCGACCCACCCGTTTTTCCCTTCCACGCGGTAGCGCTGGACCATCTGCGTGTCGAATCCGCAGGCCACGCGTGCAGACGCGCCGCTTTCGTACTCGAGGACCCCCGCGAGTTCGGTGTCGACACCTGTGTTTTTCGAGTCGGCCGCGAACGCGTACGCTCGGTCGGGTTCGCCCAGAAACTGTCGAACCGCGGAGACGGCATAACAGCCGACGTCCATCAGGCTCCCACCCGCGAGATCCGGCGAGAGGCGAATGTCTCCCGGCTGGTCGAACAGCGGAAACTTGAACGATGCGGTCGCCGAACAGACGCCCTCGAGTTCCTCGTCGGCGAGTTCGACCGCGCGCTCGGTTCGGGGGTGATAGCGGTACATGAACGCCTCCATCAGCGTTACGTCGCGGTCCGCACAGTAGTCGACGACCTCGCGAGCTTGTTCGGCGTCGACGGCCAGGGGCTTCTCACAGAGGACGTCGATACCGGCGTCGGCCGCTCGTTTCGTCCACTCCGCGTGAAGCCCGTTCGGAAGCGGAATGTACACCGCATCGACGTCGGCGTCGTCGAACAGCGCCTCGTAGCCGTCGTACGTGGTCGGGATCGAGTGGTCTGTGGCGAACGACCGAGCGCGTTCGACGTCGCGGGAGGCGACCGCAGTCACCTCGTGGTCGGTCGACTCGACCGCCGGGAGAAACGACTTTCGAGCGATTCCAGCCGTACTGAGCAGTCCGAATTTCATGAGGGGTCGTTCTCGGAGCCGTAGTAAATATCCCGTGTCTCATACGGTTTACTGTCCGTCAGTTCCGGCACAACCACGACCCAGGGGCGGTTGCGCCGGTAGATCGGGGCGGCGGTTGCAACGGTGGACTCGCTGTACTCCTCCACCGAGACTCGTCTCACACGGTTCGACTCACCGCCGGGACATCGGTACAGGAATCCGTATCACGCGTTGGACGCTCTCGGCCGTCCGCCACACACCAGTGATGACCGATCGCGTTCCGTCTCACACCCCGACGGTTAAGTCGAGGTCCGTGGTAGATCGGTCCTCGAGACCACATGTCCGTACCCGACCGATTACGACGACTGGCCTCGTCGAGCGGAGCCGACGACCCTCCCCCGAGTATCGAGGCGGAATCACGCGCCGAACACGCGGCTCGAGCCACCGTTCGCGGGTTGCAGGCGGGATTCATCGCGACGCTGATTATGACCGCGTTTCGCCTGCCGATCATGCGATCCCTGCCGCCGTCGGCGAACTTCTGGGCGCAGTACGTCTCCGGCGGCGATCCCGATGATCATCCGATCGCCGGACTCGCGTTGCACGTCCTCTACGGCGTCCAGGCCGGGGCGATCTTCGGCGCGCTGTTCGCCCTTCTCGATGCCGAACGATCGATCGAAGCCGAACAGCGAGGACTCGTTTGGGGATCGGTTTACGGGATGGCGCTCTCCGCGTTCGGCTCTCAGATCATGCTGAAAGAACTGCTCGGCGTCCGTCTCGAGAACGACGAACTCGCGCTGTTTCACGCCGGTCACCTCGTGTACGGACTCTCCCTCGGCGCCTGGGTCGGCTCCCGGACGGAAGGCGTAGAGGATCCCGAAGACGAGTACGAGTACGACGACGGAAACTAGATTCGAAGCCGCTTTCGAATTCACAACGCGAGCGCTGACGGGAGGAATCTGTTGCTACTGTCGCTCGGCCAGTTGGCAACACTTAGTAACGGTATTACGAACTCCCGGTTCCCCTCATAACAACCCGTAAGAAGCCCGAGCGCTGGGATTTTGGTATGGATCTGGGACTCGTGGCTGGCGTCGTTCTCATCGGATTCATCCACGGCGTCTTGCCCGACCACGGGTGGCCGATCGCGGCGACGTACGCGCTCAACCGCGACCGCCGCCTGCTGTACGGCCTCCTCGCGGCGTTGATTCTCGGGATCGGCCATCTCGTGAGCAGTATCGCCCTCGTTCTCGCGTACTTCTGGTTCAGCGCCTTCGCCGCGTTCGCGGAGGGGCCGTGGCTCGGGTACGTCGCCGGAACGTTGCTGATCCTGCTGGGGATTCACGAGTATCGCAACGGCGGACACGCTCACGGCCACGACGACCACGGTGACGAACACTCCGAACACGGGCACGACGACTACGGTCACGGTCGCGGTGACGGACACGATCACAGTCACGACGACCACGGTGACGGACACGATCACAGCCACATCGCCCACCGCGATCACGACGCTGCGGACGACGACGTCCACCACGACGGCCATCGCCACGACGAACACACCCGGGACGAGCACGCTCACGTCGCCAGCCCTCACCACACCGACGGCGGCAACCGCCACGAGGCCCGTGCCGGCAACGGCAGGGGACTGCTCGCACGCATTCGCGGCACGCTTCCAGGTGGCGGCCACCAGCACCTAAGCGAGGAACACGCCGAACGTGGCCTGATGGCGCTCGGAACGACGGCGCTCTTGCTCGGGTTCGCACACGAAGAGCCGATACAGATCCTGGCGATCTGCGTCGGAACGGCGGCCTGCCTCGAGTTGATGCTCGTCTACTCGCTTGCCGTCATCGTCGCGATCGTTGCCCCGACGCTGTTGTTGGTCGTGGGGTACGAACGCCACCAGAAACGAATCGAGCGTCTCACCCCCTATCTGCCGACGATCACGGCGATCGTCCTCGTCGGCATGGGGATCGCCTTCATTACGGGCATCGTCTGAACGCGACCTCGATTCGACTCGTGGCGACCGTTACGCGCCGGCGGTCCTGAGATCGTGGCGACCGTTACGCGCCGGGCCTGAGTAGCTCCTCGATGGCGACTTCGTCCTCGAGATCCTCGAGTTCCGCCAGCGCCTCGCGTTCCTCCGCGAGGTTCGCCTCGAGCGGTTCGACGATGTCGTCTGCGTAGGCGAGTCGGCCGGCGAGCCTGAGCAACGACTCGTAGGAACGGATCTCGAGTCGCTCGGCGAGCAGGGCCCGCTCGAGGTCGTCGGGAACGATCTGGTCGTCGGCGTCCGGCGGCGATCGCCGCGAGTCGGCGAGGCCGTCGGCAGTTCCCGACCGGTTCGCCCGGGGTCGTCTCCCAAGCGCCCCGAAAACGCGCTCGAGGCGCTCGATCTGCGTTTCGGTCCGATCGCGGTGTGTGACGAATCGATCGCGGACGTCGTCGTTCGACGCGTCGTCGGCCATCTCCGCGAGCAGTTCGACGTGGGCGCGTTCGACGTAGTAAGCGTGCTGTAGCTGGTATCCGAACAGATCCTCGAGTCCTTCGATGTTCATGACGTGTTCTCGATTCCGATCCGCTGTGTAGTCGATCGTCGGTCGATGCCCCAGGTCGGCCCGTTGCTCGAGATCATCGGTCGAGCGACGCGCGGTCCGTCTCTTCGACGGGGTTTGCGGCGAGGAGCGTCTCGACGGACTCGCTCTCGGCGAGTGTATCGATCTCCCTCCGTAGCTCCCGTTCGTCGTCGTAGTTCTCCTGGAGTGCGTCGAGGACCTCATCGGCGTCGTTCGTCTCGAGGGTGCGGGCGAGCGCCATCGTCCGCTCGTAGATCGTACACTCGATCGCCTCGAGTTTCAGCGTCGTCTCGATGTAGTAAAGCGGGCGCAGTCCGTCGTTCAGGACGACGTTGTTGAACTTCTCCTTGTCGGCGATCACCCCGTCCAGTTCCGAAACGCGTCGCGTGTCGGGTTCCTCGTCGAGGATGTCGAACGCCCGTTCGATTCGCTCGACGTGACGGTCGGATTCCTCGCGGTGGGCGTCGAGTGCGTACTGGAGCTGTTCGCGACACTCGAGGACGCGAACGTCGTCTAGCGTGTCGACCGCGACGTCGGCCGAGAGCGTCTCGAGTTCGGACCGAAGCGTCCGCTCGACGTAGTAGAGCCGTTCCAGTTGTGCTGTCAGCACGTTCCGTGGCGTCGCGTCTGTGGTACTCATGGATCTGCGATTAAATTGTCGAACGTCGGTCAGAACGACTGTTGCGTGCGGATCTGTTCGTCGGTGTCGTGTGGGCTGTCTCCGCGGTCGCTGTATCGCGGCCGACCGACGGCATCCCGCCTGACGCCGTTCAGGACGGCTAACTCGAGTTCGCTTCGACTCTCGTAGGTCTCGTGGCCGGAGGTCTCGAGAATCGTTCGCAACGTGTCCGATTCGCGCGGATAGACGACGTCGACGTCAGCGAACTCGGCGAGCACCTCCTCTGTGGTCGTCGGAAACGTCGTCTCCACGAAGAGCTGGCTCACCGAACCGATCTCGATCGATTTGATCTCGTCTGCATCGTCGGGCTGGCTCATCGACCATCCCTACCGGGATGGGTGAGAAAGTAGTATAGCTTGCAGGTGACGACTCTCGTCCTATACCGACGTATTCCCCCTCGAGACCCCGACGTCGGGTGCTTTCTCTTCGGAGAGACTGCCCGCGGGCAAATTCGGTCGGGGAGACTGCCCGTGGGTAAATTCAGTCGGGGAGGCCGGATCGACGAGTTGCCTCCAGGCCAAGGCATACGGCGGTTCGGCAGAACGATCGCACATGAACTATCGACGACTGGGTTCGACCGGACGCGAGGTTTCGGCGGTCGGCCTCGGCACGTGGAACGTCGGCGGCTCCTGGGGCGAGGTCTCGGACGAAACCGGACGAGAAGTCGTCGGGGCCGCTCTCGACGCCGGAATCGACTTCATCGACACGGCAGACGTCTACGGCGATGGCCGAAGCGAGCGCCACATCGGCCACGTCCTCGAGGAACGCGATGCCTCCGACGACGTCTTCGTCGCAACCAAAGCGGGTCGGCGCCTCGATCCACACGTGGCCGAGGGCTACGCCTACGACGACCTCTCGCCGTTCGTCGACCGGAGTCGCGAATATCTCGGCCAGGAGACGCTCGACCTCCTCCAGTTGCACTGCCCGCCGACGGAAGCCTACTACCAGCCCTCGACGGTCGAGGCCCTCGAGCGGTTCGTCGAAGAGGGGCGGATCGACAACGCCGGCGTGAGCGTCGAGCGCGTCGAGGAGGCGCTCAAGGCGATCGAGTACGACGTGATCGACACCGTCCAGATCATCTTCAACCCGTTTCGACAGCGCCCGAAGGAGCTGTTTTTCGAGCGCGCTCGCAGGGAAGACGTCGGCGTGATCGTCCGCGTCCCCTATGCCTCGGGGCTGTTGACCGGTGCGCTCGAGCGCGACCAGTCGTTCCCCGAGAACGACCACCGCAATTTCAACCGCGAAGGCGAGGCGTTCGACGTCGGCGAGACGTTTGCCGGCGTTCCATACGAGACGGGCCACGACGCCGTCGAGGCCCTCGAGTCTCACGTCCCGGAGGGGCTGACGATGGCCGAGCTGACGCTCCGGTGGATTCTCGACCACGAGGCCGTCTCGACGGTTATCCCCGGAACCACGTCACCGGAACACGTCCGAACTAACGCCGCCGTCTCCGATCTCGACTCGCTTCCCAATCGCGTCCACGGCGCTGTCAGGGACGTCTACGAGGAGTTCATCTCCGAGCACGTCCACCACCGCTGGTGAGACCGGTACGAACCCGATCACCTCGTCGTGTCGAGCGGGGACGTCGACCGTCCGACGCGCTCTCGCGATCTGTTGCGTTCGGTCGGGCATGCGCTTCGTCGGCTTCACCGCAAGAGCAAGAGTTAGGTTCCCCATTTTTGAACCCATAGATGGCACCCAATGGGGGACAACCAACACGACGTGGTCGTCGTCGGGGGCGGGATAGCGGGCTGTTTTGCGGCGGCAACCGCTGCGGCCGCGGGACTCGACGTCGTCCAACTGGAGCGTAAATCACGTGAACGGGGCGGGTTCATCGCCTGTGGCGACGCGATCAAGAGCCCCAGGAACCCGAGCAACTATCCGGGACCCATCGATATGGACGCGATCGCCGACGACGAGTCGGTACTCGTCGACAACAACATCGACCGGATCGAGTACTGGGACGAGCAACTCGACGTCCGAAAGGTGTTGCCCTACGAGACGGGCAGTAACGTCGTCGACCGCTACGAGTTCGGCCAGCGACTGCTCGAGCAGGCCGCCGACTGCGGCGTCGAGCAACACTACGATACGGTGGTCAACGAGGTGAACCAGAACGGCCGCGTCACCGGTGTCGAGGCGATTCGACGGGGCGAGCCGGTCACCTACGAGTGTGACGTGTTGATCGACGCCGCGGGCGCACAGTCGATCCTGCAGGATCTGGCCGACTTCGAAGGGCTCGATACGCCCGGCGACCCGACGTTCGAGATGCCCCACTACACCCACTTCGGGTCGGCCTACCGCGAGATCATCGAGACCGAGGAGCCGGTATCGTATCACGACGCAATCGTCGGGAAACCGCTCGAGGAACTGGGGTACATCTGGTACTTCCCGCGAACGCCGACGCAGATCAACGTCGGATTGGGATTTCAGATGAACAAGGAGCCGATTCCGCTCGTCGACCGCCTGCGCCGCGACGTCGAGAACCGCCCCGAGTTTCAGGATGCGGACGTCGCCGAGCGCTTCGACGCAAAAAACAAGCTCGGGTCGTCGATCGCGCTCCGTCGGCCGCTGGATTCGATGGTCGCGCCCGGCTACCTGGCCGCGGGCGGCGCGGCGGGGACGACCCACCCGATCACGGGCAAAGGCATCCGCGGGGCGGCCTACTCCGGCTACTCCGCCGGTCGCGCCGCCGTCCAGGCTATCGAAGACGGCGACGTCTCCGAGGACGGTCTCTGGGAGCACAACCGCTGGCTGTACCGCGAGCACGGCGAAGCCGTGAAACTCGCCTCGTGGGACGCCTACAACGTCGCCGCGAGTTCGATCGACGTAAACGTCCTCCGGGCCGTCACCGCGTTGCTCCCCGAGGCGGAGCTTCGGGAGATCGTCGGCACCGCCCGAGAGGTCGATAGCCTCTCGAGCAAGGTGCTCGTGGCTACCGGCGTGCTGAAGAACTTCGTCGCGGAGTATCGCCGGGGCACCTTCGACCGACTCGGCGTACGTACGGGAGAGCTGTACGACGCCGTCCGCGGGGTTAGAACGACACACCGCTACGTCTCCGAGTACGAACGACAGTACGACGCCTACCCGGCGGATCGAGCCGCGTTCGACGCGTGGCGCTCGGATCGCGACCGAATCGACCGGGCGTTCTACGACGCCCTCGAGCTCTCCCCCAGCGAGTACAAGTACTGAGACGGACTGCTGTCAGTCGGCTCCGGCGATTTTCGGTTGTGCGGTTTTCTCGAGGAACGTGATCTCGGGTGTCGGTTCTCGCGAACGTCGAGCTCGGCGGCCGAACTCGATCGCCGTCGTCTCGTCCGTCTCGCGTACGTGCGAATTCGCCCGAACGAGTAACTATACGTGCGCCGACCGGCAAAACTCAGCCGATGGCACGAATCGACCGGCTCACCGTCTATCCGGTCAAGGGACTCGACGGCACCGACCTCGAGGAGGCGACCGTCCTCGAGGGCGGGACGCTTTCGTACGACCGCGAGTTCGCCCTGTTCGACGCCGACGGCGAGGTCGTCAACGGGAAGCGGACGCCGCGGATCCACGAACTCTCGACGGACTTCGACCCCGATACCCGAGAACTCGTCGTCGAGACGCCCGACGACGATACTCGGCGCTTCGACCTCGAGTCGGATACCGACCGCGGACGGGCCGAATCGTGGTTCGGCGACTACTTCGACGAGGAGTTGACGCTCGAGCGCGACCGCTCGCTCGGCTTCGTCGACCGCCGCGAGATGGGGCCGTCCGTGATCAGCACCGCCTCCCTCCGCGAGGTGGCCTCGTGGTTCGACGGGATGTCCGTCGACGGCGCGCGGCGACGGCTCCGCGCGAACGTCGAGATTTCGGACGTGCCCGCGTTCTGGGAGGACCGAATCGTCGGCGAAGACGCGCCGGCGCTCGAGGCCGGCGACGTCCGACTCGAGGGCGTAACGCCCTGTGGCCGATGCGTCGTTCCCGCCCGAGATCCGGACACGGGCGACCCCCTCGAGGAGTTTCAGGAGCGATTCGTCGAGAAGCGCCGCGAAACGTTTCCGGCGTGGGCCGACGCCGACGCCTTCGACCACTACTACACGCTGATGATCATCGCGCGGACTCCAGAGACCGACCGCGGGAAACGACTCCGCGTCGACGATTCGGTTGCAATCGAAGACGAGTGAACGCGAGCCGAAGTCCTTCTCTTTGCTCTCGCCACGCCACCGCGTATCAATAAGAAAAAATAACGGTAACGACCGCGTAAAGCCAGCATGGGTCGCGCGCCACTGATCACCCTGTCCGGGCCGCCCGCGGCCGGAACGACGACGTGTTCCGAACTGCTCTCGATGGCGTACGGCTACGAGGTCCTGAACGGGGGCGACGTCTTCAGAGAACTCGCCGACGAGCGCGATATGTCCGTCGCCGAGTTCACCGCCGTCGCCGAGTCGGACCCCTCGATCGATCGCGAACTCGATCGCCGTCTCGAGGCGGTCATCGATGCCCACCTCGAGGGGGCGCGAGAGCCTGCGGGCGAAGGACTGGTCGTCGAATCCCGACTCGCGGGTTGGCACGCGGACGGCCGCGCGACGCTGTCGGTGTGGCTCGACGCGTCGCTCGAGGTTCGCGCTGACAGGCTAGACGACCGGACGGAGACGCCGGCGGAACTTCGCGAGCGCGAGCGAAGCGACGCCGACCGGTACCGGGAGTACTACGGGATCGACCTCGCCGATCTTTCGGTGTACGACCTCGTGATCGATACGGGAACGCTCTCGGAGAACGCGACGTTTCAGGCGGTGCGGGCGGCGATCGAAGACGTTCGCGGCGTCGAACACACGTATCGGGAGACGTAGCCGGCGAGCGGTCATCGTCCCAACTGCGGAGCTACTGGCGCGTCTCCGCAGTGGCCACCCGCTCGGCGACGAGTCGCTCGAAGTTCTCGAAGACCTGCGTCGCGTTCATCGCCTCGAACCCGTACTCGTCTTCGGTCCAGTCGAACTCGGACTCGAGGCGGTCGCGGTGGTCGGCGGTGAACTCGGGGTGGAACTGGACGGTCCACAGCGGCGCCTCGCGGTGGCGGGTGGCGAACGCCGGGTAGTAGTCGGCCGAGGCGATCACGTCCATCTTCTCGGCGGGCTCGGTCACGACGTCGCCGTGGGCGGCGGGAACGATCGGTTCGACGCCCTCGAACAGCGGATCGTCGGCGAACTCGACTGCGACCGGCTGGCAGGTGATGCCGACGTGCTCGACGGTGCCACCGAGTGCCGTGTTGACGACTTGGTGGCCGAAACAGACGCCCAGTGTCGGGATCTCGCGATCGAGGAGTTCCCGGACGAGTTCCTCCTGCTCGTCGATCCAGGGACGATCGTCGCGTTCGTAGACGCCTGCCGTGCTCCCGGTGAGGATCACGCCGTCGACGTCCTCGAGATCCGGCCGTTCGCCCACGGGGTAGTCGACCTCGAGAGCGTCGGAGACGTTACTCGCGAGGGCGTCGCAGTGGTACGCACAGTCGGGGTCGACCTCGTTGCGGACGACGACCAGCGTCGGCGCTGTCATCGGTGCGATCTACGGTCCGCGGCGGAAAAACGCTACCGGCGAGCGTTTGTCGATCCCGGTAGCGGACTCGAGTGCTCGTCCAATATCTGGACGACGAGACGGTCGAGCGAATCGAGGACGTAATCGACGAACTGGCGGACGAACACGAGAGACGTGGCGGAGTTCGACGAGTAGTCGTTCACTCGATCGAGACTCCTTCGAGAAGGTACTGATTGCCGACCGGATGCGTCGGCTCGAAGTTTCGAACGTTCGATCGGGTTCCGTGGACGATCGTTATGTAGCTCTGATAGCTGATCGGAAGATCGTCCATTACGATGGACTGTACTTGGTCGTATAGCTGCTTTCGCTCCTCTCGGTCCGCCGTCGTTCGTCCCTGCTCCAGCAGATCGTCGACCGTGTCGTTTCGATATCCGGTATCCATGTACGAATCCTCGGAGTGGTAGAGTACGGCGAGGTTTTCCGGATCGGGTGGATACGCGAACGTGGTTCTCGCTTCCATCGACACGTCGAACTCACCCAGCTGTTTCGCGTCCATCATCGCCGCCCACTCCGTCAACACGAGGTCGACGTCGAATCCGACGTTCTCGAGTTGCGCCTGCATCGCTTCCGCGAGCGTTCGAAAGTTCGCCCTCGTCGGGTACGTGTAGAAGGTGATCTCGAGGGGCGTTCCGTCTCGGTACCGGACGTCGTCGTCGTCCAACTCCCACCCCGCGCTGTCGAGAAGGGTCGCAGCTTTCTCCGGATCGAACTCGTACGGTTCGAGCTCGTCGTTCGCCCAGTAGATCGACGGCGGCCACGGACCGACACCGGCCGATCCGATTCCGTCGAGAACGTTCGAAACGTTGGATTCCCCGTCAAGAGCGTGCGCTGCGGCCCGGCGGACGTGTGTCTCCGCGAACGGACCTGAATCCGTGTTGAACGCCAGACAACGGGTCTGTGTCCGTGGTTGAAAGTGGACGTCCGTATCGGAATCGTCTTCGAACGCGGGGACGGACGAGATCGGTTGGGTCCAGACCGTGTCGAGTTCTTCGTTTAGGAGTTTTAGCTCGCGAGTCTTTCCGTCGAGAACGACCTCGAACTCGATCCGGTCGATTTCGGGTAGCGAACCGTAGTATTCCTCGTTTCTCACGGCGATGATTGCTTCACCCGGCGTCCACGACTCGACCTCGAACGGGCCCGTGAACACTGGCTCGATGGCCCCATCGTCTTCGGTCGACTGTGGTGCGACGATCGCCGCCGCGTTGTGCGCGAGGTAGGCCGGAAGTGGTGTGAACGGTCGCTCGAGATCGATCGTCAGCGAGTGCGTATCCGTCGCCGTGATCGACTCGATGGGTACGGACTCGACGAACGATCTCGGATCCGAGAAGGCTCTGTTCAACGACCATTGTACGGCATCGGCATCGAGTTCCTGTCCGTCGTGAAACGAGACGTCTCGGCGAAGCTCGATCTGCCACGATTCCCCGCGATCGGTGTCCCACTCCGTCGCCAGTCCTGGTGAGAGTTCGAGATCGTCGTCGATACGAACGAGACACTCGTGTAAGCCGATCCAGCGCGAGAACCAGGATGCCGTGATCGGATCGAGGCTATCCTCGGTGAACGACTTGCTGATCCGGAGCACACGGGTCTCGTCCCGTTCATCACCTGCTGTACACCCTGCGAGAACCCCCGTTCCGGCTGCGATAGTTCCCAATACCCTTCTCCGTGAACTGTGCCGAATCACGACAATAACTGTGAATACACATTTGATAAGGTTTGTTATTTTGAAAAAGAATTTAATAAAACGTGGGACACAATACGTACACTCTCGGATCCATCTTTCGGTAGTGAGGAAACCCCGGCGTCTACTGTTTAGGGCGGACGAGGATGTCACTACCGTTGTCGTTGGGACAAAGTAATTACGCCGAACTCGAGGCGCTCGAGCCGCCGCGTCGAAGCACGCCGACGAGCCCCTGTGCGAGCAGGCCGATGACCGTCCACTTCCAGGCCATTGCGGCGACGCCGAGCAACAGGAGCCCGCGTGTTCGACGTCCGCGGGCGAACGCCCGTTTCGCCTCCGTGAGCACCGAGACGACGGTGAGTGATCGCGTCGCTTTCGAGCCGAGTAGTCGTTTGAGTACCATACCTGTCCTTGCCTCGCCGACGGGATAACGCCACCGCCGTATCCCGCAAGGACTCGCGGACGATCGTCTCGGCTGAGACTCCGATCGGTGTGTACTCCGTTTCGATTGCTACCGTGTACACGGTGAACACGGCTGGACTGGGTACGCTTGGAGTCCTCGAGCAACCGTACCATGGATACCCGTTCACGAGCGGATGAACGAGGCACATCCACTGACGATCGTTCTGGCAGCCTGGAGCAACACGCACACAGTGAAAGCGATCGACGAGCCGATGACGAGTCCGAGCGGAACGAGTACACCGGACTCGCTCTCTCCGATGGCAAAACCAGCGGAGAACATGAAAATTACGTACAGCGCCAGAATCGTGTGGAAGCACAGTAAGGCCACGAGGAGTTTACTCACGGTGAAATCGTGGACGTACCGGATCAGCGAAACACAACCCAGTAGCAAAACGATGACCGAACTGAGAAACGGCCAGACGATAATGACGGCTGCAAATACCAGACCGGCTTGTGGATCCGGATCACTGTAGACAACTTGGAATACGGCAACGCCAGCGAGAACCACGATCGGGAGCACGCTCACAGTTTCAACGGCCCGGAGCAACGGTTCCGACACCACCGAACGGAAGCTGGTACTTACAGCCACGAAAATTCGTATCGAGGTCTTTTCATCAGACATAATAGTAGTATCGATAAGAGATACGATACACGAAACGATCGTCAGAGACAGGGATCCCTACGCACTGTGGGACAGGTGAATCATCGGAGTCGGTCTCCGAACGGGTATCTGATACGGATTACTGTAACGATTTACCGGCGCAACCACCGCCCGGGTCGCGGTTGCGCCGGAAATGACTTACAGTAAACCGTATGAGCAGGTGCTCCGTCGAACGACGGTGCGACGATCACAACTCTGCTAGCATCCTCACAGCCTGGACCAGCACGTGGATAGTGACGCCCACCGACGAACCGATAACCAGAACCCCCCCAGCGTAAATCAGACCCCGTACCGTACTCTGGTCGAAGTACCCCTGTACAGCGAGTGCGATGAGCAGGAACCCTCCAATAAATACGAGCAGGAACCCGACGACGAGCCGATTCACGGTAACGCCGTCGAGGACGTACCGAATCGTCGACACACCAGCCACGACGAGAATAGTGATCGCACCGATTGCTGTCCAAACGAGACTGACGTATACGAAAAACACCCTGTCTAATACAGCCATCCCCCCATCCAGCGACAGAAATACGACAACTCCAGCAGAAAGCACGATTGGAAGGACGCTTAGAATCTCGATAGCCACGAGCACGAATTCCCTGACCAACGAGGAACTGCTATTGGTTTTACTCGCCATTAGTCGTATACAACCCGCTATCGCCTGATCGAATATAAGTACCGTTCAGTAACATAAGTACAGTTCAGTAACTGGACTATGGGGCTGGCCGCCCGATCGTATAGAGGAACATCGGCGTCTGTCCGTCGCTCCGGGGTGCGAAGAAGTCGGCGACGAGGTCGTCGTAGAACGTCAATCCGGTGCCGCCGAGGCGCCGGTGGGCGTAGGTCCCGAGGTAGAGCCGACCCGCGGTAACGGCCGCCTCGAGCTGTGCGACCCGATATCCCCGGTCGCCGTAGGCATCGACGACCGCCTCGAGATCCGCGAGGAAGTAGATACAGGCGGCAGCGTCGCCACCCAGACGTTGATCCAGTGCGAGATGACTCGCCTCGCGGCGGAACTCTCCCGCTCGGAGTAACTCGAGTTCACCCGCGGCGGGATGGTAGTGATACGTCCCGGACTCGAGCCCGGAGACACCGTTTGCGATCACGTAGGCGTCGACGAACGAGAGCGGCGGACGATCGCCGTCCGTGCCGTCTCCGTCGGCGCTGTCCTCGAGTATGCCGCCGCGCGGAACGTCCATCGGAACCCCGCGAACGGCGCGATCGAGCACGGTCGACAGCTTCCGGAAGCTGATCGGCTCGCGAACGTACTCCCGACAGGAGCCGCGACGCCGGATCGTCCGGTGGAGCGGGCGACTCGAGGCCGTCTCGTGGTCGACCGGATCGAGTGCCACGCGCTCGCCGCCGCCGGGCTCTCGAGTGCCTCTCGTTTCGACTCCGTCCGCGGAGGCCCCGAAACGCCACGATTCGGCGGCGTCACCGTCTGCGAGCGTTCCGGCCGCCCATGCGTCGTGGATCAGCGGGAACTCCCGTTCGTTCGGCGAGAGCGGTTCGGTTTCGGGCTCGATGGGTTCGACGAACGGCCTATCGGCACTCGAGGGTGTGCCCCCGCCAGCACCGATCGGAACGATCTCGAGTGGTGCCTCGCGGGTTGGATCGACTCCCAGCAGTTGGGCGACCGGCTCGTCGGCGAAGCCGGTGACGATTTCGGCGCGATACTCGAGGGCGTGGGCGACGGACAACAGGTTCGCGAGCGTCGTCCCCGAGTCCCAGAATGCGTGACGAAACGTCCGATCGCCGTACTTCCAGGCGTTTCGCCACCAGGTCGAGGTCGTGACCACCGACAGCGGAGCATCCGCGACGCCATCGTGGTTCGTCGCCGCCGCGAGGACGCTCCGGTACTCGCCTTCCCGAAGGACGTCGAGCGACAGCGTCCGGGGATCGAAGTGGTAGACGCCGGCGGCGAGACCATCGATGTCGGCACAGACGACGTACAGGTCGACGTGATAGAGCGCACCGGTCGTCGCCGCGGCACGAAACGGAATCGAGCGGCCGCGACGGTCGATCGTCTTCGTGACGCCCGCCGCGTAGTAACACAGGGTCGTGAGCGCCTCGAGGTCGGGGATTCGCGCTCGAGTGTCATCGCCGGCCGTTCTTTCCCCCGTGGCGCCGTCCGCCGACGGTTCGGCGATCGTCGACAGCGCCGACTGCTGTGGCGGCCGAATCCGGTCTACCATTGCGACCGCGGGTCGGTCGACGTACGCCTTGTACGGCGTCGGCTTGTTCTCGAAGTTCAGTCCGCGACCGCCCGAGCGGACGCTCTCCGGCGAATGTTTCGTCCGTTCGTGGCAATCTGGTGCGTCAGTTGACACGTCCGGTGGTAGTACGCCGAGCGGGAAAAGCGGGGCGGGAACTTTTTCTCGCTCCGGTTTGATACCGCGTCTGAGAAGATGGATCTCGAGTCGATTCCGGGCGTCGGCGAGAAGACGGCCCGATCGCTGGCCGAACTCGACGACCCCGAAGGTGCCCTGCGGGCCGGCGACGTGGCGACGATCGCGAGCGCGCCGGGAATCCCTCAGGGACGAGCGGCCAGGATCGCCCGCGGCGCGATCCGGCACGAACACGACGATCCCGGCGGCTTCCTCGCGACCGACCGCGCCCGCGAGATCTACCGGGACTTACTCGCCCTTCTCGCCGAGCGGACGGTCACCGACTACGCCGCCCAGCGCCTCGAGACGTTCTACCCGAGTTCGCGTCGCTCGCGGATCGAGGAGGCGCGCGCGTTCGCGGCGGACGCCATCGAGCGCGATCCCGACGAGACCGTTCTCGAGGCGCTCGCGGGCGTCGAACCGCTCGAAAGTCCGGGCGACGTCCGCGTCCGCGAACGCTGTTTGGCGACGACCGACGCCGAACGGTACAGCGAGGCTCGCGAGGCGATCCCGGAACTCTCGGTGGAGGTCGTCGAGGACGCCCAGGGTCTGGCCGAACTCGCGCGCGGGTATTCGACGGTGATCGCCATCGACGAGTCGTTTGCGGGCGTCACCGTCGAGGGCGACGTCCGGGTCAGACCCGACGCGCTCGAGAACCCGGCCGAAATCGTCCCCGAGCGCCCGCTCGCCTTTTTCGCGCGAAACCGCGACCCCATCGTGGCGGCCGTCGCCGTCCATCGGGCGGCCGGAATGGCAACCGAGTGTGACCTCGACGCGCTCGAGGACGCCCTGTCGCGACTCGAAGGCGACGGCACCGTCGCGGGCGACGAGGAACTCGATCGGCTTGCGATTGCGGTCGACGACCTCGACGCGGCGGTCGGCACGGCCGAGAGCGTCGCGAACGACCACCTCCGCGAGGCGATCCGCGAGGAGGACGTGACGATCGAGGGGTCGGACCTGCTCTCGCTGGTCGAACGCGGCGCGGGTATCGACTCGCTTCTCTCGCGAGAGCTCGCAGACGAGTACGCGGCGGCCGTCGACGCCGCCCGCGAGCACCTGATCGAGGCGCTCTCGCTCGACCAGGGCGAAGCAGAGATCGCCCGCCGGATCTTCGGCGACGAGCCCACGTTTCCGGTCGAACGGGAGGACGAGCCCCTCTCTCGGCTACGCGAGGAGTTGACCGCCACGAAAGAACGCCGAGCCGGGCGGCTCAAACGCGATCTCGCGGCAGATCTCGCCGACCAGCGCGGGGCCGTCCGCCAGCTCGTTCGGGATGCCCTCGAGCTCGACGTCGAACTCGCGGTCGCCCGATTTGCCGCCGACTTCGACTGTACGATGCCCGCGTTCGTCTGGAATTCGGACGGCGAATCGTGGGATGGGGAAACGGCCCACGACGAGCGTTTCGACGCCGACGCCGGGTTCGAAATCGAGAGCGGGCGCTCGCCGATGCTCGACGAGCCGCGGTCGGCGATCGATCCCGTCGACTACGAGGTGTCGGGCGTCACCCTGCTATCGGGGGTCAACAGCGGCGGAAAGACCTCCACGCTCGATCTGGTCGCGAGCGTCGTCGTTCTCGCACATATGGGGCTTCCCGTCCCCGCCGATCGGGTGCGCCTGCGCCGGTTCGACGCGCTCCACTACCACGCGAAGACCCAGGGTACCCTCGACGCGGGCGCGTTCGAGTCGACCGTCCGGGAGTTCGCCACGCTCGCCGAACGCGGTGCGGGCTCGCTCGTCCTTGTCGACGAACTCGAGAGCATCACCGAGCCCGGTGCCTCCGCGAAGATCATCGCCGGCATCCTCGAGGCGCTTTCGGACAACGGTGCGACGGCGGTGTTCGTCTCCCACCTCGCGGGCGAGATCCGCGAGATGGCCGACTTCGACGTGGCCGTCGACGGCATCGAGGCCGTCGGGCTGGTCGACGGCGAGCTCGAGGTGAACCGCTCGCCGGTCAAAGACCACCTCGCCCGGTCGACGCCCGAGTTGATCGTCGAGAAGCTGGCGACCGAAGCCGACGGCGTCGCCGCCAACGGCGGCGCGGTTCCTGGCGAGTCGCCACCTCGGTTTTACGACCGATTGCTCGAGAAGTTCGAGTGACTCCCGGACCGTACGGTTCGGGTGACTCGCGGGCCGCATGATTCGAGTGACGCGACGAATCGGACACCGGGCTGTGCAAGCTACAAGTTCTACGGTGGTCCCAAACGAATGTCGTGATATGCCATACCAATTCGAGTGCTCGAATCAGAACTGCGAGTTTCTGATTCGCTCGAGCTCCAGCGAAGAGGTGCGACGGCTCGTTCGGGCCCACGTTCGGACGGTCCACAACGGACGGATCGATCCGGTCGACGTCGAGCGCGGAATCGAGCAGGCTGAACTCGCCTGATAGGGTCCGTTGTCCGTCAGTTCCGGCGCAACCGCGAGCCAGAATGGGTGTGCCATAAATCGGTACAGCAAACCGCCTGTGACGTGTACCCTGCGAACAACTAAGTAGCTTGGACAGCGTGGTGAAAGTGATGGCAGACGACCCCGAAGGGGGGATGTTATCGTGGGACGAGTCCGTGTTCAGAAACGAGCACGTCTTCGAGATCGATTACGTCCCCGAGACGTTCAAACATCGCGAGAGCCAGACCGAGAGCCTGACCTACGCGTTGCGTCCGGCAGTTCGTGGTTCGCGGCCGCTGAACGTGATGGTCCGGGGGCCGCCGGGAACCGGCAAGACCACCTCGATTCAGAAGCTGTTCGACGAAATCGGCGCCCAAACCAGCGAGATTCGGACGATTCGCGTCAACTGTCAGGTCAACGCCACCCGGTACTCGGTGTTCTCGCGGCTGTTCGAGGGGACGTTCGACTACGAGCCGCCCTCGTCGGGAATCTCGTTCAAGAAGCTCTTCGGCCAGATTGCCGAGAAACTCGTCGAGGAAGATAAAGTGTTGGTCGTCGCACTCGACGACGTCAACTACCTCTTCTACGAGAACGAAGCGTCGGATACGCTGTACTCGCTGTTGCGCGCCCACGAGGAACACCCGGGCGCGAAAATCGGCGTCATCGTCGTCTCTTCCGATCCTTCCCTCGACGTGATCGACGAACTCGACTCACGCGTCCAGAGTGTCTTTCGACCTGAGGACGTCTACTTTCCCGTCTACGACGGACCCGAGATCGTCGACATTCTCGACGAACGGGTCAGACGCGGATTCAACGACGGCGTCATCTCGCGGGAGACCCTCGAGTACGTCGCCGAACTCACCGCGGACAGCGGCGACCTCCGGGTCGGCATCGACCTGCTCCGGCGGGCCGGGCTGAACGCCGAGATGCGCGCGAGCCGCACCGTCGAACGCCAGGACGTCGAGGAGGCCTACGAGAAGTCGAAGTACATCAACCTCTCGCGGTCGCTGTCGGGACTCGCCGACACCGAACGCACGCTGCTCGAGGTGATCGCCCACCGCGACGGCGACCAGGCCGGCGACGTCTACGAGACGTTCCACGAACGGACCGACCTCGGCTACACGCGCTACTCCGAGATCGTCAACAAACTCGACCAGCTCGGGCTGATCGACGCCGAGTACGCCGAGGTCGACGGGCGCGGTCGCTCGCGATCGCTGTCGCTGTCTTACGAACGCGACGCGGTGTTGGATCGCCTCGAGTAACGTGCCAGACCGTCTCATACGGGTTCCTGTAACGATTTACCGGCGCAACCACGACCCGGGCGGCGGTTGCGCCGGAAATGACTGACAGTAAACCGTATCAGGCCTGTTCGATCCCCTGGCGGTACTCCTCGGCACGCTCGAGTGCGCTGTCGATTCGCGTCTCGACGTCGCCGGTGGCTCGCTCGCGGGCTTGCCGAAGCGTGTTGAGGTGCTCGTCGAAGACGGCGTGATCCGGGGTAGCGTCGTCGGAGGCGTACTCGGCGAACGCGGCGGCCGTCTCGCGGAGGTCCTCGCGTACGTCGTCGTCCGCCCGTTCGACCGCGTCCTCGAGTTCGGATCGGGCCTGTCTCAATTCCTGGGACATACCCGGATCGACCACGACCGCGTTCATAACGGTTGGGCGGACACGAGCCACGTCGGAATCGAGCGGCCGACGACAGCCGAACCGCCTCCGAAACGCGGCCGCACATTCAAAAGGAAAGGCGCGGCCAGTGGCGGCATGATCGCTATCGCCGGTGCGAAAGGAGGATGTGGAAAGACGACGGTAACGGTCGGGCTCGCCGAGGCGTTCGCCCGCGCGGGAGAGCGGACGCTCGCCGTCGACGCGGACCGCCAGCTCCCGAACGTCCACGTCGTCGCCGACGTCGACCGAACGCCGACGCTCGCGGACGCCGCTGACGACGACGTCGGTTCGTCGGTACAGCCCCTTCCGGGCGCGGGCGACGCCGGCGTCCTCACCGCCCCCAAATCGTCGGATCGAATCGACCTCGAGGCGGCGTTCGATCGCCTCGATCGCGTGGACGCACGCGTCCTCCTCGACTGTCCGTCGGGTGCTGGGCCCGACGTCACCGATCCGCTCTGTGGCGCCGACCAGGTCGTCGTCGTCACCACGAACACCGAACGGAGCCGGCGGGCATCGCGGCGAACGATCGAGATGGCTCGTCGACTCGACGTCCCCATCGCCGGCGCCGTCGTGACGAGAAGCGACGGCGTGACCGGTGCGGTCGAATCGAGCCTCGGGGTGCCCGTCCTCGGGACGATCCCCGAGCGCGACGACCCCCTCGCGGCCGATGCGGTCCGCGAGGCGTTCGACGCCGTCGCCGGCACACTGCGTGGCGACGAACCCGCCGAAATGCCCCGCCGTAACGTCGAATCCGACCAGGATTTCCTCCCGACCGGGATCCGCCCGCTCGATACGGCACTCGGTGGTGGCGTTTCCACCGGTTCGGTCGTCGCGTTGACCGCCGATCCGGCGAGCCAGTCCGAACACCTCCTCACGGACGTCGCGAAGACGCGGGGGACGCTCTATCTGACGACGACCCGGTCGAAACGGAACGTCGAACGCGGATTCGCGTCGACGGCCGACGGCGCCACGCCGACGATTCGGCGCGTCACCGGGGAGAACCGACTCGAGGACGCCACGGAGCTGATCGCGAAGCTCCCCGACGGTGCGAACCTCGTCGTCGACTCGATGGATCCGCTCGAACGGACCGACCACGAGGCCTACCTCGAGTTTCTGAACGCGCTCGTCGACGAAATCGCAAACGCGGGTGGCCTCGCCGTGCTCCACTGTCTCTCGGAGCCCGCTCCCGACAATCGGTCGACGACGATACAGCTGGTCGACGCCGTTGCGAGGCTTCGAACCTTCACCGGTGGGACGACCGGCGGCGTCGAACACGCCATTTCGCTTCCGAAACTGCGAGAGCGGCGGTTTACCGAGACGGTCGACCTCGACCTCGGCCGATCCGCGACGGACGTTCGGATCGAGCCGGCAGAGATTCGGTAGCGCCACCAGATGACCGGAATCCGGTAACGGGCGGTAGATCCTCTGAAGACTGTACTGACTGAGAATCGATCGAAGTCGATAGCGTCGTCAGGTCCGACCGGATCCGATCCGTGATCGGCCACACTGCTCGATCGTCCGAGCGACGCGCTCGAACGTCTCGAGTACCGCCGCCTTCGGTCGGACGTCGCGAACGGGTTTCTCGACGCGGCGGGCGTCTTCGATCGACGATCGCTCGGCCAGCACCGTAACGGGCGCCTGGAACGTCGCCTCGACGCGGTCCGTGATCCGCTCGCTTTCGGCGCTCGAGCGATTGAGGACGACAGTGGCGACCGGCGACTCGAGATCGAATGCGAGTTCTCGCGTTCGAAATGCGTCGGTCAGCGCCGATTTTTCCGGGGTCGTCACGAGGACCGTGACGTCTGCACAGTGGAGGACGGTGCCGACGTCACGCGCGAGACCGGCCGGACAGTCGACGACGACGTGGGCGTATTCGCGCTCGATTCGATCGAGTACGCGCTCTAATTCGGAGACGTCGGCGGCCCGCGCGCCGGCGAGCGTTCGTCCGCACGAGAGGATTCGTACCGACCCGACCCGCTCGACCGCGTCGATCGGATCGGCCCGCCCGGCGAGCACCTCGTGGAGTCCCGGTCCATCGCCTCCGGGAAGGTCGGCCGTCGAGAGGTCGGCGTCGACGGCGACCCCCTCGAGTTCGCGGGCGAGGTTGAGTGTGACCGTCGACTTGCCGACGCCACCTTTGCCGCCGGCGACCGCGACGATCATCCGTCGACGGGGGAGCCGACGGTCCGCCGAGACGGCGCGTGATCCTCGAGACTGGCGAGTACCGCCGCCGGAGTTCGACGCTCGCCGTCGTCCGCTCGCCTCGCGGCGCGGAGTTCGACCGGTTCCGGAATCGGCTCGGCCGGCGTCGCGAACCCGAACCCGCGACGCCGGCCCGGATCGACGACACCTTCCCAGCATCCGTCGGTCCACTCCGCCACTCTGGTTCCGTCTCTCCGTGGCGGCCACGTCGGTCCGTCGAGGCGGCTCGAGAGTCGAACGAGCTGTTTCGTCGTTCGTGTATTGGTGAGGACGCCCCTCACGAGCGTGACG
Organism: Natrarchaeobius versutus; assembly: GCF_041205745.1. Lineage (NCBI taxonomy): Archaea > Methanobacteriati > Methanobacteriota > Halobacteria > Halobacteriales > Natrialbaceae > Natrarchaeobius > Natrarchaeobius versutus. The sequence continues at coordinate 332,264 of NZ_JBGFCC010000005.1, read as the reverse complement.
CCGCCGCGGCGATCCGTCTCCGTCTCGAGTTCGACCATGCCCGGCCTGGCCTCCCGATCCGCCTTAAACCCGCGGCTCACGGCGCGCTCGAGAGCGATTCTTCGGCCGAACGCGAGCGATCACAGCTCGGTCTCGATGACGTATCCCCACTTCTCGTACCCCTGTTTCGCGTAGAATCGGTGCGTGCTCGTTTTCTCGAGCGGGGAGGCAAGCGCCAGGTGAGTGCAGTCTCGGCCGGCGGCCCATCCCTCGAGGTGGGAGAGAAGGTCGGTTCCGTGTCCCTCGCCGCGGTGTGTTTCGTCGACGACGAGGTCGGAGAGCCACGCGTGAGTGGTGTGGTGGAGGACGTCCGTAACGACGACGCCGGCGACGGCGATCAACTCGCCCTCGAGGAAGCCGCCGACCAGCCGGTACTCCTCCTCGCCGGTCCACTCGAGAACCTCTGCCGGCGCCCGGTCGGTCCACAGCTGTCGAAGGGTCGGAATCGCCTCGCGGCGCTCGTCCGGTTCTGTCAGCTCTCGTACGTCCATATCCCCTCGTCGTACGGTCGCGTAAAAAACTCCCTCGTGGTCTGGTACCGACTCCCATTCGTTCGTCGTGAGACCGGTTCGAGAAATCGGAAACGGAATACTTGGTTCTCGGTGTCGGAGCTTCGAGTGGTGCTAGCAATGAACGCGCTAGATCGCTTCCGAGCGGCTGGTGGACCGAACACACCCCGGCGCGCGTTGCTCGGCGCGCTCGCGGGTGCGGTTGGACTCGCGGGAACGGCATCGGCACAGGACGACGGAGCTGTCCAGACGCGGGGCTGTCGCGACGAGGAACTGACCCTCGAGGACTGGTCGACCGGCGCGGTAACGGTACGGGCGTGTCCAGGATCGAGCGGACGAGTGACGGTCGAGGTCAGCGGGCAGGTCTCCGACCAGCGGTACGTCTCGAGTACGATCGGACTCCCCTCGAGTGCGGACGTCTACGTTCCGGGCGGGGAGTCGCGGACGCTGTGGTATACCGGGACCCTCCGACAGTTCTCGTGTTCGAACGCGGCGCTCAACGTCGGCATCGTCAACCGTCAGTGATCTCCACGGGGAAATCGCCCCCGACAACCGATCGTCGAAAACGCTTTCGGACGACCCACGGTGTGTGTCGGTATGAACGGAATTCGGGCGGTCGACGCCCTCGAGATCGTACACCCCGACGATCCACAGCTCTCCCCGGACGGCGAACGGGTCGCGTTCGTCGAGCGAACGGCCGAAGACGCCTCGACGACGACCGCGACGATCCACGTCGTTCCGGTCGGCGGCGACGAGGCGACCCAGTTTACCGCCGCGAACGGCGTCGACAGTCAGCCGCGGTGGAGTCCCGACGGCGATCGGCTGGCGTTCACCAGCACGCGCGGCGAGGACGACCGCGAGCAGATCTGGGTCCTCCCGACCGACGGCGGCGAAGCGCGACGGGTGACGGCGGTCGTCGGCGGCGTCGACGACCTCGAGTGGAGCCCGGACGGCACTCGCCTGCTGTTCTCCCAGCGCGTGACGGCTGCCGATCGCGAGACCGGCAGGGACCACGCCGTCGATCCCGACTACGAGTTCGAACCGCCGGACCCCCGCGTGATCGACCGGATGATCTACCGCGCGGACACCGAGTACGCCGACGGCCGGCGTCGCCACGTCTACGTCCTCGACGTCGAGCGGGCGCTCGAGGCCGAGGTCGGGTCGACCGGCGCGCGCGCCGTCCACGACGATGGAGACGGGAACGACGCTGACAGTGGCGAACGCGACGGCCGCGGGAGCGCTGGTGAAATCAGCGGCAGTTCGATCACCCGTCTGACCGAGGGCGACGCCGATTACGTCCTCCCCACCTGGGGAGACGACCGAACGATCTACTACGCGAGCAAGGTCGGCGACCGGCCGGACGACTCGCTGACCTACGAACTCGTCGAACACGACGGAGAGCGCGACGAGACGGCGGCGTTCACCGAAACGACTGGCTGGCTCTCGGGACTCGAGGCGACGGCCGACGGCCGAGTTGCCTTCGAGTACACCCCCGAGGAGCGCGCCTCGATGCGCCAGACGGAGATCCGCGTCCACGACCGCGAGACCGGAGCGGAGACGACGCCGACCGAACCGCTGGACCGGACGATCGGTCACCGCTGTCGGTTCGAGTGGACGCCGGACGGCGAGACCCTCTACTTTACGACCCCCGATACGGGCTCGCGGGTGCTCTGGTCGGTGCCGGGCGACGCGAGCGAGGAGCCGACCCGAATCTACGGCGAGGGCGTCACCGTCGAGGACTTTTCGGTCGGGCGCGACGCCGTCGCGGTCGTCCAGAGCGAGTGGGACCATCCCGGCGACGTCTTCGTGACGACCCGTCGCGGCGCCGAGACCCACCGGCTGACTCGAGTGAACGGCGACTACCTCGACGGCCGGGCGGTCCGTCGGCCCGAGGAGGTGTGGTTCGACGTCGCCGACGAGTCAGCGGACGGCGAGCGGGCGCTCGACGAACGCGACGAGACCGACGACGAGGCCGATACTCGTCGGATTCAGGGTTGGCTCCTCACGCCACCTGCGTTCGACGCCGACGCCTCGCCCGGCGAGACGTACCCGCTGGTCGTCGAGATCCACGGCGGACCCCACGCCCAGTGGACGACCGCGGGTACGATGTGGCACGAGTTCCAGACGCTCGCCGCACGCGGGTACGTCGTCTTCTGGTGTAACCCGCGAGGGTCGACCGGCTACGGCGAGGAACACGCGACTGCGATCGACCGCGACTGGGGTGAGGTCACCCTGACGGACGTCCTCGCCGGCGTCGAGACGGTCTGTGAGCGCGAGTACGTCGACGATTCCGAGGTGTTCGTCACCGGCGGTAGCTTCGGCGGGTTCATGACCGCGTGGGCGGTCGGCCACACCGACCGGTTCCGGGCCGCAGTCGCCCAACGCGGCGTCTACGACCTCACGGGGTTTTACGGCTCGACGGACGCGTTTCAGCTCCTCGAGGGTGATTTCGACACCACGCCCTGGGAGGAACCCGACTTTCTCTGGGAGCAATCGCCGGTTTCGAGCGTCCCCGACGTCGAGACGCCGACGCTCGTGATGCACTCGGATCGGGACTACCGAACGCCCGCGAACACCGCGGAACTGTTCTACCTCGGCTTGCAAAAACACGGCGTCGACACCCGACTCGTCCGCTACCCGCGGGAGGGCCACGAACTCTCTCGGTCGGGCGAGCCGGCCCACGTCGTCGATCGGATCGAGCGGATCGTCCGCTGGTTCGACGGCTACTCCGACCACCGCGAGGCGACGCCCGCACTCGAGTGCGACCGTCGGGACGGTCTCTCGGAGCTGTCGGGCGGCGGTTCGTCGGAAGGCGACTCGGTCTGAGACGCCAAGGGGGCCGTCGGCCAGTTGCAGTTCGTGAACGACGGGACAACCACTACGGCGCTCGAGGCGGATCGACAGCTATGGACAAGAACGTCGGCGGCCTCGATCGGCCGCTTCGGTTCGTCATCGGTGCGACGTTGCTCACGTTCGGATACCGAAACCGCGATCGGACGATCGGAACCGTCGCGTTTCTCTGTGGGAGCGATCTCTTCGCGACGGCGGTCATCCAGCGGTGTCCGGTCAGCGCGGTGTTCGGGATCGACACCTGCGGGACCGACTGATCGCCGACCGAACCGAGACACGCCATCCGGACGGATGCTCCGATCGGATTCTGCCCTGCAATCGGTCGGAACGGACACTCAGCGCACTTCTTCGCCGGGATCGTATCGGACGGCATCGCCGTCGACGGCGGGTGCCCCGAGCGCGATCACCTCGACTACACTCTCGGCGTCGTCGGGGTTGTGCGCCCGATGTGGTGCCCCTGGCTGTGCGGTAAACGTCGCTCCCGTCGGAACCGTAAACTCCCCTTCCGGAGTCTCCACGTGAAGCACGCCCGACTGGACGACGAACGCCTCCTCTTGAATCTCGTGGGAGTGGTAGGCGAGCGGGATCTGCTCGCCCGGTTTCGCGCGAAAGTAGTTGAGCGCGAGTTGCTCGAGACCTGCGTGCTCGCCCAGCCGCCTGAGTTCACAGGGTCTGCCGTCTTCGGGCTCGAGGTCGTCCGGATCGACGACTGCGTAGTCCATGCGTGATACTTACACGCTGTGTGCAAAAAACGGCGTGTCTGTGATCTCGAGTCGATCCGCCCAATTCCGGCTCGTCCTCGCTCGTCTCGAGTCCACTCCGTCTCAGGTCGTCCGGAACGCCCGGTCGCCGGCGTCGCCAAGCCCCGGAACGATGAACCCGTCCTCGTCGAGGTAGTCGTCGATCGAGACCGTAAGCAGGTCCGCTTCGGGGACGGATTCGGAGACCCGAAGCAGTCCGTCGGGCGCCGAGACCGCCGAGAGGACGATTAGGTTCTCCGGCTCGACGGCGTTTTCGACGACGTGATCGAGCACCGTACACATGGTACTTCCCGTCGCGAGCATCGGATCGGCGACGATCACCGTATCCTCCTCGTGGATCTCGGGCAGTTTGACGTAGTCGACCGTGATCGGGAACGAGCCGTCCTCCCCTCGGCCGGCCTCCTCGTCGCGGCTCGCGCTGATGACGCCCTGTCTCGCCCGGGGGAACGCCTTCAGTAGACCCTCGACGAACGGCGTCGCGGCGCGCAACACGTTGATGATGACGACGTCGTCCAGCCCGCGGACGCGCTCGCCCATCGTCGGCTCGAGTGGCGTCTCGATCTCGACGTATTCCGTCTCCATTCGACCGTCGATGATCTCGTAGCCACAGATTCGCCCGAGTTTGACGAGCCCCTTTCGGAAGCTGACCTGTTCGGTTTCGACGTCGCGGATGCGCGAGAGCGTGTCTTTCGCCAGTGCGTGCGTGATGAGATACGCGTTTTCCCGGTTCTCGATCGGCATACTCGTACAGGCTTTCGCCGGATAGTTCACGTTATCGATCGCCATCCGTCGGCGAAGAAGTTTATACCGATCCGCACCGTACGGACCGGCCAGCCGAATGGAAGAGAGCATCTCGGGATTCAAGATCCGCGGCGATTGGGGCGACGTCGTCGAACACGGCGAACGCATCACGCAGGCGCTCCGGGAACACGGCGTCGACGATCCGGACCGAGACAGGGAAGCGCGTCTCGCCCGCGCGTTCGACGAGTGGGACGAGTGGCGGCCGAAAGCCCACGAAACCCTCGAGTCCGACGTCAGCGAGAAGACGTCCGACCAGGCGAGCGTCGAGGAGGGGAAAGGTGAGAAAGCCGGCAAGGAACCCGACGAGGACATCAAGACCGCCGGCGAGAAGCTCTCGGAGTCCTACGAACAACTCGAGGAGGACGACCCCGACGCGGCGGTCGACAACTGGAAGGAGTCGATCGACTACGTCGCACGGGCGGCCGACTCGGCGGGGCGAAAGGCGTTGCGACGGGTCGAGGACACCGTCTACCAGAACGTGATGACCCAGCTTGCGCCGTACTACTTCGACAACGAACTCGTCAGCGCGAACATCCAGCAGTCGACGCGAAACGGCGGGGAGAACGGCGAACGGTTCGTCTTCGAGGTCAACGTCAACGACGACGACCTCAAAGACGACGTTTCCGATCGACTCGCGGAGTACGACGACGAGATCGACCGCTGGCACGTCGAGGTCGAGAAAGACACCGACGCGGCCGAGGCGATCGAGGGAGCCGAACCGCCGCCGGAGCCGGAGAACAACTCGCGGTCGACGACGAACTGAGGCCGCCCGTCGCGGACGATTCACGATCAGAGAGCGTCTACCCGACTCGCGTTCGATTCGATGGCGTCCGCCACGGCTCGCGTTCGAACTGATTGTAGGCGTTAGGGCCCGCGTTCGAACTGATTGCGGACGTCACGGCCACATTCGGCCGGTTGTAGACGTCACGGCCCGCCTTCGAACGTTCCTGCGTTCGCCGTGGCTCCCCTCGAGTCGAGACGGCGGCCGACGAGTACAGGTCGGCACACACTTGTAGACCCCGCCAGTACGTCGCCGTAGATGGTCGAGATCGCGACGGTCGCGACGTTTCTGGTCGCCGCGCTGGCCAGCCTGTTTATGGCCTGGGCGATCGGCGCCGGCTCGAGTGGTTCGACGCCGTTTGCGCCCGCGGTCGGGGCCAACGCGATCTCGGTGATGCGAGCCGGATTTTTAGTCGGCATTCTCGGCTTCGCGGGCGCGGTGTTACAGGGTGCGAACGTCTCCGAAGCCGTGGGAACGGAGCTGATCGGCGGGGTCACGCTGTCGCCGATGGCGGCGACGATCGCGCTGGTGATTGCGGCCGTCCTAGTCGCGATCGGCGTCTTCGCGGGGTATCCGATAGCGACGGCGTTTACGGTAACTGGGGCGGTGGTCGGCGTCGGCCTCGCGATGGGTGGCGATCCGGCCTGGCCGAAGTACGCCGAGATCGCCACCCTGTGGATCCTGACGCCGTTCGTCGGCGGCGGACTCGCATACGCCATTGCCAGAACGCTCCGGGCCGAACCGATCTCCGAGCAGTATCTCATCATCGGTCTCGCGGCGCTCGTCGGCGTGCTCATCGCCAACATCGAGTTCGCCGTGCTCGGGCCGCCCGAGGGCGGCGCCTCGATCGCACAGGCGACCGGCGCCTGGCTTCCCGTGTCCGATCTCGTCGGCGTCGTCGCCGCGACGGCCGTGATGGCGGCGATCTGGGGCGGAGCGATCGCGGTCGACCTCGAGGGGGGGATCGAACGCGGCGAGCGTCACTTCCTGTTGATACTGGGCGGCCTGGTCGCCTTCTCTGCGGGCGGCAGTCAGGTCGGACTGGCGATCGGGCCGCTGATTCCGCTGTCCGGTGACGTGGGTCTCCCCCTGATCGCCCTGTTGCTCGGCGGCGGCTTCGGCCTCTTACTGGGGTCGTGGACCGGCGCACCCCGGATGATCAAGGCAATCTCACAAGACTACTCCTCGCTGGGTCCGCGACGCTCGATCGCGGCGCTCATCCCCTCGTTCATCATCGCCCAGACGGCCGTCCTCTTTGGCATCCCCGTCTCGTTCAACGAGATCATCGTCAGTTCGATCATCGGAAGCGGTTACGCCGCGGCGGGTGCCGGCGGCGGCGTCAGCGCGCGCAAGATGGGGTATACGGTGCTCGCGTGGGTGCTCTCGCTTGCCGGTTCGATCGTCATCTCGTATGTCGGCTTTCTTGCGTTCGATACGCTTCTGTTCTGACGTGTTCACCGCAACACACATCCGATTGCTGTCGGTACAGTTCGTATGGACTCGAGTGACTTTCTGCGATTCGTCACGGCGACGCTCGCGCTGTGTGCGGTGGCGCTCGTGATCGCGACGGCCGTAACCCCTCCCGATCCGTTCTCGTTGATCGTCGTCGCACTCCCGCTGGTGGTGCTTTCCCCGGTCGCCTCGTACGTACTCGTTTACCGGGGCGGACTCGAGCGTCTCGGGTCGAACGCGTGATCGGTTCGCTCGAGGTCGTTCGCTCGAGTCGTTGTCGATATCCGATCGGCTGAGATCGAACGGTCTTTACCCGATCGGATCCGAAATCCGATATGGCAGCGGATGCGTCGGTGAACCCGAACGATCCGGGTACGATCCAGTGGCGACGCGACGGCTCTACGTCGACGGCCGTTCGACTCTGCTGGTCGCTCGGCGTCGGCACGTTCTTCGCGGCGATTTCCGTCGTCATCGTCTGGCGGGTGTACGACCTGATCGGACAGGCCTGGCCGCAACTTCGGCCGATCATCCTCGCTCTCGTCGGCGCGCTCGCGGTTACGGTCCTCGCGATTGCGGTCGCCAGGGACTCGACGGGGCGTGCGGTGGACGCCGCCGTCGGGACGTTCGTCATGGCTGGGATCATCGTGGCGCTGATGCTGGCCGGTCGGATCGCGGAAGGAACCGGCGCGTTGGGACCGCTCGGTTCCAGTCCGTTTACGGCCGCGGCGACGCTTCTGATCCCGTTCGCGTTCGTCGCGCTCGTCCTCTCCTCGTTTCTCCGATCGGCCGGTGCGTTCGACCGGAACGAGGGGACGATCTATCTCTTCGATCCCGAACAGGCGATCGACCTCGAGACGATCGACGGCGTCTCCGTCTGGGAGGTCGGCGGCGTGACCGTCCTCAACCTGCGCTATGCACAGCCGGGCGGGGAGTACGTCCCCGGACCGCGGCGTCTCGTCGTCCCACCGACGATTGCGGCTGAGGTCGAAACCGCCGTCGACTCGAGTCGGTGATCGCCACACTGCGTCCCGACAGTCGAGTGCGCGGGGCGGGCCGGTGATCGGCGGCCGGATTTGTAACCGGCAAAAGACCTATCGCCTCGACGAACATCCGTCCCGATATGGACGACGGAATTGCCATCGACTTCGGTGAGAATGGGCTGGTGCCCGCCGTCGCACAGGACGCCGAGACGGGCGAGGTGTTGATGCTCGCCTACGTCTCTCCCGAGGCGCTCGAGCGAACCCGCGAGACGGGGCGAGCGCACTACTACTCACGGAGCCGCGAGGAGCTGTGGGAGAAAGGGAAGACGAGCGGTCACGTCCAGTCGGTCCACGAGGTCCGGGTCGACTGCGACGCCGACACCGTCCTCTACGTCGTCGACCAGGAAGGCGGCGCGTGTCACACGGGACACAAGTCGTGTTTCTACCGGACGATCGAGGGCGAGAACGTCGGCGAGATGGTGTTCGATCCGGACGCGGTGTACGAGGAGTAGCCATGAGCGAACGCGCCCATTCGCCCGGATCGAACGCCAGCGACGGCGATCGGGGCGAGTCGACGCCGCTCGCGGAACTCGAGGCGGCCCGCGAGCGACTCGAACGAGCGGAACGCGTGATCGACGACCACGCCGGTCGGGACGTCGAGAATGCGACCGAAGCGGTCGAAGGCGCGTCCGACGCCTACCGGACTGCGACGGATCTGCTCGATACGTACGTCGACCGGGCGACCGGAACCGGCCGCGAGAACTTCAAGGCGTACGTTCAACTCGAGGGACAGTTCGCCGCGCTCGTCGACGGGTTACCCGACGATCTGGAGGGACGCGACGCCTTCGAGGACGCACTCGACGCGATCGACAAGCGCCGGCTGAGCGAGTCGGACTTCGAACGGGCACACGCCGCCCTCGAGCCCGCCTCCCAGTACGCCGAGTTGATCGACGATCGCGAGCGCGCACGCGAAGCGCTGGCCGAGGCCCGGACGGAAGCGAGCAAACGGTTCCGCGAGATCGACGACGAGATCGACGATCGCGAACGGTTACTCGAGCTATCGACGGTCGACCTCGATGCCCCGGTCGACCGACTACGCGAGCCGATCGAGCGCTACAACGAGGCGATCAGCGAGGCCTTCGGCGAGTACCGCCTCGAGGCCTCGGCCCGAGAGGTGTTCGCCCTCCTCGAGCGAAGTCGCTGGTACCCGTTCGTCGCCTTCGAGCGGCCGCCCGAGGACCTGCGGGAGTACGTCCGCGAGAGTTCCGACGGCGAGTACACGATCCCCGAGTTGCTCGAGTACGCGGACTACTCGCGTTCGAAACTTTCCCACTACGTGGAGGACGCTGACGTCCTCAAACGCCGCGTGGCGACCCAACGGACCTTCCTCGACGGGATCGACGCCGAGCCGTTGACCGTCGAGTGGCCGCCCGCCGAAGCCGCGATCCTGCGCCGGGCGACGCGGGAGATCCGTCCGTTTGCCGCCCGCGTCGGCGACGAGGAGACCGTCGCCGCACTTCGGACCGTTCGACAGCTCACCTACGATCCCGACTACGATCGGCTCCAGACCGCGGCCCAAGCGGTCGTCAAGCTCACTCCCGAGGAGCGCGACCGTCTCGCCGACGGTCGTATCGAGGACGAACTCGAGGCGTTGCGGACCGAACGCAGGCAACTCGGGGCGGCCCTTGAGGTCGACGATCCGATCTGACGGCGCGTTCCACTTTTACTGTGTCCGATCCGGTAGTGGCCGTCCGATCTCTCGCACGGCGTGGCGTCTGCCGGGTCCGAAACTGCCACCAGCCCGGTGATTTCGGTACCGCGGACACAATTCACGTCAGTCCTCCGCACCGGCCCCATTTCCCGCGGTGATCTCCGACGGTTCGAAGATCTCCTCGATCGCACAGTCGAAGTAGGCGGCGAGTTCGAACGCCAACTCGAGCGAGGGATCGTACCGTTCTCGTTCGATCGCGTTGATCGTTTGACGAGTAACGTCGACGGCCGCGGCGAGATCTGCCTGACTCAATTCTGCCCGCTCGCGGCGTTCGCGAAGATCGTTTCGCATCTACGGCGTTGCTCGAATCCGGACGTACGTGTACGTACCGCCCCAGACGAGCCAGAACGCACAGAACGCCCAGAACACCGCCCAGAGTTCGGTGCTCCAGTTGTAGTAGCCGGCCAACTCCGCGGCAAAGAGGCCGACGAAGACCACCAGTCCGCCGTAGGCAAGTCCGGTCAACACGAGTTCGCTCGCGCGAGCCGTAAGCTGTTCGTCCCGTTCGTCGTACACCGGCCTCGAGGCCAGGTACGGAATCGCCGCGCCGACGACGAACCCTGCCGTGTAGGCGCCGAGTCCGACTAGGGGTCGGCCAACGACGAATCCCGCGAGGAGCGCGGCGATCCCGGCGAGGTAGCTCGCGTTCGATGCTCTCCGGTACGTTTTCGGGCTGTAGTCGCTCACAGTGAGTCGTTCGGTCATGGTCGGCAGCCGGGTGTAAAACACCCTTTACAGTAAAGCACACTTTACACTCCAGTATAAATCTGCCCAGTCGTCGGATCGCCGTACTGTTCGGCTCTCGAGTGTGTTTTAGGGGGTGAGAGTGCGTTCCGGGTCGACTCGAGTCGATCGTGGGGCGATGCGCCACCGATGCGGTTCGCGGTCGCTCGTCGAACCGAAACCAATACTATCGAACCGTTTGTTCTCGAAACTAATATGAGAGAGACGGTTCTCCTCGTCGGCGTCGGTCTCCTCGCGTACACCGCGGTGGCGATGGCACTGGCCGCGTGGGGGCGACTCCCCGGCTGGATCCGGATTCGTGGGCCGATGGTGACCTTCGAGACGGAGGCCACTCCGTCGGTGCTCGACCGACTCGCCACTCGCCGCCGCCTCTGGCGACGGATTGCAGACGCCGGCGTCTTCGTCTCGTTCGCGCTGGTTGCGGTCTCGTTCGTGATGGTGGTTTTCGCGGGATACGCCGCACTTACTCGCGAGGTCGCGACCGAGGTGAACCGTCCTCGAAACGTCCTCGCGGTGCCGGGGGTCAACGATTTCCTGCCGTTGTCGGCCACACCGGAGATCGTCTTCGGGCTGTTCGCGGGCGTCGCCGTCCACGAACTCGGTCACGCGTTACTGGCTCGCGTCGAGGACGTCGACGTGCGGTCGATGGGCGTGATCTTTCTCGCGCTCGTCCCGTTCGGAGCGTACGTCGACATGGGCGGCGACGAGCGGAGCGTCTCGACGGCCGCCCGCAACCGGATCTACGCCGCCGGCGTGACGGTCAACCTCGTGCTGGCGATCGTCTGCGCGTTGGTCCTGATGGCGCTCGTCTCGGCGTCGGTCGCCGCCGTCCCCGGGCTAGCAGTGGGCACCGTCGTCCCCGGGACGCCCGCCGCCGACGCCGGTCTCGAGCGCGGCGACGTGATCACGGCGGTCGACGGGACGCCGGTCGAAGACGAGGCGGAGGTCCGTGCGGAACTCGCAGACGCTGATGAAACCGTCTCCCTCGAGCGTGCCGAGGGTGAGTCAGTGACACTCGAGCGCGCGGTCGTCGTCCGCGCCGCGCCCGGGGCAGGTCCGAACGCACTCGAGCCCGGGACCGAAATCGCCGCGGTCGACGGGACGCCGGTCCGGGCGGAAGCGGCGTTTCGGGAGGCGCTCGAGGCGGCGGACGAGCCGACCGTGGCGGTCACGACGGTCGATTCCGACGGTGTGGAGCGAGCGGAGACGTTCGTCGCGGGAACGTACGTCGCGAGCGTCGTCGAGGACGGCCCGCTGGCGGACGCCGGCGCCCCGACCGGCGAACCGGGCGTCGTCACGTCGATCGACGGCGAGCGGATGACCGACCACGAAGACCTGTTCGCGGCGCTCGAAGCGGCGAGTCCAGGCGAGACCGTCATCGTCGGGCTCTACACCGACGACGGCCTCGAGGAGTATCGCGTGACGCTCGGCGAGTCGACGGACGGCGACGGTGCACACCTCGGCGTCTATCCGGCCGCCGGCGCCGGTGGAATTGCCGTCACCGACCTCGGGATCGAACCCTATCCAACTGACGAACACCTCGGCGTGTTGAGCGGGTCGGAGCCGGCGACGATCACGAACACGCCGCTCGATCGACTGCTGACGATCGCCTTTCTCCCCTTTGCGGGTGCGATCGGTCTCGCTTCGGAGAACTTCGGCGGCTTCGTCGGCGAGGCGACCGCGGTCTACGCCGTCACGGGACCGCTCTCGGCGGTCGGCGGCGTCGTCTTCGTCCTCGCGACCGTCCTCTACTGGACCGGCTGGATCAGCCTCCTGCTTGGCTTTTTCAACTGCCTGCCGGTCTACCCGCTCGACGGCGGGCGGCTGGTACGGACGAACGCCGAGGGGGTGGCCTCGAGGCTCCCGGTGTCGACACCGGGAACGGCCGCGGCGGCGGTGACGGCGGTTTCGAGTGCCGTCGTCCTCATCTCGGTCGTCGTGATGCTGTTCGGACCGATGGTACTCGGGACCTGAGCAGTGGGTCGAAGCTGTGGCTGTAGGTGTCCTCGAGCGGCGATCGAGTTAGCTAGAAAGGTACTCGCTCCGTAGTTGAGAGACGTACTGGGCATCCCACTGTTTCGTCTCGACGTAGTACGTCAGTGCCGAGTGTACGTACTGCGTGTCGAGGGTGCCTCGCTCGGCCAGCAGACACAGAACGTGCGGGGTCGTGAACAGGGTGTTCCGATCCTCGAGCGCCAGAGAAACGAAGAGATAGTTCGTCGTGTTGAACTCGTCAGTGACGAACATGGCGGCGCCGAGTTCGTTTGCGAGCCAAATACCGTGTGACTCGCCGGGATCGAGCCCGAACTCGAGTGGCTCGTCGGTTTGGGTCTCGACCTCGTGTGTGGTAAGGTGGTGAGACGCCCGAAAAACCAGATCCGCGGCCGCCGACAGGAGATCACCATTCCCCTGCGCTTCGCTCACTTCGGCGAGGACGCTCGAGGGGACGTGCACGTCGTACCCGAAAAGGACGGTTTTGAGCGGATCTTCGCCGGTCGGGGCCCGAGAGCGCGCGTCGACGACCGGCGTTGCGAGATTGAGGAGGACGTTCGTATCGACGACGATGATGGGTTCGTCGGTCATCGCTACTCGCGCGATTCCCGGTCGGCCGCCTCGTCGGTCGGCGTCCACACGGGAACCTCGCCCTCGTAGAACTCCGCTGCCGACGGCTGGTCGCGTTCGATCTGCGGTTCGGGCGGATCGCGGTTCAGCGATGCGCGGAGGAATTTCATCCGCATCGCCGCTTCCGTGCCGAGAATCGATTCGACGGTATCGAAATCGATCTCTCCGGCGTAGTACGCGTCGCCGATCAGCCGCCGAAATTCGTCGTCGGCAGCGAGGTCTTCGATTTCGTCCCGAAGTGCCTCGATGAGGAGGTGCGTCCGGGAGACGTCGAGAAGATCGGCGATCGCATCCGCTCGCTTGACGAGCGACGCAGGGGCGTTGAAATCGACCCGGGTTTTCTCCTCCGGCGCCATACTCGTGTGTAACTCCTACACACGAATAAGGCTACTCCTCGATTCGAGTGGAAGTGGTGGGATCGGCTACGCAATCGACCGGCGAGCGATCACCCTCCCTCGTCAACCACCACCTCGAGCGGCCCGGTTTCGATCACGACGCGATACCCCTCGTACTCGAAGCGGATCGTAACCTCGGCGTCCGACTCGAGGAGCGAGACGAGCGCATCGGTGTCCACGTGCTCGTACAGCGGCGGGAGCGCCGTCCCGCGACAGCCCTCACGGGCCGCGACACGAGCGAGTACCGTAGCGAGTGTGCGATGCATTGTGGTCGGTTGTGAGTTCGATGATCGTCGTCTCGAACACCGATTTGCAGTCGGGACAGGCGATCGTCCCGTCGGTCGTCTCCGTTCGGACGTCGGTGCCACAGTCGCAGTGTATCGTGAGTTTCGTTGCCATGCGTAGCTCTCTGTCTCGAGGCCCGACGCGGCGGAGAACAACCGAACTCGAGAACCAGGAACCCGCGAAACTGGTCCGATTGACCGAACGCGCGAGACGAGTCCGGTTAACCGAACGCGTGGTACTGGTTCGGCGACACGTCGGCAGGTCTTTATTTCGCCGACGTCAATGGTTGATTGCTCCCGCGACGCGGGGGCCAGCGTGAGCCGGAGTGTTGGTTGGAGCCTTTCGCTCCGGCTCAGCGCACTTTACGTGCGCGCCTATACGTTATTCAACCAACCTAAAGAACGTTAGGATACTGACCGTTGGCGATGGGCAGTTGACCAATCGTCTTATCCGAACAGCGCCGGAGCGTTTTCCACGATCGCCCGCCAATTTCCGATCATGACCCGACACCTGCTCGTCCCGATGGACGACTCCGATCCCGCCCGCGCCGCCCTCGAGTACGCGCTCACCGTCATCCCCAACGCCGAGGTGACGGTGGTCCACGCCGTCGACGAACTCGAGACGGGCTACGGCGGTGGATCGGCGACGGACGACTCGAACGCGACCGACGACGCCGAACCCGACTTCTTCGCGGATGTGCGGGCGATCGCCGACGATCACGACCGAGCGCTCGAGACGGAAGTGATCGAGGGAACAACGGCCGCGGCGATCCTCGAGTACGCCGACGAGGCGGGCGTCGACGGCATCGTAATGGGAAGCGAGGGGCGGGCTGGCGTCTCGAGAGTGCTACTCGGGAGCGTCGCGGAGGCGGTAGCACGGCGATCGACGGTTCCCGTGACGATCGTTCCGTAATCAGTGAGAGTTCCGACGGACGGGGCGACGGTTCGCAGACACATCGTCGGGAGTCACGACGGACGCGTCGACGGATCGCAGAAGCGTCGCCGGAGGCCACGACGGACGGTCTCGAGTCGCGTGGCGAAACACCACGGTTTTCCACGCTACTGGCGAACGAACGGCCATGGACGACCGGACGGGGACGACGATCCACACCGGCATCCTGATCTCGACGACCGCGGTTCTCGCGTGGCTCTCGGGGCTTCCCGTTCTCTTTCCGAGCCTCGGCCCCTCGGCGTTCGTCCTCGCGTTGTTCCAGGACAGCGACGCGACCGCCCCGCGGCGGGTGATCGGCGGTCACGCGATCGGCGTCGTCGCCGGATTGCTATCGTACTACCTGCTCGCGGGCGGCGTCTCGATGGTCGTGGCGACCGATCCCGGTTCGCTCGAGGGACTTCGACTCGCCGCCAGCGGCGTTCTCGCGACGACGCTGACGGCGGGCGGGATGCTCGCGACCGACACCCGTCACCCGCCGGCGTGTGCGACGACGCTGATCGTCGCCCTCGGCCTGCTCGCGACGCCGCTCGAGGGCGCGTTGATCGTCCTCGCGGTCGCCGTCCTCCTCGCCTGTCACCGTCTCCTGCTCGCGACGGAACGGATCGGCGCGCGGTACGAGCGACTCCTTCGGTCCTGATTCGACCGAGGGTAACGCGGCGAGGGAGCAAAACAACGGCTCGTCGATCGCAGAAGAGGTAAGTACATTTATTGTCAGTAAAATTCAACGTGGATTCGAATGTCTTGTAACCGTCGCTGTGTCTTGGGTACTCTCTGTACTGGGCTACCGATGGCGATTGCTGGCTGTCTCGATGGAGATACTACTGAATCCGGGGGCGGAAATCAGGGTGGCTCGTCGGAGGATATCGATTTTCGAATCGAAAACCACGCGGGGCCGGCGATCAGTGTTCACGTTCGCGTCGAGGACGACGAAAATACAATCCTCGAAGATGAGATCGAACTCGAACGAAACGGAAGTACAGCTGGCGTATCATTCCGTGGACAGTTTGAGGTCGGCGAAGAGTATCTGATCGATATCGACTCTTCTACCGACCAACGTGAGACGGTGGAATATTCGAACGAGGACCCCCTGTGTTTTCCGACGGTGCAAATCCATCCCGATTCGATAGAAGAAGTAATCGCCTGTGACTGATCGGTGCGTGTCGGAGAACCGTTCACAGCGATCAAGAGGGAGTGTATCGATGGGGCCGCCCACCGGAGTTGTCGTGACGAAGAACCGTTTTGCTCTCGTGGCAACAGGGAGACCACATCCTCCCCAGCCGATTCGCTCTCCGGTCGCTCATCCCTCGCGCGCTTCCTCGAGCGGTCTCGTCGTCACTCGACCGCTCGACAGCGCGCGCCACCGCAGTTCGGCGACGTACACTGGCGTTATACACCTGGTCATGGTCCAGTCAACGGTTTCGTAGACGGACTCGTCGGATGAACGCGTCTCGAGACCGCTCCTGGCACTCGAGTGATGACGAATCACGACCGGGTGGATAGCGGCGGTGCTATAGTGACTTCCTCCCCACCCTACTCGCTCACCGCTGACGCGGTTCGCTCCTTGAGGGTGGGGCTTCCTGTTTCCACGACGCGCTTTGCAGACACCGAATCGGTGTCCGTAGGGAGCGCAGTCTCCACAGGCGTTGATTCGGGACAGCCCGTCCCTACTTGTTCGAGACCGCGAGAAAGGATGTTCCACGACGCATTCGCGTCCCTGTCCGCCTCGAACCCACACGACGGACACGAATGCTCACGCACCCACAACGGTTTGTCCGTCTCGACGCCACACGACGCGCACTCTTTGGTCGTGCCTCGGGGGTCCACGGTGACGAAGTGCGTTCCTTCCCGCTCGCACTTGTATTCGAGCATTCGGAGGAACGTTCCCCACGAGGCCCCGGCACGGTTCCGAGAGTTGCCCGGTAGTTCGACCAGACCCTTCGCGTCCAAGTCCTCGACCGCTACAAGGTCGTACTCGCAGGCGTAGTACGCCGAGAGTTTGTGCAAGAAGTCTCGGCGCTTGCGCTTCAAATCGGCGTGGCGTCGAGCGACCGTCTTGCGCTGTTCTTTCCAGTTGTTCGACCCGTGTTCTTTCCGCGAGAGGTTGCGTTGGGCGCGTTCCAACCGCTCACGTTCATCCGAGAGGTCCGGCGATTCGACAGCGATTCCATCGGTGTCGTGGACGTATTTCAGGATTCCCACGTCGATACCAACTGCGTCAGTCACTTCGTCGGGCTTCTCGGGCGGGTCGTCAGGCGTTTCGACGCCGAGGATGGCGTACCACTTGCCGGTGGGTTCACGTTTGACCGTGACGGTCTTGATTTCGGCGTCGTCGGGCAGGTCGCGGTGGAACGTGATGGGAATGTCACCAATCTTCGAGAGCCATAGTCGAGTCCGACCACTCGTGTTTTTGAGTTTGAAGCCGGACTGACTGTAGGTGGACGATTGGTACTCCCCCGGTGCTTTCCACTTCAATTCCCCGACGCTGTAGCCGTTTTGCTTCCGACCTTTGAGCGTCGAGAGGTTATCGTACAACCGCTGGACGACTTTCTGAAGTACCTTCGAGTGAACGTCTTGTAGGTCAGTCCACCAGTCTTTCAAGTCCGGCAGACGCTTCTGCTCGGAGTACGACGATGTATCGTCGTGTCTATTGAGACGGTGGAGGAAATGGTTGTAGACCTGCCTACAGGTATCGACAGTCCACGCTAACTGCTCGCGGATGTCGTCGGACGGGTTCAGTCGATACCTGTAGTTGTAGTTCATCTATTCGTCGTTGGGGTCGGATGTGCGGACGACTTTCACGTCCGCACCACGCCAGCGTTTCGGGACGTAGACGTGAGCACCGTTGCCGGTGGCTTTCACGTCTCCGTTCACGACTTCGTGGCCGTTGATTGTGAACTGGTCCATGTACGATGTATATACATTGTCGGGGCTGATAAACGTGTTGGTTGGCCTGTAGGCCTATCGTTGCAGAGTATATGTGAGACGATGACGGCGCTGTATCCCCGCCCTACTGCGCTACTCGGTCGCTTCGCTCCCTGCGTTGCTCCTTGAGGACGGGGCATTAGCGCCTGATTTTTAGGTAACAACTGCAACGATTCCCACACTGGTCGCCGATACGTCTGGCGATCAGGTGTGCAACGACGTGCAGTGGCTACTATAGTCACTCACCAGCGTCGCTGGTTTCGGTCTCTTCCGTCGGCACCTGTTGCTGGAGGACGAACGGCCCGAAGTCCGCGGCCGTCCGCCGGGCGACCGTTGCGATCCGGAGGACGTACGCGAGCAGGACGGCGAACGGGCTGAACAGCGCCGTGATCGTCGCGCTCACGACGACGACGTAGACGTACGGGTGGAACTCGAGCGCCAGTAGGTTGCCGTAGGCCACGATGACGAACGCACCCCCCAATAGCGTCGGAAACCCGACGTACAGCAGGATCTTCGAGAGGTCGGCCAACTCCTGTTGCATGTGAACGGTCTTGAAGTACTGGCGGGCGACGTGGATGTCCCGAAGCAAATCCTCGAGTCGGTCGAGTTGGTTCTCGGCGGCTTCGGGGAGGTCGTGGTAGTGAATCTCGCGGATCTGTCGGACCTCCTGGAGTTGCCAGGGATCGTTGTAGTGGATGATAACCGCGATCACGTCGAAGGTGCCGAACGTCGCGTCCTCGAGGGTATCGATGGCATCGATGTCTCGGGGTTCCGTCGTCGCGACGTAGTCGTCGACGGCCGCCCGTAGCTCGGGTGGTCCGTCCGCACAGACGTTCTTCAGCCCGAGTGCGGTCCGGCGTTTCGACTCGATCAACACCCGCAGAAACGCCGACGGCTCGGCCGGACTCGGTCGGTAGCCGGTGTGATTCTCGATCGACCGCCGGTAGTCGCGGGTCTCCTCGAGTCGCTCGAAGAACGCCCCGGTCGTGCCGAACTCCTCGGAGAGGATCAGCTGGTTGATCGCGAGAACGACGGTGATGAACGGGAGCATGCCGCCGACGAGCGCCGCCGAAATAGCCGTTATGTCGCCGGCCTCCGCGGGTGTGATCAGGTCCGCGGCGATGAGCGCCAGACTCGCGCCGAAGACGCCGACCAGTAACGCCGCCGTCAACACGCGTCGGTCCCCGTCGAGATAGACCCAGTGTAGCAGGTTGTCCCAGATCGACCCGCCGCCGACCAGTGGATCCGGCTGGGAGGCCGGCGGATCGTCGTCGGGATCTGCTACCTCTGCTGCGTCAGCATCGGCTGCTCCGGACGCGTCGGCCTCGGTCGTCCCGGGGCCGGGATTGTTCGCCCCGGACGTCGTCATCGCGTTCGCGCGTGCTCGAGGCGGCGACAGTCGATCGCAGAATCGGTGCTCACGGTTCGTCTCCGAGAGACGACGAACGGACGGAAAGAGCTACTGCAGGCAGATCGAAGCGCCCGTTCCGACGGCGATCGGAGTCCGTTCAGCGGTCGCTCTCGCCCCCTCGAGTGTCTCACACAGTCTGGGACCGAATCTCGAACGGACTGATCTGATCCTGAGTCCTGGTCTCGAACGGACCGAACTGGGCAGAACCCGGATTGTGTAAATTTATGGTTCGCCAACAGGAAATTCTGTCAATGCTCGAGGTGGCCTGGTTTCTGCTGATACCAGTCGGCATCGTCGTCGGCGTCGTTACCGCGCTTTTTCTCCACGAACTTGCACACGCTGTTCCGATCCTTCTCGCGGGCGGCACCACCCACATCACGATCGGAAGTGATTCGGGGCGAACGGTCGGTTTCGGGCCGTTGACGATGACGGTCGGTTTCGACGGCGTGTGGAAACTGATGCTGTACGGGCGCTGTCGGTCGGAACGGCACCACTCGAGCCCCGTCCGGGCGATCTCCGTTCTGGCCGGTCCGGTCGTGACCGTGGTGATCGTCTCGACTCTCTGGATGGTGAGCCGTGGCGTCAGCGGGCCGCTCTCGTTCGTGTTGACGGCTATCTTCTACAGCGAACTCTTCCGTGCGATCCTGACCACCGTCCCGATGACGTACCCGACCGGACCGTACGCCGGGATGACGAGCGACGGAAAACGATTTCTCGAGATCGTCCGTTCCTAATCCTGACTGACCTCCGTCGACCTACGGATCGGGCAGAGAACGTCGATTGCCGCTTGCGGAATCGTCTCGAGCGACCGGAGATCAGGGCGGACCGAACCAGTGGGATCCGTTCACTCCATCGGAAAACGGCCCCGATCGTCGATCAGGTGTCGGTTTTCGATTTGGTCAACGTCTCGTACATCCCGTCGGCGAGTTCCGCGGCGCGGTCTTCGTCGCGGGCCTCGGCGTAGACCCGAACGAGCGGTTCGGTGCCGGAGGGGCGGGCGAGCACCCACGCGTCGCCGTAGTCGAGGCGGTAGCCGTCGCGAGTGTTGAGTTCTGCTTCGGCGGATTTCGCGTGATTCGCGGCCGCATCGAGCATCGCGTCGCGCTCGGCCGTCGATTCGTACCCGACGTTCCGGCGCACGTTGGCGTAGCCGTCGTACGGGGAAACGATCTCGCTGACCGGCCGCTCGGCGACGAGTTCGAGGAACCGTGCCGCCGTGAACGCACCGTCCCGGGAGAGGCGATACCGGGGGAAGAAGATCCCGCCGTTGCCCTCGCCCGCGATCGGCACCCGCTCGTCGGCCGCCTCGAGTTCCTCGATGCGGGTGATGATATTGGTCGAGCCGATCGGCGTCAACTCGAGTTCCGCGCCGATTTCGGTGACGACGTCGACGAGTCGTTGGGAGACGTTGACCGCCGATACCGCCGTGTCTCCGGCCTCGAGTTCGGCCGCGGCCAGCGCGGCGAGGGTGGCATCGCCCTCGACGTACTCACCGTTTTCGTCGAAGAAGATTGCCCGGTCGGCGTCGCCGTCGTGGGCGATGCCGACGTCGGCGTCGGTTGCCCGGACGAGCCGGCCGAGGTCTTCGAGGTTGTCGACGACTGGTTCCGGATCGCGACCGGGGAAGTGGCCGTCGGGCTGTCCGTTGACGGTGACGACCCGACAGCCCAACTCGCGGAAGAACTCGGGGCTCGTCACCGAGCCCGCGCCGTGACCGGGGTCGAGCGCGACGGTCAACTCGGCGTCGGCGATCGACTCCCGGTCGACCGAGGCAAGCAGTTCGTCGACGTACTCGCGGGTGACGCCCTCGACGGTCCGGACGCGTCCCGTCTCGTCCCAGGGCGCGACCGCGAACCCTTCCGCGAGCAACGTCCCTTCGATTCGCTCGAGATCGGAGACGGCGAGCTCGACGCCGTCCGCGCCGACGAGCTTGATTCCGTTGTACTGTGGAGGGTTGTGCGAGGCTGTGACGACGATCACCGGGACGCCCTCTCGCTCGGCGTAGTACTGCGCGCCCGGCGTCGGGACCGTCCCCAGTCGGTCGATGTCGGTACCGGTGCTCGCGAGCCCGCTCGCGGCCGCATCGGCCAGCATCCGACCGGTGTAGCGCGTATCGCGCGCGATCGCCACCCGGTCGACCCCCCAGGCCGTCCCCGCCGCTTTCGCGACCCGCAGGACGAACGCGGGCGTCAGCTCCTCGTTCGCGACACCCCGTGTCCCGCTCGATCCGAACACTTCCATCGACTCCTAGTCCGACCGGATCCCCCAAAGGGATTCCGAAGCCGACGGGTGAGACGACGAGCCAGCAGATGTGGAGACGGAACGTTTTCGGCTCGCGCACGCGAGAGTCTACGTATGGACTCGATCGAGGAAAAACGCGTCTACGGCGATCGATCGGGAGCGCTCGAAGCCTACGTCACGAGTTCGATCGGCGTCGTCCGGGTCCGAATCGCCGGCGACGCGGTCGGCGAGTTCGGGCTCTGTGAGCGCTGTGACGCGCGGGACGTCGCCGCGAGCGCCGACTCGGTCGCGGTCGCGACCGACGAGGACGTCCGCGCCCTCGAGGGAGGAACCGGAATAGACGACGACGGAGGTTCCGACGGAGCGTTCGTCGACACTGGATTCGGTCCGGCGGTCGCCGTCGGCTACGACGGGAGGACGATGCTGGCCGCCGACGCCGGGGGACGGGTCGCTCGCCGGAGCACCGACGGCGAGTGGACGGATCTCGAGGAGAGGGTGAGTACGCCAGTTCGAGCGATCGACGGCGACTTCGTCGCGACCGCCGACGGCGTCTACCGGGTTCACGACGGCGGGCTCGCACACGCCGGATTGCCCGACGCGCGTGACGTCGACGCGTCTGGCACACCGCTCGTCGCGACCGCGGACGGTCTCTACAGGCTCGGAAACGGCTGGATGACGGAACTCGAGGGCTCGTTCGAGGCGGTCGCCGTGGCGTCCGACGGTTCGTCGGCGCGCTCGGAACGTGCGTACGCCGTCTCTGCGGATGCCGCCTACGCATTCGACGGCGGGGAGTGGGCCGAAGTCGCTTCCCCTGACGGTCGAATCGTCGACGTCGACTACGGCGAGGCGGTGTACGCCGTCACCGAGGACGGAACGTTTCTCGTCGCGACGGAGAACGCCGGAGCCGACAGTTGGCGTCGACACGCCCTCGGCGTTCGCGACGTCACAGGAGTCGCCGTCGTGGCGACCCGACCGTCGGAGTGAGCGGACGGATCGGCCGGCGAAACCCGGGCGCTCCTGCGGGACAGAGCGGCAACCTCGCTCCTACGAGACAGAGCGAAACCTCGCTCCTGCGAGACGGAACGAAACCCCGCTCCTGCGGGACGGAACGAAAACCCGTTTTACCCCGCGCGCTGTGGGCTCGAGTATGATCGTCAGTGGATCCGCGTCGCAGGCGCTTTCGGCGGCGCTCGCGCGGGAACTCGAGGAACCGATCGCGCCCGTCGAGTACGACCGCTTTCCCGACGGCGAACTGTTCGCGTCCGTCCCCGGGATCGAGGACCGTACGCGAGCGATCGTCGTCGCGTCGACCGTCTCGAGTGACGCTCACCTCGAGTTGTTGCTCTTACAGGACGCCGTTCGCGAGGCCGGCATCGACGAGGTCGTCACGGTCTTGCCCTATATGGGGTACGGACGACAGGACGAAGCCTTCGAATCGGGCGAGCCGGTCTCCGCCCGGGCGGTCGCCCGCGCGATCTCGACCGGCGCGGATCGCGTCCTCACCGTCAATCCCCACGAGGGGGCCGTCTGTGAGTTCTTCGAGCCCTCGGCGACGGCGGTCGACGCGGCGGGCCGACTCGCGGACCCGCTCCCGGGCGATCTCGTCGATCCGGTTTTTCTCTCGCCCGACGCGGGTGCGATCTCCCTCGCGGAGACCGTCCGGGACGCCTACGGCGGCGGCGAGACGGACTACTTCGAGAAGACGCGCCACTCCGGCACCGAGGTCGAGATCTCGCCGAGCGACGTCGACGTCGCCGGCCGGGACGTGGTCGTTGCCGACGACATCATCGCGACTGGATCGACGATGAGCGAGGCGGTCGCCGTCCTCCGCGAGCGGGGCGTCGGCCGCGTCTTCGTCACCTGTGTCCATCCGCTCCTGGCCCGAAACGCGTACGCGAAACTCTCTCGTGCGGGCGTCGAGACAATCTACGGGACTGACACGCTCGAGCGGGGAGCGAGCGCCGTCTCGGTCGCGCCGGTGCTCGCCGACCGACTGTAACCGCTCTCCCGTCACCTTCGTTTCACTTTCGTCGACCGCGGACGGAAAAATGTCACAGTGTTAAGTAACGGCGAGACGCTGGTGTACGTACGACCGAACCGATCCCCCGACCACCTTGCGACGCTCGGACGTGTCACCGACACACACGGATGCACGGAATCGTCCACAAGACGCTGAAGGAGTACGTCGTCGAGCGCGCGGACGAGGCCTCCTGGAACGCGATCGTCGACCGGGCCGGCCTCGAGCCGTCGCTTTACCTGCCGGTCTCTCACTACGACGACGAGGAGTTCGAGGTGATCCTCGAGACGCTGTCGGCCGTCGCCGTCCAGGAGCGCCCCCAGATCGAGCGCTCGTTCGGGCGGATGCTCGCCCCCGCGTTCCTGTCGACGTTCAACGCCCACGTTCGGGCCGACTGGGCGCTTTCGGACCTGCTCGAGAGCCTCGAGTCGATCACGAACGCGGTCGACGCCGCGGCCGACGAGACGTCGGTTCCCGATCTCTCGACGAAACGCGAGGGCGAAGACGTCCTCGTCACCTACCGCTCCCCACGCTGGTATCCCGACGTCGCTCACGGCGTTCTGGAGGGGGTCGTCGCCGAGTTCGATACTGATGCGGCCGTCGTCGTCGTCGAGGATCGGGACGACGCAGAAGGCGTCTGTACGTTCCGGGTTCGACTCGAGTGACGGACAGAACGACGAAAACGACGAAAACGACGAAAACGACGAAAACGGAGACGACGTTATCCTGACCGGCGACGGTACCGGTCTGTGACGCCCACGACCGCGGCGATGACCAAAGCGACGAGCGCCGCGCTCACGCCGAAGCCTGGAATCGAATCGACCTCGAGCGCCGTCGATGCCTCGGAGACGGTCGCCATCGTCGAGACGTCGCCGATCGCGATCTCGTAGCGCCCCTCGTCGTCGAAGCTGAGTTCCGTCTCGAGGGTTTCGGACTCGCCCGGGTCGACGCCGACCAGGTGGCGGTCGACGACGCCGTCGTACGTTCGAACCTCGAGCGACGCGGCCGCGGGTCGGGCGTCGGCGCTCTCGACGGTCGCCGTCATCGTTACCGTCTCGCCGGGTTCGACCGTTTCGGGATCGACCGAGAGGTCCGAGACGGCGACGCTCGAGGGCGGGCGCACGAGGACGGTCAGACGCTCGGTGCCGACGCGGAGGTCGTACGTGCCGGGTTCCGTCGGCGTCCAGCCGAGTCGTTCGGTCGTTCGCTCACCGGGGGCCAGCCGCGCGTGGCTGTAGTCGACGACTTCGCCGTCGACCTCGAGCGTCGCGTCGGCGGTCCCGTCCCGGTCCCCGACGTTCTCGGCGGTCACGGGGACGGTCACGCGCTCGTCGACGGGGACCGCGATCGTCTCTCCGTCGGCGTAGTCGGCCGCCCAGGAGTCGCCGGCGACGTCGATCGATTCGTCGCCGAACCCGTACTCGAAGGTCGCTCCCTGTCGATCGAATGCGTCGCCGTGATCTCGTTGAGTCCACATCGTCGGCGTCTCGGGCGTCCGCGTGTAGCGTTCGGCGACCGATCGCGTCTCGGAGCCACCCACGTCCTCGAGCAACGCGAGGAACTCGGTCTCAGTCAGCGAGCCCTCGTGAGCGTTCATCAGTCGGAAGACATCGACGAGCGTGCGGTCGCCGTCGGTCTCGAGGCGAAGCGTTCGATCGATCTCGCCGTAGACGAGTCGACCTTTCACGTAGTCAGTTCGGTCGTCATCCCAGGAGTTGGGATCGACGAGAACGCCGTCGGCGTACGGCGATCGCTCGCCTGCCTCGAGGTGGCGGCTGAACTCGTCGAACTCGATCAAACCCCGTTCGAACGAGAGGAGGCCGGCGTAGTACTCCGCCTGTGCCTCGACCAGCCACTCGGTTCCCGTGGGAACGTCCGAGTCGACGTCGTCGTAGCCCTGGCGAACGTGGACGTACTCGTGAATCCAGACGTTCCCCGAATCCTCGAGTGAGGCGTCGGCGACGACCCAGGCGTCGCCCTCGCCGTACTGGAGCCCTTCGGGCCCCCAGTCGGCGTCGGTCGGAACGGCGACGACGAACGTCTCCTCGCCCGCGGCTCCGACGTCGAGTCGTTGGCTCGCGTACGCGAGCGTCTCGAGAACGTCAGCCGGCTCCTCCTCGAGATCAGCCGCCTCGGGGACGATCAACCTGATCGTCTCCCCGCGAAACACCGTCCGGTGTTCGACGACCTCGCCGAAGAAGGCGATGTCGCCGCCGGTCGCACCCGGACCGTCGACCGTCACCGTCTCGTCGTGGCCGACGGACTCGGTCTGGCGGAGCGTGATATCGATTCCGGGAACCTGGACGATCCCCCATTCGCCCGTGTCGACGAAGCTGTAGCCGTCCGCGGTTCCCGTCCGGTCGTGCATTCGTCCGTCGTCGGTCGCGTGATGACCGACGTCACCCGTTCGATTCGCCGGCATGGTAAACCGGACGACCGGTTCGTCCGTCTCGCCGGTCCACCGGAGCGTCGCGTCGCCGACTGCTTCGAACCCGTCGACCGATTCGATCTCGGCCCGGCTATCCAGGCCGATCTCGAGGTCGACGACGGGATCGGGAACCTGGAACCGCTTCTCGGTCTCGAACGTCCCCGGTTGGTCGGGGAGATGTCGGAGGGTCGTCGTCCGGTGGAGAACGTCCTCGGAGTCGTCACTTGAGGCGGCCGCGGACTCGACGACGTGAGATGGCGTACCGCCAGCATCGAGGGCCACACCGGCGACACCGGCCGGGAGCGACCCGACCAGCAACACGACGAATGCGAAGACGGCGAACCGATGAGTCATCACAGACGCTAGGTCAGCCGATCGGCATGACTGTTGTGATATCCGAACTCTCTAGATAATTGAAACGATGTGGGCGTGAAATCGGGTCTCGAAACCGGCCGGCTCAACTCCGAGCAGACGGTCTTCGAAACGTCGGTTCCGGGAAGACTACGGGCCGGGTCTCGGGCTCACGAAAGCGACATCCAACAATCCCGCTATAGTAACAACTGAAACGATGTACACACCGATCGCCGAGCTCACGGGTCACTGCGTTCCCCGTTCGCCGTTCCGCGGTTCTCGCTCATGGTTCGAAAATCGAAGATTTTCGTCATCACGAACGACCGCTGGTCGTTCGAACGACTTCGTTCGCTCACGGTTCGTCCCTCCCCGTTCGCTTTCCCGCGGTTCTCGCTCACTCCGTTCGCTCCGAACCGCGCACGCTCCGAACCGCGCTCACTCCGAACCGCGCACACTCCGAACCGCGCTTTTCGTCTGGCGATCGGGTGTGCAGTGACTCTCAGTGGCTACTATAGTCGTCGAAGCCCGGATGGAACGCGTGGTAGAACTCCTCGTAACTGAGGAAATCATCGACCCGTTCGTGGACGGAGTCGGTGTACTCTTCGACCTGTTCGACGACCGCCGGATCGGGGTCGTACTCGAGGTTCTCGTAGAACTCCGATTCGACTCCGAGCCCCTTCAAAACGAGATAGTACAGGTAGTAATTGTTGAGGTCGGTTCCGGTTCGCGTCAGCGCCGCCCGCGTCTGGGGGGCACAGAACCCCGACGCCCGGTAGGTTTCGACCTGCTGGATCGGACCGGGGTTGACCTCGCGGGCGTCCTCCCAGAACGCCGTCGTCCCCGAATTGTACTTGTAGTAGAGGCTCACGAAGTCGTAGATTTCTCCCCAGGTCGCGAGCGTCGTCTCGTTGAACAGCTCCCGAAGCCCCTGATGGTTGACCCGGCCGTGCATCCCGATGAACGTCGCGAGCCGATCGGCGAGCCTGGCCGAGGTCGTCAACGCCGTCGACTGGAGCGGTTCGACGAAGCCGACCGCGTTCCCGACCGCGACGCAGTTGCCGACCCACGGCGTCTCGAGAACGCCCGAGTCGAAGCGATAGCGACGCACCTCGTCGGGTTCGATATCCTCCGATCGCCGCTCGAGGAACTCGGCGAGGGCATCCTCGTCGGAGATGTGTTCGGAGGAGTAGACGTACCCCATATCGCGAACGTCGACCGTGTCGATCTGCCAGAACCAGCCCGCCTCACCGGTCGTGACGATCGTCGCCGAGTCGATCTCCGAGAGATCCAGCGGCGTCGTCGCGACGACCGCCGAATCGACCGGGAGGTCGAACTCGCGTACGGACACCTCGAGTTCGTCCATCAACACCCGTCTGAACCCCGACGCGTCGACGTAGAGATCCGCATCGTAGGCACCCTCGTCACCTTCGATTCGTTCGATCCGTCCGTCAGCAGCCGTTACCTCGGTAATCCGGTCGTCGATCAACTCGACGTCCCGTTCCGCACAGACCGTCCGGAGAAACTGGTTGAAGCTCTGTGAATTGAAGTGATAGGAGGCGTCCGGAAGCCCCTTCCGAATGTTGAAGACGTCCTGGGAGTCGATCACCATCGGCGACTTCCCCGTCGTCTCGGCGAGTTCGTTGTACACCGTCGTATACTCGTCCTCGTGATATCGGTAGTAGAACTCGTCGAACACCGGTTCGTTCTCCGCGGTCAACCCCTCCCCATCGACCGTCGGATCGACCCAGTTGTCCATCTCGACCTGTCGAACCGTCGGGAGCGGCTTCCCCAGTGGGCTATGGAACTCCTTCCCACACCAGTCTTTCAGGTAGACCGTCGTCTTGAACCCGAGTTTCACCTCCTCGATCAGTCGGGTCGGCGTGATCTCGAGGCGATCGTGAAGAAACGTCTGCAGGAACTGGAGGGTGCTCTTGCCGACCTCCGGAACGGATTGATCGAAGTCGTCGACGACGAAAATCTCCACCTCGTCGAGCCCCATCTCGAGAGCGAGCGCCGTGAGAAGTCCGGAGTCCCCACCACCGACGACGCCGATCGATTCGATCCGCCTGTTATCATCACCATTGTTCATACTATTGTGTGAGAATGGAAGGCACGAACCAGTTATAAACTCAACGACTACGCCGGCCGGAAGCTATTGCGGTCGCCGCCGTCTCCCGGTCCGCGAACCGGTTTGCTTCGCTCCCCGGATCAGTCCGACGCTTCCGCAGCTGCCAACGGCTCGATCGTGATCGACATCGTCACGCCATCGACGTCCCACTCCTTGTGGTGGCCGTCCCCGTCCTCGAGGTCGCCGATCTCGTCGGCACGAACCTCCTCGCGGACCAGGGCTTCGCGGTCTCGAACGAGGGCGGCAACGCGATCGTCGTCGATCTCGAGGTCGAGTGTGATCCGCTGTTCGACGTCGAGTTCGAGATCCTTGCGCATCTCTTGGACCCGACGGATAACCTCGCGGGCGTACCCCTCGCTTTCGATGTCCTCGGTCAGCGAGGCGTCGACGTAGACCACACCGTGGTCGTCGCCGTCGAGACCGAACGCGGTCCCGGCAATCTCCTCTGGCGTCTCGGTGACGAAGGAGACCATCTCCTCGGTCAATTCGTCGTCGTCCTCGAGGACGTCCCCGACGGCGTCCTCGAGCGCCTCGAGGTTCGGTTCGTCGATACGAGCCTCGTTGAGCGCGTTCATCACCTCGCCGGCGCGACCGCCGAAGGCGGGTCCGAGTTCGCTCATGTCGGCTTCGGCGCTGTAGGCGAGTTCCTCCCAGCGGTCCTCGGCGGAGACGAGTTCGATCCCGCGGGCGTTGAGCCGCTCTGCGAGCAGATCGGTGTGGCGCTCGACAGCCTCGACGACGCGGTCGTCGTCCGCCGCAACCACGACGCGCGGGACAGGCCAGCGGAGCTTCCGGCCGGCCTGCTGGCGAGCGTTCGCACCCGCCTCCTCGATCGCACGCAGGTGCTCCACGTCCGTCTCGAGTTGCTCGTCGACCCAGTACTCCTCGACCGCGGGCCAGTCTTCCATGTGGACGGTGTCGTGGCCGCCGTCGCCGGTGAGGGTTTCGTAGATCTCCTCACTGACGAACGGGGCGTACGGCGCGAGCAGGACGACCGTCTCGCGGAGGACGCGATAGATCGTCGCGTAGGCGGCCTCCTTCGAGGCGCTGTCCTCTTCTTCCCACATGCGTTCGCGGACCGCCTGGATGTAAAAGCGCGAGACGTCCTCGACGACGAACTCGAGTAGCGCCTCGAGCGCACGGTCCTGACGGAACGCCTCGAGTTCGGCGGTCATCTCGGCTTTCGTCGACTGGAGGCGAGCGAGGATCCACTCGTCGAGAGGCTCGAGGTGTTCGTCCACGTCCTCGAGGGTCGTCACCTCCGGATCGAACCCGTCTAACCGCATGTATGGAAGCGGGAACCGGAAGACGTTCCACAGCGTCCGGAGGTGATTCTCCATCGTCTGCATGCCGTCCCAGGAGAAGCGCATGTCGTCGCCCTGAGGGTTGTTCGACAGCAAGAACAGTCGCATGACGTCCCGGCCGTGGCGGGAAATCGCCTCGTGGGGATCGACGAGGATGTCCCTGGACTTGCTCATCGCGCGGCCGTCGGGCATGAGCGCGTGGCCGTGCATCAACACCTGCTCGTAGGGGCTCTCGCCCAGTGCCGCGGTGCCCATCCCGAGCTGGGACCAGAACCAGCCACGGGTCTGGTCGTGGGCCTCGAGGATGAGGTCGGCGGGCCAGAGTTCGTCGAACTTGCCGTCGTCCGCGGGGAAGTTCAGGGTGCCCCACGACGCCACGGAAGAGTCGAGCCAGACGTCGAAGACGTCGGGAACGCGCGTGTAGGTGGTGCCGTCCTCGGTGATCGTCAGGTCGTCGACGGTGTCCTTGTGGAGGTCGACCGTCTCGGGATCGATATTCTGATCGACCCGTTCGGCGAGCTCCTCGCGGTCACCGATGACGATGCGGTCCTGGTCGTCGTCACGGTCTTCGGGCGTCCAGACGGGAAGCGGAATGCCCCAGTAGCGCTGGCGGGAGACGTTCCAGTCCGGCGCGTCCTCGACGAAGTCCCGGAACCGGTTGTCGCGGGCCCAGTCGGGGTGCCACTCGCTGTCCTCGATATTGTCGAGCAGTTCGTCTTTGACGTCCGTGATCGTGATGAACCACTGGTCGGTGACGACCTGGATGATGCCCGTATCACACCGCCAGCAGTGGCCGTAGCTGTGGTCGGTCGCTCCCGAGGCGAGCATCGCACCCTCGCTCTCGAGGTCGGCGATGATCTCCTCGTTAGCGTCTTTGACGAACTGGCCGGCGTACTTTCCGCCCTCCTCGGTGTAGGTGCCGTCTTCCCCGACGGGACAGAACGGCTCGAAACCGAGTTCCCGGCCGCGCTCGAAGTCCTCTTCACCGTGGCCAGGTGCGGAGTGAACCAGTCCGGTGCCGTCACCGTGGGTGTCGACGTAGTCCCCGGCGTAGACCTCGAGGGTTCCCTCGCCGTCGACGTGGTCGGGGACCTCCTCAGCGAGTGGGTGTCCGTAGGACCAGCCGATCAGCTCCTCGCCGGTCAGTTCTTCGACCACCTCGTAGTCCTCGTAGCGCCCTTCCGTGAGGACCTCCTCGTGTTTGGCCTCGGCGACGTACAGCAGTTCCTCCTCACCGTCTTTTTCGGCACGAACGCCGACGTAGTCGCCTTCCTCGTCGACGGCGACGAACGTGTTCGCGGGAATCGTCCACGGCGTGGTCGTCCAGATGACGATCGATCCCTCGCGATCGGCGAGGTCGAATTTAACGTAGATCGAGGGGTCCTCGACGTCGTCGTACTCGACTTCGTTGTTCGCCAGCCCGGTTTCACACCGGGGACACCACGAGATCGACCGCTTTCCTTTTTCGACGAGGCCGCGCTCGGCGGCCTTCGAAAAGCCCCACCAGGCGGCTTCCATGTACTCGGGCGACACCGTTCTGTAGGGGTCGTCCCAGTCCATCCAGACGCCGAAATCCTGGAAGTCAGACTGCAGGCCCTCGAGTTGTTCGTCGGCGTACTCCTTACACTCCTGGATGAAGTTCTCCTCGCCGAACTCCTCGATGTCCTTCTTGTTCTCGAAGCCCAGCCGTTCCTCGACGCGGGTCTCGATCGGGAGGCCGTGCATGTCGTAGCCCGGTCGGTCCGTGACGTCGTACCCTTGCATCCGCAGAAATCGGAGGTAGACGTCCTTGAGGGACTTGTTCCAGGTGGTCCCCATGTGTGCGGAGCCGGAGGTGTACGGCGGGCCGTCGACGAAGAAGTAGGTTTCACCGTCCGATCGGTGCTCGACCGTCTGCTCGTAGGCGTCGACGTCGTCCCAGTAGTCGAAGATCCGCCCCTCGAGTTCGTGCGGATCGTACTGGTCGTCGACATCGGCGAACCTGTCCATACGTGAGGTGATTCGCTCCGAGAGTAAAGGGGAATCGGTCCTGTGCTAGCGTCCGACGGGAGCGTGCTCGAGGCGGCCGTCGATCGCTCGAGAACCGGTTCGATCGGCGTCGATCACCGACTCGAGGCGAGCAGTCGGGAGAGGACTTTCCCGTAGCCGATCCCGTAGAGGCCAGCGTAGAGCAAGACGGCACCGATCGCGGCGAGCCACAGCGCACTCATCGTCTGGCCGGCCCCGAGGTGCTGGAGGCTCGCGTACTCCGCGGCGAGGCCGCCGGCAGTCAGGACGGCGGCGAGCAGCGTGTACGCGAGTAAGGGAAGCAGTTCTGCGAGTAGTTCCGGTGCGGCCGATGGCATATACCCTCGAGAAGCGACTCGATGGACGTAAACTTGTCCCTCCGTCGAACGGTCGCGGCCGTCGGCCGTTCGCCGAACCGACTCGCCTAACCGACTCGAAACCAATTTCCAAGTATGACTCCCTCCGATGCCGATCACGGCCCGGACGCGGACGTCGACGCGGTCGCAGACTCCGGCCCGGACGCGGACGTCGACGCGGTCGCAGACTCCGGCCCGGACGCAGACGCCGATCGGCGCCCGTCCGAGCCGGCGTTTCCCGACTCCCGTCACGTCCTCGAGGCCGACTGCGACCGTTGCCCTGCCCTCGAGGACGCCCGCGAGTGCATCTCGTGGGGGACCGGCTCGCTCGAGGCGGACGTCGTCGTGGTCGGCGAGGCACCCGGCTACGGCAACCCCGAGGCGGACCGCTGGCAGGGCGGTAACTGGACCGGCAAGGCCTACACCTCGCGTCACTCGGGCCGGCGGATCCGACGGATGCTCGAGCGCGTGGGCTACGACGACGCCTACTACACCAACGCGGTCAAGTGTTATCCGGCCGATTCGGACGACGCCTCGAACAACCGAGAGCCAACACCCGAGGAAGGGGATAACTGCCGGACGCACCTGCTTGCCGAACTCGACCTCGTCGATCCCGAGGTGGTACTCGCGACCGGCAAACACGCGACCGCAACCGTTCTCGCCGCAGAGGGTCGTGAACTCGAGGGCTTCCTCGAGACCGTCCTCGAGCCGATCCGCTGTGAAACTCTCGGCGTCCACCTCGTTCCCGTCGTTCACCCATCTTACCAGGACGTCTGGATCGGCCGCCTCGGCTACGAGCCGGAGGAATACCTCGCGGCGATCGGCGAGACGCTCGACCGGCTCTGCACGACGCCGCCCGATGGATAACAGGCGGGTCGCGACTCCGGACCCAGGCGTCGAGAGGGCCGATCGACCGAAGGGTTGATCGTCTCGACCACGACACGTTGTCCCATGTCCGCGCGTATCGGCGTGATTCCCGACATCCACATGCGAAGCGCTCATCGATCCGAGATCCGGGATCTGCTCGAGTCGACCGCCTCCCACCTCCGGCGGTTCGATCCGGATCTGGTCGTCGCGCTCGGGGACGTCATCGAGGAGGAAGACGAGCGAACGGACGCCGAGCACGTCGAACTCGTCGCCGAGACGCTCGCGTTCGACTGCCCCGTTCGGTTTCTCGCCGGCAACCACGACTCCGAGACGCTCTCACACGACCGGCTCGAGGAGCTGTTCGGCAACGAACTGTGGGGTAGCCAGCGAATCGGCGGCGAGAAACTGGTCTTTCTGAACACGTCGTCGCCGTGGCTCGACGGCGCGCGCGGCGAGGTGACCGACGACCAGCTTTCGATGCTCCGCGAGGAGACGGCCGCAGGTGAGCCGTTTACCATCTTCGTCCACCATCCGATCCACTACTACGACGTCTCGAACTCCTACTGGTGGTCGACGTTTCCCGAACGCGCCTTCTGTGGTAACAAAAAGCGAGTCATCGACGCGTTAGATCCCAAATTGGTCAGGGGCGTGATCAACGGTCACACCCACGAGAACGTGCTGACGAACTATCGCGGCGTCGAACACGTCACGCTCAACGCCTTCAGCAAGGAGACTCGGGAGAGACCGATCACCGGCACGTACGCGGAGGTCGTGATCGAAGACACCGTCGACGTCACGGTCAAACTCGAGGACGAACTCGTCAGACGGTACGAGTTCTGAGATCGATGCAGATCGGAGGAACGACGAGGCGACGGAATCGACGCGTCGTCTCGAGCGCTCAGAGGACGAAAATCGAGACGACGCCGAAGCCGACGCCGACGCAGATGAGTACGAGGTTGTAGATCACGACGGGCTTGATTAGCGATCGTTCGATGGTTGCGGCGAAAAATACCTTCACGCTAATCGAGGCGGTCGTCCCGGCGATGACCCCGAGCACTCCCGTTTCGGGGGTGATCTGGCCGGTGCTGACGAGGGTGACCGCCGTCGTCGCCGCAGTTCCCGAGGAGACGAGGCCGGCGAAGAACGTCGTCGCGATGAACCCGCCTGCGCCCAGAAACTCCTGGGCTCCCGCCGACGCCAGCAAGACGACCAGAAACAGCCCGCCGAACGTCAGCGCGTTTCGCAGGCTAAACGGAGACTGGAGATCAGTCTCGAGGTCCGCTCCCCAGTCGCTCGTAACCATCGACAGGAGGACGCCGGTGACCGCAATCGCGCCGAGCGGTAAGCCGACGGTCACGATTTCCGAGGGGATGAACACGGCGACGACGAAGGCATTTCGAAGCGCCATCGCCGCGTTCGCGAGCAAGATTGCGCCGACGGCGAGACCGGTCAGCGACGGATCACGGGTGGCGCGTTTAGCCATCTCGGCGATGACGGCCGTCGAGTTGACGAGGCCGCCGAAAAAGCCGGTAAAGGCGATCCCACGGCCCTCGTAGCGTTTGACGAGAATGTAGTTGACGAAACCGATGGCGCTGATGGCGATCACCAGGATCCAGATGACTCGCGGCTGGATCGCGTTCCACGGCCCCATCGTCTCGTCGGGTAGGAGGGGGTAGATGACGAACGCGAGGACGACGAACTCGGTCGCCGATCGGACCTCCTCTTTCGACAGCCCCCACGCGAACTCGTGGAGTTCACGCTTCAAGACGAGCAACAGCGAGGACATGACGGCGACGGTTACCCCCTCGATGTAGAACTCGAGGCCGACGAGGACCCCGATGCTGTAGGCGACCAGCATCGAGACCGACGTCGTCAGCGAGAGCCCCTCGTGTTCTTCCTGAAGGAACGTTCGGACCGCCAGCAACACGGCGTGTGCGATGATCAAGACGCCGCCGATGAGGAGCAACCCGTCGTAGTCGACGATGACGAAGACGGCTCCGAGCAGGCTGATCAGTGCGAACGTCCTGATACCTGCGGTCTTCTGGGACCACTCGCGCTCGAGGCCCAGAAAGAGTCCGAGAAGCGTCGCGATGACGAGGTTTGCGACCGTCGTGTCGATCTCGGTCAACAGCGCGCTCTCGACGCCGGTCTCGATCACCGCGTCTCACCTCCGGTGCGTTCGGTCGTGAGACGATCGCCTCGAGTCCGCCGATTCGAATCGATCACGCGATCCGGATCGAGTTCCGACGCCGCGGGCGGGCTCTCGAACGCCGGCTCACCCACGTCCGATCACCCACGAATGAGCCGACGAATCCGCTCCCCGGCTCGAGGCCTCGCTATTGGTGTGACAGATTCGGGGCGAACCCCGGCCCGAAGATTCGAGACTGAGAAGGCAGATTCGAGGGGTTTCCGTGCGGCGTTTACGTTTCTTTCCGTCGTCGGTGCCGGCTCCGGCGCTATTACTCTCGCTCCACAGGCGTTCGGCGACGATCGCTGGACCTGAACCACTCCCTGCCGAGACGATCCGTCTCGGACGCGTTCGGGTGATCGACATACCTTCGACAGAGAGACCACGGACGCATAACATTTACTGATGTGAATTGTTGTCATGGTTTGACTATATAGTATTACATACTCAATATAGTTGGGCGCCGACGAGGGTCGAAACCACACGCCTACTCCGTGGTGGGTGTGTGATTGCCCCGTGGTGACTCGAGTAACCTTCTTACCGCGGGCCGACACACACACGGCTATGAGTACGATCTTCAGCCAGATCGTCGAGGGTGAGATCCCCGCCAGAATCGTGTACGAAGACGAGACGACGGTTGCGTTTCTCGACGCCAACCCGCTCGCACCGGGACACACGCTGGTGATTCCCAGAGACGAGTACGAGCGGCTGAACGACGTGCCGGACGACGTCGCTACGGATCTGTACGCGACGATCCATCGGCTCGTTCCGGCCGTCGAGGAGGCGGTCGACGCCGACGCGACGACGGTCGCGTTCAACAACGGCGAAGCCGCCGGCCAGGAAGTTCCACACGTTCACTGCCATCTCGTTCCGCGCTTTGCCGGCGACGGCGGCGGCCCGATCCACGCGATCGCCGGCGACCGGCCGGACCTCGCAGACGGCGAACTCGATTCGATCGCCGACGACATCGAGTCCCGCGCATGATCGCTGCCCTCCGCGCGCAGTTTCGCGACCATCCCGTCGCCACGACCCTCGAGTTCGGGAGCGTCTTCACCTGCTTCGTTCTGTTCGTGGGCACCCTCGCGTTGCTCACGACCGGCCCGCCGACGGGAACGGGAACGCCGTGGCTCGCACTCGTCGTCGTCGGCGCGTCGTTCGTCCTGTTCTGGACCGTGCTCGTGGCGCTTTACGAGCGGACGATCGGTTGGTCCTAGAACGACTCCTGTTCGCGCTGTCCCTCCTGATCCGGCGCTCCCTCGTCCTGGCGTTGCTCGCCCGCCGCCGGCGGGGTCCGGTCGCTGTAGTTCTTGCGTCCGATCGCGTCGTCGCCCACCATGTTCATGATCGCCTGCTCGACCTCGTCGTACGAACGATACTCGTCTTCGTTCAACGGCTCGAGCAGTTCCTCGAGCGTTGCGGTCTCTTCTCCCATATCGATCTCCTCGCCGCCGTGTTCCTCGAACAGTTCGTCCTGACTGACGGGATACTCCTGGCTCTCGAGTGAGTCCCGAATCTCACCGAGTTCGACGCCGAGTTCGCGGTCGTCGTCGGTCATACTCGGTGATTGCGTACACGAACGGAAACCGGTTGACCCTGCGTGCGCCATCTCCGGGTACCGCGGTTTGACCCGCGCCCCATCCCATAGATTGCGGAACAGTCGGTGCCAACCACGACTCGAGGCGACGTCGAGAGGTCGCGATCACCGACGGTGACGAACGACGTCGACAGGCCACGATCACCGACGGCTTCTTGTCGATTCGGCCGGAGTACTCGCCCATGGATCTGCGCGCCGCGACGTGGACGGACGTCGGCGACTGCGAGACGGACCTCGCGGTCGTCCCCGTCGGGAGTACGGAACAACACGGCCCCCACGCCTCACTCGGTACCGACGTCGCCACCGCGGAGGCGGTCGCCGACGCCGCCCTCGAGCGGATCGACCGCGACATTATTCGAGCGCCGGCGATTCCGGTCGGGATCGCCGAGGAACACCGCCAGTTTCCCGGGACGATGTGGGTCTCCGCCGAAACGTTTCGACGGTACGTCCGCGAGTCGGTCGAGAGCCTGGCCTCCCACGGCTTCGATCGCGTCGTGATCGTCAACGGCCACGGCGGCAACGTCGACGCCCTCCGGGAGGTCGGTGCCCAACTCACGAGAAGCGGGGCGGCGTACGCCGTCCCGTTCACCTGGTTCGAGGCGGTCGGCGACCACGGCGCCGATATGGGTCACGCCGGCCCGCTCGAGACGGCACTCCTGCGTCACTGTGCGCCGGAACTCGTCTTCGAGGAGAGGGTTGCGGACGTGAAAGACGGCGCCGCCGACGGCTGGGGCGAGTGGACGAGCGGGACGAACCTGGCGTACGATACCGCCGAGTTCGCGGAAAACGGCGTCGTCGGCGATCCGACCGACGGGGACGAACGACGGGGGGCGGAGCTCCTCGAGTTGGCGAGTGAATCGCTGGTCCGGCTCCTCGAGGCCATCGCCGACCGGGACGTCACGCGCCCCGAGCGACGGTGATCGAGATGCGGTGATCCCTCGGGACGGTTACTCCTCGTCTTCGGCTTCGTCTTCGCCCTCCTCGTCGTCGGTCTCGTCGGCCGCGTCGGCGCCGGCGTCCTCGAGGGTGCCCCGCAGCGTCGGAATCGTCGACGTGAGGTCGCTCACCTGTTCGCTCGCGTCGGCGATGTCCGTGATCGCGTCCTCGAGGTCGGTGATCTCCTCCTCTAGGTCCTCGGCGTCGTCGAACGCGTCGGCGCGTTGGCCCATCGTGAACCACTTTTTCGCATCGCGGAGGTGATCTTCGGCGTCGCCGACATCGAGCGCGGAGTTGAGCCCGTTCAACACGCCCAACACGTTGTCCGCGTCGGTCTCCCAGACGTCGTCGGCCGCCGGAAGGGCGTCCCAGCCCTCCTCGAGCGAGGATTCGACGTCCTCGCGCATCTCGCTTGCCGCCTCCCCGAACAGGTCGTCGTCGCCGAAGGTCGCTTGGCTCATGACGTTCCCTTCACGGGGATCGAGGTTAAAAGGTCGCCCGAAAGTGAAAGTGAAATCGCGCTCGAGCGATTCGTTCTCGACCGAACGGGTGAGTGAATTCGAAAGGGAGGTCGTCGGTGATATCGTAACAACTGCAACGACGTACACACTGATCGCCGATCACTATGGCGGTCAGGTGTGCGATGACTTGCAGTGGCTACGATAACAACGGACAGAAAGACAGTATCTCCCCACGTTCCGTTCCGATCGGAAACATATTTTAATTAGTATTCGTGTCGTATTTATGACGGTGGAGATCGTCGATACTGGTGGGATGGGTATCAGTTCACCGCGAGTCGACGATGGGTTTCTCGAGGCGGCGACCGCCGCGATCACGGAGGGGGTCGTCGGGTTCGAGTCGGACGGAGCCATCGTCTTCGCGAACCGCGCCGCAGAGGAGTTGTTGGGCTACGAGCCTGGCGGTTTGCTCGAGTGCTCGCTCGAGGAGTTGATCCCGGCCGATCAGTCGCGGGCGTTCGCCACGCTCGAACGCGAGGTCGAGTCTGACCCGACCGCAACCGCCGAGCTATCGTTTCGTCGTGAAGATGGACAACGGGTACCCGTCGTTGCCGGCGTGAAGACGGTGGATGCAGATCGGGAGTCGTTCGTCACCAGCTTCCGGGAACGGTCGACCGACGAGGGGGAGTCCGACGGAGCGCCGGGGGGAATCCGTTCGTTTCTTGATCACACACCCGACGCCGCCGCTGTCGTCGATGCGCGGTCTGAGACGATCACGGCCTGGAACGATCGGTTTCGCGATCTGGTCGGATACGGAGAGGAGGCCGCCCCTCTCGAGCCGGCGACGCTCCACCCGGCACACGCGGACGACTTTCGAACGTTCGTCGATCGGACGGTCGAGGAGGGAGCGGCGCGTCTCGGTTGGATCGCCTACCGGACGAAACGCGGTGATACCGTCGACGCACGAATCTCGGCGTCGACGGTCGAACTGTCGGGACGGCCACACGCGCTCGTGACCGTCCACGAAGCGTCGGGTCCGAACTGGGACGCCTACGACGAGGAGTTCGAGGCCGCCGAGTCGGCGACGGCGATCGGACGGCTCACGGTGGATCTCGTCGAGTCGGTGCTCGATCGGTCGCCGGTAGCGGTATGGATCGCCGACGAGACGAGCAACGGCCTTCGGGTAGTGGCGGCGAGTGACGATCACTCGAGCGACCGCGAACCGACCGCGGCCGAGACGGCGGCCTACGCGGAAGGGACGGCGACAGTCGTCGACGGGGACGACGCACTCGAGAACGGGGCGCGTTCTGAGGGCGCCGTCCGACAGCGTCTGGTCGTCCCGCTCGGAGCGTACGGCGTCCTGACTGTCGGCTCGACCGACGACGATCTGGACGAGTCGGTTCGAGAGCGAGTGGAGACGCTCGCCGAGCGAGCGCGTACGGCCCTCCATCGGGTGTCGGAGACCCGACTCGCTCACCAGCGGGCCGCGGTGGTCGACGCGACCATCGACGGGATCGCGATCACGAACGAGGACGGACTGTTTACGTACGTCAATCGAGTCTACTCGGAGCTGTTCGGCTACGACGAACCCGACGCGCTCGTCGGACGAAGCTGGCGACAGCTGTTCGACCGAGACGAGATCGAACGGTACGAATCGGAGGTCCTGCCGGTCATCGCCGAGCGTGGATCCTGGCGCGGTGAGGCGACCGGACGCTCGAGGACGGGCGAGGCGATTGCTCTCGAAATTTCGCTCTCGACGCTCGAGGATGGCTCCGCGGTGTGTATCGCCCGGGACGTCACCGAACGAACGCGACAGAAACGCCAGCTCGAGGCGCTCAACGACGTCGCACGGAAGCTGATACGGGCGGACGATCGGGAGGAGATCTGTCGAATCGGTATCGAGGCGCTCGAGGAGGTTCTGGCGCTGAATATCGCGTGCCTTCGTCTGTTCGACGACGACGCACAGCGTCTCGAGTGCGTCGCGCTCACGCCGGACGCCGAGGCCCTGCTCGAGACGCGGACGGCCTACGATCTCGAGGCGACGCTCGCCGGTCACGCGTTTCGGGAGGCGGAGACGGTCGTCTACCGGGTCCCCTCGGAGCCGTCGAACTGGTCGGCGACCGGCTACTCGAGCTTTCACGTGCCGATGGGGTCCTACGGCGTGTTCAGCGTCGTCGTCCCGGGCGGCGAGACGTTCGGGGACCGGGACGTCCACCTCGCGGAGATGCTGTCGGTCAACGTCAGGACGGCACTGGCTCGAGCCCAGCGAGTCCGTCTGCTCAGATCCCACGAACGCGAGGTGCGCCAACAGCGTGACCACCTCGAGACGCACAACCGAATCAACAGGCTGATTCAGGAGATCGGACGGCGGCTAACGGAAGCGACGACGCGCGAGGAACTCGAGCAGACGATCTGTGATCACCTCGCGAACTCGGAACTGTACCACAGCGCGTGGATCGGCGACGTCGAGACCAGCACGGACCGAGTCACGACGCGTGCGGGATCGGGTATCGCCGAGCGGGACTTCGAGGCGATCGGCGAGATGGCGATCTCGAGCATCGGGCACGGATCGGTCGAGCGGGCGATCGAGACGGGATCGATCGAGGCCGTCAGACACTACCAACTCGAGGAGCGACGAGACGGAGCGGCCGCGGAGGCGGTCGAGGCGGCCAGGTCGACGGCGGCGATACCGCTTACGTACGGCGATCGACTGTTCGGCGTGTTGGTGGTCAACAGCACAGCGGAGGACGCTTTCGGAGAGGAGACGTTTCTCGGGTTCGAATCGCTCGGCAAGGTCGCTGGCTTCGCGATCAACGCGATCGGCAACAGGAAGCTGTTGCTCTCGGATTCCGTGGTCGAACTCGAGTTCGCGATAACCGATCGATCGGACTTCTACCACCGGGCTTCGTCCGATCTCGACTGCGAGTTTCGGTTCGAACGCTCGGTCCCGCTCGAGGCAGGTACGGTACTCAATTATCACGCAGTTCGTGGCGCCGATCCGGCGTCGGTGCTCTCGGCGGCCGCGGAGGCGGATGCGATCGAGGACGCTCGCGTTCTCGGGGAGGAATCGGAGCGGTTTCTCCTGCAGACGCTCGCGTCGACGTCCGCGGTGCACGTCGCTTTACACGCCGGGGCGACCCTGCGATCGGCGGACGTCGTCGCCGGCGAGGCGCGGCTCGTCCTCGAGGCGCCACAGACCGCGAACGTGCGTCGACTCGTCTCGTCGCTCGAGGAGGCGTTCGACGGCGTCGAACTGGTGGCAAAGCGCGAACACGATCGGCCGATTCAGACCGCCGGCGAGTTCCGGCGGGCGGTCGAACAGCGCCTTACTGAGAAACAGCGTTCGGCGATCGAATCGGCGTACGTCTCCGGCTACTACGACTGGCCGCGATCGATCACTGCCGAGGAACTCGCCGAGTCGATGGGAATCTCCTCGTCGACGCTCCATCAGCACCTCCGCAAAGGAGTCTGGAGCCTCCTTTCGGCCTTTCTCGACGAGCGGCGGGAAGGCGAAGGCGGGACGGTCGGCGCGTCGTCGCGGGCCGGACGCGACGGCAACGGCGAGTAACCAACAGTCGACGAGGAGGATGTAATTCCGAGGTCGGCGAGGAGGACGGGGCGTATTTCCGCGGTCGACGATGATAGCGGAGAGTCGCCGCGAGGTCGATTACGGGTAAGGGTGGCGACGACGTACTCGGGGTTGGGATGGAAACAACGTACTCGGGGTTGGGGTGGCGACGACGTACGTCGGTCGGGACGAGCGAGGTGACTCGGCACACGATGGATGCGTTCGGCTACCCTACGAGTGGATATGGCGTAGACGTGATCCCGGTTGGGGAACGCCGCCGGAGATCATCGGACGCCCGCAACCATGCCAGCACACGATGCACCACCTGATTCGCGTTCGGACCCGGACGCGCCGACCGTTCCGTCGACCATCGTCGCCCGCATCGAGGGCGACGGCCGAGTGACGATCTACGACGAGGAGACGCAGGCGGCCTGGATCAGTTCGACGTACGCAGTTTCGCTCCGGAACGCGCCGTGAATCCGTCGATGGTACACGGCGAGGGTGGGCCGGGACGAACGTTCGCTTCCCTTCCCGAGGCGCATCGCTGTTTCGACCGGGGTTTACGTACGACGCTCCCTTTCCATCGACGGTCGGTGGGGCCGGACAACCCCACCGTCGGCGTGACGATTCGTCGGAACGGTCCGCTGTCTCGGTCTCCCGGCACACCCGCGATACCGCCGGGACGCCGGAACCGACGGAGACGCCGACCGGTCCGACGCCACGGCGAAAACGGCGCTCACGGACGGTCGGTAGATCGCCGATCGAATCGAAACGGACGGTGAACACCGACGAGTAAACGACGGACGACTGGCCGACGCATGACGACACACATCAAACTTCACGGGACGAAAGCCGAACGGTTCGAGGAGGTTAAACTCGAGTTGAGCGAGCGGATGGGCTACGAGCTGAGCAATCCGGAGGTCCTCGGACTGCTGATGGCGGGGATCGACGCCGATGGAACGCTCCTCGAGTACGAGGGGCGGTGACCGATCCGATATCCGGTCGCTCGCCGCCGGAGCTCGAGCCGTCGGTTTCCGCTCCCGAACGGACTGGCGCACGCCTCGTCGCCGACGGGTAGCCACATCGTTTTCTCGCCGACGGTTACTCGCCGGTTTCGTCGCCGAAGATCACCGCATCGTTTTCCTGCCGACGGTTACTCGCCTGGATCGTCGAAGGTCACCCGCGTCGTCTCCTCGCTCGTCTGTTCGAAGTAGTCGGTTGCCCGAATCGTGACGTCGTAGGCCGTCTCGTCCTCGACCTCGTCCGCTGTACGGAGTGAGTCCGATCCCGTGGCCTCCTCACCGCTGGCCATCGAACTCGTGGCGTCGACGACCTCGGAGTCGTCGGCGGGACACAACTCGAGTTCGACTCCGTCCAGTTCGCCGCCCTCGTCGGAGACCGCCCATTCGACGACCGCCTCGGGGGTCCCGAGGAAATCGTCTTCTGAAACCTCGAACCGATCGATACTCGGCGCGGGAGAGCGCTCGTCGAGCGAGAGCTGTTCGGTCTCCTCGGTGACGTTCCCCTCCGCGTCGGTGACCGCGATCGTCACCTCGTACTCCTCGCCCGCCCCCTCGAGTCGATCGCTGTTTCTGAGGGTGTGGATGCCGCTTTCCTCGCCTCCCTCGAGTTCGGACGCGACGCGGTGGAGTCGCTCGTCGCCGTCCGCATAGCGCAGCTCCGTCTCCACGAGTTCGAGCGCCCCGTCGCGATCCGA
Source organism: Natrarchaeobius versutus (assembly GCF_041205745.1). Taxonomy (NCBI): domain Archaea; kingdom Methanobacteriati; phylum Methanobacteriota; class Halobacteria; order Halobacteriales; family Natrialbaceae; genus Natrarchaeobius; species Natrarchaeobius versutus. The sequence continues at coordinate 288,830 of NZ_JBGFCC010000005.1, read as the reverse complement.
GACGCTCCAGCGGACGCGACACCGAACGAACTGTCCGGTGCTGTCGTCTTCGAGGTCGAACCGCTCGATCGAGGGCAGACCCGGCTCCGGATCGGTCTCGACTGCGAGTGGATCTCCGACGGCGCGATCGCCGCTTTCGTCCTCGGCGACCGCCTCGACCTCGTATTCGGTTCCGGGCTCGAGACCCGTGATCTCCGCCTCGAACGGACCGATCGACTCGAGAGATTGGGGCTCCGTTCGCTCCCAGTCGTCGTCCGGGTCGCGCCGGACTCGGCAGAACGCGTCGACGGCGTCTGCGTCGCCCACTCCCGCGAGTTCGCCGGCGACTTCGATCGTCCGGTGGTCGATCGCGTCGACCGCCTCGGTGTCGACGGCGAGGTCGGCGAGCCCCGTCTCGAACGTCACGACGTTCGCCGCCGATTCCTCGCCGTCGTCGAGCACCGCCCGGACGTCGTACGCGGTGTCGGGTGCCAACCCGTCGACGGTCGTCGCGAACTCGCCTGCCCCCTCGAGGGACTCGCGGTCGGTTTCGACCCACTCGCCGCCGTCCGATTCGCGCCACTGGAAGCCGACGGAAACCGACCCGTCCTCGATCGTGCCGAGCGAGCCGTTGAGCGTCGCGGTCGTCGCCCTGACATCGGTCACGTCCTCGGTGACGACGGGGTCGAGTTCCTCGAGCGCGTCGAAGGCGTTGAGGAGTCCGTACCCCTGTTCGTCGTCGTCGTAGCCGAGGTCCTCTGCGGTCGCTCTCAGGTGTCCGCGGACGCCGCCGGGATCGTCGACGTCCGCCGTGTCTTCGGCGTTCGGGAGCCCTCGACTCATCAACTGAGCGCCGATGGCCGCGACGTGGGGGGTCGACATCGACGTCCCGCTGAGGGAGACGTACTCGTCGTCGGGTTTTGTCGACAGCACGTCCTCGCCGGGAGCGACGAGTTCGACGCCGTCGCCGCGTGCCGACCACTCCGGTACCTCGTCGCGATCGTCGGTCGCCCCGACGGCGATACACTCGTCGTAGCCGGCGGGGTAGTCGATACCGCCGAGTTCGCCGTCGTTGCCCGCCGCCGCGACGACGAGCACCCCTCGTTCGTAGGCGTAGGCCACCGCATCCTCGAGCACCTTGGCCTCGTCGCTCCCACCGAGGCTCAGATTGACGACGTCGACGTCGTTGTCCGCACACCACTCGATGGCGGCGGCGATGTCGGAGTCGTAACCCGAGCCGTCGCCCGCGAGCACCTTGAGTGCGTAGATGTCCGCTCCGGGGTAGGCGCCGACGACGCCGGCGCCGTTGTCGAGTGCGCCGACGGTGCCCGCACAGTGGGTGCCGTGGCCGGTTTCGTCGTCCCAATCGGCCGTACAGGAGAGCGACTCGCAGTCGGTGAACGCCTCGCCGTCGGCCACCTCGAGGCTCTCGTGGTCGGGATCGACGCCGGAGTCGAGGACGGCGACCGACGCGGCGTTCGTCTCGGCGCTGCCGTGGAACTCGGTGGCGCCGATCCGTTCGATCCCCCACGGCGAGTGTTGTCCGTCGGTCAGATCGACCGCTTCCGTGGTGGCCGTGCGAACCGACGGTCGTCGCAGGTGATCGCGTTCGACGTACCTGACGTCCGATCGGTCCGCGAGTTCCCGCCGGGTTTCGTCGTCGAACGCCCCGACGACGACTCGGCCGCCCGAGGCGAGGTCGAGCGATCGGTGCAACCGACGTCCGTCGGTGACGACGCTCGCGGTCGACGTCCCCGGCTCGAGACCGACGACGTACCGCTCGAGTCGTTCCTCCCCGTCCGAGTCGGGGTCGTTCGCGGCGTCCGGACCGTCGGCCGACCGTCCCTCGTCTCCGGCGGCGGTGGTCGCGGCGAGCGCACCGGCGAGTCCGCCGCCGATCGTTCCGAGGAGTCCGCGCCTCGAGAGGCGGTCGCGGTCGATTGTCGTCGACGGTTCGTCGATCGGGGAGGAACTTCCCTGTTCGGTCATAACGTTCTTCCACTGGGCCTCGTGGAGAGATCGCTAAAGTCGTTCGCGCTCCGTGAATAGCCCGTCCGATCGGGTCGGTACGATAGGAATAGGGTCGGATACGATCGCCCCCCAAGCGGACGCCGACGTACGTCGGTCGAGCGTGGCGACGACCGTCGGCCCACGGGGCCGAGGCCGGTGACGTCCGTTGGCTTCGTCTTTCTCCGTTCGAGGACCCTCTTTCGAGGAGTGTCGCGGATCTCCGAACCGAGGTGAACACAGATGAGTCGAACGACGCCGACGCGGGATTGGTGGGGGCCGGACGCGGCGATTCGACTCCTGTTCGTCGACCCGGACGGGGAGTCGACCGACGACGTCAGAGCCGTCTTCGAAGACGAATACGGGATCGACGTCACCGTCGCGTCCCGTTCCGAGGACGTCTTTCGCTCGCTCGAGACGGTCGACTGCGTCGTCGCGGCGGTGCGCCCGGGTGAACGTGGGGACCTCGAACTCCTGCGAGCGGTACACGAGTCCCACCCGCAACTCCCCTACGTCGTCTTCTCCGAGGAACGAATCGACGACGTCGTTGGCGACGCCCTCGCCGGCGGCGCGACCGATTACCTGCGGGCGGATCGAACTCCCACGTCCTACCGTCGGATCGCCGCGACGATCACGGCGTGGGTCGCGTCGAAAGACGCGGACGGGGAGCGGGCGGGGCCGCCCGTCGACGTCACGGACGGCACGTGTTTGCTCGACCAGGCATTGTCGTTCGTCGCCGTCGGCGCGAGTTTCGCCCGGTTGACCGGATACGAGCGGGCGGAACTCGTCGGCACATCCTGGACCGCGGTGTTCGCGGACGAGGAGACGCCACGACTCGAGCACACCGCGGAGGGCCTTCGCTCCCGTGAGAGCGCGATCGAGGAGGCGACCGTCCGTCGACGCGACGGGGAGACGATCCCAGCGCTCGTTCGACTCGCCCGAACGGGGCCGGATCGAGTCGTCTGTACGGTCTTCGAACTCGCCGATCGGGCGGAACGAGCCGCCGCGTCGGCCGACACCGGATCGGAAACCCTGGGTGTCGAGCGTCGAATTCGGGAACTCCAGGGGCTTACAGAAACGGGGGCGGAACCGACGACGAGCGAGGACGTCTGCGACGCCGTCGTCGACGCGGTCGGCAACGACCGCGAACTCGTCGGCGCGAGCGTCTACCTCTACGACGACGCGGACGACCTGCTCCGTCGCCGGTCGGCCTCGTCGTCGCTCGAGGTCGGGAACGAGACGCTGGCGTACGACGAGGAATCGACGCCGGCCTGGCTCGCACTGATCGAACGGGAATCCGTTCTCGTTGCCGATCTCCTCCCACGCCCCGCCGGTCCGGTGGAGGATCCGAGGCGGGCGCGGGGGATCGTCGTCCCAGTCGGGTCCCACGGCATCCTCGCCGCCGGAGCGGCGCGTGGCGACGAGTTGGCACCGCTCGATCACGCGCTGATCCGCCTCGCCGGCGCGATCGGTGGCGCGTTACTCGACCGCCTCGAGGACCAACACCGCCTCGAGGCGTGTCGAAGGCGAGTCGAGGACGCCGCGTCGACGACGGATCGACTCGCCGACACGGTCGACCTCGTCCGTCGCGTCGCCCGCGTAATCGGAACCGCCTGGACGCGAGACGAACTCGAGGGTCGTCTCTGCGAGGCGATCGCGGCGACCGACCGCTACGCGCTCGTCAGGATCGCAGACGTCGACGAGGTGAGCGAGGAGGTCCGGGATCGAGCCTGGGCGGGGTCCGAGAAGCGCTACCTCGAGGCCCTCGAGACGGACGCCAACGCCCTCCTCGCGGATGGCGAGCCGATGGCCCGCACGATCGAACGTCTCGACGTACAGTCAGTTCGCCGGCTAACCGGCGAGGCCACCGACGCGTCCTGGCGACGGGACGCGATCGCGCGAGGATATCGCTCCGTCGTCGCGGTTCCGCTCGTCTTTCGAGAGCGGGCCTACGGCGGGCTGGCGGTCTACAGCGATCGACCGGACGCCTTCGACGACGACGAACGCGAACTCCTCGGAGACGTCGGCGAGTGGGTGGGGACCGCGATCCGCGCACTCGAGACGAAATCCGCGCTCCTCGACCGCGACGGGATCGACCTCGAGTTTCGCGTCCGCGATCCCGGGATCCAGTTTCTCGAGTGGGCCCAGGAGACGGGGTGTACGGTCGAGTTCGAAGCCGTCGTCGCGCGCCCGGACGGCTCGATTCGTGGCTTCTTTACGATCGAGGGCGCCTCCGCCGAGACGATCCTCGAGTTGGCGAACCGATCGCCGGCGGTGGCCGACACTCGCCTCGTCTCCGAACGCGACGACCGGCGGCTGTTCGAGTGTACGCTCACCGAAGACAGCGTCGTCGCCCACCTGCTCGAGTACGGCGCTGTGGTACGGACGATCGACGCGACCGAGGCCGCCGGCCGCCTCGTCGTCACCATCCCCGAGGACACGAGCGTCCGCGAGTTCGTCGACGTCGTTTCTCGGCTCTACCCGGATTCGACGCTGGTCCGCCGACAGGACCGCGAGTACGTCGCGTACACGGAGTACGGCTTTCTCGACGACCTCGAGGACCAACTGACCGACAGACAGCTCGAGGCACTCGAGACGGCGTTCGCGAGCGGCTACTTCGATATCCCACGCGAGACCACCGGCGACGCCGTCGCCGAGATACTCGGGATCAGCCAGCCGACGTTCAACCACCACCTGCGAGTCGCCCAGCGGAAACTGCTGGCGATGGTTCTTGGCGACGAATCGGACGGCCTTGAGTGACACGGCAGGCGTGACGGATCGGGAAGTAACACGGCAAGTGTGACGGATCGGGAGCGACCGACGCGGGCGCGGGTCGGCACCCACCGATGGACCTCGGTTCAACCGGATCCAACTACATAGGCGGATAACTCTCGACAACCGGTAGCGTTCCTCCACTCGGGCGAGTCGGACGTCGTCGGTCGTTCGCCGATCGGCGATCGTACGCCCTGATATCAATGACATCACACATCAAACTATACGGATCCAAGAGCGACCGATTCGAGGAGATCAAACACAGTATGGAACAGCAACTCGGCTACGAGCCCTCGAACCCCGAAGTCGTCGGGCTCATCATGGCCGCCTACGAGACGGAGGAGACGAACGCGCTTCGCGTCGACAATGCGCTCCGGTGATCGCGTCGGCGAGCATCGAACCACCCGAAACGGGCGCGACCACCGACCGATCGAGCGCTGTCCCGATCACCGAACCGTCCAGAACAGCCGACGATTTTCGTCCCACGCGTCGAGGTCGAACGCCCAGTACAGCGCACCGACGCCCTCTTCGACCTGGTACGCGACGCTCCCGTCGTACTCTTCGCCGTCGTCGACGACGGCCTCGTCGAACCCTTCGAGCGCCCGTAGCGCTCCCGGATCCTCCGGGTACCGACGCCCGAACTCGTCGGCGAGTTGCGCCTGATCCGTCGAAAGGGTACGTTCGCCGCCGCTTTCGTTCTCGAGAACGATTCCCAGCGCGACGAGATCGTACCCCTCCTCGGACTGCATGAACCCGCCGAGGTTGTTCCCCTGTTGGAGGCTCGCGACCGTGATTTCGACGTCCGCGGCCTCGACCTGGCTCCCGACGCCGGCGACGTCGGTTAACTCTTGCTCGAGAACCGTCGCCGAATCCTCGCCGACCGCCGACTCGAGGTCGACGAGTACGACGTCGTCTGCCACCGTCGACTCGAGCGAAAGCACCAACTCGTCCGCCGCGTCGTCGATCTCGAATCCGAGCTCCCCGCGGACGACCTCGCCGGGTGCGAGTCGTGCGACCGTCGGGTCGAACGACCACTCGTCGGACGCCTCGATCCGCTCGTACTCCTCGCCGTCGTCGTCCACCAGCGCGACCGCCAGCGACTCGTCGACGTCGACGACCGGTTCGTCGCCGTGGTACTGGACGGCAACGTCGACGACGGCGAACGCCGATCCGTCGCTCGCTTCGAGTACGTCGTCGGGCTCGAGCGAATCGTCGTCTATCCCGCTCGGACGGAACTCCTCGACGCGATCGAAATCGGCGACGACGGCGGCGAACTCGTCGATCTCGATGCGCTCTCCGATCTCCCGGTCGGCCGCTTCGCTCTCGTCATCCTCGGTCTCTTCGCGCTCTCCGTTCTCGCCGTTTTCGCCGCCCTCGCCGTTCGTTTCGTCTTCGTCGACGCTCGATTCGCCCTCGTCTGAGTCCTCCCGCGACGGGTCCTCGCGTTCCTCTTCCTCGCCGGAACAGCCGGCGAGGACGAGCGTCCCGCCAGCGAGAACGGCGAGATACGTTCGGCGGTCCACAGCGTCCATGGTCGAAAGCGGTCGCCACGGCTCAAGTACGGTGGGTGAACGGTGCCGGAAGAACGGGGAGAAACGCGTGCAAGCGGTGTCTCGCGTGGGGCGAAGGACCGCCCCGATCGTTCGACCAGTCTTCTTTTTTATCCGCGGCCTCTCGCAGGTGAGATCCGATGACAGAACGCTGTCCGTACTGCGGCGAGCCCGTCCCCGAGGCGGCGTACGACCGCCACATAGAGCGCGTACACCGCGACGAACTGGGTCGAATCGACCGGCGTCGGCTCGGAGTCGACACTGCCTCGAGCCGAGGAGTCGACACCGCCTCGAGCCGAGGAGCCGACGATACTGCGAACGGGCGAACGGTGCTCCTCTACGCGGGCGTCGTCGCGGTCCTCGTGGCACTCGCCCTCGGCTACGGGCTGGTGGTACTCGGAACGGACGAGACGCCAAGTTCCGCCGCCGTCGAACCCGACACGTCGGCTCCAACCCACGAACACGGGACGATCCACGTCGAGTACGACGGGACCGTCGTCGACTTCGACGACCCGAATTATCTCGAGCGTGACGGCTGTTTCCACTTCCACGCGTACGACAACGCCGACGTCTGGCACGTCCACTGTGAGGACGTGACGGTCGAGTACGCCCTCGAGACGCTCGGGATGGAGCTTTCGGAAGACAGATTCGCCGTCGGCGACGAGACGTTCTCGACCGATTCGGGGGATGAAATTTCGGTGACCGTCGACGGCGAGCCCGTCGACCCGACCGAGCACGTCCTCGAGGGCGTCGAATCCGTCGACGACGCGCGGGACGGAGCCGGCGACGACCTCGAGGTCGTCGTCGAATCCGGCGGGTGAGGTGGCCGCCGGGGGTCGGTATCGGTCCGATCGCGCCTCCGCCCGGGTGTCCGTCCCAGGGCCGAGGCGGCAATTCGGCGGAGAGTCGACTGACCGTCGTCCGACTCGATCGGCGAACGTCGTTCCCGGATCGACGCGTTCGGCCACCGGCTCTACAAGGGGTTTCGCCGGCTACCGGCACGTACGCACGAAACGATGTCATCCCACGCTAACGCACCGTGTATCGACTGCGGATCCGCCTACGAGCGGGGGGATCCGTACCACGGCTACTACTGTCCGAGCTGTCGGGAGACCCCCAGCGAGCGGCGCCGTTGACTGGCGAACGACATCACTGACCGGTGAACGACACCGCAGGTGGGTGGCCCTCGCCACGTTCGGCTGGGATTGTAACGGCTCCAGCCATCGCGAGTGGCCTCTTCTCTCCCGGTCGGAGGCCCCGATACCGGCCGGACCACCGGCGTTCGGGCCGATCCTTCCCGTCCCTTCGTCTCCCCCTTTTGAGCGTGAGCGGTGAACACCGGACAGTCTAGAGACCGGTCCGACCGACGATCGGGTGACCGGCGGATCGGCGACAGACGTACCGAGACCCATGATAGATCAACTTGGAGTCGTCGCGTTGGCCGCGTTGCTGATCGTCGGCGGCGTCGTCGCCGCGACCGGAGTCGTCACCGTCGGCGACGATCAGACCGTCGTCTACACGCTCGACGACGAGCGCTGTGACGTGACAGAACAGCTCGACGAGAACGTCGACGTCACGAGCGAACTCGACGAGAGCGAGAGCCAGAGCGAGAGCGAACGCGACCGATCGAACAACGACCACCGGGAGAACGAACGCGAACACGACAGGAGCGAGCGAGACAGTGAACGAGAGGGATCGTACGCACTCGACGAAAGCGAACGCGAGGCGAGTGCGAGCGACAGCGAACGAGCGGGCGAGTACGACCGCGACGGGAGCGAGTACGAGGTGAACGACCGCGACGAACACCGCGACGCCCACAGCGAGCGCGACGAGCGCGATCTCGCCGAGAGCGAGCGCGACCTTGCCGAACACGAGATCGACGATACGGACGTCGACCGCGAGGAAGCCGAACGCGAGGGCGAGTCCGCCGTCGACGAACACGAGGCGGCCGAATCGAGTTCGGACAGCACGCACAGCGAGTCCGACTCGAGCGCGAGCGACGGCGAGTCGGCCGAGAGCGAACGCGAGGGAAGCGAACGCGACCGCGAAACCGACGAGCGCGAGTCGACGACGGACGAACGTGAACGCGACTACAGCGAGCGCGCCGTCGACTACGACGACCTCGACCGAGAGACCAGCGAGCACGACGCGCAGTCGATCGAATCCGAGGACGGCGAGGAGAGTGTGGACGAACACGAGGTCGACGAGGCCGAATCCGACGAACACGACCGCGAGGAAACCGAACGCGAGAGCGACGAACGCGAGAGTGAACGCGACGCGGAGGCGACCGACGAACGCGAGACGACCGAGAGCGACGCCGCGTCGGATCGGATCGACGAGGACAGGTTCGATCGCGACGACGAGCGCCACGAGTCGAGCGAGGAGAGCGAGGAGGCCGAAACCGAAGCGGAACGCGAGACCGGCGAGTCCGAGCGTTCCGAAAGCGAGCACGAGGAGGGCGACCGCGAGGAGAGCGAGCGAGACCGAAGCGCGTTCTCGAGTGTGGCGTTTCTGAGCGAACAGTTCGAGTCGGCACTCGAGGAGAGCGAGCAGGCCCGACATGGCGCAGAGAGCGAGGTTGAGGATAGCGAGCGCGAGGCGAGCACGACCGACGATGAGCGCGCACACGACGAGAGCGAGCGCGACGAGAGCGAGCGGGAGTACGACGAGGCCGACAGCGACAGACAGGAGAGCACCCTCGAGACGGCCGACAGCGACGACGAGCGAGCCGAGAGTGATCGAAGCGAACGGGAGAACGACCGAGAACGCGCGGAGAGCGAACGCGACGGAAGCACGTACTCCGACGAGCGAACGGAGAGCGAACGCGACCGCGACGAACGGACGGCGTCCGAACTCGATACCGAGCGCGAACGCGATACGGGGACCGACCAACGAGAGGATATCGACACCGAGCGCGAGCGAGAAAGCGAGCACGACAGCGAGCGTGACGCGAGCGAGCGCGACCGAAGCGAGCGCGACGACGAGAGCGAGCGCGAACACGAGCGAGACGTCAGCGAACACGAACGCGGGCTCGAGACGCGCGACAGCGACCGGAGCGAGACGGATTCCGACAGCGAGCGCGACCGCTCCCAGAGCGAACGCGATCAGACCGAGCGCGAACAGACGACCGACTCCGACTGCGAGACGATCTCCGAGCGGTTGATCGTCACCGGCGACAGCGTCGAGGAACTCGAGCGCAAGGGGATCCTCGTCCAGAACGACGAGGGGAGCTTCGACGTCGACGTCAGCGAACTCGAGTGAGGACGGTTCGTGCTGTACTGTTTTTTGCCATCGAACGATAGTAGCCACTGCAGGTCTTGTACACCCGATCGCCAGACGGATCGGAATGGTGAGACGAGTTCTGCCGACGGCTTCAGCCGGATCGCGACGCCGGTTCCGCGAGAACGAATCCGACGGCGATCACGACGTGTCGTTCGTCGGTCGATCGGCCCGGGAGGACGCTATCGCTCCCGTATCTCCCCGAGGCTTCGTCTCCGGTTTTTGATGGACACACGCGGAGAGAACGGTGGCCTACGGAATAGGTTCCGAGAACAGCATGAGTCAGAAACTACTAGCGATCACACTGGTTGCCCTCCTGATGGTGTCGGGTGTGGCCGGCGTGAGCGGGCTCGCGGGTGCGAGTTCCGGTCAGGCCGCTACCATGCAGGTTGACGATCGGTGTGACGAAGGAGAGACCGTCGACGAAAGCACGGCTTCGACGGAAGACGAGGAGGAAAGCGAACAAGAAAGCAGTAGCGAGCGAGAGCGAACGAGTAGCGACGACCGCGAACACTCGAGCGACTCCGAAATAAGCGAAAGCGACACCGAGAGCGACTCCTCGAGCGTCCTCGACGAGAGCGACCGCGAGGAAAGTGAAAGCGACAGCGCGAGTGACAGCGACGCCGAACGCGACGAGAGTACGTTCGAGGAGAACGACCGCGACGAGCGATCCAGCTCCCAGACCGAACGCGACGTCAGCGACCTCGACGAGAGCGACCGCACCGAAAGCCAGAGCGAAGTCGACGACGCGGACGTACAGATCGACGAAGACGAAAGCGACGTCGACCGCTCGGTCAGCGAGAGCGACGAGAGCGAATCCAGCTCCGACAGCACGCACGACGAGGCCGACTCGAGTGCCAGCGAGAGCGACTCCGAGGAAAGCGGTGCGAGCACGTTCGAGCAGTCGAGCGACACTGAAGAGAGCGACGACACGTCCGAGGCGAGCGAGAGCGACTACAGCGAGCGCGACGTCGACTACGACGACTCCGACCTCGACGTGAGCGAGAGCGCCTCGAGTTCGGTCGACGTGAGCGAAAGCGAGAGCGACGAAGACGAAACCGACCTCGACGAGAGCGACACGACCGCGAGCGAACGCGACGTCAGCGAAACCGATCTCGACGAGGAAGAGAGCGACCACGACGAGAGCGAGAGCGAAGAGAGTGAGCTTTCCGAGAGCGAGAGCGACTCCGAAGTCGACGAACGCGACGAGAGCGACCGCGGAGAGAACGACCTCGATACGTTCGACCGAATCGACAGCGAGAGCGACTCCGAGGTCGACGAAAGCGAGGAGAGCGACCACGAAGTGAGCTCGAGCGACCGCGACGTGAGCGAGAGCGCCTTCGACGAATCCGAGCGCGACGCCAGCGAGAACACTCTCACCCAGAGCGACCGCTCGAGTTCCGAGAGTGACAGCGACCGCGCCGAGAGCGTCGATTCCGACTTCGACGCCTCACAGAGCGACCGCGGCGGATCCGAGAGCGAGGTCGACGAGAGCGAGGTCGACGAGAGCGAGTCGGCGAGCGATCTCTCCCAGAGCGACGCGGAGTTCGACGACCGCGAGAGCGACGCCAGCGAGTCCGAGAGCGAACAGACCGACAGCACGCTCGAGACGACCGACAGTGACGACGACCGTGAGAGCAGTCAGTTCGATGAAAGCGAAACCTCGAGCGACCGCACGGTCAGCGAGAACGACCAGAGCACCCAGACGAACGAAAGCGAGTTGACCGAGAGCGACCGCACGGAGAGCACCGACTCCGGACTCGACACGGAAAGCGAGAGCGACACCGGCGTCGACACCGTCGAGAACATGGACGTCGAAACCGAGTCGAGCAGTGACGAAGACAGCGACTCCTCGCTCACCGAGAGCGACCGATCCGAGAGCGTCGACGACAGCGAGAGCGAGAGTACCCTCGAGCAAAGCGACAGCGAAAGCGACAGCGACACGCGAGAGAGTACCCGAAGCGACTCCGACACCGACTCCGAGAGCGAGAGTTCACAGAGCATCGACGACGAGAGTAGCTTCGAGGAGTCCTACGACTCCAACTGCGGCCACGCCGACTCCGACGACGATGATGACGATGACGACGATGACGACGACGCGGAACCCGAGAGCGTCATCTCGAGTGTCGCCGCGGCGATCGACAACGCCGTCTCGCAGGTGCTCGGCTAGACGACCGACCACAGACCATCCCCGGATTTTTCGCGGTAACTATAGTAGCCACTGCAAGTCATTGCACACCTGATCGCCAGACGTGTCGGCGATCAGTGTGTAAATAGTTGCAGTTGTTACTATAAGTCGACCACCACAGCCACGAGGCGGTCGAAATTTTCGACCGGTACTCGAGACGGGCCGCCGCCGATTTTGCCCCGTATCTTCCCCGTTGACGGCGATCGTTCGTCGCCTCTTGACAACGATGTCTCTCCGAGAAAGGATATGAGACGCCGAATGTTCTTGACCGCCGTCGGCGGTGTGATCGTCGCGGGTTGTGCCGGATCCGGTTCCGACGCGGGCGGTACGGAGGAGGAAGCTGACACCGACGAGGGGACGACCGAGTCGGACGAGGATGGCGAACTCGAGGAGCGATCCGCCGACGAGCGCGACGACGAACTCGTCGACTGGCTCGTATCCGAACTCGAGGACGCCGGGTTCGACCGCGTGGCCGTCGACCGCAACGACGATGGACTCGAACTCGGATACGACGCGACCGGGGCGGGCGAGGACGACGTCGCCGCCGAGATCGAACTGATCGCGGATCGGTACACGACCGTGGTCGAAGACGGGCTGTCGGCCGCGTGGCTCGAGGCCATCGCCTACCACCCCGACGACGGCGAGGCTCTGGACTCGTTTACCATCGAAACGGAGTGGGTCGAGGCCTACCTCGAGGAATCGCTCGAGTGGCGCGAGTTGCTCGTCCGTATCGGGGAGACGTTCGTCTCGAACCAGGCCGATGACGAAGGGCAGGGAGACGATTCGACCGAAGGAGACGGCGACGAGGAGGATGGTGATGACGAAGACGGTGATAACGGGGACGAGCAACAGGAAGCCGGCGACGACGAGGGCGAACAGCAGGGGGACGATGATGGGCCAGACGAAGGGGAGGATCGAGACAGCGAGGATGGTACCGACGACTGACCGCGTGCCAGGCCGGGGCTCGGCGAAAAGATGCTTTCGGTGAGAACGCGTTTCCGACGACTCGTCCGAACTGCTGTCGGTCGATCAGTCACCGACCGGCCAGGGTTGACTGTTCCTTGGGACGGTAACCCGTTTCATACGGTTTGCTGTGCCGATGTCTCGGTGCAACTGTCCGAGTCGCGGTTGCGCCGGAAATGATTCCCAACAGACCGTCTCAGGCCTCCGTCTTTTCGCCCCGTTCTCGGAGTTCGACGTGTGTTCCATCGACGACGCGAACGACGAAGTCGTCCACCGGAAACCGAACCGTTCCGCGCCGAACCGTCGTGTTCGTATCGTCGAACAATCGATCGAGCGATTCCGGTGACAGGACGTCGAACAACGGGCGCATCTCGGTTGCATCGTCGCCGGACGCTTCCTCGAGCGCTCGGACGACGGCGATCGATGGCTGTTCGTGCTCTCCGACCGAGACGCGGACGACGACGTTTTCCGACCCGTCTCGTTCGCGTTCGTGTTCGTTCATTGGTGTCTCCGGGCGGACCCCCGTTGTGCGTACGTATCGGACCGAACCCCCTGAACCGACGCGTTAGTGAGTTTAGATGTTCAAGTGGGGGTCCCGTCTCTCGGCGCTCGAATCGGCACGATCGTTCCGGCGCTATCGGTCCGATTCCGGAGGATTCGGAACGCCCTCTCGGGATCGATATTCGACATAACGACGTTACTGTTCGCCCTCCCGTCGCATCAGCGTCTGCGAGAGGAGATTCGCCATTCCGCGTCGAAGCCGGCCGGTCACTGCCGCATCCGAGACGCCAAGTTCCGTTCCCAGATCGTCGAGCGTCGACCGTTTTGGATTCTCGAAAAATCCGGCCTCGAACGCGGTTACGAGCGTCTCGTGTTGCTTTTCGGTCAGGTCGTACTCCATACTCGGGTCGACCTCGAGTTCCGTCGAGAGGCGCTCGAGGTGGAGGTCGATGTCGTACTCCCGGACGAGTTCCTGGAATCGTTCGATCCGGTCTTGCTCACGAAAGCGGATCTCGAACGTCCACCGGTCGTCGGAGCCGACCGCCTCGATCAGCGTCGCCCTCGACTCCCGTATCGCACTCGCCAACCCTTCGACCGAATCGTTCCACCGGATCCGGTAGAGGACGCCGTCGTCGAATCGATCGATCTCGTCGATTTCGTCGATCGCCGGATCGGCGCGAATCTCGTCTTCGATCTCCGGATTCCCGCCGCCGTCCCAGACGAACACGAACGGCATCAGTCCGTGGTGGGTCGGGACGACGCTCTCGAACTCGATCACGAGGTCGTCGTGATCCTCGAGGACGGCACCGAACGAGAACTCCGTCGCCTGGATCGAGAACTCCGCGATAAACGTCATTCGGTCACAGTACGGAACCCTGAGAGATATATTACACGCTGGCGCTCACCGACCGAAATGTCGCCTCGACGGTTACTGCTCGTCGATGCCGCCTCGATAGTTAGCGATCGTCGATGTCGCCGATAGTCACTGTTCGTCGTACAGTCGTTCGACCCGATCGTCGAACCGGTCCATGATGACGCGGCGTTTCTTCTTCATCGTCGGCGTGAGCATGTCGTTTTCCTCGGTGAATTCCCGCGGGACGAGTTCGAACCGCTTGATCGTCTCGTGGCGTTCGAACTCCTCGTTGACGCGGTCGACTTCCTCGCCGACGTACTCGCGGACGCGTTCGTCGTCACAGAGCGCCGCCGGATCCTCGGGGAGGTCGACCCCCTCGCCTTCGGCCCACTCCCGAACGTGATCCGTGTTCGGGACGAGCAACGCGCCGACGAACTTCCGTTCGTCACCGACGACCATGCACTGCTCGACGACCTCGCTCGCGGCGAAGGCATCCTCGATCGGCCCCGGCGCGACGTTCTTGCCCGTCGAGAGGACGAGGATCTGTTTCGTCCGCTCGCGGAACTCGAGGTAGTCGTCGTCGCGGCGATGGACGACGTCGCCAGTGCGAAACCACTGGCCGTCGCCGGTTCGTTCGGCTACCTCTCCCCCGTCACTGGCGCGGATTCCGGACGTAAAGGCGCGGTCGGTCGCGGCGGGGTTGTTCCAGTAGCCGTCGGCGACGTTCGGGCCGCGGACGAGGAGTTCGCCGACCTCGCCGGGATCGTCGAACGCCGCCTGGTCGACGACGCTCTCGTCGATCTCGATCTCGACGCCTGGAAGCGGCGGCCCGATCGTCCCGATCTTGGGCTCCTCCGGCGGGTTGACCGAGACGACCGGTGCGGTCTCGGTCAGGCCGTACCCCTCGTAGATCGGCAGTCCCATGGCGTGGTAGAGCCGACAGAGTTCGGGCGAGAGGCTTCCACCGCCGCTGATCAGGAGTTCGATGTTTCCACCCAGCGTCTCGCGAACCGTCGAGAAGACCAGTCTGTCGGCGATCGACTGCTTGGCCGAGAGCACCGGACCGGGCGACTCCGCTCGCTGATACTCGACGCCGACACCCGTCGCCCACTCGAAGATCCGCTGTTTGACCGACGACTCGCTGGCCTGCTCGCGGATCGCGTCGTAGATTTTCTCGTAGACGCGGGGCACGCTCGTCGCCGTATTCGGCCCCACCGCTTCGAAGTCCTCCTGAAGCGTATCGGGATCTTCGGCGTAGGCGACGCAGGCACCGCTTGCAAAGAGCGTAAAGTGACCGGCAGTCCGCTCGAAGACGTGTGCCAGCGGCAGATACGAGACCGACCGGACGTCCTCGTCGATCGCGGGCAGGCCGTCGTCTTTGTCCGGACGCGGTCCGTACCGTTTGCGAATCTGGTTGACGTTCGACCGGAAGTTGCGATGGGTGAGCTTGACGCCCTTTGGCTGTCCCGTCGTCCCGCTCGTGTAGATCAAACTCGCCAGATCGTCCATCGCTGGCTCGTCGACCCACTCCTGATACGTCTCGAGGTCGATGGCTTCTTCGCCGCGTTCGTGGAGTTCGCCGAGGGTCACCACGTCCTCGCGGTCGTCGTACCCCTCGAGTTCGTCCATCGAGACGATGAACTCGAGGTCGAGATCGTCTTCGACCTCGAGGACCGTCTCGAGGAGCGCCTCGTTCTCGAGGACGACGCCGGAGGCGTCGGGGTCTGCGAGCAGGTATCGGACCTGATCGGGCGACGAGCCGGTGTAGACGGTCGTCACGACGCCGCCAGCACAGAGCAGGGCGAAATCACACTGTGCCCACTCCATTCTGGTGTCGGCGAAGAGGCCGACCCGGTCGCCGCCCTCGAGACCGAGGTCGCGAAACCCCGCCGCGAGCGTCCTGACGATCCCGCGCATTTCGGCGTAGGAGAGCGTCCGGAACGTCCCGGGCGTCGCGGCCGGAACGACGTCGTCGGTTAGTGACCGATCGTAGACGCCGCCCTTGTACCGCTGGGCCGGTCGGTTGGTGTGTCGGTCGGCGGCCTCCTCGAACATCCGCCCGAGCGTCGTCTCGCGGATCACCTCGTCGTCGTACTCGCGTTCTGCCTCCCGCCAGTCCATACCCGTATGTGAATGGGTCCCGTACGATAAAACGTGATGAAACTTGGAACCCAGTCAACGCCGTTTATTGCCCCGATCGAGAGATGGGTACCAATCCGACGAAGATAGGCAGAGATTACCGGGCGAAAACCGACGTTTCCAGACGTCGAATGGGCCGAATCGTCCGATCTCGACGCCACCAGTGACGTCGTTCACCCTCGATGTCACCACCCGACTCGGACGCACCGGCGACGTCATCACGCTCCGACCCGACTCGACACCGGGCCCATCGGCGAGGTCGTCGGCCTCGCCACTGGCGGCGTCGAGCCGTTCGGCTCGAGCGATCACTCCCGGTCGTCGAGGTAGCCGAGCACGCCGCGGGCGTTCATCGCCGCCTCGGCGCTGGCTTTACGTTCGGTCCAGACGTCGCCGAGGTCGGCCGACGACGCGAACCGTTCGATCACCGCCTCGTCGTCGCCGAGGTCGGCGCGAGCCGCCTCGACGTCGGCGACCCACTCCTCGAGGACGGTCGCGTACTCCGCCAAGGCGCACTCGAGGTCGTCGCCGACCTCGCGGGGACCGAAGTGGGTGTAACAGAGCACGTCGGGGTCGATCTCGGCGATCGTCTCGAGGTCGGCGAGACACTCCTCGAGGTCGAAGTCGGCGGGCGGAGAGGTCTCGACGATCCGCTCGCGCTCGGGAACCCAGAGACCCGCGGCGTCGCCGGTGAAGACGGCGTCGTTTTCGGGGTCTTCGAAGACGACCTGGTGGAAGGCGTGGCCGGGCGCCTCGTGGACGCGCAGTTCGTGGTCCCCGAGGTCGATCACGTCGCCGTCGTCGATTTCGACGATGCGATCCTCCGGGACCGGCTCGGGGTCGGTGTAGAACTCCCACTGGTCGCCGACGGCGGCTTTCGTCCCGGCGACCAGCGCCGAGGGATCGACGAGGTGACGGGCGCCCGTCGCCGGAACGTAGACGTCCGCATTCGGATACGTTCGTGCGAGAAAGCCCGCGCCAC
Source organism: Natrarchaeobius versutus (assembly GCF_041205745.1). NCBI lineage: Archaea > Methanobacteriati > Methanobacteriota > Halobacteria > Halobacteriales > Natrialbaceae > Natrarchaeobius > Natrarchaeobius versutus. Next base: position 271,620 of record NZ_JBGFCC010000005.1, on the reverse strand, counting down.
CGGCGTGGTCCAGATGGACGTGAGTCACCGCGATCACCGCCAGTTCGTCGCGAGCGATGCCGATCTCCGAGAGCGCTTCGAGGATGCGCTCGTGGTTGGTGCCGATGCCGGTCTCGATGACGGCGGGGCGGTCGTCGTCGAGGACGTAGACGGCGCCGTAGCCGTCGGTGTCGTACATCCCGGTATCGAGGTAGTAGAGGTCCGTACAGTCGCCGGTCGTAACCGCTCGGACGGAACCAGGCTCCATACCAGTAGGCCGTCGCCGAAGGGACTAAATCCTGACGTACGCATCGATCTTCCGGATCGACCGCCCGTCTCCGAGCGGCCGTGACGTACCGACCCGTCTCCGAACTGTCGTGACGTACCGACCCGTCTCTGAGCGGTCACGATTCACCGATTTTTCTTCGAGTGGGTACGGCGACCCCACTCGCGTTAGTCTGGTCGCCACGCATCGTCCCGTGTCAGCCTGTGACAAGTCGGTACAAACTTCACGTTTCGGTCTGTGAAGGGCGGTAGAAACGTCCGCTCCCTGTACCGTGCGGACCGCCATCCTCGAGATGACCGGAGAACCGTCGGCCCGCCGACCGATCGAACACGGCCTCCCGTACGCCGTTAGCGCAGTCGGTGGGCTCTCCGTTGCGGTCGTTCTGTCCTGGTTCGTCGCGTTTCGAACGACGCTCGACGCCGCCGTTACACTCGGCGCCGGTGCGATCGGGATCTGTGCTTTGTGGCTACTCTGGGGTGGATGGCGACTCGAGCGCGGCGCCGTCGGCCCAGGCCGATATCGGCGAATCGCCGGCTGGTGTTTCGCCGGCCTCGTCGGTTCGGCGCTCGTCGCCGGGTTCGCGGCCGTTCTCCTTTCGCCTCCCGGTTCCCTCCGGACACTCGCCTGGTTTCAGCTCGCGGCCACCGCTGGTGTGGCCGGCGGATTCACGGTCGCCATTCTCGAGGCCAGGGCGATCCGCCGCGAGGTCGATGCGGCCGCCACCGCCGCCCACGCCGACCGGCTCGAACACGAGCGCGAACTCCTCCGCTATCTGAACGATCTCCTGCGACACGAGGTGCTCAACAGCGTCCAGATCGTCCGCGGGCACGCGGCGATGCTCATCGACGACGGCCGAGACGACCGAACGCGAACGCGACTCGAGGCCATCAATCAGGAGAGCGACGCGCTCACGGCCGTCATCGAGGACGTTCGACTGTTGCTCGACGCCAACGAGTGTCCCGAGCGGACGTCGACGACCGATCTCGCGGAACTGCTCGAGCGAACGGTTTCGGCCGCTCGGGACCAGTACGCGGACGCCGAAATCGACGCGAGGCTCCCTGACTCCGCCGTCGTCGTCGGCAACGCCGGCATCGAACGGATTTTCGAAAACCTCCTCGAGAACGCGATCGTCCACAACGATTCGGGGACCCCTCACGTCGATCTGAGCGTCGAGACGTCGGCGGAGACGGTGGCCGTCGCCATCGCCGACGACGGCCCGGGTATCCCGGAACAGTGGCACGGGTCGCTGTTCGACCGAAAATCGAGAAATCACGGACTCGGCCTCTATCTCGTCCGAATCCTGGCGGACAGATACGGTGGTGCCGTCGAACTCGCTGACACCGGCCCACAGGGGACGACCGTGGTCGTCACGCTCTCACGCCCGCCGGATCACACCGACCGAACCAAGACCGCGGAAACCGGCGCCCCGTCTCGAGGAGCGGTCCAGCCGAGCGAACCGGCCCTCGATCGATCGTAACCCGATCTGACCCGTGATCGGCGGTTTCGCCGGCCATACCGTCGCTCGACTACTGTTTGCTGGCACGGAGCACTCTGGCGCGATACTCGAACAGCGATCGGTGGTCCTCGGGAATGTCCGCCTCCTCGGCGTACGGTTCGAGCGTTTGTCGGACGATCTCGACCGCTTCGAAGCCGGCGTCCCGAGCCAGCGCCTCGAGGTCGTCGCTGTCGTAGAACGAAAGCCGGGACGCGAGCGGTTCCGGAGCGGCGACCGTCCCCTCGAGTTCGGGATCGCTCCCCTCGAGGACGATTCGGCCGCCGGGTTCGAGCACGCGGTGGAGTTCCGAGAGGGCGGCCACGGGGTCCGGAAGGAGGCCGAGGACCTTCGCCATCGTCGCACAGGTAAACGTCTCGTCGTCGAAGGGGAGTGCCTCGGCGTCGGCCTCCTCGATCCGAAGTCGCCCTTCCTCGACCGCCTCGCGGTTGGTCCGCCGGGCGACGTCGACCATCTCCGCACTGTGGTCGATCGCGGCGGCCCGACAGCCGCTCTCGAGGGCCAACTCGAGGAACGCGCCGCCGCCACAGCCGACCTCGAGCAGGCGGTCCTCCGGCGTCAGCGAGAGCTCCTCGACGAGGAGGTGAAAGGCCGGATAGTGATACTGCGGTTCGCTGTAGGTCTCGCGGGCGTTCTCCCCGGCGGGGACCCGTGCCTGGCGGTCGGTCAGCCAGTCGCCGAACGCATCGGGCGCCGTCGACTCGAGCAACGGCGCGACGAGTTCGCCGGCACACCAGCCGACGAGGTCGGTCGGATCGTCGATCCCTCGCCCCCAGCCGCGGTGTTCGACCGTCACCCGCGTCCCGTCCTCGAGCGCTTCGAACGCGAGGGAGAGTTCGGTCGTCGCCGCCGGCTCCCAGGACGTCGGATGCCACTCGACGACGACGGCCTCGCCGGGCTCCCAAACGTCGACCCGGCCGACCTCGAAATCGTCCTCGACGATCCGTCCGTCCGGGCCCGCCTCGAGGTGCAGTCCCCGGCGGCGAAGGTCGGTCTCGAGTTCCTCGAGCGTCGTCTCGAAGACCTCTGCGGGCGTTCCGGGGGCGGTGAAACTCGTCGTGATCGTCGTCTCGACGTCGTTGCTCGCTCGTGATGGGTCGGTCATGTATCGGTTGTGTTGATGACTCGTTTCTCGGACGGGCCTACGGCGTATGCCAGACGCGTTGGTTTGGTACCATCGTTTGGGGCTGATACCGCCGTCGATCGACCACATTCACGCCCGTCCCGACGAATCAGCGCTTCTCTGCCGTCGTGCCTCTCTAGTTGTTATAAAATCAGGTGGTGTTATTAATTTTACCGGGGCGTCACGTCGATCTGTCCCTACTTTTCCTTGCAGAATTTCGTCCCGACGTCTCATACGGATTCCTGTGGCGATTTGCCGATGAGACCGCCGTCAGGGTCGCGGTCTGCCGGAAATGACCGACAGTAAACCGTACAGTCCACTCGGTAACGGACCTGGTCGAGGCCGACCGGTACTCGTTACCGTCCATCACTCTGATCTTTCCACTCGCCGATACCGGACGGATCGAGGTGGACGTGTGCATCTCCGACGTCCTCTACCGCCCGCAGCCGATCGACGAGATCGGACTCGATGTCGTGGGCCCGACGGAACGGCATGTCGCCGTCGACCTCGACGTGGACCTCGACCTCGAGGACGGTGCCGTCGTAGAAGACGGTCAGATCGTGGACGCCTTCGACGGCGGGGTGGTCCCGGAGCGTTTCCGTGATTTCGGTGCGCTGGTCGATGTCCGCGGCGGCGCCGGTGAGGTACTCGACGTTCTCGCGGCCGATCTCGACGCCCTGATAGACGACCAGGACGCTGACGAGTGCGCCGGCGAGGGGATCAAGCACCGGGTGGCCCAACAGGACGCCCACGACGCCGACGACCGCCGCGAACGAGGTGTAGATGTCGTTCAGACAGTCCGTCGCGAGCGCCTCGAGTGCGGTCGAGCCGATTTCGGTGTTGACCAGTTCCGTATAGCGGTAGACGAGGTACATGTCGGCGATCGCGAAGCCGAGCGCGCCGAGCAACAGCGGGCTAGCCGCGGGTGGATCCGGGAAGACGAGTCCCTGGACGGATTCGTAGAACAACAACAGCCCGAGTACCGCGATGACCGCACCGACGAACAGCGCCGTCAGCGGCTCGATTCGGTCGTGGCCGTGTGGGTGGGTGTCGTCCGGCTCCTCGAAGGAGCTTCGACCCCAGACGAGGACGACGATACTCGCGACGAGGTCGGCCACGGAGTGTGCCGCGTCCGCGACCAGGGCGACGCTTCCGAAGGCGAGTCCGACCGCTCCCTCGACGAGAATCTTCGCCGCGTTGCCGAGAACGTTCGCCCACGAGGCTCGAACGAATCCGCCCCTCCCGTCCGCGACGTCGTCGACCATGCCTCAGTTTAGAGTCAGTCTAAACTTGGGTCTTTTCCTTCGTCACGACGAATTCGGAACTCGGATCCGACCCGTTCGGTTCGCGTTCCGAAATCCTCATACCGCCTCCTCGAGAACCCCGCGGTATCCGGGCGATGGGGCCCGCCCGACCCAACTGCCGACTCCCTCGGTGGCGGCTCGTCGCCTCGACGCTCGCCGCGTCGACGGTTCCGGTCCGACCCCGCAGGCGGCTGACGGTCCCTGTGACCACCAGCCATGGCAGACGACCACCCCCTCGTTCGACTCGAGACGCTCGCACTGATCGCCATCGGCGGTTTCGCCGGCGCCAACCTCCGATTTTTCGCACTCGGCGTCTTTCCGGACGTCCTGGCCGTCTTGCTCGTCAACGTCCTCGGCAGTTTCGCGCTCGGATTCGTCGTCTACGAGGCCCAGTACACCGGCCTCGTCGACCGCAAATCGCGGATCGTCTTTACGACCGGATTTCTCTCCTCACTGACCACCTATAGCACGTTCGCGATCCAGACTGGGATCACCGCAGGCCCCGCGGAACCGCTCGTGCTCGTCGCCATCGTCGTGGGTAACTACGGACTCGGGTTCGCGGGTGTTCTCGCGAGCCGAGCGCTCGCACGCCGGGTAACCGGCGGCTCGACCACGACTGCGGACAGCGGGGGTGAGACGACGTGATCTTCGGTGGCGTTGTCGACGCGTTCGTCGCCGGCCTCGTGGCGATCCCGCTTCTCTCGGAGACCGTCACGTTCGATCCCGAACCCGCCCACGTCGTCGGCACCGGCGGCGCCATCGGCGCCGTGTTGCGCCACGGCGTCTATCTCCGCCTCTCGAGCGAGCGGTTCCCGTGGCCGACGCTCGCGGTGAACGTGATCGGCAGTTTCGTCTTCGCGCTGGCGATCTTCGCCGGCGCCGGCGAGTCGACGATTCAGTTGCTCGGGATCGGCGCCTGCGGCGCGTTCACGACGTTCTCCTCGTTTTCCGTCGAGACGGTCCAGCTGTACGAACGCGGCGACCGCCGGCTCGCGGTCGCGAACGCGGCGGGCAACCTCGCGCTTTCGCTCGCGGGAATCGGCGTCGCCTGGCTCGTCGTCGCCGCCACGTTTTGAGAGGTTCCCCGCTCGAGTGACGGGCGTTCGAGACGAATACTGACCGCTCGAGTGACGGGCGTTCGAGGTGGTTATCTGGCCGACCGATCGTCACACGTGAACTCGATCGCCTCGAGGCCGGACGGATCGCTCGGACACGGCGTGATCGATTGCTCGGTGATCTCGCCGTCCTCGTCGATCGTGATCCGCCGACAGAGTTCGCCGTCGTCGTGGACCGTCCCCCCGCTGATCTCCCAGCTTTCCCACTCCGATTCGCCGTCCAGCCGGGCCGATAGCCGATAACTCGGGACGTCGATCGGCCAGGTACAGCCGATCTGGACGGTTCCGGGTAGTGTCCCGTCTGCGGGTGGAATCGTCTCTGTCGCCCAGTGGACCAGCGTACCATCCGCGTCGACGAGGAGGTCGACGGCGCGTTCGTCGTTCGCTTCGTTCGCGAGCACCAGTTGGCGGAGGGAAAACGTCTGGTCGACGACCGAACACCCCGCGATTCCGGCGAGGGAACCAGTGCTGAGGAGGCCGAGGACCGAGCGGCGCGACACGTTCATTTTCACTGACTAGACGCCGCCGTCTAATTTCGGTATCGATCTCGCGGACGGACGACCGTCACCGGCGGGACCGACCGACGAACGACCGCCTCCGCGACGCTCCCCAGCAGATAGCGTGCGACTCCCTCGCGTCCGTGACTGCCGATGACGACGTGGTCGACGTCGTGTTCCTCGCTATAGTCGACGATCGCCCGCGTCGGGTCGCCGGCGACGAGTTCGGTTTCGACGTCCACACTCGCCGGGAGACGATCGGCCGCCGACTCGAGCACCGCCTCGCCTTTCTCCCGTTCGCTCGAGTACTCGTCGTCGTCCGTGTATCCGGGATACGCGCGTTGCCGGCTGTAGTCGGCCATCGGATTCACGACGTACAGAAGGGTCACCGTCGCGTCCGGGAACTGTTCGCGTGCGTGCTCGAGGGCCGCCTCTGCGGCTGCGGATCCATCGACGGGAACGAGAACGTTCCGACTCATACGAGGGAAATGACGGCCGGCGAGAAAAAAGTAGGTGGGGCTCGATTCGCGATCGCCCGCGCTCAGAGCAGTTCAGCCAGCAACACCGCCGCGAGGCCGAAGTAGATCAGTAGCGCGGTCACGTCCTTGACGGTCGTGATCAGCGGATCGGATGCGGCCGCGGGGTCGAAGCCGAGTTTGTTCATGATCCACGGGATGACGTAGCCGACGATCGAGGCGACGACGCAGACGGCGACGAGGCCGACGAAGACGACGATCGACAGTTCGGTCGCGTACGGCTCGTTTCTCTGCCAGACGTACGCCGCACCCGCGCCGATGCCGCCGATGATGAGCCCGATGATGAGCCCGATGAATCCCTCTCGAGCGAAGTGTTTCATCGCGTTTCGGTCGTCGATGTGTCCGAGCGCGAGGCCGCGAACGAAGATGGTCGACGCCTGCGTGCCGACGTTACCGCCCATGTCCATGATCACTGGGACGAAGAAGGCGAGCGCGACGACGCCTTCGAGCGTTTCCTCGTGGTAGTCGATGACGCCGCCGGCGAGCAACCCGCCCGCCAGCGCGACGATCAGCCACGGGAGCCGCAATCGGAGAATGCGTGGAATCGACGACTCGAGAATCGCCGAACTTCGGGACTGTTCGACGTCGGTGAACGAAAAGCCCGCGCTCTTCAAGATGTCCTCGGTCGCCTCCTCTTCGACGACCTCGAGCATGTCGTCGGTCCGCAAGACGCCGACGAGCACGCCGTCGTCGTCGACGACCGGGAGGGCCGAGAAGTCCCGACCGGCCATCTCGTCGGCCGCGTACTCGGGATCGGCGTCGGCGTCGAGCGTGAGGAGGTCGGTCACCATGTGATCTTCCACGACGTCGTCTTCGGGTGCGTTGAGCAGTTCCCGCAGGGACATGACGCCGACAAGTCGGTCGGAGTTGTCGACGACGTACAGATAGTAGACGGTCGTTTCGTCGCGTCTCGGTTCGAACGCGCGGAACTCGTCGATCGCCATTCCGACGAACGTATCCTGGGTGACCGCGACGTACTCGTCGTCGGTCACCTCGCCGACGCGATCCGCGTGGAACTCCTGTTCAGCAGCCCCCATACACCTCACCCCGGCTGTGGGACCGGATGACGCCTGCGAACTCGCCTTCGAGCAAGTCGAGAATCAGTTCCTCGAGACTGGGGCCGCGCTCGTAGCCTCCATCGGTGATCGTCGTATCGATACTGAGTCGATCGCTGTAATTACTATACAGCATGCACGTTCTCGTCATTAGGTTCCTCTAAAATCTGTTTTCCTTTGATACTAATAATGAGTTTTACTCGCACGTTAGCCGTACACACGATCGAATTAGACTCTTCAGAATTCCGAACGGTTCGGCCAGTTCGGCCCGAACCGGGATGAGCGGTCCCGGTAAACTTAACAGTCGACTGGGTGATTCACCCGTATGAGCGTTCGGCGTAATTTCTGGTCGATCTATCGGGAATCGCTTCCGGTCTTGCTCATCGCACTCGGCGGTGGACTGTTCGCTGGCCTCGTCCTCGAGGGCATGATCGAAAGCGTCGAGCGATTTCCCGGCTTGCTCGTAATGGTCCCGGTGTTTCTCGCGACCCGCGGGAACGTCTACGGTGCGCTGGGCGGACGCATTGCGAGCGGGCTCCACCAGGGGTTGATCGAACCGCGGTTTTCGCGGGACGAGCGACTCGTCAACGCCGTCCTCGCCTCGTTCGTCAACGGGATCGGCATCTCGATCGTCATCGGCATCATCACCTGGCTCGCCCTGCTCGTCCTCGGCTGGGACGTCGCGGCGCTGTACGAACTCGTCGGTATTATGTTGGTCGCCGGCGCGCTGACGTCGGTCGTGTTGATCTTCGGTCTACTCGCGTTGATCTTCGCTGGGTACAAGTTCGGCTACGACCCCGACAACCTCGTCGGACCGATCGTCACCACGCTCGGTGACATCTTCGGCATGGTGTTCATGCTGTTCTCGATCGGGTTCGTCGAGGTGATGGTCTGATGGTCGTCACCGGCGCTGGCTCGCTCGGGACGTGGAACTGGAAACGCATCGTCGGGAACATGTTCCCATTGTTGATCGTCCTCTCGATCATCGTCCTCTGGGCCGGCATCACCCTCGAGGGCGCCGAGGAACTGCTCAGCCAGTACGCGATCCTCGCCGTGATGGTGCCGACGATGGTCGACATGGGCGGCAACCTCGGCGCGATCTTGAGTTCCCGACTCTCGACGCGCTTTCACCTGGGGACGACCGAACTCGATCCGACGGATCGCGTGCTGTGGGCGAACATCGCGGCCATTCTCGCGCTCGCGGTGACGATCTTTACCGCCCTCGCGATCGGCGCCTACGGGCTCGGCATCGTCATCGGTTCGCCGCTCCCGCTCTCGCAGTTACTGGTGATCTCGCTGGTCAGCGGGATGTCCGTCGCCGTCATCGCGGTCGTCTTCAGCTTCCTCGCCACCTACGGCTCCTATCGGCTGGGGATCGACCCCGACGACACGACGATTCCGATCGTCACCAACGTCGTCGACGTCTTCGGCATGGTCATCTTCATCGGCGTGTCGGCGCTCGTCCTCGGGTTCTGATCGCTCTCGCGGGGGAGCCGTCGACTTTCGGTCCTCGAGCGGTGAACGGGATTCGAACTAGACGAGTCGAAACAACCCGGCGAGTACGAACAGCAACAACAGGATGGGGATCACGCGAAGGACGACGTTGCGCATCGGGAGCAATCGAGCTTTGTTCGACCAGTTGACAAACGAACTGCCGACGAGAACCGGGGGAAAGAGGTCACGCCGACGCAACGGCTTCGACGTTGCGATGATCTCCTCGAGCCACTCGAGAAACGGCTCGATGTCCGGGTGATCGGGACGCTCCCGCGTCAGCTGGAGGTTCAACTCGACGTTGTACTCGAAGGCGACCTGCGTGATGTTCGCGGACCCGATGATACACGTCGGGTTCGGCCCATCTCTGAGATAGAGTTTCGCGTGGAGACCGCGCGATTGCTTGTACAACTGTACCTGATCGTGGTCGTCGAGCGTCCAGAGGTCGTACGCGATTCGCGGTGAAAACTGATCGGAGGCGGGACCGACGATGACGACCAGTTCGTTGTCCCGAGAGCGCTCGAGAAACGAGACGACGTCCGCTCGGATCGAGCGGTATCCCTGATACGTAAAGTAGCCGCTGACGAGATACACCGTTCCGTTACCGCCGAACAGCTCCGTCAGCCCCTCCTGTATCCGACGGCCGATGCCGTTCGTACTCAGTAGTCCGAGGGAGGGCTCGACTTCGACTTCGCTCATCACGCGTTCTATTCTTCCGGGGATATTGAATTGAGGGTGTAATTTATTGCTAATCTAACAGGAACCTCTCCCGAACTCATTCACCAACGTTGGTTTCGCCTCGAGCGCCCATCGAGTTTCGATCGTCCTGGGACCGACCGGTCACCCGTTCGTCTCGAGGACGATCGGTCGATGGTCGGACAGTTGGACGTCGAGGACGTCACAGCGCTCGACGGAGACCGTCGGCGAACACAGGAACAGATCGAGCGTTCGCGAGGCCACGAGGTAGTCGTCCAGCGGTCGCTTCGGAATGGTTTCGCCGGGAACGCGGAGCTCGAGTTCCGTCCGACCTGCGAACTCGGCCAGTTCGCCGGTCTCGTCGAAGGTGTTGAAATCACCCGTCACGATCACGTCACGGCTTCCGGCTCGTCGCTCGATCAACTCCGCTAGCTCGCGGAACTGCCGGGCTCTGCTTCGGGTACCGAGCGAGAGGTGGACGGCGAACAGGAGGGTGTCGGCCGCGAGTTCGACCTCGAGGACGAGGCGCTTGCGGCCGGCCGAGAGATAGTGTGCCGTCGTCGGGCGTTCCGACCGCGAGAGAACCGCGTTCGCGAGGTGACCGAAAAACGGCACCGACTCGACGACTCCCCCGTTGCCGTACTTGTTGGCGACCTCGCCGCCGTAGGAGAGCCCTCGCTCCCGGAGCGACTCGAGGATGGTTCGAAACTGACAGTCGGTGACGGTTCGATGTGAGCCACGGTCGACCTCGAGGAGCGACACCACGTCGGGTCGCTCGCGGTCGATGACCGACGCGAGTTGCTCGAGTTTTCGGCGCTCGACTTCGGCATCCCCGAGGACCGCCCCGACCGGTGGCGGGACGTAGCCTCCGAGGACGTTCCCGTATCCGAGCAGATAGCCGGCGTTGCAGGTGAGGATCTTCATTGGAACTCGAGTCCGGTACCGACGACTCGGTTGGCCTGACTGAGGGGTGGTGGACTATAAATTTTCCTTCGTGCTGATTGTTCACATTCGGCGTGGTGTCGCAGAACGGTTCCGGTACGGTGTTCGTCGAGGTCGACCGGGACAGCGAACCGAAACGGCCCCCTAACTAACCGCTCGAGGCTGGTTCGTTCGCTATGATCCCGCCCGTCGCGAACCGCTTCGTCGCCGGCGAGAGAGCGATCGAGGCACTCGAGTGTGCCCGCCGGTTAGACCGCCAGGGAGTCGTCCCACTGCTGAACCTGCTCGGCTCCCACCACGACGACCGGGCGAGCGTCCGGGCCGACGCCGCGGAGTATCGTGCGCTCGCCGACCGCCTCGCCACCCTCGAGGGTGAGGCCGCGATTTCGGTCAAGCCGACCCAGCTCGGACTCGATCTGGACGAATCCCTCTTTCGAACCGAACTCGAGGGGATCGTCTCACGCGCTCGCGACCGCGGGGTCTTCGTCTGGCTCGACATGGAAGAACACGGCACCGTCGAGGTGACGCTCGAGGCGGCCGTCGACCTCGTCGCGGCCGACGGCGACGGGATCGGCGTCTGCCTGCAGGCGGACCTCTATCGCACCCGAGAGGATCTCGATCGGCTCGTCGATACCGACGCGGCCCTGCGACTCGTCAAGGGCGGTGCGTACCCTCGCCCCGAGGCCATCGCGTACACGGATCCCGAGCGACGGGACCGGGCGTACCGGGATCTGCTCGAGCGGGCGTTCAAACGGCGTGAGGACGCCGTCGCCGTCGCGACTCACGACCCCGCGATGATCGAGTACGCACAGGCGCTCGGACGCCGCCACGGCACCGACTTCCAGATTCAGATGTTGATGGGTGTCCGGCCGGCCGCCCAGCGTGACCTGGCACGCGAACACGACGTCGCACAGTTCGTCCCCTACGGCGAGCGCTGGAAGCGCTGGGTCCTCAACCGTGGAAAGCGGAATCTCGGCGTCGCCGCTCGAGCGGTCGGCGAGACGGTGATTCCCGGCGGTCGGGTGTCGTGACGGCCGAAGACGGGCTTGCCAACTCGCTCCCGTACAATACATTCGTCCACGACGATTCAGTGGAAAATCATATGTGAGTGGGCAGTCTCGGATGAGCTATCTCGTGTCAACCAACCAGTCAGCGACGGAACGAGTGAAAGCGAGGTTGTTCAGCGAACCCGCTGGATTGGGAACCGGAGTGAGCTGCGTTGCCGTCGGTCTCGTTTTTTTCGGGCTGTACGCCTACGCGGGCGACGATCACGGCCTCCTGTCAGTCGCGAGCCTTCTTCTGGGGATACTGTGGGTATTGGTGGGTGTACCCGAATTGCTTCCCAAACGGCGCCAGCGGTTGGCCGCCGCCCTCCGAATTGGGAGGATCGGGTTCGCCTCCCTGGTGGCACTGTACTTCCTTTCCCAACTATCTGTACTTCACTAACAGCGGAATTGTTACTGGTCAGTGCGATGAACGAGCAGAAAACGATGGACCAGGATCTGAATAGCTGTGGCCTCCCGGAGATCCGTGAACTGGCGGATCGGTACTACCGTGACCACGGGTGGGAAGATATCGAGACGCTCGAGGCGACAGATCCGGACGAGGCGGCGTTCAAAGTCGAAGCCTGGGCCCGAAAGGCGGTCGCCGAGGACGAACTGCCGGAACGACTCGACTACCTCGAGGAGGTTTCGCGGAGCGAAAGCTGGCGCGTCCGAGAGCGCGTCGCGATGGCACTCAAATACGCCAACGCCCACTCGTTCGAGCAGGTCGAGCAGACCTGGTACGAGTGGGTCGAACACGACGATAACTACGTTCGTCGAGCCTGTGAGGTCGGCCTAATGGGGGTCTCTGCGAACCACGTCGATCCGGCGCTCCAGATTCTCGATCATCTGGTGTCGGATTCGAACGACTACGTACAGAAAAGCTGTGGCGGATTCGCCGTGAGTTTCGTCGCAAACAAGGACCCAGCAGTCGGGCGAACGTATCTAGACCGGTGGATCGACTCCGAAAACGTGCGGACGAGGTGGAACGTCGCCAAGGCAATCGGGGGTGCCTACGGACGGGAAAACGAGCACGCACTCACCCTCGCATACCGGCTGTCTGATGACGACGAATACCGAGTCCGGCGGGCAGTTGCGTCATCGCTACGGTCGTTGTTCGAAAAAGACGCGGCAGTCCGGGAACGCGTCGACCAGTGGGACGACAGGGAGGAGTTCCGCACGACGTTGTAGGATGTCACTCTCTCGTCCTGTTTTTCACACCTCACTGGTGGATAGAAAGATCGGCGGGAACGCGCGGGTACGCCTCGAGAGAGCGCGGGCCGCTCGAGCGAACGCGGCGAGACGCATCGTCGTCCCCTGCCGACGGCTCGACCCTCGAGACGGGTCGCGGTCCGTCGGTCATCCCCCAGCGAGTCGTCTCTCGAGTGACGAATCCGTAGAACGACGCCTCGAGACGCATCGCTCCCCGACGCAGTCGGGCGGTTTCTCGTGCAGGACGTTTATGTCCCGCGAGCGGATACGCAATCATGGCTTCGGCCGCACGGTGGAAGCCACGTCTCGGGTGGTTCCAGCACCCGGGGCATTTCAGCGCATGCCCCTCGCGACCGATTGAGACAATGACTTCCAGGACGAACTATTGCGTTGAGTGAACTATATCTATTGGCGATTTCCCGAAACTATTGACAGTGAGCCGTCGTGGAAGCGGTGACGTCGCCGAGGTCGATCGAACGGCGCGGATAACGTACGGTTTGGTATGTGTGGATTTCGTGTGTGAATTGTTGCGGTTGTTGCTCTCGCACTACTTCTTCGAGATCCAGATCATCAGTCCAAACCCGAGGAGCACTTGTGCGATCCCGAGTAGTGTGGAGAACGGGTCAGCCATCGTGAGGGCCATTTGTCCTCCGTACCAGATCAGTATGGCCGCGAAACCGAGCACGAGCGCAAATATGACGAGATTCAACATTGCGTTCTCCACGGCATCCTGAACGATGCGGTGAAGATCTTGCTCGGTCATCTCCAGCGTCGCTTTTTCGGACTGCTCGCGCTCATCTTCCATATCCGGACGAGACGTTAACACTCCTATAAACCTTGTGTGGAATAAAGCGGTTCAGAAGCCGCGTAGGCAACCGGTCGCGATCGCCTACCGTGGTAGAGCGATGGGTGAGGGGACGATCAGCGCACCGCAACCGTCGGCGACGCTAGGACGTGACCATTCGCGGGACTCGCTCGAGCTATCGGTCGACCGCCACCGCCTGGCAGGTCGGTTCTCGAGAGCAGGCACCGAGACTCCGCCGATATCAGGACTCGAGCCGTCTCGAAATCGTCCGCCCGGCGTTCAATACCGGTAACGCGGGGGCGGGGTGGCCGCGCTCGTAGACCAGCAGCGGAATCGTCTCCGCGCCGAAGTACTCCTTGAACCGGAAGACGCCGTTTCGGAAATCCGGCGGCGACCCGCGCAGTTCGTAGGTGTCGTACCCCTCCTCGATCCCCCACTTGATCGCGTGTTCGTGGAGCAGTTCCGGGGCGTGATACTCGAAGTGGTCCTCCGTGACGGCCGTAAAGAGGTGCTGGAGCGTCGACTGCTCCTCGTCTAACAGGTACATGTACCTGCCCCGCGTTCGGCCGTCGACGCGAAGCGAGAACACCACGATCCGATCGTCGAATTCGTGCAGTTCCCTGAAAAAGGACCGCGGATGCGTCGGGAGACCGACGCGGTCGGCCACCGCCGCGTAATCGCGGTAGAAATCCTCTAACGTCGACCCGTCGAGATCCTCTTCGACGACCTCGAAGTCGTAGTCGTGGCCGCGTCTGATCCCCCGCCTACGTTCGCTGTCCATCTCGGAGAACAGCGTCTCCCAGCCGAGCGAGAGGTCGAGCGTGAACCGACAGGTGAGGATCGTCGGCCGGTAGCCCTTCGCCTCGAGCAGTTCGTGATAGCGGACGTAGTTCTGGTCGTACGCCCTGATCTCGTCGAAGAGGATTCGGCCCGTACAGAGGGCCTCAACCGAATCGAGGAGCAACTCGAGCGCCTCCTCCTCGTCGGTCATCGTCACCGGGCCGCCGTAGCCGGGCCTGATCGAACTCAGCCGGTTGATTCGCCCGAGGTCGGTGACGAAGTTCGGAAAGACGGCGATTGGGTTCCCGCTTTTCGAGACCACGAGGTGTTTCGGCTCGTGGGAGAGCCCCTCCTCGACCGCCCGGAGCCACTCGTAGCGGTGGTAGACGCAGCTGAGATCCGACTGGTCGACGACGTTGTTCCACTGATTTCGGTTGACCGCCTCGATACTGTCTACGTGACGAACGTCGAGCCCCATCTACGCCAGCGGTTCGGGAGACGTCACCATAATTACGAACGGGCTTCCGAGAGTACAGCCGCCTTACACGTCTCGAGGCGGCGATCGAAATGGGCTCGAGTCGACGGTGCGCTCGATCACCCACCGACCTGTCACTCGAGTTCGCGCCGTCGCCGAAGATACCGGGAGAGCGAAAATGCCATCCAGGCCTGACACCATCGCATTAGGGTAAAGCGCTTCGTGTACAACCGGCGTTTCTGGTAGTAGAACTGGCCGCCGCCGGCGTGGAGTTCCTCGCGCGTCCAGTCGACGATCCGGCGGGCCGTCTCGAGGTCGCCCAGTTCGGCAAAGAGGACGATCCCCTGTGCGGCCGCGTGGACGTCTCTGGGGTACGTACTCGATTCGTCCCAGCGCGGTGCACCGCCGTCGAACAGCCGCTCGCGGTAGAACTCGAGGCCGCGCTCGAGCGTCGTCGCGTACCGATCTTCACCAGTGACTTTCTGGTACCGAAGGAACGACTCGAGGATGAACCCGTTGTGGAAGCTGTCCATCGACAGGTGCGAAGCCGTCGGCGGGTCGGTGTACATCCAGCCGCCGACGGCCGTCTGCGTGCTCGCGACGTAGTCGAGGATCGCCGTCGCCGCCTCGAGCGAGCGTCGGTCGTCGAACCGATCGGCTAACTCGAGTAAGAGGCGAGCGCCGATCGCGTTCGCGTTCAGGGTGTAGGAGTCGCCGCCGGCCGAGCCGTCCCGCGAAGCGGTGTAGTTGATCCGGGCGCCCTCGTCGATTTCCGTGTACGCCAGATCCTCGAACACGAACTCGCGGGCGGTCCGTGCGACGTCGGCGTACCGGGGTTCGGAGAGAACGTCGGCTCCACGGAGCAACGCCCGGACGGCGTACGCCGTCGACACGACCCCGGAAACTTCCCCCGGCGTCGACGCGGTCGCACTCGAGAGATCCTGTAACGGGTGGCGGTGGCCGGCGCCGCCGAAGCCCGAACACCAGTCGTTCGTCTCGGCGAGTAGCCACTCGAGTAGTTCTTCGGCCTCGCGGGCGTACTCTGCCTCGCCGGTCAGCGCGTAGAGTTCGAGGTTCGCGAGCGCGAACAGGGCCACCCCCTTGTAGTTGCGACGCTGTTCGACCAGAAACAGCGGGCGGAGGTTGACCGGCGCGCGCTTGATCGTCTCCTGGACGGCGAGGTTCAGGTACCGGTGTTCGAACGGGAGCGACCGAACGAGGGCGCTACTGAGCCCGTCGGCGTAGTCCCAGCCGGTGTACTCGCGTTCGCTCGCATAGCGGAGCGTGTCTCGACAGAGCCAGTAGTACGGGTCCGACTCGAGCGCCTCGCGGCTCCCGGCATCGACTCGCTCGCCGCCGGCGTCGTGATCCACTGACCGGCCGAGCCGAGAGAGACTCGAGAACCGGCTCACGCCTCGATCCCCCTGCGTTCGTCCCGTACGGTCGATTCGCTCTCTCTCGTCGGGGACGGAACGTCGATAGTTGGAAGCTTCGCCAGGAACGAAACCGGCGGAACCAGCCAGGCACCCAGATCCCGGCGGTCGACGTCCCAGGCCGCGGTTCGCTTGCAGACGGTCGCCGCGTACTCGGAGAGGGAGGCTTCCGCTCGGTTCTCGAGTTGGAACTGCAACTCGCGGAGCGGAAACACCATCTCGCCGTGCTGGGTCGGCGAGCCGACGGGCGTCTCGACGGCCAGATCGAGACAATCTGCGACGATGGTCGAGGCAAACCGATAGCCAAAGCGACTGGCGAGTGCGTAGGAGGCCCAGAACTTCGGGTTGATCTCCATGAGGACGAACGTTCCGTCGGCCCGTCGCTTGAACTCGACGAGGGCGACGCCGTCCCAGCCGATCGTCGTGAGCAGGCGCGTTGCGTCCCGAGTGACCGACTCCTCCGGCTCGAGGCGGAGGTGGGTTCCGCTCCCGCCGTGGCGTGGCACCGACCGGAGTTCCTCGTGGACACACGACAGTTCGACCGCGTTGTCGAAACAGAGCACGCCACAGCCGTACGTCGAATCCGAGCCGTCGACGTACTCCTGGACGAGGACGTCACCGCGCGGCGCGTCCGCCGCGATCCGGTCGTAGGTCTCCCAGAACGCGTCGGGATCGGAGACGGGTGCCGTGGTCGCCGACCCGTTCTCCCGTCGTGCCTTGAGGAACACCGGAAACGGGAGGTGGCCCGAGACGTCCGACCGGCCATCTGCCGCGAGGTCCGCCACGCGCCGCGAGTAATCCGTCGGCGTTTCGATCCCGAGTTGCCGCCCCTGTCGGAGCGTCGCCGCCTTGTCGACGGCGATCCGGATCGAATCCGACGGCGGGAGACACAGCGAAACCCCGTCGGGGATCGCCGATCGAATCCCGTCGACGCTCGCCATCGATTCGTAGCCGACCGGCAAGACCACGTCGGGGCGAGCCGACCGAATCACCCCAAGTACTGCGTCGGCGTAGGCGGGATCGTCCGGCGGCGGGACGACCGCGACGTAATCGCAATACGTCGACCGAAGAAGCCGGCTGTGTCGCATCGTCCCCGTTCCGACCACCGTCGCCTCGAGATCCTCGGTTAGCTCCCTCGCGATCACCAGCGACGTATCGTAATCGCCGTCGAGTACCAGCACAGTCGGCCCGTCCGAATCCATGACAGTGGCCCCTCCGAGGAGGGTGAAAAGTATCCGATCGCTATGGTGTTCTCCCCGGGGTTACGTTCGACCTGCGAGACGAAACGTCACCGTTCTCGTGGAGTTTCCGTCCCATCGTGGTGAGACGTCGAGAAGTCTGTGGACCCGCACTCGAGCGGTCGGGCGTGGGTACGGCCCTGGGGCGAAAATCGGAGGTCACGCCGCCGAAAGCGCGTCGAACGCTTCGCCGGCCGTGCGGGTTCCCTTCGAGATGAGGACGTCACCGGCCTGAAGTTCCACGTCCGAATCGCCGACGAGGAGCCAGCCGTCGCCCGGCCGGCGGATGGCGATCACCGACATGGTCGATTCCGCGTCGGGGACGCCGCTGATAACCGCGGTGCCGTCGAGGTCACTTCCCGCTTCGACTTCGACGCTCGTGATGATCTCGTCGCTCTCCTGGACCGCGAGCTGGACGACCGGGTGAACGTCGAGGTCGCGAAGGACGCCTTCGGTGATGTCGACTGCCGCATCACTGATCACCTCCGTACTGTTTCCGAGGCGGATCAGCCCGCGAAGCGCGATCGGATCCTCGGCGTCCGCGGCCGCCCGGAGCGTCCACGCCTCGAAGCGCGACTCGAGGGCGTCGACTTCGACCTCGAGATTTCTGACCTCTTTGGCGAGATTCTCGCTATCGAACAGGACGCTACTGTACGCGAGGTCGACCGCGAGTTCCGAGAGATTCTTCATGTGGACGATCGTGTCGACGGCGCGCTCGAGATCGTCGACGTCGGGTGCGTCGACGACCGGCAACTCGTAGGAATCTCCGGCTAGTTCCTCGTATACGTCTTCTATCGCCGGATCCGGTCCGCGCAGGAACGCGACGTCGTCCGGCTCGATCGTCGTCTCCGGACCGGGGTTGAGCAACCAGTCGTCGCCCCGTCGAAGCGCGATGACGCGGACGCCGGTCTCGGACTCCAGATCGATCTCGGCGAGCGTCCGGTTTGCGTACGTCGAATCGGCGTCGACGACGCCCCGGACGAGCGTTTCGGTTGCCTCGGGAAGCGCCGCGCGCATCGCCTCCGGCAGTCCCATCTCCTCTAAGACGATTTTGGCGATGTCGCCGGCGGCGTCGCTGATGTCGTCGGCCGCGGTGACGATGCCAAGTACGGGCGCGAGCTGTTCGGCGTCGTCGGGGTTGCGAACCGCCATCATCAGACTCATCCGACCCTTGAGCTCGAGGACGTCCATTCGCTCTTCGAGGCGAAGCACCTCCCTCGCAAGGTCCTCGTTGCGGTGTAACACCGCCGAATACGAGAGGTCGATCAACAGCTCTGCGGTGTCTTTCATCTCGACGAGAATATCCTTGACACTCACGGGCTCGTACTCGACCGATACCGACGACGCTTCGCCCTCGAGCGGGTCCATACTCGAAACCAGCGTCCCGCGTCGAAAAAAACGTTTCCCGCGTCGTCGCGGGTCGACGGATCACGTCTCACCGGTCCGAAGAACCGATGGCACGGTTCGTCGTCGAACGACGCCTTCCGACACGGTTTTGCCCGGGCACAATGAATTCCCGGCAAATGCTCGACCGGACCTACCTGCGCGAGAATCCCGACGAGGTACGCGACGCCCTCGAGAACCGGGGTGCGGACGTCGACTTGGACGGGATCCTCGAGATCGACGAACGGTGGCGTGAGCTGAAAGCCCGCGGCGACGACCTCCGACACGACCGCAACCAGATCACCCAGAAGATCGGCGAGTTCGTCGCCGAAGGGAACGAAGAAAAGCGCGAGGAAGCGATCGACCGATCCCGAGATCTCAAAGACGAGATCGACGCCGTCGAGGCCGAGGCCGACGAGCTTCGGGACGAACTTCAGGAACGCCTCCTCGAGGTTCCGAACGTCCCCCACGAGAGCGTCCCGCTCGGGCTCGAGGAACGACACAACGTCGAGGATCGACGCTGGGGCTTCGACGACCTGCGCGAACTCCCCGACGAGGTCGTTCCCCACTACGAACTCGGCGAGGATCTCGACGTCATCGACGAAGAACGCGCCGCGAAGACGACCGGCTCCGGGTTCTACTTCCTCAAAGGTGACGGCGCCCGACTCGAGCACGCGTTGGTCCAGTTCATGATGGACGTCCATCGCGAGCAGGACTACGTCGACCTCTTCCCGCCGATCCCGGTCAAGAGCGCGTCGATGCGGGGAACCGGTCAGCTCCCGAAGTTCGCCGACGACGCCTACCGCCTCGGCGGCGACAACGAGGAAGCGTACGACGACGAGGACCTCTGGCTCTGTCCCACCGCGGAGGTTCCCGTCACCAACATGTACGCAAACGAGATCCTCCTCAAAGACGATCTACCGCTGAAACACCAGGCCTACACGCCGAACTTCCGGCGAGAAGCCGGCGAGCACGGCACCGAAACCCGCGGCATCGTCCGCGTCCACCAGTTCAACAAGGTCGAACTCGTCAACTTCGTCGAACCCGAGGAGAGCTACGACCGCCTCGAGGGCTTGCTCGAGGAAGCCGAAGCGGTCCTCCAGCGACTCGGACTCCCCTATCGCATCCTCGAACTCTGTACCGGCGATCTCACCTTCGCCTCCGCGAAGACCTACGACATCGAGGTCTGGGCACCCGGCGACGACTTCGAGGACGGTCCCGAGGCGGGCGGGCGCTGGCTCGAGGTCTCGAGCGCCTCGAATTTCGAGGACTTCCAGGCCAGACGCGCCGGCCTGCGCTACCGACCCGAGCGCCACGAGTCGGCGGAGTATCTGCACACCTTAAACGCCTCCGGGCTCGCACTCCCGCGGGTGATGGTCGCGATTCTCGAGTACTACCAGAACGAGGACGGCACGGTGACGATCCCCGAACCGCTTCGCCCGTACATGGGTGGGAAAGAAGTCATCGAGGGCCACGAAAAGGTCGGCGAGGCGGCGCTGGGCGCGGGCGAGCGCGAGTAAGTCGACGACGGAACGTTCATTTTCCCTTACCAGTAGTTGAAAATGGCCTGCAGGGAACGCCTACATTTCGTTGGGTTCTCTAACACCTCAGTAATTTTCCATCTATCGTAACAAACAGCCCGTCCGTCCGGTCAGACTATTCGAATCGCGCGAAACGAGATCCACATTTCTCGTCAGATTGTTAACGACCGACCATATCGGTGAGCTGGGCCGCGGTCATAGCTGGATTCGCCGTAACGCTCGTGTTACGGTTCATTAGTGGTCTCGTCTACGTCGACTCGGGGGCCTCGGTCGTTCTCTTGGACTGGGGTGGAACCAGCGTTCTCATTGGCCTCATTGCCGGATACCTCGCTTTCGGGACGATCAGCTCCGACGCGGCCCACGGTGGGATCGCCACCGTTTTGGACTCGTTCATTGTATTCGTCCTCGCAACGCTTGCGGTCCTGTTTTTCCGGGGCTCGTCGCATCGTTCAGCATGCTCGTCCTCGGCCTGCTGACGCTCGCGTTCTATAGGAGCCACTGCAGGTCTTGCACACCTGATCGCCAGACGAAAAGTGCGGTTCGGAGCGAGCGCGGTTCGAAGTGAGCGAGAACCGCGGGAAAGCGAACGGGGAACGAACGTGACCCGTGAGCTCGGCGATCAGTGTGTGAATCGTTTCAGTTGTTACTATCGCCGTTTCCCGCGCCATGGGTGGCACAATCGGTTCGTGGGCGAAAGATCGACGGATTGCTCGGGAACCGATGGGGACTCGCACCCACTGACGGCTCATATCGATTTTAACAGACGATCATCGACCGATGAGTGTCACCGATGCCACGAACCGCTTATAATAGCTTCTAGGGAGTACTTTGATTCGTCGTGTCACTCACGGGTCTATAACAGTCAGAAGGTCCAGTTTCGCCGACGGAACCACTACCGGATGCAGTTCATGAAAAGATGAGTGTCGAATCGAAGCGTTCGAAACGGTTCTTCCTGCTGATCTCGGTTTTCGTCGGACTGATATCCGTACTGATTGTCTTACCGTTTGTCACCTGGATTCTGATCGGCGTCATCCTCGCTTACACGCTCTCTCCCATCAACAATCGGCTTTTACAACGATTCGGTGCAACACTGTCTGCCGCCCTGTCGATTCTCATCGGACTCTTTCTGATCGTCCTTCCAATCGTCGTCATCCTCGGCGTTGCGGCGAATCAGGCCCGACAACTCTTTACAGCGTTCGACCCCGAAGATATCTCCCAAATCGACGACGTCATTGCGGAACGGTTCGGCGTTCAGGTCGATCTCGCAGCCCTCCAGGATGCGTTCAGTAGCGTCGTCAGAACGGGTGCGCGAGGCCTCGCTGGAAACCTCTTCAGTATCGTCGGGGGACTGCCAGAGCTTTTTATCGGGTTCACCATCCTATTTTTCGTCTTGTTCTACTTGCTCAAAGACGGCGACCAAGCTCTTGCCTGGGTTCGAACCGTCTTACCGCTCGAGCCCGAGGTTCGCGAGGAACTGCTCGAGGGGACCGATCTGCTGATCCACAACTCGCTGGTTGGTACTGCCGCTGTTGCCGCAGTACAAGCAGTCTTGCTCGGCACTGTGTTCCTCGTTCTCGGCCTTGGAAACGTCGTCTTCTGGATCGTGACGACGTTCGTCGCGGCGATGATTCCGCTCGTCGGTGCCTCGATCGTCTGGGTTCCCGGATCGATCTATCTGTTCGCCGTTGGCCGTCCTATTCCCGCAATCGTATTGCTGGCCTTCGGCGCGCTCATCATCAGTACAGTAGATAATATTCTTCGGCCGATTGTCATGCGGCGGGGAACCCAACTCAGTCCAGTCATTACGATCATCGGAATTTTTGGCGGGATCGCGCTCTTCGGTTTTGTCGGCCTCTTTATTGGCCCGATCGTCCTCGGGATGATGAAACTGATTATCGACATTTGGGTTCGGGAGTATCCCGAGCCAGTACCGGCCGAGTAGCGAGGAGCGGAGTCGTGATCTCGTCTTCGCCGTGAACGGAGAGGGATCGAAGATCCCTCAATCAGTCGGGCACAGCCCGACGACGGTGAAATCACCCGCCAGAGCAAGCACTCTCGTGACTGAGTACCCTCCCAAGCTAGAACTGCTGAGCGAAATCGACACCCACCGCATGATTTCGCTCAGCAGTTCTAGCTTGAGACGCCACTGAGCGGTGCAAAGCTCCGCGAGACCGAAGGTCTCGCCTGATCACGACAGGTCGAAGATCTGTCGAACGATTTCCCACAGCATCACGCCGCTGGGTCGGGATATTTGTTGGTTTACAACCCAGTCAGTCTGTCAGGGGTACTATAGTAGCCACCGCACGTTATTGCACACCTGATCGCCAGACGGATCGGCTATCAGTGTGTAACCCGTTTTAGTTGTTGCTATACTGTTCCCCGGAGGCAACGCCGTCGGAGTCGATGGAGTCAGGGACGCCAGCGGCGTCGGCGGCCGCCGCCCGCTCCGCGTCGTCGTAGGCCGCCCCGAGCGCGATGAGGAAGCCGACGATCGCGGTCACGACCGCGACCGCGCCGACGGCGACGACGGCGATCGAAAAGATCGCTCCCGAGAGCACCTGTGCAGACGTCAGGAGCGCGATAGCGGTTACGGCCGCGATCAGCGCGAGCAGGCGACCGAACCGGCCGGTGTCGAATCCGTCCTCGGTACCCCCGTCCGTCTCGAACAACTCGTTGATCACACCTCGGTAGTCGGCGTCCGGCCCGACGTTCCCGAGCGAGTGAATCGAGTGGGCGACCCACAACCCGGCGGTGAGGTTGAGCAAGGCGACGAACGAGACGAGACCGATCTCCCCGCCGACGAACAACCCGGCCAGCACGGCGTTTGCGAACGCGATCACCATGATCCCGTGGACGACGAGCGACCGCGTACCGAACTCCTCGAGTAGCTGTACGTGTGCGAGTTTCATACACTAGACTTGGCTCCCGGCGGGGATAGCGCTGGTCCCTAACGACGATCTCTCGGTTCATCGGACGAACGATAACGGGCTCGAGTCAGCCGCTTCTCGTCACGTCATCCGAACCGCGCGGCCGCATTTCGTGCGTCTTCCACCTCGTCCGTCGACACGATTCCAGTCAGGGCTTCCGGATCCGGCTCTCGAGTCAACCGCCGAAGCGTTTCGAACATGGTCTCTCCCTCCACGTTGTGCGCGCTAACCCAGGCGTGAAACTCGTCGGGACGCGAATCGTCTTCGCCACGCCGTGAATCGTCTCGAGGTCAAGCCCCGGGGCATTCCTCCTATACCGCTCGTGAAATGCGATTCACGAGTCTGCAAGTGTCTCTTGAATGGCGTGTGGGCCGTCACCCGACCGACTCGAGTACGTCACGATACCGTCGGCCGGCCTCGTCGTCGGCCGTCAGTGCGGCTCGGATCGATGGCGAGATCCACTCGCGCTCGGGCTCGCTGTCACTCGAGATGCCGGCCGCCCCACCGCCAGTCCCCGCCGCCGGCACGCCGTCGAAGCCATCCGTCCGCAGATCCGACGGCAGGAATCGCTCGTACACCGGCAGGCGCTCGCCCAGCGGAACCCCCGCGTGGTCGGCGATCTCCTCGAGTTCACGCAGGGCCGGCCACGCGTACTCGGGGTTGATGTGGTCGTCGGTCACGGGTGAGACGCCACCCAAGTCGTCGACGCCACAGTCGATCAGCTCCCGCGCGGGTGCGAGGTTCGGCGGCACCTGCACCGACACCTCCTCGGGCAAGGCGGCGCGGGCCATCGCCGTCACCCGCCGCATCGTCTCCACGTCGGGCGTCCCGCCTGACCACCGCTCGTTGTCTACCACCGGCTGGACGATCACCTCCTGGACGTGATCGTAGCGCTCGTGCATCTCACAGATTGCGAGCAGGCTCTCGGCGCGGTCGCGCCACGTCTCACCGATGCCGACGAGAATGCCCGTCGTGAAGGCCACGTCGAGTTTTCCCGCGTTT
This sequence comes from Natrarchaeobius versutus, assembly GCF_041205745.1. Taxonomy (NCBI): domain Archaea; kingdom Methanobacteriati; phylum Methanobacteriota; class Halobacteria; order Halobacteriales; family Natrialbaceae; genus Natrarchaeobius; species Natrarchaeobius versutus. Next base: position 247,244 of record NZ_JBGFCC010000005.1, on the reverse strand, counting down.
TCGATCGTCCGGAGGCGCTGACCCGGCTCCTTCCGACGCGGGCCCGCGTGGGCGTCGACCGCGGCTGTCGACTCGAGCATCACGCCCATGCTGGCGTTGACGTCAGCGACTTCCGCCATTTGCTCGATCGTCTGGTCGCCCGGATTCGCGTGCGGGAGTACCCCTTCCTCGAGTGCGACCTCACACGCGTCGCGGAGGTAGGTGTGGATCGAGTCGTGGCCCCACTCCTCGAGTTGGGCGTGGATCTCCGTGTAGCGGTCGTCCGGATCGTCGCCGAAGGTGAACAGCGCCTCCGTACAGCCGGCGTCGGCGCCCTGGCGACAGATCTCGCGTACCTCCTCGAGGCTGAGCAACGAGGCCTGTCCCGGCGGATCGAAGTAGGTACAGTAGGTACAGGTGTACCGACACGCGGTCGTCAACGGCACGAAGACGTTCCGCGCGAAGGTGAGTTCCGACGGCGTCTCGACGTTGGCGGGCCCGACCGCCAGCAGGTCGTCGATCGCCTCCTCGGCGATCGCGACGTCGACACCGTACTCGGCCGCGCCGGGGATCATTGGCTCGCACTGTCGTCTCCGTCCATATAAGCGCTTACTTCTCGAGTCCGCTGGACGTTCCGAATCGGGTTCGTCCCGAGTCGTTACGCTCGAGACGTTCAGTTCGTCTCGGTATCGGTCCCGATGTCCGCCGGCGTCGCGATGCCCCGAACGAACGTCCTGATCGGCCAGTGACCCACCTGACGCCGTTCAGCGGACTCGACCCGGACGAACTCGCTCTCCTCGAGTGTCTTCAGGATCGTTCGATCGAGGTGACAGTTGCCGCCAATTTGGCGCCACAGCGGCGTCAGCGCGTCCTGGCTCCGGCCGACGAGTCCCTCGGACCGGACGTGATCGAAGAACCGAAACTCGCCGTCGGGTTTCAGGACGCGAGCGATCTCCTCGAGGACGGCGTCGATCGACGGGACGGAACAGAACAGTCCGCTCTCGATCACGTAATCGAACGTCTCGTCCGCAAACGGGAGCGTCTCACCGCGGCCGCTGATCACGGTCATCGTGACGTCGTGTTCCGCGACGGTAGCCTGAGCCCGTCGCCACATGCCGGGGTCAGGTTCGACGCCGTAGACGTCGACCGCCGGATCGCTCTCCGAGTCGTAGTAGGGAACCATCGCTCCGGTTCCGACGCCGATTTCGAGAACCGAACCCTCGAGACCGTCCGCCAAGTACGTCCGGTGTGCGGGCGCTTGGAACCGCTCGAAGTAAATCTGGACCGGATCGTAGAGGGCGGCGACCGTCGGATGAAACCGAATTTCGCTTTTCGACATCGATCTGGAGAGAAACGGTCAGTTCCGGCTTTGGAACCGATCACACGGGTTCTGCCGTCGGTCGCCGGATCCGCGTTCTCGGAATCAGGCTTCGCTACTGAGGTCCGCATCGACGCGAACCTCGGAGTCGGTGATCGTCTCGATGTTATCGGCCGGAATCTCGAGGTCGTCTTCGCCGGCGCCGCCGCGACCGAGACTCTGGATCCACGCGTTGGTAAGGGTCGGCTCGGGGTCGACGTAGGCGACCTGCTCGATTGGGTCGATCTCGGTGACGATCCCGATCTGTTCGCCCCTGACGTCCATCAGAAACTTCCCTTCGTCTTCCGTCGAGAGGACTGACATGGTATCCGAACAAGGAGTGTTCGTCGCTAAGTAACTATTGGTTTCTTCGAAAGTGCGGGTGAGGAGAGGCCGACCGAGGCGTCTGCTTCACTCGAGGGGAGTCTCATACGGACTGCTATGAGTCGTTACCGGTCGATCACGCATCGCCGAGTGATCGACCGGCGATCAGTCAGGGCAGACCGCCTCAGTGTACCGCGTTCCCCTGCCGGGCGTTTCGTTGTTGCATCCCGCCCATGTCGTCGACTTGCTCCGAGTTCGCGATCTGTTGTTGGATCATCCGGTGGACTGCTTCCGAATGCGGGACGTCTTTGATCGTTATACTACCAGCTCTGCCGATCCCCTGAACGTAGATATTTCCGGTATCGAGGTACTTGTCCCACCGGTCCTGACTATAGGACGCATCCTTGGCACGGTTGACGGGAAGACTTTCGCTTCTCGTCGTCGACGGCGTCTCCTTGTACTCGATGAACTGTTGGTCCGTGGCCGCGTATTCGATGGTGGTGTTTTTCAGGTAGTAGTATTTGTAACCGATCCACCCGATCGGAGCGACGATTCCAACGGCGAGAAACGCGAGAAATCCCCAGAGAATCCCATCCAACGCACCTATCGCGAAGACCGCGGCGGCGATTCCGAAGATGAACATGATCGCGACAGTCTTCAGTTTGTGCAAGATGAGGCTAAACCAGGCCGTCCGTAAGTCCTGTTTGGCAACCCACTGAATCTCTTCGTCCGGCGGAACCTGAGTTTTCAACCCCCGACACGGCTCCGTCTCTTCTAACGTTTGCTGTGCTTCCCTCATTTCTGGACTCGCTCCCATACCAAAAATTCTCAAACTCAAACATAATATATCCTGTGTAATAATTCAGATACTATGGTGCTGGTGGGGGCGAACACTGGAACGATACTCCTCTTGATAATTACACCGACGATATTTCCTTCGACTCCGAATAATTCTGATCTAGTATCGCTACGAAATCTCGATATAGGTGGGTAAAACGGCTCCTTTCTGGCCTTTGCCGCCATCGGCGCGATCCGACTGCCCGATTGCTGTTGAAACCTCGAGCCGATCGACTAAGGTTACTTTGGTGTAACCTCCCGACTGCCCTCGCGGTAAGTCTCTAATCCCATTACTATCTATGAAAAAATCATTATTCGTCCGACACACCGGTCGGTTTTCGGGACGGCTCTGTTCCGTCAGACCTGACCGAACCGCTCGAGGGCGTCGAGACCGTGATTCGACACGCGAAATCGTCGGATTCGGGAGACGAATGGCGACCGAACGAACTGTGGGGCCGAAAAAACCGACTGATAGGGGTTGTTGTACCGGTTCATCGTAACAGCAGAGGTGGATCGTGGTTTCGACGGTACCGCCTTCCAACATCCCTCCGAGGGAGTTACCCGAGCGTGAGTTCGCCGATTACTTTCCTCTCAGCTGAATGCAAAGTACGTGGTGGCCAATACGCCGATATGCGACGACATTTCCGGAACGGGAGCGATCACGAGCACCCGGCGCGGAACGTTTCGGGTCGAACCCACTCCGGAAGACCGACGAACGTGGCGACGGCAGGCGACCATCAGCGCCCCTCCGGTACGACTCGGCGGACCCTCCTCAGGGCTAGTGCGGGAGTAGGGGCAACGATTGCGGGCGTCTCCACACTCGGAACCGGTTTCGCGGGTGCGACGAACGTGAGTTTCGATGGGGCCGCCGACGGTGGCTCGCTCGAGTGGACGTACGAAGCCGACGAACGGGCACGAACCGCCCCGACGGTCGTCGACGGCGTCGTGTACGTCGGGATGTCCGATCAGCCGAGCCACCGCCTTCACGTGATCGATGCGGGCACTGGCGATCACGACGAGGCAATCTTTCAGGGGCGCCCGATCAACGCGGTGAGCGTCGTCAACGACGTCGTCTTCGTCGCCCAGGATGGCGGCGACGCCGCAGTGGAAGCCTACGATGCGACGAACAACGAACGGCTGTACAGCGTCGATATGGAACACGCTCCCAGCACTCAGCCGGTCGTCTACGACGGGACGATCTATCTCGGAAGCGACGACGGCGTCGTCTACGCACTGGACGCGTGGACCGCCGAACGAGAGTGGCTCTTCGAAACCGGCGACGGGGTCGAGTCGACGCCGCTCGTTGCGGACGGGACCGTCTACGTCGGCTGTACCGACGACCGCCTCTACGCGCTCGACGCCGAGACGGGCGAGGAGGAGTGGGTGTTCGAGGCCGACGGCCCGATTCGATCGTCACCGACCGTTGCGGACGGAACCGTGTTCGTCGGCGAATCCAACGGGCGGCTCCTCGCGGTCGATGCCGGCGACGGACAGCTAACCTGGGAGTTTCCCCTCGAGTCGACGACGGTCAGTTCCTCGCCGACCGTCGCGGACGGAATCGTCTATATCGGTGACTGGGAGGGCTACCTGTACGCCGTTGGCGCGGACGACGGGGAAGAACAGTGGACGGCCGACGTGACGGACGACGCACGCGAGTCGACGGGAACCGGCGACAAGGTCCGCTCGTCCCCGACCGTCGCGGGCGGAACCGTCTTCGTCTTCAGCGACGACGGCTATCTCTACGCGCTCGATGCACACACGGGTGAGACTTCGTGGCGGTTCGACACCGAGACACCGATCGGCAACATCAACTACGCCCCATCACCGACCGTCGTCGACGGCGTCGTCTACTTCGTCAACGACACTACCGTCTACGCGGTCGATGCCGGCATCTCCGAGTCGGGAACGGGGACGCGGATGCAGTACGGAACGCTCGGTCACCACGACGACTGGGCCGAAACCGCCGCGGCAGCCGACAGACCGTCGCTCGAAGAGATCGAGCAGGAACGCGACTCGAGGGACGGATCCGGCGACGACGGAGCGACTGGCACAACCGACGGCGCAAGCTCGGGTGGAGGGGGCGCCGACGACGACGGCTTACCTGGTCCGGGTATCGTCGGCACGCTCGCGGGAATCGGTGGCGTGTCGTATCTGCTAGCCCGTCGATCGTCGGCCGATCGACAGCGTTGAGAGCCACGTAACGCGACGCCCGGCGCTGTCCGTTTGTGTCGTCGCTCCCGGACCCGCTGACTCTCCAGGCACCGACGTCGCGAACGGACGTCCACACTGACAACGGCTATCCAATCCGCTCGAGGGAGACGGGATAGCGATGATCGCGACTCGAGAGCTGAAGTCGACTCGCTTCGCTCTCACCGCAGTGTCTTCCCTCGCTAGCGTTCGTTCCAGCCATCCGGAAGCCGTGCACCGAACTCGAATCGCCCGTCGAGGGACTCGTCTTCGTGGCTGTCGATCTCTTCGACGACTGTCAGAATACCGTCCCGATCGACGTGAACGAACGGCTCGTCAGTAAAACGCCGCCCGTCGAGTTCGCCAGCGATCTCGGCGTCCGCAAGGCGACCGTCCTCGTACAGCCGGTAGATGACGTTCCCGAGCCGAATGCCGTCGCTTCGGGTGAGGCCGAACGAATCCGACTCTGCCCATCTCCCTGCCGTGTCTTCAACGCCGAGCACACGCGTGACGTTGACCTCGAGTCCGTAGTCACGATACTCGCCGTCACGGAACGTGCCCTGAAGTTCGAACTGTTCCGCCCCGGTCGTGGGGACGTCTCCTTCGGATAGCTCGCCGCCGTTTGCAATCCCGGCTAACTCCACCGTCTCGCCGCCGATTTTCAGTATTGCCGTCCCCGGATCGTCCGGTATCTCGACGCCGTCGTGCGGCGTCGCCCATCCGTCTTCGGACTCGAGTCGAATCGACTCGCCGCCGTTTGCGCCCGCGCTCGCGTCGTCAGAGTGGTCGGCCTCGGCACCGTCTCCCGCGCTCGTGTCGGCCTCATCGTCGGGACGAGCGCCGTCGCTTGCATTGGTTTCGTCGTCGCCGAGACACCCAGCGACGGCGGCAACGCCGACCACGCCACACGCCTGTATCAGCGATCGTCTGTCCGTCAATCGATCCACCGTCGCCTCCTTCGAGGAATCCATACGTCCCTCTCCGTCTCGGCGTTCCTAACGTTCAGGTTAGCCTTCATTTACCTCGTAGATTACTCGATTGTAATCCCGAGGGGTGGGACGATCGAGATAGGGCGTTCAGGCACTGGCCGTTGTGCCCACCTCTGCCCACCCCTCCTGGAGGGGTGGTGCCGTTCCGCTACGGCTCGCCACGACGGGCATTCGGTCGAATCGTCCGTCCATCAGTTTTCGTACTCACTCGGGTCCAGAACGATCGAATCCATGGTGTTGGTGTTCACCGCAAGCGATTCCTCGAACGTCGGCGTCCCGCTCGCTGAATCGTACCTGACCTCGAGTTCCATCTGCGTTCGCAACGCGCCGTCGTCGAAAACCTCGGCGCCGTCGTCGGCCGAAAACTCGGCAGTGGGCGGTTCCGCGAACGCGCCGGCAACGTCGCCGTCGGCCTCGTGGAGGATCTCGTTGGGCGTCGTCTCGAGGGTCAGCGACGTGTAGGTGTCGGCGGGGATCCCGACGTCCCAGGCGAGGGTGACGACGTCCCCGACCGGTCCGACCTCGTACGCGGTGAGATCGACGGTGACGTCTACGGGCACAGTCACGTCGTCGCCGTCGGCCGTGTGCAACGCGACGCGTTCGACGGTGACCTCGAAGCGTTCGTACTCGTCGATCTCTCCGTGGTCCCTGATCGTCGTCGCGAGAACGTAACTCGCCTCGTCGGAGGGACCAACGACGTCAGGGTTGGCGAGAAACGCCGGATCGTCGGGCGTCTCGACATCCCAGGGGCTATCGTCGCTCTGGTCCGAACCCTGCTCCGGTTCGGCGGTTTCGGTTCCAGTATCGGCGTCGTCGTCTCCTCCGGTACAGCCTGCCAGTACGGTAACTACCGTCGCCGAGCCGGCGATCAGTAGGCCTCGGCGAGTTCGTACATGTTGGTCCACGCGGTACTGTTCTCTCTCGCCGACATATCGTTCAGCTAACCTCGTCGTAACGGCGTGAATTACCCGAACGTAAGATCGACCTCTCCGATATCGAGCCACCGACACGAACGAGTCGCTCGTTTTTCGCGTCGGATCGGCGGCCACGGAAGTGTCGTTGCTTGCGTTCGAATCGGCGACGCGAGACCGTTTACGCGAGATTACCGGCGGTCGGGTACTAGAATATCATCCGCACTGCCCCAATCGCGACGGCGACGATCGTCGTATGATAGATCACCGTCGACGTAAACGCAAAGAACACGAGTGGCAAAACCGGGTAGCGCGCTATCCCTGCCGGAATGAAGATCAGTCCGCGAAGATACGGAACGAAGTTAGTGACGAACACGCCGATGCCGCCGTACTGCTCGAGCCACCGTTCCGCCTGGTCGACCCGGCCGGGCGGGATATGAATTCGCGACGACGACTGGATCGACGACAGTCCTTCGCGCCGTGCGAGGTAGTAGACGAGCAGTTGGCCGGTGACGTAGCCGACGCTCGAGACGAGGATGACTCCCGCGGTTTCGACGCGACTCGCGGAGATCGCAAGCACGTATCCGGGAAGGATCACCGTCGTGGGGATCGGTTTCCCGACGAACGCACCCTTCAGCAGGAATAACACGAACAGGGCAGGAGGGCCTGCGTACAGAAGGAAAGCGAGCACCGCGTCGACGAGCGCGTCAAGCATTCGGTGTTTCAAACTATTTGGTGCGAAACGGGATAACGTCACGTATCGGCGCAGATCGCGCCGACGGAGTATTTCCACCGTATCGGAGCCACTGACCCTCACTGCACACCCGATCGAACCGACGCTGTGCAATCGGTGTGTAAACCGTCACACTGGGGACTCTCGCTTGAGCCCGGTCGGGACGGCACGGGACGGATCCATCTCGATCCCCCACAGTTTCCGTGCTAATATTATGTTAGTAACTCACTTGTGAGAACCGTCGAAAACTGTGGTATGAATCGACGAACCGTCCTTGTTTCGATCGGTGCGGGAACCACCGGACTCGCCGGCTGTCTCGGAGCGCTCGACAGCACCGACTGCGAACCGACCGGAGACGAAACCACGTTCGAGGACGCGATGGCGTTCGTCGACGAACCGGGTATGACGGCGCCTCGGCTTTCGGTCCGCGGAACGATCGTCGCGTTCTCCGTGCGCGGGTTGATCCTCGAGGATCCGACGGGGGTCGCCCGGATCTCGACCGGCCTCGAGTACGAGTTCGACACGGATCGACTGGAACTCGGCGACTGCGTGAGCGGGGACGTCTCCCTCAGCAAGCGATCGACGTGGGACAACCAGATGCCCATCCTTCGCGTGAGACTGGATCGTTTCGAGCGAGACGGGAGCACAGAAACCCCCGACGTCGATCGATTCGACGGCATCAGTCCACCCGATGCGAGCTTCGATATCGACTTCGACTCGGAGATTGGCTCGAGTACGACGACCGTAACCCTCACCCACGACGGCGGAGAAACGGTTGACCCGACCGACCTGTTCGTGTGTTACGGCCCGGAACGTGAGGAAGTTCGGCGGCCGACGCTCGACCAAACGACCATCGACTCTTGGGAGGACCTCGCCGGTTCCTCGGAAGGCGTAAGCGCCGGCGACGCGGTGTCGGTAGATCTCCCCAACGACACGAACGGGACGCTCCTGTGGCGCTCTGGGCTCGGCTGGAACACACAACTTCGTGGATTCGCCGTCTAGCCGTCGCGTTCGTCCGGTTTCACTCGGACGGCGCCGTCGGAGGTACACGATGGCGGGCCGTTCGGTTCCACAGCCGCCCGAGATCGTCGGAGCCTCCGATCGATACCACGATCCCGACCGACTCACCAAGCGTTCGACCCTCGGTTTGGAGCAAGATCTATCGACGGTCCAGCCGAAACGTTCGTATGGTCCGCAACTCCGCCATCGTCGCGGGCGTGGCCGGGAGCGCACTGGCCGCCGCCGGCGTCTGGACGCTCTACCAGCGCTATACGACCGAAACCGTTCCGTATACGGTCGTCGCTCACGTCGGCGATGTCGAACTCCGCCGGTACCCCGAGCAGGCCGTCGTCGAGACGACCGCCTCCTCCGATAACGCCGCGTTCGGTCGGTTGTTTCGATATCTCAGCGGTGCGAACGACGGCGGTGAGGAACTCTCGATGACCGCCCCAGTCGAAGTGGGCGACCCCGGAACGTCGACCGAGATGACTGCGCCGGTCGAGGTCGGGCCCATCGGACGGGCGATCCCGATGACCGCGCCCGTCGAAACCAGCCGGGGCCGCGGTGGTGACGAGGTCCGAATGGCGTTTTACCTCCCCCCAGAGTACGACGCGAACTCGGCTCCACGACCCACCAGCGACGACGTGGCAGTCCTCGAAATTCCCGAGCGAACGCTCGCCGTCGGGGGGTTCTCGTGGCGGCCCACGGACACCCGAGTTGCTCGCGAAACCGAACAGTTGCTCGAGACGCTCGAGACGGCCGGCGTCCCCCTCGCCGGTAAGCCGTTTTTCATGGGGTACGACGCTCCCTGGGCGTTGCCGTTTCTCCGGCGAAACGAGGTCGCCGTGGAAGTCGAGACACACGGCGGGTTCTGACTGTTCACCCGTGGCGCCGGTTTGAGCGTCATCCGCAGAAACGTGTTGCCCCGGAGTTGAACGGCCGAGTCGAATACGGACAGTTCCCGACCGGAAATCGCACGGATGGCGCCTCTCGAGAATTGCTCTCGCTCGCGGATTGTTCGCGAGAGAAATGCCGCCTCCCGGATTGTGAACGACGCTTGAGAACCTGCTCGTTTCGCTCGAAGAACCTCAGTCTCGTTCAAATCCGATCGTTGGCAGTTTCTACACCGGTTCGCTACGCTCACCGGTTTGAAACATGCCGCCTCCCGGATTTGAACCGGGGACAGCTCGATCTTCAGTCGAGTGCTCTCCCAGTCTGAGCTAAGGCGGCGCATCTCTACCTCGGTCGATCGTCTAAAAAAGGATTTCGAATCGAGGGCGGCATCCGACTCGTTCACACACGTACGAAAAGTCGTCATAGCGCAGTCGTGTTCTGCCGTCCTCCCTGGTGCTCGAGTGCGAGCGGAGTGAAACGTTTCACCGATTTGCATACTGTCGATTATGATCGAGTCGGCCGCCTCGAGCGAGCCGAACAGTTATACGATCGACACAATGTGGGTCACTTCGATATAATCTCGCAACTGTGTTCGAGGTAACTCTCAATTTATATAACACCTCTCCAGTATTCTCCCATGGATTTACGGATTCGACGACGGCAGTGTTTCCGACTGTCCTCTGCGGGGACGGTCGTCGGTATTGCCGGGCGTACGGGGGGTTCGGAGGAGGCAATCGATTGGGGCAGTTCGGGCGAAAGCGCCGATGGAGTGACCGACGTCGCAAGCGATACGCAATCCGAGGTGTCGGGGGCCACACTGGAACGTCACTCGAGTGAGGCGGTGACAGCAGACGCGCGAGGGATGTGTCATGTCTGACGGTGACGGATCCGATCGAGAGCCGACCCGACGCTCGGTCCTCCGGACGGCGGTCGTGGCTTCGGGGGCGACCGCGCTGGCCGGCTGTCTCGACGAGGATATCGAAATCACGATCTCCAGCGATTCGGACGATGCAGAGGCAAGTGGCGACGCTAGTCCCAGCACCGATTCCGGTGGTAGTTCTGATTCTACCGACGATTCCAGCGATGATCCGGATTTCACTGACGACGGTGACGTCGAGGACCCAACTGACGGAGATGGCGCTGATGACGGGGGCGACGCGGGGAGCAAGGACGATGCAGATGACCCGAGTGAGGATGACGACGCGGATGACGAAGATGGCGCTGGTGACGACGACGACGCAGGTGAAGACGACGACACGGATGACGAGGACGACGCAGGTGAAGACGACGACGCGGATGACGAGGACGACGAGAGTAAGGACCTCGAGCTGTCGTTCAGTGAAGACCGCATCGGGTTCGATCCCTCGAACGTACAGATCGACGAGGTCAGCGGCAACCGCTGGCGGATCAGTTCGGGACACGTTGGACTCCTCGTATTCGACGAGAAGGAAAACGCCGAGAAAGCCACTGAAGTCATCGAACAGTACGGGTTCACCAGTATTTGTTTCATCGGGCGGCCGGATCCGTCGATGACCTACTGGCTCACAGACGGAGACGCACCGTCCGCTTCAGGACCCGTCGACGGAGGCGAAGACTGTATCGGAATCGATCCCTCGAACGTACAGATCGACGAGGTCAGCGGCAACCGCTGGCGGATCAGTTCGGGACACGTTGGACTCCTCGTATTCGACGAGAAGGAAAACGCCGAGAAAGCCACTGAAGTCATCGAACAGTACGGGTTCACCAGTATTTGTTTCATCGGGCGGCCGGATCCGCCGATGACCTACTGGACGAGCTGATCGACATCGGTCGCTGGTCGCCCGCCAGTTTCGAATCGACGGTGGACTGATACGGTTTGCTGTACCGATTTACCGGCACGACCGCAGGATGGGTCGCGGTCGCACCGGAAATGGCTTACAGTAAACCGTATGAGAGGGGATCGATCTACCGGTCGGCCGCCGGATTGTCGCGGCTCCACCGAAAACGACTTCCAGTAGACCGTCCGATAGCAGTTCGTACGAATACGAATGTCGGCCGTTCGAAAACCCAATATCTGATTAGTAACGCTCGGACTACATCCTCGGTTCAGGTGGTGTAACGGCCGCCTGTTGGATATTCGGATATTCAAGACACCCTTTTCCGCGTCGGCGGGTAATACTCTGTTATGGGTGCCCTTACCTCGAGTCAGGACGGCCGTGAGCTCTCGGCGGATACCATCCTCGAGTTGCTTGCAAATCGGCGTCGACGGTACCTGCTTTACGCGCTTCGCGGACAGGATGGACCGATCGAACTCTCGAAACTCGCCGAGCAAATCGCCGGCTGGGAACACGACGTTCCGCCCGAGGAGGTCGCGAAAAACGAGTACAAGAGCGTCTACGTCTCGTCGGTCCAGTGCCACGTTCCGAAACTGGCAGACGCCGGCGTCGTCGACCACGACGAGAACAACCACACGGTCGTACTCGCGGACAACTACGAGCAACTCGAGCCGTATCTCCGCATCGTCATCCGCGACGAACCCGAAAACTCGCGGCTTCACGCCGCACTCGAAACCGAGTCCGGTGATGGCTTTTTCAGCCAGATTCGCGAGAACGTGGCGCGTCTCAAGCACTGACTACTCCCGGCAGGTGCAGGCTCGACGCCGATAGTTTCGGATTATGCCCGTCCCGTCTGGCTCCCCGTCGCCGTTCGACGACCCCATGCCCGCCACTGTTCTCTCGACCCGAAAGACGTAGTAGTCGCCCACCTGACCCACCGGTATGGGATCGATGGAAGACCTCCGTGTCACCGAGTGCACCCGCTGTCCGGCGCTGGTCGACTCGCGGAGCCAGATCGTCAACGGAACCGGCCCCGAGGACGCCGACGTGGTGTTCGTCGGCGAAGGACCAGGTGCGAACGAGGACGCCGAGGGCGAGCCGTTCGTCGGCCGAAGCGGTACCGTCCTGGACGACCAACTCCGGATCGTCGGCCTCGAGCGCGAACGCGTTCGAATCACTAACTGCGTTCGGTGTCGCCCTCCCGAGAATCGCGACCCGACCAAAGACGAACTCGCGAACTGCCGGGGCTACCTCGAGGCCGAACTCGACCGTCTCGATCCGGAGGTCATCGTCACCCTCGGCAAGGTTCCGAGCGAACACCTCCTCGAGCGATCGGTCGCGGTCACGAAAGAGGCGGGCACGCTCGAGGACGTCCGCATCGAAGGAACTCCCCGGCGGCTGTTGATCTGTGTCCATCCGGCCGCGACGCTGTACGATCGGAGCCAGGAGGAGACGTTCGCCGACGCGCTCGAGCGAGCCGCGGACCTGGCCGACGTCGGTGACGACGGAAGCGGGCAGACGCGGCTGGATGGGTTCTGAAGAGGATTCGGGCTCAATTCGTCGAGTGGAAACCGCCTCGAGTGCGCATCACCGAGCCGAACTGTTCGTATCCGGCGAAACCACTAACAGTCTGTGTGCAGAACGTGCACATACAATGAGCGCGAGTGACGACCCCCGCCGGGTTCACTTTCAGTCGCCGCAGTATCTCGTCGAGCGCCTCGACGCGATTGCGGATCTCTTCGACAAGGATCGAACCGACCTCCTCGTCGAAGCGATCCGCGAGTACCTCGAGGAAACCGCCGAAAGCGAGACGTTCCAGGAACTGGTCGCGACGAAGTATTACGACGATCAACTGGAGTTCGAGACGGTCACCCAACTCGTCGGCGCCGAAACGGCCCAGCGGCTCCGCCTCCTCAAAGCGGATCTCGAGGGCGAACCGCTCGATATCGCCCAACCGGACGACGACGTCGACGTCTACGATGGGGATACGATGGTCTCCACCGACGACACCGACGCCGGAAAGCGATGAGCGAGCCGCAGTTACGGACTGTCGTCGCCGATACGAGCGCACTCGTCAGTCTCGCCGTTCCCCGTGCTGACACCGCTTACGACACCGAAACGTCCCCGGATCCCCTCCAGTATCTCCTCACGTCGTGTGTCGTCTCCGTTCCGCCAGAAGTCGTCTCCGAACTCGAGGATATCGCACAGTATCCGGACGTACACGGGAGTGCAGCCACCGCCGTCCTCGCGGCACGCGAGTACTATACGGTCGTCGATCCGTACGAGGGAGCCGAGACGCCCGACCCACGTCCGACATTTGGCCTCGACGACGGCGAAACCGACGGGATCGTGCTCGCAAACGCACTCGACGTCGATGGATTTCTGACCGACGAGTTCGGCGGCACGAATTTCGCGCTCGTCCACGCGACGCTCCAGGGCCCACGGATCGTCCCAACTCCTCGGCTCATTCGTGAGTATGCACGCAACGGCCACATGACAGTCGAGACGGCACGTACGCTCATCACCGCCATCGGATCACATCGCAGTTGGGAGAACAGTCCCTACGTGACGCAGTTGCTCGAGCGCCTGTCGTAGTTCCGCGACGGTACGCCGGCGTCGCGTGTCTCGTTTTTGCGGTCGGTTGTGAACGACTGAACGTGACTCTCGCCCATTTCGGTCACCACGAAAGCTCCCGGTTCGGTCGATCGGATCTGCCCCTTTCGTTCCCACCCGTGTCGGCTGGCCGGTCAGACCACCGCGGGGTGGGAATGAAAGGGGCTGCCCGCGTCCGGGAAGACGGACGAAGCAAGCACGTGACCGAAGGGAACGCGCACAGCGAGTCCTTCGACTGGACGCGGGCAGGGGCTTTCGTAGTGTTCTCACCCCCATGCCACCGTAGAACAAATCTGAACGTGCCCAACTGGTTAGTATCCTAACGTTCTTTACGAATGATTGCGTACCCAATGAATGCGCACGAAAGTGCGCTGAGCCGGAGTGCATAGGTTGGCGCCTGGACTCCGGCTCACACACGCCCCCGCGTAGCGGGAGCAAACCATGCTTCACGTCGGTGAAATAAAGACCTGCCGACGTTTCGCCGAACCAGAGCCCCGCGTCCGTTCGGTCGGATCAGTTTCACGCGCTCTGGTTTGCTAGCTGGGTGCTTGCCGCTACGTCGGGCCATACGAAGACACATGGTCAGGAAACTCACCATCCACTGCGACTGTGGTACCGACGTTCGCACGGCACAGACCGACGCCACGGTAGTCTGCCCCGACTGCGAATCGGCGTTCGAGACGACGATCATCGAATTCACTCCCGATCACGATGCACCCAGCACTCGCTACGGCACTCGCTCGAATCGCGGCCCGTGAAGGCTGTGAGCGGACGGCGCTCCCGCCGCTGTACGAGAGCGTCGATACCGAGGCGCTGGTCTCGCTCCTCGAGTCTCCCGCCGACGTCACCGTCCGCTTCGAGTACGAGGGGTACGAGGTTGTGATCGAATCCGGATCGCTCGAGGTGGCGGTGATCGGGGAGAACGAGTAACAGTAGTTGAAAACACGCCGATTGTATTCAGCAACACCGACCGAGATTCGGTCGGCTCGTCTTTCTCCTTCGCCACAGTGTGTCACCTGCTACTCATCCCGCCACGACCCCCATACCTCCCGATACTTACCGAGTTCGCGGTACTCCTTCTTCCGCTCGAAGGCGTCGATGGCGTCGATCACTTCGTTGTCCTTGTCCCAATCGATCAGCACGCGGAGGTTACCGACTCGACGCTTGTAGCCGGGATGGTTCTTCAACCGGTCGAGGAAATGGTCCGGGAAGTCGCCGATGTCCTCCAGCTTGGTGATGATCCGCTCGGCGTCCTCCGTCTCGAACTGTTCCAACGTTTTGACCAACGTCTCCGTCAGAACGACCCCGTGAGCCACTGTTCGGCCCTCAGTCCTGATCGATGCCGAGGCGTTCGCGGGCCTCGTCCGTGGACATCGTACGTCCCGCTGCCACGTCCGAGTAGCCCTCCGAGACGCCCTCCTGCGCGCCGGGCGTCAGAATCGGCTCCGTGGTGTCGCGAAGCACCTCACGGACGAACTCCGAGCGGTTGGTGTACTCCAGTTCCTCGGCTAATTCGTCGATCTCTTCGAGAAGCCGCTTCGGGACCTTCACGTCCAACTTCACCATGTCCCCGTCGCCGTTGTCTCCCACGTTCGTACTCCTGTAACGTGGTACGTGGGTGGTACTCAATAACTTGTTGCTCACTCCCCGGTCGCTGACCACACCAATGACCGATCTACCTTCTTTTTCAATATATCTCTCGAAATATGTATGGTGGTTGCTGAATAAAGAAGTCGTATTTGCAACAACTAGTAAGGGTACGCTAATCGGTACTGCCAGCCGATCAACTCCCACGATTCGTTTTCAGTACGCCGTCGACTCGATCGCGGACGGTGCAATCGGTGATATACAGGCAGCAGATGTTGTGTAGTCCATTCGCCGAATAGACCAGAATTTCCTTTTAATTAGCATAATATCTACGAATACTGTGTCAAAAGAGAATTTGGACTCCTCCAATTACGAGAGTACCAGAGCGGAACGTTCGAGTTCAGATAAAAGGAGCTTCGATGTCGTTATTGTCGGAGGGGGCCCAACAGGCTGTGCCGTCGGGATGTTCACGGCTCGCGCCGGATTAGTAACCTGCATCCTTGACCGTGGCCCATCATCGCTCAAACACTGTGCGTTTCTCGAAAATTACCTAGGGTACCCAGCAGGTATCAGCACCGACAGATACCTCGAGATAATCCAGAACCAAGTCGAACGGGCTGGTTGTGTGTTAAACAGCCAACTGGTCACAGCAGTTCGGTCTGAATCCAACGTTTTCGAGGTCGAAACTAATGAAGGAAACTGTGTGAACGCCGAGCGGGTCGTCTGTACATCGAAGGCTGATGTCTCGTTCCTCGAACCACTCGACAGAGATGGAACGCTCCTGGAACCATACGAAGCTCGGTTTTGCCCACACGGTCACGAACGAACACGATTTGCCTCGGGGGTTGTCGAAGATAGTGGAAAGACACCGATTGGTGGTCTTTACGCCGCTGGACCGCTTGCAGGTGTCGGCGACCAAGTACAGATTTCGGCTGGCCACGGCGCAATGGTCGGCCGACAGGTCGTCGCAGATAGCCGTCGTGAAGACGGCTATTGGGATGATGTTGCGAAGTGGTTCGATTGGTGTCCTCCGAAATCGAGAGGAAACTATTCGCCATCTCAGCACTGGCGTGAGACGATCCTTGAGGAGTTGCCGAAGGCACTCGACGAAGACGAACTGGTAGCGAACGATCACCCCGTGTCGGATATCATCGACGATGTTGTCGCCGATACTCTGGAAATGTACGTTTCCCTGGAGCAAGTCAAGAAAATGAAGCGCGAGGCACAGTATCAGCTTGCACAGCATCTCGACACCGAGGTGCTACGGACAGTGTACGATGAGCGCATCGAACCGGATGCCGCACCTTCATCGATCTGATTATGGGGCACGATCATACAACAAACGATTCGGATCGAACAGTACTGGACCGAGCAGACACGACTGGAACTGAATTGGAGGTTACGAACAATGAGATGTCTGCAAGATCGAACGTGGTAAGCAAAGCCGACAGATCGAGGCGGCGAGTTCTTGCAGGGCTTGGGGGACTTGCACTGGGGTCGACAACCGCTGGCTGCCTGGGGAGGGATTTCACTGGCTCAGACAGCAACCGGACGATCGTGGACCATTTCGGGCGGGAGGTTACAGTCCCCGAGACCGTCGAAACGGTCGCTTCGTACTCGCCGACGATTCTTTGGACGTTTACTATCCTCGGTGTCCAGAACAAAGTCATCGGCATTACCTCAGGCGATACAAGCGAAGCGTTTCCGAAAATGCGGGATGTTCCGGTAATCGGTGGCGGGCCGAACATGAACATCGAAAAGATAGCCGACCTGGAACCGGACCTTCTGTTCAACCGGGAAGGCGGAGAGAACGCAGTCGACGAACTGGACAGCCTCCAGGAACAGTTCGCCGAGTTCGATATCTCGGTCATCGGTATCGATGACAGGGGTCTAGACCCCAGTTGGATGCAACTCTTGGAGGAGGTTCTGGACGAAGAGGGGGGATTCAACGACTTCCTCGAGTGGCGCGAAGAGCAACTCTCCCGCGTCGAAGACGGGGTCTCGTCTCTCAGCTCCGACGAGCGGGTTTCGGTCTTATACGAACGTGATTACGACCCGTGGGAGGTACAACACGACGAACCGATCGAGGTTGCTGGTGGACACAACGTGATGAAGGAGTTCGCATCGGAGGAACAGCTTGCGGAGTTCAGACAGATAAGTGTCGATCCCGAACGAATCATCGAACTCGATCCAGACGTTGCGATCAAGGAGAACGCTCCCGGTGGTGCGCGCCCGCTTGGTTGGACTGGCGATGACGAAGCGGCGATCGCCGCCACTCACAAGGAGATGATACTCGACCGTTCCGAGAGCGACCTCATCTCTGCGTGGCAAAACGACGAAGTCTATCTCGTTGACTATGCGCTCATGTCGGGTGACAAAAACTGGCTGGGGGTGCTGTATCTCGCGAAGTTGTTCTACCCCGAACTGTTCGACGACCTCGACCCTGTCGCGGTAAACGAACAGTACCACGAGGAGTGGCTCGGAACGGAGTTCCGCGGAACCTATCTCTATCCATCGATCGAGTAGCATGTCTTCACCAACTGAGACGGGAAAGACGGATGACGTTGAGATGGGCGCGCAGGGAGAGCGAATGGACACAGCACACGCAGAGATCATCAACGAATATCGGCGCTCCACATCGCGAAAACTGGCTTATCTGGGTGGGTTTGCTATCCTTACAGTTGCAACGGGATTGGCCGCACTCAGTGCCGGCGCCGCCGATATATCCTTGCCTGAAGCGCTCTTTGCGGTGCTCGAACGATACATTCCCGTCCAATCTGGGCTTTCCGAGACACGTGCCGAGATTGCCGTAACACTGCGGCTTCCTCGCGTCGTGATGGCGCTTGTCGCCGGTGCATCGCTGGCAATGGCGGGCGTTCTCTTGCAGGCCATCCTCAAGAATCCGCTCGCGAGTCCGTTCACACTCGGCATCGGCTCAGCAGCCTCCTTTGGAGCCTCACTCGCAATTATCCTCGGTGTGACCGTCGTTGGAATGACTGGCGCCCCGAGTCGCTGGTTTGTCGCTGTGAATGCCTTCGTGATGTCACTGGTCCCCGCTTTCGTTATTTTCGGGCTGGTTCGATATCGCAGCGCTTCGCCCGCGACGATGATCCTTGCCGGAATTGCGATGACGTACTTTTTTTCTGCGTCGACATCGTTGTTGCAGTACGTTGGTTCCGAGGAGGCCATTGCCGCAACGGTTTTCTGGATGTTTGGCAGCCTCGAGGCGGTGACGTGGAGCCAGGTACTGATCGTGATTGCGGTTGCGGCTCCACTGACGTTGATCGCGTATCGGCTATCGTGGGATCTCAACGCCCTGTTGCAGGGGGGTGACGTTGCCCGGAGCCTCGGAGTCGACACGTTTAGAATCCGGGTACTGGGGATGATCGTTGCGGCGCTCGTGACTGGTGTCACGATTGCGTTTCTCGGCACGATTGGATTCATTGGACTCGTCGCACCGCATATTGCCCGGATGCTCATCGGTGGTGACCATCGGTACCTCATCCCAGCGTCACTGTTTCTTGGGGGTATCTTGCTTGCCGGAGCTGATGCAGTGTCTCGGACGGTCATCTCACCGGAGGTTATCCCGGTCGGGATCATGACAGCGTTTCTCGGGGTACCGTTTTTCTTCTATCTGATTGTGCGCCGAAACAGAGAGCACTGGTAACTATGACAGTTAAAATCACAGACATTTCGTTCTCGTACGGTTCGACAGAGATACTCACAGACATCTCCGTGAGTGCTGATCGCGGTGAGTTGATGGCTCTTATCGGTCCAAACGGAGCAGGAAAATCGACGCTGCTCAAGTGTGTTAACGGACTGGCTGAGCCAGACTCCGGTGACGTTCACGTCTGCGGAGATCCGCTTACAGATCTTAGTCGGCGTGATATTTCCCGTCGTATCGGGTACGTGCCACAAAATGCCGCGAGCGGCTTCGAATCAACGGTGTTCGACTTCATCCTTCTTGGGCGGAAGCCGTACATCGACTGGCGGGCCAGCGAGGAGGATATCTCGATTGTTTCGAACCTACTCGATAGCCTCGATCTCCAGTCTTTGGCAATGCGAGATATTGCTGAGCTAAGCGGCGGTCAGCGTCAGAAGGCGACGATTGCTCGTGCACTTGCGGCCAAGCCTGATATCCTGCTGTTGGATGAACCGACGAGTAACCTCGACATTAAACATCAGCTTCAAGTACTCGACATCGTTCGTCAGCAGGTCAAGGACGGACTGACTGCACTTCTGGTTATTCATGATCTTAATCACGTGCTCAGATTCGCCGATTCGGTCGTAGTCTTGGACGATGGCTCCGTCGTGGCGAGTGGCGACGTTGATGTTCTTTCGGAAGGGATACTCGAGGAAACGTACGATGTAAACGTTCACATCGAACAGACGGATTCCCACCGGTTACTTATTCCAAGCACAAAAGCACGTAGTTAAAGTATAGTAGCACTGATACGATTCACACACCGATCGCCGATCCGTCTGGCGATCGGATGTGCATTGACTTTCAGTGGCTACTATAGTAGGGCCTTGCTTAGACGGTCTTAAATAGATTGGCTCGATGCTATTCTGTCTGACCAACATCCGGAAACTTTCTATTCTGCACGTCATACCTGATAGCTGTCAAGCACGTTTCGATTACCCCATTACATCCTTCGCCGCTACTGACCGATCACTGCCTCCCGTAGATTGCTCTCAGTTCGTACGACATTTGCGTTATATATACCAGCACGGTCGGCTGAATCCTCACACTCACTAAGGATCTCAACAGAGTCCTCGAGTCCCATTTCGTCCCTTCTCCTCGAACCACACACCGTCCTCTCTCCTCGAGGTCCCACTCTCCCACACCTCGAGTCCGACCCGTGTCCTTATTCCGTCCGAGTCCGAAAGCGCCGATAATGGACGGCGAAATCTCGACGGCGGAGGTCAAGGAACTTCTCGAGGACGACGCGGACGTTCGGATCGTCGATATTCGGGACGAACGAAGCTTCGAGCGCAGTCACATCCCCGAAAGCGAAAACGTTCCGTTCAACGAACTCACGGCTCGCATCGACGAGTTCGAGGACGCGGATCGGATCGTCACCGTCTGCCCGCACGGGAAGGCGAGCGTTCAGGCGGCGAAACTCATCGGCTCCTACGAGGGAAGCGCCGACGCTCGAGTCGAGAGCATGGCCGGCGGACTCGAGGAGTACGGAATGCAATACGGGCTGGTTCGCGAGGAATCGCCGGTAGACGAGGCCGCGAGTTCGGACTCTCCGTTCTGATCAGCGCGAGCGCTGGTTGATTGGTCGTCGAAGAAACGGTGGTGGTGTCGGTTCGCGGAGTCGGGTTCGGAAGTCGTTTCAGATCATCGCGGGCTCATGCGACGTTGAAGCCGCGATCCCGAAGGAAATCTTCGATGCGGCCGGTGTGATTGCCCTGAAGTTCGATGTGGCTGTCCTCGACCGTCCCACCACAGGCGAACTTGGACTTGAGATCCGACGACAGACTGTCGAGATCGACGTCCTTCGGATCGAATCCTTCGATAATCGTTACCTCTTTTCCGTATCTGCGCTCGTCAATGCGGATGGTGAGTTGCTGTTGACCCTTGGCCACGTCCTCGCAGACGCAGAGTTCCTCGGGCAGCCCGCACGTCGAGCAGACTTCCGACATTACGTTCGTCCGTACGAAAGGGGCATATTAAACACTATCGGGACCTACGCGCCGTCGTGCGGTTCTTTTTGAACGAACGTTGACGTGCTCGGGTTCGCCGTCGGTCTACGTGTCCCGAACCGACGGGAAATGGCCCCTCGGACGATTCGCCGTACGTCGGCGCCAGTCCATTCACGATACACCCGTGGATGGATCGGGAAACCGCTCTCACCCCATCACAGAGTACACCTCTCAGCGGTCGGTCGACGAACCGCCGATCACCGGAAGGCGGTTCCGGACCAGCCGATCGACGATTCGGATCGCCTCGTCGGCGTCCTCGCGGTCGACGCCCCCGCCGTAGACCGCCCGTTCGTAACACTCGAGGACCGTCCGAACCTGCAGGTCGCTCGCGACGTCTCCGCCGGGTCGAGCCTCGAGTGCCGAAATATACTCACGCGCCGACTCGTCGGCGCGGCGCGGGCGATACTCGCGAGCGAGGAGTGCCTCGAGCCGGCGGTACGCTCGCTCGGCGTCACTCGCGGGATCACGGCGGCGTCCGTGCCAGAACAGCCCGACCGTACGTCGGGCGCCTGCGACCACACCTGCCCGATGGACGCCGGCGACCAGACCGACCAGCAAGACGGCCGTGATCGTCAGTAGCTCGCGCGTGATCGCGACCGGCGGCGACAGTTCGCGGTCGTCCTCGCCGTCGTCGGTCGAGGTGTCGATCGGGCCCTGCTGGCCGCCTGGCGGGGTCGATGCCGGCCCCTCCTGATCGGACTGGGAGTCGTTCGCCGGTGGCTCGTCGTCCTCCTCGGGGATCGACTCGTCGGTCGCTTCGTCTTCGTGCTCGTCGGCGTCGTCTTCGTGTTCGTCGTCATCGGGCGCTTCGATCGGCTCGTCGTCGGGTTCGTCGGCGTCTTCGCGTTCGTCTTCCTGGGCCTCCTCGAGGTGTTCCTCGTGGACCGAGTCCCGCTCGCTACTGGGAGTCGGTTCGAACGCGACCCAGCCCGTCTCCGGGAAGTAGACTTCGACCCAGGCGTGGGCGTCTAGCCCGCGGACGACGTACTCGTCGTCGTCGACCTGCTCGCCGCTCGTGTAGCCGGTTACGTACCGCGCGGGGACGTCTTCGGCTCGGAGCATCTGGGTCATCGCCGTCGCGAAGTAGACGCAGTACCCTTCGTCCATCTCGAGGAGGAACTCCTCGGCGACGTTGCCCT
Source organism: Natrarchaeobius versutus (assembly GCF_041205745.1). Classification (NCBI taxonomy): domain Archaea; kingdom Methanobacteriati; phylum Methanobacteriota; class Halobacteria; order Halobacteriales; family Natrialbaceae; genus Natrarchaeobius; species Natrarchaeobius versutus. Next base: position 225,169 of record NZ_JBGFCC010000005.1, on the reverse strand, counting down.
CGGGCTGTTCGACGTCGAGTGAGTACTCCTTGGAGCTCCGCAGGTGGCGTTCGATCGCGACCGCCTTCTCGTACGGCGTCTCCGCACCGGCCGTTATCTCGGCGGTTCGTTCCTCGAACTCGCTCGAGGTTTCCTCGGGGCGCTGGAGATAGTGTTCACGAATCTCGTCGGGGTAGTCGGTTCCCGCCTCCCGGAGGTCCCCCGGCTGGGGGGTGACGACCGCGCTCTCGACGGCGTAGGTGTCACCTTCCATCAGCGTCGTCGTCGGGTGGACGTGACCGTGTCTCGAGACCTCCGTGTGATCGACGATATCTCCCTCGATCGCCGCCGGCTCCGGGACGGCGGGCATGACGCCGAGTTCCGTCTCCGCCGTGACCACGTGATGGTGGTGCTGGGTCGGCCCCGGTGGAGTGGTGATGGCGTCGTCGTCCTCGAGCGGAGTCTCCGTCCCCGTTCGCACCCACTCGTCGCCCGTAAACCGGTCGTAGATCCCGGTCCGCCAGTACGACGGCCGGTCAGATTCGACGGTAAACCGGACCTCGGGTGAGAGGTCGACCTGACCCGAGATACCCGACCGCTCGGACGCCGAGTCGATCGTCCCCTCGAGCGTGCCGTCGCTCGCTCCGCCCGCGGTCGTCGGGTTCGCCGGCCCGGCGGGCACGAACGTAACCGAAAGCGAGAGCGCGACGATGAGCGCGAAGAGGACGGCGATCAGGTCCGCCTGGGCGACCGATCCGCCGCGGCGTTCGAGTTCGCCGAAGCCGACCGTGCCGATCGCGCCAAGCGTCCCGATCAAGGTAACCGCCGTCCCCGCGTCGCCGGTCAGGACGAGAAACAGCAACGCCGCGCCGCCGGGAACGGCACTCGAGGCGTACCGGCCCCGGACGGCGAGATACCACGAGAGGAAGACGGGTGCGGGCACGAACGCGAGCGTCCAGACGCCAGCCTCGATCATCCGGAGCAACGGCATGCCGGTCGCGAGCGTCAGCACGTCGTCGAGGAGCGGACCGGTCCCCGAGACGATCACGCCCACGCCCAGCCCGCTGGTCTCGAGGTAGTACGCGAAGCCGACGGCGCCGGCGACGATCGCCGCCGCCGTCGCGGTTCGTGGGCGAATCGCGCGAGCCAGGACCGTCGCCACGACCAACATCGAACCGACGAGCGCGAACAGCGTTTGCGTCCCGCCGACGACGCGCGTTACGTCGAGCAACACGCTCACGTACGACGCCGTCAGGATCAGGACGCATCCGAGCGCGAGGAGGCGAAACGCGGTCGGCCCGATCGTTCCGTCGGCGTCCAGGCGCATCGTCCGGCTCCCGGAGCCGGAACCGTGATTCGTGCTCACGCGGCCACCCCCCGCGAACCGTCTCCGTGACGGTCGGCGCGTTCGTCATCGCTCGCTCGCTCGAGGGACTCGCCGGAACCGCCGGCGTTCTCCTCGCCGCGGAGCCGGTCGAAGGGGATCTCTTCACCGGCGACGACGACGGTCGGCTCCGCGCCGGCGGCGTCGATCACCACGTCGGCGTCCGCCCGAATCCGATCCTGGAGGCGTCCGGATTCGGCGACGGCAAGCGTCGCGAGTAGCGTTCGCCGGTGGCCCGGCCCCGAGCCGGGCGGTCGAGTCGCATTCGGGAGTTCGAGGCCGACGTCGAGGCTTGCCTCGAGCAGGTGGACGACGACGCTCGCGGTGGTACTCGCCAGTTCGTCCTCGTGACCTGGCGGTGCCGACGCGGCGACCGTGATCGCGCTGTGATCCCCGTGATCGGCGTACTCGGTCACGAACAGCTCCTCGTCGGGGCGTTTCGCGGCGGACTTCCAGTGGACGTCTCGAAGCGGGTCGCCGCGACGATACTCCCGGAGACCGTCGAACTCCCCGCGGTCGGTTCGACTCGCGGCTACCGCCGTGGCAGTCAACCGCCCGGCGTCGCGGCCCTCGAGTCCGTACACCCGCGGATAGACGACGACCGTTTCGCTCGACTCGTACTCGAAGCGGCGTTCGACCAGCCCGAGCACGTCGGTGACGGTGATCTCGAGTCCTCCGACGTCGTGTTCGCCGCGGCTCTCGAGGGAGAGGTCGTAGTCGAAGCGGGTCTGGGCGTCGGAGTCGAGAGTCGTCTCGAGCGTGGGCGACTCCGTCGCGGAGAGTCCCTCGCCGACGGTCGCGCGGATCGTTCCCGACGCCGTCTGCGGACTCTCGATCGTCCGTTCGACCGTGCGCGTCTCGCCGACGAACCCGTCGGCGACGGCGGCCCCCTCGACGGTGGGCGGATCGATCCGGGCGGTCGTCACCAGCGCCGCGACCGTCACGATTGCAATCGGGACGACCACGGCGTTTAGCGACCGGGGACCGTACTGCCAGCTCATCGCGAGTGCGAACGCGACGACGGCGACGGCGGTCCAGCCGCGGATCGTGAATCTCATGGCTCTCGGTACTCGCGGGACGTTCTCGTTACTCGATGGGGACTCGCTCGAGGGCGTTTTCGACGATGGTGCGGCCGTCGCGGTCGCGGTCGACCGTTCGGATCCGGTGGCTCAACGCGACCGGGGCCTCCACTTTGACGTCGTCGGGGATGACGTACTCGCGGCCGTCGGTGACGGCTCGTGCCTGGGCGGCCCGGAGAAGCGAGATCGTCCCACGGGGACTCGCGCCGACCTCTGCGTTCTCGCGGGTGTAGCCCGCGAGTCGGGTCGCGTACGCCCGGACCGGCTCCTCGACGCGGACGCCGGTAACCGTTTCTCGGGCGCGGACGACCGTCTCGCGGTCGGTGACGGGCTCGAGTGACTCGATCGGGTGGTGGCCGACGGTGCGATCGAGAATCTCGTGTTCCTCCTCGGGGTCGGGGTAGCCGAGCCGGAGTTTCTTCATAAATCGGTCGAGTTCGGCCAGCGGGAGGTCGTACGTGCGGTTCGGCTCGACGGCGTTTTGCGTGGCGATCACCGTGAACGGATCGGGCAGGCCGCGGGTCTCGCCGTCGACGGTGACCTGATTTTCCTCCATGGCCTCGAGCAACGCCGTCTGGGTCTTCGGCGGCGCGCGATTGATCTCGTCGCCGAGGACGATGTTGCCGAAGACGGGGCCGGGCTGGAACTCGAACTCCCGGTTGCGCTGGTCGAAGACGTTGACGCCGGTCACGTCCGAGGGGAGGAGATCGGGGGTAAACTGGACGCGACGAAACGAGCAGTCGATCGACGTCGCGATCGATCGGGCGAGCATCGTCTTGCCGACGCCGGGAACGTCCTCGAGCAACACGTGCCCGCGTCCGAGGATGGCGGTGACGACGTGTTCGACGACGTCGTCGTGGCCGACGATGACGCGGGCGACGTTCGCCGCGAGTTCCTCACAGAGGGTCGCGACGCTCGAGACGGAAAGCGGGTCGACGGGCGGTTCGTCGGTCGTGTTGGATGTCGGGTCGACGTCGGTCATCGATCACGTGGAGGGTGTATCCGGCTACGATTCATCGTCAGTCGTCCGTTCTCAGGCGCTGGCAAACATATGCGTTGTATCATCGAAGTGAACCGCAGTCAGTGCCATCGGATCCGTCGATTCGTTGGTCGTAGGGGACGGACGGTCAAAAGAATACTCCCTTACTCGCGTCCACACGTCGGGAGAATGTCGAACCGGCGGTGCGGTCGCTGGTCGGGACGACAGTCGGAAAACGATACCACTTACCTGGCACTCAGAGTCGTTCGACGTTGGTTGCGCGCGGGCCTTTGTCGGCCTGCTCGATATCGAATTCGACTTCCTGCCCCTCTTCTAGGTCGGGACCGCCGACGTCTTCCATGTGGAAGAACACGTCCTCGTCCGAATCCTCGCTCTCGATGAACCCGTAACCGCCAGTGTCGTTGAAGAATGCGACCGTACCTTTCGCCATTGCAAGTCAATAAAACCACGACGAAGATATAAATGTTCGGGGGGTTGTTCCGCGTTTTCGCTCGAGTTCGACCTCGATCGATCGTCCCGAAGGTCGGGAACTACGACCCCTTACAGGTGGGAGACTACCACTCCTTACAGTCGGGACAGACGACCCCCTCTCCGTCCCGCCAAACTCGCGTGCTCTCGGCGTCACACTGCCGGCAGACGTGCGGTCCCCAGGCGTACGTCGACAGCGACGTCGGCGACTCGTCGTCGGATTCCGAACCGTCGGATTTTCGAGTCTTGGCTTTCGAACCGTCGGATTCGGAGCCGTCGGAACTCGAGTCGTCGTCCTCGCCGTCGCTGGAGTCGACCCCGAACGTCGAGAGCGTCGCGTCCTCGGTCACACGCGAGGGTACGCACGAGAACGGTTTATACGGTTCGACTGTCCGAGACCGGCACGGCCAAGTACCACCGACGACAACCTCCGCCTATGGAATCCGCCGCAGCGTTGAACGTCATCGTGGACAACATCGTCGAGATGAACGAACTCTTCACCGACGTCGCGATGGGCGACGGTCTTGCACCGTTGCTCGTCCTCGTCGGAACGATCCTCGTCGTCTTCACCCTCGGCGTCTTCGGCGCGTTGACCCTCGGTGCCGCCGGCAGTCTCGTCACCTCGAGCTAACGTCGAATCGCGTTTTCTCCGATTCATACGGTTTGCTGTACCGATTTACCGGTGGTCTCGCAGGACCGGTCGCGGTTACACCGGAAATGACTGACAGCAGACGTATCAGGATACCCGCGTGAGCGCGTCGCTTGCGCGTTCGACGGCGTCCTCGAGATCCGGGCCAAGCGGCGAGCCGACGACGATTCCGTCGACGGACTCGAGGATCGCCTCGAACTGGTCCGCCACCGTCTCGGTGGTCCCCGCGATGCAGAACGCGTCGATCATCTCGGGTGTCACGTGGCCGAACGCCTCGGAGAGGTCGCCACGCTCTAAGGCGTCGCTTACCGCACTCGCCGCCTCGCGGTCGACGTCGTGGCGCTCGAGGACCGGTTCGGCCGCGCCGCCGACGATGAACGCGACCGGCGGTCGCGCGGCCTCGCGGGCCGCCTCTTCGTCGCCGGCGACGCTGACGCTCGCGAACGCGAGCGCCTCGAACTCCCCGCGGTCGTCGGATCGGTCGGCGAGTCCCTGCTCGATCTGTCCGGCGGCCCACTCGAGGTCCCGGGGATGGGCGGCGTTGATCAGCACGCCGTCGGCGTGTTTCGCGCTCATTCGGAGCATGTGTGGCCCCTGGGCACCGACGTAGACGGGAACGTCGACGGGGTCGAGATTGAGCGAGGCGTCGCGTGCGGTGAACGTCCCCTCGTGGGTGACGGTCTCGCCGGCCCAGAGGTCGCGTGCGACGTCGAACGTCTCGAGGACGCGTCGAAGCGGTCGATCCTGGTCGACGCCGAGTGTCGCGAGCGTGGAGCGATCGCCGGCGCCGACGCCGAAGACGGCCCGTCCGTCGCTCACCTCGTCGATCGTCGCCGTCTGCGCGGCGAGTTTCACGGGGTGGATCTCGTAGGGGTTGACGACGCCCGGCCCCAGTCGAACGTCCTCGGTCGCCTCGGCCATCCGCGAGAGCGCCACGAACGGGTCGCGGTTGAAGTAGTGACTGCTCGCGAACGCGACGTCGAACCCTTCCTCCTCGGCGAGCGCCGCCAGCCCGGCGACGCGCTCGAGGTCGTGTTCGGGAGTGAGTTCGATCCCCCAGGTCGGTTCGACGCCGGTCATCGGTCGTCCCCTCCGGTCTCGAGACGGCGCTCGAGGCGATCACGAGCCGCGTGTCGGTTCATACTCGCAGGGTCGGGCAGTGGCGTAAAAAGCCCACCGTCACCGGAGATAGCTGGCGAGACGAGGACTCGCGATTAGGGATGGTTCGGCCCGTACGCATCGGCGGCACACCCGCGGCCCGAGCGCTCGAAATCGCGACCCGGATCGCCGCCGACGGAGGTTCGGAGATCAGCGGTCGAACTCCCACCCGCGAAGCGCCTGCCGAACGAGGTCGTCCTCGACGGATCTGAACAGTTCGTCGCTCCCCTCGAGGTCGCCGAACTCCCAGCCGCGGACGACGACGGCGGGCGTCCCGCCGGCACCCTCGCCGGCGACGAGATTGGCGGCCGAGGAGAGTTCGTCGACGACCGACTGGACGGTGACGCCGAGTTCCCGACCGTCGCGGTCGGGTTCGCCGCGCCAGTCGCGACTCGCGTGGATGCCGGCCCAGCCGAGCGCGACCCCGCGCTGGCCGTGGCGGAACGGCCGCCCGCAGGTGTCCGTGACGATCACGGCGACGTCGTCGACGCCGCGCTCCTCGAGTCCCGACCGGATCCGTTCGGCGCTCCGGTCGGGCCGTTTGGGCAACAGAAGCAAGTCGTGATCCGGCACGTTCGACCGGTCGATCCCCGCGTTGACGCAGATGTGGCCGAAACGCGTCTCGGTGAGCAAAAACGGCGCCTCGATCAACAGTTCGGTGCTCTCCTCGAGGACCGCCTGTGCGAACCGCGGATCCTTCGTCTCGCCCGCAATCTCCTCGATTCTGGCGGCGAGTTCCCGCGCACGGGCGCTGACCGGATAGTCGTCCAGATCCGCCGTCCGTCCCTCCGCCTTCGAGACGACCGTGCTCGCGACGGTCACCACGTCGCCGGGTTCGAGAGCGGCCCGGTCCGCGATCAGGCCGGCGAGGTCGTCGCCGACGCGGATCTCGGGGAGATCCCGCACTGGCTCGAGTTCCATACCGGAGAGTGGGATAGCGACGTGAAAAGCGCACCGTCAGCGGACAACGTTGGCCAGGAGTCGTCGGAACTCGTGACGGTCTGCCAAGACGTACGGCCTGCTGTACGCCACGTCCGGCACAACTGCGATCCGGACGGCAGTTACGCCGGGAAACCGTTGGAACAACCCGTATCAGGGGACGACGTCGAAGACGAAGAGAAGGTAGTAGCCCGCGACCGCGAGCAGTACCGCCCCGGTCCCCCGGTTGATCGGACCGCTGTACCGGGCGAGCGTCCGCGTGATTCTTCGGCCGAACGGCTCGGAAACGAGCGCAAACGCTAGCAACGGCGCGCCGATGCCCAGGCCGAACGCGAGAAAGCCGAGCATGCTCTCCGCGTGGGTGTCATACAGCACCGGCGTCCGCGCGAAAAACAGCGAGATGGTCGCCGGATTACAGGGGAGGACGATCGCGCCGAAGAAGAAGCCGTAGCTGAACGCCGAAAGCGCGGGGTAGCGCGACTGTGGCGGCTCGAGCGTCGGGAACCTGGAGAACCCGCCCGGGTCGACGAGCAAGACGGCACCGACGACCGCGAGGGCGGCGAACGCGATCGGCGAGACGTCCGCGACGACCCTGTTGACCGACTCCTGGAGGAGGTAGGTGAACACGAGCCCGACGGCGGCCATGAACGCGAGGACGCCGGCGACGACGAGGACGCCGAGCACCGCGACCGGTCGTCGCCGTTTCGCGCCGTCGGCGCTCGCGAGGTAGGCGATAAACGCCGGGTAGAGCGGGATCACGCAGGCCGCGGTCAACGGCGTCGCGACGCCGAGCAAGAAGTGCTCGAGGAGTCCCGACAGCGTCATCCGCAGGTGTCGTCGATCCCGCTTCGGATCTCACTCGACTGTGCGACCTTCTCGACCGTTCCGGTCGTCCCGTCCGGACAGACGACGACCAGCGGCGACTGGGCGTGGACCGAAATCTCCCGTCCGAACTCGTCGACCAGCGCCTCGGTGAACGGCTCCGGTGCGGCGCCGAACGCCCACTCGTAGCCGTTTTCCTCGGCGTGATTCCTGACGTCCTCGGGATCGTCGTTGCCGTCGATCACGAGATCGACGAACTGTACGTCGTCGCCGAGATCTCCGTAGCTGTCGGCGATTTCCTCTTGCTGGCGGTTACAGGTCGGACAGAACGGCGCGAATGTGTGGACGACGACCGGCCGATCGACGCTCGCGATCGTAAACGACTCGCCGGTCGTGACGTCCTCGAGCATGGTTTCCTGCCAGTCCGTCACCTCTTCGGAGCCGCCCGCCGACGCGTCGTCGGTTTCGGTATCGTCGGGGTTGGCCCCGTCCTCGAGACAGCCCGCGAGGGCGAGCGAACTACCGGCGGCCGCGAGGAGGACACGACGGGTCGACGGCTGAGTCATGGCTGAAACGTATCGCGCGAGCACAAAATAGGTGTGCGACTGTGCGCCCTTCGCGCACAGCCGGCTCGCCGTCGGTCAGTGACGTCCGGCGTCTGTAAACGGCAGTTATTCCTCGTCGCCGTCCGGATCGCCGTGACCGCCGCCGCCGGGCGTCAGGACCGTCACCGTCGTCCCCGCCTCGACGTCGACGGTCGTCTTCGCCGGCACCGACTCGCCGTCGATCAGGTTCTTGCCGGGATCGCCGTCCTCGCCGCCTGCAACCCCTTGCGGGCCGTGTCGACGCCGCTCCGTGAGCAGGGAGACGGTGGCGTCGGTCTCGAGGGTGACCGATCGCTCGAGGCCGAGCCCGCCGCGGAACCGGCCGCGACCGCCGCTTCCCGGCCGGAGGGTGTAGCGTTCGACCCGGAGCGGGTACTCCGCCTCGAGTGCCTCGATCGGGGTGTTGAGCGTGTTCGTCATCCCGACCTGGACGCCGTCCATTCCGTCGCGGTCGGGGCGGGCGCCGAAGCCGCCGCCGATCGTCTCGTAGTAGGTAAACGAGCCGTCGCGGCCGCCGATCGTCAGGTTATTCATCGTCCCCTGGCCCTGAGCGGGGACGCGATCTGGCGCGGCCGCGGCCAACGCCGCGAAGACGACGTCGGTGACTCGCTGGCTGGTCTCGACGTTGCCGCCGACGACGGCCGCCGGCGGCCGAGGATCGAGCAACGAACCCTCGGGCGCACGAACCGTCACCGGCTCGTAACAGCCCTGATTCGGTGGGATCTCGGGGTCAGTGAGACACCGAACGACGAAGTAGACCGCGCTCGTCGCCACCGCGAGCGGGGCGTTCAGGTTCCCCTCGAGCTGGGCGGCCGTTCCCTCGAAGTCGACGTCGATCGTCGTCCCGTCGATGGTCACCGTCACTGCGATCTCGATATCCTCGTCAGTGACGCCGTCACCCTCGAGGACGTCGGTCGCCTCGTAGGTGCCGTCCGGTAACGCCTCGATCTCGCGTTCGATCCGCTCGCGCGAGTAGTCGATGACGGCGTCGAAGCCGGCGCGGACGGTCTCGCGGCCGTGCTCGTCGAACAGGGCGACGAGTCTGGTTTCGGCGCGTCGGTTCGCCGCGAGCTGTGCCCGGAGGTCCGCCCGGCGCTCCCGTGGGTTGCGGACGTTCGCGAGCAACAGCGCTTGCACGTCCTCGCGAACCTCGCCGTCGGCGACGAGACGGGTCGGCGGGAGTCGTAGTCCCTCCTGGTAGATCTCCCGGGAGTTCGCCGGCATACTCCCCGGCGTCGCGCCGCCGACGTCGGCGTGGTGAGCGCGCGAGACGGCGTAGCCGACGATCTCGATCGCCTCGTCCGGGTCCGCTCCGCCCTCCTCGGCGTCGGCCGCTGGTGCCAGCGGCGAGACCATCGTCACGTCCGGCAGGTGCGTCCCGCCGGTGAACGGATCGTTGAGCACGAAGACGTCGCCCGGGCGCGGGTCGTGCTCGCGGATGGCGTCGACGGCCGCCGGCATCGCTCCCAGGTGGACCGGGATGTGTTCGGCCTGTGCGATCATCCGTCCCCGGGCGTCGAACAGCGCCGTCGAGCAGTCCCGGCGCTCCTTGATGTTCGGCGAGTACGCACTCCGAATCAGCGTCCGTCCCATCTCCTCGGCGACCCCCTCGAGTTGGTTGCGAAGTACCTCGAGCGTGACGGGATCGATTTCGGTCGTCGTCTCCCCGCTCGAGTCGGCCGCGTCCGCGCTCTCATTGCCGGAATCGGGTGTGTTCGAGTCCGTCATCGTCTCTCACCTCCGGCTCGGCTCATGACGAGGGTTCCGTCGACGCCGATCTCTCCATTCCACCGCGGCGGGACGACGGTCGTACTCTCGGCCTGTTCTAAGATCGCCGGTCCAGACAGCGTCGTTCCCGCCTCGAGGCGGTCGCGGTCGTAGACGGTCGTCCCCCAGGCGCCGGTCTCGGAGAAGTGGACCTCTCGAGTGCCGACGAGCGCGCCGCCGTCGCCGTCGTGGTCGACGCCGGGATCCGTTCCGGGAACGGTCGCCGTCGCGCGGAGCGTGACCACCTCGACGGCCTCGTCGGTCGCGTAACCGTGGGCCCGATCGTGGGCCTCGTGGAACCGCTCCTCGACGGCCGCGGGATCGAACCCCTCGTCGACCGGAACGGTCAGTTCGAAGCTCTGCCCGGCGTAGCGGCAGTCTACCGCCCGTTCGACGGTCGCCCGATCGGGATCAGAAGCATCCGAGAGCACGTTCGCGACGAGGTCGTCGTAGGTCTCCTCCAACTCCGCGGGATTCGCGTCCGACAGCGTGAGGCCGACCGTCCGTGCGGCGTCGTAGCTTTCGTCGGCCGCGAGCAGGCCAAACGCCGAGAGGACGCCGCTCGGCCGGGGGACGACGACGCGGTCGATCTCGAGCGACTCGGCCAGCGCCGCGGCGTGCATCGGCCCCGCGCCGCCGAACGCGACGAGCGCGAACTCGCGGGGGTCGTGACCGCGCTCGACGGTCACCGAGCGGATCGTCCGGGTCATCGTCGCGTTCGCCACCCGGTAGACGCCGTGGGCGGCCTCGAGTGCGCCCTCGAGGCCCGCCTCGTCGGCCAACCGTTCTACGGCCTCGTGGGCGGCCTCGACGTCGAGAGTCATCTCGCCGCCGAGTGCGGTCTCGGGGCCGATGTAGCCCAACACGACGTTCGCGTCGGTGACGGTCGGTTCGGTCCCGCCGCGGCCGTAGCAGGCGGGGCCGGGGTCGGCACCCGCCGAGTGCGGTCCGACGCGCAACGCACCGCCGTCGTCGACCCAGGCGATCGAACCGCCGCCCGCGCCGACGGTGTTGACGTCGACCATCGGCGTCCTGATCGGGAGGCCGTCGATCTCGGCGTCGGTCGTCCGCTCGGCACGGCCGTCCCGGACCAGACTCACGTCGCTCGAGGTGCCACCCATATCGAACGTGACCAGCCCCTCGACGTCGGTCTCGTCGACCGTCGCGGCCGCGCCGACGACGCCCGCCGCCGGCCCTGAGAGTGTCGTCGTGACCGCGCGCTCGCGGACCGCCTCCGGGTCGGCGATACCGCCGTTCGCCTGCATGATCCACGGCGCCGGCAGCCCCGCCTCGTCGGCCTCCTCGACCAGCCGGCCGACGTAGCGGTCGATCGCCGGGCGCACGTAGGCGTCGACCGCCGTCGTCGACGTCCGCTCGAACTCACGGAACTCCGCGAGCACCTCGTGAGACGCCGAAACCGGCACCTCGAGGTGCTCGCGCAGGATCTCGGCGACCGCCCGCTCGTTCGACGAGTCAGCGTAGGCGTGGAGCAGACAGATCGCAACGGCCTCGACGTCGCGCTTGCGAAGCGTCTCCGCGAGCACCCGCACCTCGGCGTCGCTGACGGTCTGTTCGACGCCGTCGACCGTCGTCCGCTCGTCGACCTCGAAGCGTAGCTCTCGTGGGACCAGCGGCTCTGGCTTCTCGGCTTCGAGGTCGTACAGGCTCGGGCGGTCCTGACGGCCGATCTCGAGGACGTCGCGGAACCCCGCCGTCGTGACGAGGGCGGTCTTCGCGCCGCCGCGCTCGAGGAGGGCGTTGACCGAGACCGTCATCGCGTGGGCGAACTCCTCGATCTCGGTCGGGTCGATCCCCGCCTCGTCGCAGGCCTTCTCGATTCCCTCGAGGACGCCGACGTGTTGCTCGTCGGTCGTCGGGACCTTCGCGGTGAGGAGTCGGCCGCCGACCGAGAGCGCGACGTCGGTGAACGTGCCGCCGACGTCGACCCCGATTCGCGTGGCGCCGTCAACACCCGGCGCCGGGAGCGCTCGATCGCCCTGGTTCGAGTTGTCGTCATTCGATTCGCGCGGGCTCGAGTCCGTCATGGCGATCGAATCCCCGGCGTTGGCCTCCATCCACTCGGTCTCCGGGGAACGGACGGTCTCGGTGGTCGTCGGTTCGATGATCGTCGCGCGGCGTTCATACGGGGTCACTCGCACCCCACCCGAGTATAATTCACGGAATCGGGAATGGGGAATATGCGAGTCCGCGAGGTGACTCGAACGAACGCGGACGTGGCTAGGGCGTCGAACCCACAGAGTCCCCCACGACCGCACGAAAGGGGTTGATTGATGTACGCTCGAGTCAGTTTCCCGGCATGTCGAATCCGCCGCTCAACGTCGAGTACTGGTCGTCCCTGTATCGCGTCTACACCGACTACGCCGAGCAGTATTCGGTGGGAATCGCGTCTCCTCGAGTGGTCGACCGGGCCGAGAAGCTCTGGGAGTGGAAGGGGCTGAATCGGAGTATCCCGTTCGAGGAGATCGCACCGACGATCGAAGGGGTGGATTGGGACGACTATCTCGAGGAGCGTCCGCAGGATGCGATCGAGTCGCTCTCCGACCACCTGGTCGAGGAGGACGTTATCGGCCCGAACGGCCTCGTCACGCCGGCGTTTCTCCTCCACCTGGCGGCGAGCGACCCCGACCGGTACTCGGCGACGTTCCCGATCTACGATCGGCGGGTCTGGAACGCGTACGTCTACCTCTGGCGACTCCGAGACGAGGACGGACAGCTGTACGCGGCGGCGAGTCACAGCACGGACCAGTACGCGGCGTTCTGTCGAGCGTTCCGTCGAACCTGTCCCGACGGCGACGCCCGCGAGTACGAACGAGCGCTGTTCATGTTCGGCGGGTTCATCATGGACCTCCCGCCGAACGATTCCCCGACGCCGATCGCGACGATCGACGACCACCTCGAGCGCCAGGAGCGAGCGATCGCCAGGAGGGAGGAAACGGCTGGGTACGCGTTGGTCGATATCGACGGCGTTCGGGCGTAACGTTCATCTGCATATCCGAGCGAAGATGCTTTCGTAAGGCCGTTGTGAATCGAGTTCGCTCGAGACGGTACGTGCGTGTCGGATAGGATCGCCCTTCTCTTCGAGGATTGCCATTCCCCCGTAGGCAGGGGATCCAACGTCGAATCCCGAAAGCGATTCCCTCGCGGCGACCGTTCGTCGGCGTATGAGTGGCGATCCAGCACGCGAGGACCAAAGCGGGAACGACGAGGCCGAAGAGAGCCACGTCGTCACTGCCTTTCTTCGAGATCGGGGCCGGATACTGCTGTTACGACGGAGCGACGCGGTCGGCACCTACGCGGGCCAGTGGGGTGGCGTCTCCGGCTTCGCCGAGGGGGATCCCGACGGACAGGTCCGCGTCGAGATCCGCGAGGAGACCGGCCTCGAGGCCGACGATCTCGCGTTCGTCCGGTCGGGACGGCCCGTCCGGTTCGAAGACGACGACCTCGAGCCGAGTCGAGAGTGGGTCGTCCACCCGTACCTGTTCGACGTCGACGACGATCGGGAGATCGAACTTGGCGAGGAACACGACGCGCTCGAGTGGATCGACCCGACCGAACTCGTCGCGCCCCCCTCGGGCGTCGATTCGGACGATTCGAGCGACCTCGAGCCGGTGCCGAAGCTCTGGACGGCCTACGAGCGGGTCGCACCGACGGTTCGATCGATCGCCGCGGACGACGATCACGGCGCGGCCCACCTTTCGATCCGCACACTCGAGGTCCTCCGGGATCGGGCGGGACTGCTCGTCGCCGAGCGGGCCGAGTTCGACACGGACCCGGACGAGGAGTGGGACGAACTCGCCGAACTCGCGACGCGTCTGCTCCGGGCGCGTCCCGCGATGGCGGTTCTCCGGAATCGGGTGAATCGCGCGATGGCGACTGCGGCCGGGATCGACGCGGCCCACGACGAAGGCAGCGAGGAACGCGATTCGGAGGGCATCGCTGGAGTCGATGGATCGGACCGTCGGGACGCGAGAGCAGTCCTCGAGTCGACGCGGGAGGCGATCGATCGAGCGCTCGCGGCGGACGCCGACGCCGCGGTGACCGCGGGCGAACGCATCGGTGGCCGGGTCCTGACGCTCTCACGATCCGGGACCGTTCTCGAGGCGCTCCGTGCCGGAAACCCGTCGCGGCTGTTCGTCGCCGAATCGCGGCCGGCACGCGAGGGCGTCGCCGTCGCCGAGGCGCTGGCGACCGATCCGACCGTCGACTGTCCGGTGACGATCCACACCGACGCGGCCGCCGCGTCCGTCCTCGCAACCGAGTCGATCGACCGCGTCGTCGTCGGCGCGGATACGATCCTCCCCGATGGCTCGGTGGTAAACAAGACCGGAACGCGGGCAATCTCGATCGCGGCCGCTCGAGAGGGCGTTCCCGTCACCGTCGTCGCCGCGACCGACAAGGTCTCGACGCGCGAGGAGGTAAACCTCGAGTCCGGCGACCGAACGGCGGTGTACGACGGCGACGCCGCCATCGACGTCCACAATCCGACGTTCGACGTGACGCCTGGAGACTGCGTGAGCGAGTTCGCCACCGAACGCGGGGCGCTCGAACCCGCGGACGTGAGCGCGGTCGCGACGACGTTGCGCGAACTCGAGGACTGGCGAGCGGATGGTGACGTAACCGAGAGTCGGTAATGGCGATCGAGAGACTGCGTTCTCGACGCACCGGAACCGACTCGAGGAATCCCCGGACTGGAATCCACTCGAGGGAGCGACGCGCCGAAATTCGATCCGGGACGCGAAACGACAGATCGAAACCCTTCCGGGCGCTATCTGGCGGTGGCGGCAGTGACGAAGAGTTACCCCCACCGAGCCCCGTGTGACGAGGGATTTTCCCGAGCCGCCGTTTCGAACGACGTCCCTGTCCTGAAACCCCTCCCGCCAGTCGTCTAGGAAGACGCTACGGGCGCGGCGCGGCCTTCTGGAGTGCCGTCTCGGCGACGTTACCACCGTAGTCGGCGCTCCGCGAGAGCGAATCGAGGATGAGTCCGAGCGATTGCGCCTCTACCGAATCGAGGTCGCGCAACAGATCGTCGATCCGCCGCGTGTGTTCGTCGATCTCGAGGACGGACTCGAGAGCAGCGTGTCCGAGGTCGGTCGCCCGATCGGCCTCCTCGGCGAACAGCGCGTCCATCGACTTCTCGACGACGCTCGCGACGTCCCCGTGAAGGTCGCGGAGGGCGTCGGCGACCTCCTCGGGGAGCTCTTCGAGTTTGCGCGCGAGCTGGGCGATCTTGACTGCGTGGTCGGCGATCCGCTCGAGTTGGCGGGCGCTCGAGTGGTAGTCGAAACAGTCCTCGCGGTGGACGCCGAGTTCCTCGGCGGCGCGGGGGGACCTGAGCGTTGCCCGGAAGATTCGGGAGACGACTAGCCAGAGGCGATCGACGTCGTCGTCGCGTTCGACGACGTCGCGAGCGATATCGTCGTCGTTTTCGACGAGTGCGGTCACCGCGTCCTCGAGCATCGACGCCGCGATGAGTCGCATCCGGGTGACGGCGTTGACGATCGACAGCTCCGAGGAGTCGAGTAAGTCCTGGACGACGACGCGATCCGATCCCTCCTCGACGATTTCGACCCCGATCAGTCCCTGGATCGCGCTCCGGATCGCTCGGCGCTGGTCGGTCGTAATGCGCCCCGCCTCGAGCGTGATGACGTCGAACCCGCTGACGTACATCGTCATCACGGCCCGGATCAGTTGTTCGTCCGCCAGGCTCGAGACGTCGAGTACCCCTTCCTGGTGGGTAACGTCACTTTTCGGCGTCACCAGCAACGTATCCTCCTCCGAGTAGATTTCGACGGTGGTTCCGCTGCTGACGTCGTTTTCCGTCGCCCACGTCTTCGGGAGCGAAACGGTGTACGTCGATCCGCCGGTCACCTGGACCTTTCGGGTCTCCATGTAGCGCGCTTACTGCGGATTGCATATAAATATGTCTTAATCTATAGAGTCAGCCAGTTACGACCTCGACCTTCGACCTCGAAATAGTGCGTTATGGTGCAGTAGGCGCATCAAAAACGAATTATGTGGAGAAACTCTCGCAAACGTATGGGTATATAGAAGTCAATAGTGTGGGGATGGCCTCGACCCAGGGGGGTATTTCGATATCGTTTCGTCGTTACCACTTCTCACCGCGAAACTCTCCAATAGTCCCGTTAAATGCTTCTGTGGGCATTCTGGGTTCGATCAGTAATGGTAGATATACTGTTCGGTACATAGCTCCATATCGTGCGCAGTATTCGGATATATAGATATTAGAAGCCTACTTGTTCGCGTTCGATCGTCGTCTATTCGATGACGGACAACCAGTCCGGTCGAACCGGTTTCGGTGGGGTATCGAGGCGGAAGTTCGTAGCTATCGGCGCGACGGCGGGGATCATCGGCGTCGCTGGGTGCAGTAGCGATGATGGCGGAAACGGCGGCAACGGCGACAACGGCGGCAACGGCGGCAACGGCGGCAACGGCGGCAACGGCGGCGAAAACGGCGGAAACGGCGATCTCTCCGGGGCGATCCAGGCCTCCGGATCGAACACGGTTCGTCCGCTAACCGACGCAGTCGGCGAGGCGTTCGAGCAGGAATATCCGGAAGTGGTCGTCGAAGTTCGTGGCCCCGGTACGGGTGCCGGTTTCCAGGAGTTCACGCAGGGCGACACCGACATCCAGAACGCGAGTCGAGACATCGCTGACGACGAGCTAGCACGAGCCGACGAGAACGGAATCGAGTACACCCGGTTCACAGTCGGACAGGACGCACTGACCGTCTACCTCCACCCTGACAACGACTGGGTCGACTACCTCACAGTCGACGAACTCGAGGCGATCTACGAGTTCGAGTCCAGCGTCGAGACGTGGAGCGACGTTCGCTCGGAGTGGCCCGACGAACCGATCGACGTCTGGAGCCGGGACACCGACTCCGGGACGTTCGATTACTTCACGGAAGCGCTCACCGGCCAGGCCGGAAACGTCCGCCAGGACGACATCACGATGCGCCAGGAGACGATCGCCATCGTCGACGGCGTCTCCCAGAACCAGTACGCCATCGGCTTCGGTGGCCACAGCTACTGGCTCGAAAATCAGGATAGCGTCGAAGCCGCGGCGATTCGAGACCGCGGCGAGGACGAGGCGTACGAACCCCTCGACGAGCACATTAACGCCGGCGATTACACGCCGCTGACGCGGCCGCTGTTTACGTTCTACAACAACGAATCCTTCGACCGAGAGGAAGTCATCGAGTTCGCTCGATACTACTTCGACAACGTCCAGAGCATCGCCCCCGAGGCCGGCTTCTTCGGTGCCCCTACCGACGTGCTAGAGGAGAATCACGACAAACTGGACGATCTCCTGTAACTGAAGCCCAAACCAATGAGTACCGATACTGATTCGAAAATAACGTTCACCGACGAGCGAGTCGACGGCGATCAGCGGCGCAATTCGCTCGTCCGGGGCGTGCTTTTTGTCTGTACGTCGATCACGGTCGTAACGACGCTGGCGATCTTTTGGGTACTGTTCAACGAAGCGACGCACTTTTTCTTCGATCGTCGGTTTACCGGGATCCTCCTCGGGCTGGTCGAAGGCGCCGAGATCGGGCAACGAGTGACGTTCACCGAGTTCTTCGCCGGCACTCACTGGGACCCGACGCACGCGATCAACCCGGGTCACTGGATCTTGCCGCTGGTATGGGGAACGTTGCTTATCACCGTGGGCGCGGCGTTCGTCTCGATTCCGATCGGGACGTTGACCGCGCTATACCTCTCGGAGTACGCCAGTAGCAACGTCCGAAAATACCTGAAACCGGGACTCGAGATCCTCGCCGGCGTCCCGACGATCGTCTACGGTTTTTTCGCCATCTCGTTTCTCACGCCGTGGCTGATCCAGCCGATCGCCGAACTGTTCGGCCAGCAGACGCGAGCGACGAACGCCGCTGCTGGCGCACTGGTAGTCGGGATCATGACAATTCCGATCGTCGCGTCGATCAGCGAAGACGCGATGAACTCGGTGCCCGACGAGTTGCGAAACGGGGCCTACGCCCTCGGTGCGACGAAGTACCAGGTATCGACACGCATCGTGCTTCCCGCATCGGTATCGGGCGTGTTCGCCGCGTACATCCTCGCGATCTCTCGAGCGATCGGGGAGACGATGGCCGTCGTCCTGGCCGCGGGGTTCACGGCGCAGATCACCCTCAACCCGTTCGTCGAGATCCAGACGATGACCGCGTACATGGTCGACGCCGCACGCGGTGAGGCAGTTATCGGAAGCATCAGATATCAGAGCCTGTTCGCCGTCGGGCTCGCGCTGTTCGTGATGACGCTCGCGATGAATCTGCTCAACGACCGACTCAAACAGCGATACAGGGAGGAATACCAGTAATGGGCGCAGAAACCGAAGACGCGCCGTTTACCGAACTCGATCTCAGTTGGGAGCACACGAAAAATCGGGCGTTCATGGGACTGTGTTTCGTCTCGTCGATCATCGGCCTCGTCGCCCTCGCGTTCCTGATCGGTGACGTCATCTGGGAAGCGACGCGCGCGATCACGGTGTACGAGACGAGCCTCGGTCACTTCCTGACCAGCGTCGGATCGGTCAACCCCGAGCGCGCCGGATTCTACGCCGCGATGATGGGTTCGATCTGGCTGATCATCTTCACTGCGCTGATTGCCTTCTTCGTCGGCGTCGGCGCAGCGATCTATCTCGAGGAGTTCGCCCCGGACAACCGACTGACGCGGTTGATCGAGGCGAACCTCGCGAATCTGGCCGGCGTTCCGTCCGTCGTCTACGGGCTCGTCTGTCTCGGGCTGTTGGTCAACGGGCCACCGGATATGGGACGAATCATTCTCGTCGGCGCGATCGCGCTCGCACTGCTCGTGATGCCGATCATTATCGTGTCGGCGATGGAGGCGCTTCGTGCGGTTCCTGACAGCGTTCGTGCCGGTTCACAGGCCATCGGCGCCACGGAGTGGCAGACGATCCGCAACGTCGTTCTCCCGGCTGCGGTCCCGGGGATCATGACGGGAACGATTCTGGCGCTCGCCCGTGCGATCGGCGAGACGGCTCCCCTGCTCATGGTCGGTGCGCTGGTCGGTGCTCGACACGTCCCCGGCGGACCGTTCGATCGAATCACGGCGATGACGGTGACGATCTTCGAGTGGGCGTTCAACTTCCAGGATCACTTCCACGTCCTCGCCGCGCTCGGGATCGCCGTCTTGCTCGTCATCCTGCTCGCGATGAACGGGATCGCGATCTACGTGCGAAACAGATACGAAACGGAGATTTGACATGGCAACATCCAACGAATCACTGATCGAAACCGAGGTGCAGACATCGAATACCGAACGGGAAAGCCGACCGGACGAGACCGTCCTCGAGGCCAGAAGCCTCGACGTCTACTACGGCCAGGATCAAGCGCTTACCGACGTCTCGATCGAGATTCCCGAGCACAAGGTGACCGCGATGATCGGCCCGTCGGGCTGTGGGAAGTCGACGTTCCTGCGGTCGATCAACCGGATGAACGACCAGATCGACGCCTGCAATGTCGACGGCGACCTCTACTTCCACGGGAAGAACGTCTACGACGACGACGTCGATCCGGTCGCACTACGGCGAAAGATCGGCCAGGTGTTCCAGAAACCGAACCCGTTTCCCAAGTCGATCTACGACAACGTCGCCTACGGCCTGCGCGTCCAGGGAAAAGCCGCCGGTGTCGACCTCGACGACGCCGTCGAACAGGCCCTGCGTGGCGCGGCCCTCTGGGACGAAGTCGAGGGCAAACTTGACTCGAGCGGGCTCGACCTCTCGGGCGGGCAACAACAGCGTCTCTGTATCGCGCGGGCGATCGCGACCGACCCCGAGGTCATCCTAATGGACGAGCCGACGAGCGCGCTCGACCCCGTCGCGGCGTCGAAGATCGAGGATCTGATCGACGGACTCGTCGAGGAGTACACGGTCGTCATCGTCACCCACAACATGCAACAGGCCGCCCGAATCTCCGATAAGACCGCAGTGTTTCTCACCGGCGGCGAACTCGTCGAATTCGACGACACCGCGAGTATCTTCGAGGACCCGGCCGACGACCGCGTCGAAGACTACATCACCGGCAAGTTCGGCTGATCCATGGCGCGAATCGAGTACCAAGAACAGCTGGAGCAACTCCGCGAGGACGTCCTCGAGATGAGCGACGTCGTCTGTCAGCGCCTGCGCCGGGCACTCGAGGCCTACGAGACGACCGACGCCGCGCTCGCGAATCGCGTGATCGCGGGTGATCACGAAGTAAACGAACTATATCTCGACCTCGAGGGAGAGTGTATCGACCTCTTTGCGCTCCAACAGCCGGTTGCAGGCGACCTCCGGTTTATCGCCTCGTCGTTCAAAATCATCACCGACCTCGAGCGAATCGCCGACCTCGCGGTCAACTTAGCCGAGTACGCGAAGCGAGGCGACCGGGATCGCTACCCCGATATCGACGTCGTCCACATCGGCACCGAAATCGTGTTGCTGGTCGAAGACGCCATGCGGGCGTACGCGACGAACGATGCCGACGCCACCTACGGGATCGCCGCAACCGACGACGAAATCGACGAACTCTGTGGCCGTGCGAGTCGCATCGTCGCCCGGGATCTCGTCGAAACCGACGCCGTCGACGACGACCTCCTCGAGGAAGTTTCGCGAATGCTGTTGACGATTCGCGATCTCGAGCGAGTGGGCGACCACGCGGTGAATATTGCCGCTCGAACGCTGTACATGGTCGAGAACGACGACGAACTGATCTACTGATGATCGAAAACGACGAGTTGATCGACCGATGACGGCCGAACACATCGGCGGTTCGAACGACTGATGAGCAACGGAGAGCACCCAGCCGAGTACGAGCCGGTCGAGCGGAAGGTACAGCTCGCCGGAAACTCGACGTTCGTCGTCTCGTTGCCAAAAGAGTGGGCGCGGGCCCAGGACCTCGAATCCGGAGCGTCGATGTATCTCTACCCCCACGAGGATCGACTGATCGCGGCGGCCGAGACGGTCACAGATCGCACCCAGCCGGTCACCGTCGACGCCGCCGATCTCGACGGCGAAACCGTTCGACGGCGGGTCGAAGTCGCCTACGTCGAGGGCTGTGATCGAATCACGATCACCGGTCTCGAGCGCCTCGAGCCCGACTCACGCCGGCGGCTCGAGCGCTCGATCGGGCGCCTCGTCGGCGTCGCGATTCAGACCGCTACCGACGAGACGATGACGGTGACGAACGTCCTCGACGCCAGCGAGGTATCGCTCCCCCAGACTCTCGCACAGATTCGCCAGCTCACGCTCGAGATGTACGAGGACGCGATCGAGAGCTTCTGTCGCGGCGACGCCGACCTCGCCCGGCGAGTGATCGACCGCGACGACGACGTCGACAGACTGTTCGCGTTCGTCAGCCGGGGCGTTCATCGTGGACTGGAGGACGTCCGCGAGATCAACCACCTCGAGACGGACCGGACGTCTGCGTTTCGCGAGTACCGGGTCGCCGACGAACTCGAGCGGATCGCCGACGACGCCACGGAGATTGCGGCGGCGGCGACGAAACGCTCCGGCCCCGCGGACGACGAGTTCGCGCCAGAGATCGAGGCGATCGGCGCACAGACCCGTTCCGTGGTCGAACACGCTTTCGACGGAGAGCAGGCTCGAGTCATCGAGGCGGCCGCGACCGCACGCGATCGAATCGCAACGTTCGACGACCGGCTGGCCGAGCGGGACGTCCCGGAGGGCTACCTGTACGGAACGGTAATCCAGCGGCTCCGACAGACGACCGAACACGGTCTCGCGATCGCGGACGCGACCGTGGAATCGACGGTCGAAGGCTCTCGGAGTCGGTGACTGTCGTTTCACTCCCGATCGCGAATCGGAGACCGGTACTGGTCGTACCGGTCGTCGACGCGCGAAAATCCTCTTCTCCGGAGCGATCGGCTGGCGTCTCGAGCGTGACCGGTCGCTCGATCAGTGTGCGTCGTCGATCGTGATCCGGACTCCGACCTCGGCGATCGCCCGCGCGTTTCTCACCGTCCGATCGAGGTAGTCGAAGAGACTGTTTACGCTCGAGGCCACCGAGGAGTCCTCGTGGTCGAACAGCCGCTCTCGCTCGACATCGATCGCCTCTCGCTGGCGAGTACAATCGCGCACAATCGCGTGAGATTCTGCGCTTTCGGACGTTCGAAAGACGGTGTTACAGGCTCGCTCCTGGAGGTGTTTCGTCTCGCTTGCACGCTCTTGGAACGCTCTCGAGAACGTCGCCGGAAGCGGCGTCTGAAACTGGTCGACGTGTTCGGCCATGCTCGTCGCGCAGCCAGCGATCCGGTCCAGGTGAGTCGCGGCTCGGTAGTAGCCGAACAGTTCGACTCGGGAGCAACCGAGTCGGTCCGCCTCTTGGAGGTCGGAGAGGCTCCGGCGGAACTGGCGTTCGATCAACGAGAAGTGTTTGTCGGCCTCCGACGTTCGGTCGCTGACCTGCGAGGCGAGTTCGACGTCGGAGTCGACGATCGCCTTGACGGCGTCGCGAAACATCGCGAGCGTGATCAACTGGAGGCGTAGCGTGCTCTTTCGAACGGAGATCGTGTCGCTGTCGAGGAGGTTTCGGAGCGTGATCGTGTTCTCGGTCCCCTCGATGATCTCGAGACCGCAGAGTCGATCCACTGCGGTCGTCACCACGTGGCGTCGTCTGCCCGTCTCCCCGCCGTGGTCGAGTAAGGTAATCTCGTCGTAACCGGCGAGATAAGCGGCTCTAATCGACTGCCTGATCGGCTGTTCGTCCTGTTGACTGATGTCGATCCGGGCCGTTTTCGCTCTCTCGCTCCCGTCGTCGACCGTCTCGAGCAACAGGGAGCGATCGTCGGGATAGAGATAGAGCACCGATCCCGAATCGATGTTGTGCTCGTCCGCCCACTGTTTGGGAAGCGAAACCGTATACGTCGTTCCGCCGGATAGCTGTACTTTGCGCGTTTCCATACGCGACGCTCCCAGCGAACCCCGATAACCGCTTATATGACCGCTATAGCGGACTGTTTAATCGTCGTTACTCGATGGGAAAACCCCCGGTCGATCGAACTGGATACGGACCGATCAGTTCGGTACGTATCTCTCCGTACTCGTCTGCAGGATACGTACCCTGACGTTTTGTCGCCGGAGTGATCAGCCGGGCTATGGGCTTTCACGACGGAGACTGGGATGCGAACACTCGCTTCGGCGCGATACGCGACGTGGTCGAAGCCGTCGACCGGTGTGCCCCCGAAACCAAGCGCAGACTCGCCGAGGAGACCGATCTGTCCGAACACTACATCTCCGAAATCGTTCAGGAGTTGAAACGAAACGGCCTGATTCGGAAGGGGTACGTCGTCGACCGGGCCGCGATGTACGAACACGCCGTCACGGTGACGACGTTCGGACCGGACGACGACCGAAGCGCCGCCCTCCTCGAGTTGTTCGAACAGCTCGACGACGTGACGAGACGACAGTACGATGCGGCGAGCGCGACGTTCGCCGAAGGGACGCCCGACCCCGCGGCGACGACGCTCGAGCCGCTGGTGAACGAACGGTACGAGGTCGTCCTGAAGGAACTGAAGACGCTGACGATCAGAAGCGACTGGCCGGGAAATCGCGTGGTCGCCGACCTCGCGAGGATCGCTCAGAACATGGAGATCGTCGGCGACAGAGCGTGTTTCATCGAAAACGCGATCGAAACGACCGAGACGCTCCCGCGAGGAATTATCTGCGACCGGATCGAGACGGTGTTCGAGGACGGCCAGCGGATCAACGACCACTTCGGGACGATCTTTTTCGAGGCGAATCTCGAGTGCGTCGACGCCCTCTACGATCTCGAACGGGAGGTCCACCGAACGTTAGACGAACTGTTCGAACTCGTCACGGCGTACGATCCGGCGGTGTACGGCTCCGTCGTCGGCATCATCCGAACGCTCGAGCGGTGTCTCCACTACTGGGTCTCCGCCGCCGAAATCGCCGTCCGCTTGCACACCGGACTGGATCAGCGGTTTCCGCTGACCGTTAGCTGATAGGAGTTATCGTAGCCTCCCGGCGGTCTCGAAGCCGGGCCTTCTGCGCCGTCTCCCGGATCGTCAGCGAGAAACTCTGAACTTCTACGATAACTCCTATGAGACGAACGACGTTGGGCGCTCATACGGTCTGCTGTCAGTCATTTCCGGTGCGACCGCGACCCGTCCTGCAGTCGCACCGGTAAATCGGTACAGCAAACCGTATCAGGCGTGCTCGGTGAGGAACGTCTCGAGATCCGTAAGCGCCTCGAACGCTTCCTCGAGTTCCGAGCGCGACCAGTGCCACCACTCCGTCGCTTCGATCCGGTCTGCGGTTTCGCGGTCGAAGCGCCGACCGATCGGTTCGGCCGGGACGCCGGCGACCATCGAGTAGGGTTCGACGTCGCGCGTGACGACCGCGCCGGCGCCGACGACCGCGCCGGTGCCGATCTCGACGTCCGGCATCACCGTCGCCCCGTGGCCGATCCAGACGTCGTGTTCGACGGTTACGGGCTGGTCGCGTCGCCACTCGAAAAAGGCCTCCTCGTCCGCGTCGTCGAGGCCGTACTGTCGGCGTCGGTAGGTGAGGTGGTGTTGGGTCGGCCTGTCCGTCGGGTGATTTCCGGGGTTCAACCGGACGAACGATGCGATCGAACAGAACTTCCCGACCGTGGCGTTCGCGACCGAGCCCTGCCTGACGATGTAGCTGTAGTCGTCGAACGTCGATTCGCGCATTCGAACGTGTTCGCCGATCTGCGTCCATGCGCCGAGGCGACTCTCCCTGACGGTCGCGCTCGGGTGGATCGTCGGCTCTTCGGTCATCGGTTTCGACTGGAATCCGTCGTGTTCGGCTATCTCGTACATAGTGATGGAAATCGATGGCGCGGCTCGCACACATCGGGACCGCTCGACCCGGCCCGAACCCCACTCGAGTCGGAGCCGGCACGTTCGTTTCCTCCGGAAAGTACGGACGGTCCCGACCGACGTCTCTCGTGGCTCGAGCAGCGGTCGGAACGCTGTACGGCGATCGACGGCGCCCCCGCGGCCAGCGTCAACCGCCGCAGAGCGGTAGTCGTCGATGGCAGTCGGTCGTCCTCGCGTGATCTACTGTCCGCTACGGACCGTTCCGATCCGTTTCGAGCGGGTCACTCGAGTCCGGACCGCCGCCCGTCCCGGCGGGCGATCGGCGAGACTCCACAGTCGTCCGGACATTACCCTCTAAGCGGTTATGCACCGACGACAGCTCCGACCGACCGAATGGAAGATCCACGACACAGATCGGATCGGTTCGAACTGATCGCCGCCTGTGAGGGCGCCGCGCTGGTCGAACTGGCCGAACTCGTCCTCGACGGCGAGACGACGGTCGAGATCCGCCAGGCGCCGAAGCCACAGCTCGTGATGCAGCGGGTTCGCGATCCCGTCCACGCCGACGTCTTCAACCTCGGCGAGGTCCTCGTAACCGGGGCGGAGGTCGAACTCGCGGGCGAACGGGGGTTCGCGATGGTCGCCGGGCGGGCCGAGGCACCCGCGGTCGCCGGCGCGATCGTCGACGCGGCGATCGAAGCCGACCACCCCGAAGCCGACCGGCTCGCCTCGGCGCTGACCGAGACGCGACTCGAGGGCGAGCAACGCCGAAAGCGACAGTGGGCGGAGAGCACCGCGACCGCGGTCGAGTTCGAGAGCATGGAGGGCGAGCTGTGAGGGCCCTCGACATCGACCCGGTCGGGGACGTGCGCGCGACGTTCCGTGCGCTCGTCGACGCGACCGCCAGGCCCGGAACGATCCAGTCGACGCCGACCGCGCCGGCCGACCGCGCCGTCCTCGCGACGCTCGTCGATCACGAGGTCGGCCTCTACACCGAAGACGACCCCGTCGCGGACGCGCTCTCGAGCGAGGGTCGCCTCGAGCGAGCGGCCGTCGCCGACGCCGACGTCGTCCACGTCGACGGAGCCGGTGCCGTCGACCTCGAGGCGGTGTCCCGCGGGACGCTCAAGGAGCCGAGCGACGGCGCGTCGATCGTCTACCGCGTCGACGCGCTCCGGGAGGATTCCGCGGCGAGCCGGCTGGGCGTCGCCGTCTCCGGTCCGGGCGTCCCCGGCGAACGGACGTTCGGCGTCGACGGACTGACCGCGGACGAACTCGCGGCGCTCGAGGGGCTCACCGTCGACTTCCCGCGCGGCGTCGACGTGGTTCTCGCCGCCGACCGGGCGATCGTCGGACTCCCGCGTAGCGTCGATACGGAGGTGCGCTGATGGGGTACGTCGCCGTCGAGGCCGGCGAGGAGGTCATCGAGCGCGCCGAACAGCTCTTCGAGAAACGACGCACCGAAGGCGAATCCGACCCGGTCTCGATCGACCAGATCGACGAGCAGTTCGGCCGGCTCGTCGGGCAGGTGATGAGCGAGGGCGGACTCTACGCGCCGAAACTCGCCGCCCGCGCGCTGAAACAGGCCCAGGGCGACACCGTCGAGGCCTCGTTTCTGCTCCGCGCCTACCGGTCGACGCTCGAGCGCTGGGACGACAGCGTTCCCGTTTCGTCCGACGAGATGTTCGCCACCAGGCGGGTCTCGCCGGCGTACAAGGACGTCCCCGGCGGCCAGATCCTCGGCGCGACGAAAGATTACACCCAGCGGTTGCTGGATTTCGACCTCGACGGCGGGGACGATCCGACGGCCGACTGGGACCTCGAGTTGGACGAGCCCGAATCGTTGCACAACGTACTGGAGATCCTGCGAGCGGAAGGACTCCTCGCGGAACCGTCCGCCGAGGACGACGGCGAGGTCTACGACACGACGCGCGAACCGCTCGTCTATCCGGCCCCGCGGTCGGCAATCTTACAGGAACTCGCCCGCGGTGAGACGGGTGCGATTACGGCACTCGGCTACAGCACCCTGCGGGGGTACGGGTCGGTCCATCCCACCCTCGGCGAGGTCCGCGTCGGCTCGCTTCCGGTCCGGATCGAACACCCCTACACCGGCGACCCGGTCGAAGTGACGAGCGTCGAGGTCTCCGAGTGCGAGTCCGTCGTCCCCGAGTACGAAAAGCGAGACGACGCCCAGTTTTCCTTCGGTTACGGCCTCGTCTTCGGGCGCAACGAGCGCAAGGTGATCGGCATGTCGATCCTCGACGCGTCGACCCAACTCGAGGGCGACGAGCCCGTCCACGACACCGAGTTCGTCTGTCAGGTCGTCGACGGCGTCGACTCGTTCGGCTTCA
Organism: Natrarchaeobius versutus; assembly: GCF_041205745.1. Taxonomy (NCBI): domain Archaea; kingdom Methanobacteriati; phylum Methanobacteriota; class Halobacteria; order Halobacteriales; family Natrialbaceae; genus Natrarchaeobius; species Natrarchaeobius versutus. The sequence goes on along the minus strand of NZ_JBGFCC010000005.1, from coordinate 198,083 downwards.
TCGAACACCTGAAACTCCCCCACTACGTGACGTTCCAGAGCACGCTCGACCGAATTCGAGCGATTCGTGAACGGACGGCGGACGGTGGCGACTCGCCCGCGGCGACGGAGGTGAGCGGCGATGACTGATCGGGGAGAATTCGACGACGACGCTCTCCGAACCGGCGACGGAGTCGACGCCGAGGAGTCGCCGACCGCCGCGGAGACCGAGGCCGAAGACGAGACGTGCGAGGGACTCGAGTCCGACGGCGGCGTGTCGGAGCCGGCCCCCAGTTCGCCCGGCGTCGCCCCGGAGTCCGTCGACGGCCTCCTCGAGGGGGTCGAGTCGGCGGGGATCGAGGGCTACAACTACGCCTACCTCGACGAGCACACCAAACGCGAGGTACGCCGCGCGACCCTGAAGGCGATCGCGATCCCCGGCCACCAGGTGCCCTTTGCCTCCCGCGAGATGCCCCTGGCTCGGGGCTGGGGGACCGGCGGCATACAGGTCTCGCTCTCGTTGCTCGGCCCCGACGACACGTTCAAGGTGATCGATCAGGGGAGCGACGAGTCGGTCAATGCGGCCAACATCCGGCGACTCGCCGAGACGACCGCGAACGTCGAGCCGACGAGGGATACGACCGCGGCGTCGATCATCCAGACGCGCCACCGCATCCCCGAGGAGGTGCTCACCGACGAACAGATCCTCGTCTTGCAGGTGCCGACGACCGACCCGCTTCGGACGGTCGACGGGAGCGACGACCGCAACCGGCGTCGTCACGCCCACCAGAACTACTCGAAGATGTGGGTCTCGCTGTACGAGAACGTCGTCGAGTGGGACGAGATCCAGATCGGCGCGGCCTACCCGGTGTTGGTGAACGGTCGATACCTGATGTCGCCGTCGCCGATCCCGCGCTGGGACACCCCGAAGCTCCATCGGGCCGAAACGCTCTTTCTGTTCGCCGCCGGCCGGGAGGCCCGCATCTACGCGGTTCCGCCACACACCGACGTCGAACCGCTCGCGTTCGAGGACAAGCGCTTCCAGCGCGAGCGCTTCCCCGAGGCGTGTGCGCTCTGTGGGAGTACCGATACGTACCGCACGGAGGTCGAAACCGACGACGGAAAGCGGCTGTACGCCTGCAACGACACGAGCTTCTGCGAGAAACGACAGCGCGATCCCTCGATCGAGAAAGCTCATCACGTCGATCGAGACGTCGGCTGGGAACGCCTCGAGGAGCCGGTCGTCGACGCCGCGAGCGACGGAGGTGAGGGTCGATGAGCGGCCCGGCTCGAGTCGAACCGTTCCCTGACTCGGAAGCCGACGACGTCGTTCTCCGGGCCCGCGGGATCGAAAAACAGTACGGGAGTTCGTGTGGCGACTGCGTCGAACTGACCGGCGACGACGCGGGCACCAACCAGTGTCCGACCTGCGGAACGATCGTCGCCGTCGCCGACGCCGACCTCGAGTTACACCGCGGCGAAGTGCTCGGCATCGTCGGGGAGTCCGGCTCCGGGAAGTCGAGTCTGGCCGAGATTCTCGCACTCCAACTCGAGGCGACCGCCGGCACGGTCGACTACGCCGGGTTCGAGGGGAACCTGCTCGAGGCGGATTATCAGCAACGCCATCGGCTCTGCCACGAGGAGATCGGGCTGGTCCACCAGCACATCCGCAACGGACTGACGCTCTCGTTTACCGGCGGCGGCAACGTCGCGGAGAAACTGCTCGCCGCGGGCTGGCGTCACTACGGCGACGTCCGCGAACGCCTGACGGAGCTGTTCGAGGCGACGGAGGTGCCGGTCGACCGGATGGACGATCCGACCAGCACCTACAGCGGGGGGATGCAACGACGCGTCCAGATCGCGAAGGCGATCGCCAACGGGCCCGGCCTGATCGTCCTCGACGAACCGACCACCGGCCTCGACGTGAGCGTCCAGGCCCGCGTCCTCGACATGTTCCGCGAGATTCAGCGCGAGGAGGACGTCTCGACGATCGTCGTCAGCCACGACCTCGGCGTCATCCGACTGCTCGCCGACCGAACCCTCGTCATGCGCCACGGCCGAATCGTCGAATCCGGCCTCACCGACCGCATCCTCGAGGATCCACACCACGAGTACACCCAGACGCTGATCAACTCGATCCTCTGATCGGCGGCTCCCGCTCGAGCGACCCACAATCCGACCTTCGACCACCGAATTCAATGACCACGACACACCACCCAGAAACCGCACAGCTGTCGATCGACTCGCTCTCGAAACGCTTCGAGATGCACGTCCTCTCGAACACCACCGTCGTCGGCCTCGAAGACGTAAGCGCGACGATCCGAGACGGCGAGTTCCTCGCCGTCGTCGGCGAGTCCGGCTCGGGGAAGTCCTCGCTGTTGAAGTGTCTCTACCGAAGCTACGAACCGACCGGCGGCGCCGTCCGCTACGCGACCGACGACGGCGACGTCGTCGACTTGGCGAGCTGTTCGGAACGGACCGTCCTGGCGCTTCGCGAGGGCGAAATCGGCTACGTCTCGCAGTTCCTCGAGGAGATTCCGCGAGTGTCCGCACTGGATATCGTCTCGCGGCCGCTCCGGGAGGCCGGCGTCTCGGACGACGAAGCGCGGGACCGAGCCCGCGAACTGCTCGCCGCCCTCGAACTCCCACCCGAGCTGTGGAAGGCGTATCCGGCCACCTTCTCCGGCGGCGAGCGCCAACGGGTCAACCTCGCGAAGGCGCTCGCGACCGAACCCAGCTTGCTGTTACTCGACGAGCCGACGAGCGCGCTCGACCCCGAGACGCGCGCGGCCGCCGTCGACTTGCTTCGGTCGTCGCTCGCGGACGGAACCACCATGGTCGGCGTCTTCCACAACCCCGACGTCGTCGCGACGCTCGCCGACCGCGTGCTCGTCCTCGACGACGGATCCGTCGTCGACACCGTAGACGTCGACGCCTACCTGGAGGGAGTTCGATGAGCCGGCTCGAGGAGCGGGCGACCGGTCGGCTCGCGATCGAGAACGGCCGGATCGTCACCCCGGACGCGGTCGTCGAGGGCGGTGTCGTGATCGAGGACGGGCGCATCCAGGTCGTCGAGGAGGGTCTCGAGTCGGCCGCCGAGACGACGATCGACGCGGCCGGCAGGGTCGTCATGCCCGGCATCGTCGACTTACACGGCGACGACGTCGAGAACCACCTGTTCCCGCGCTCCGGTGCGCGAATGCGGATGCCGATCGCGGTGACGTCGGTCGACCGCTCGAACGTGGCCGCGGGGATCACGACGAAGTTCCACGCGCTGTCGTTCCGGGAGAACCCCGACAAGGATCGGTCGCCGGAGCTGGCGGCCGAACTGATCGATGCGATCGAAACGACTGAGACGGTCCTCGGCGATCATCGGATCCACGCCCGGTGTGAGATCAGCGACGAGACGGCGGTCGAAGCCGTCGCCGAGGTGATCGATCGCGGGGTTCCGGATCTCGTCTCGGTGATGACGCACATTCCGGGAAAGGGCCAGTTCAGGGAGATCGAAAACTACCTCTCGTATCATAAAGGGAGAGGTGAGGACGCGTACGAACGCGCGAAGCGGCGCGTCGAAGAGGCCGGCGAGATCGATCACGAGTTCCTCCGTGATAACATCGACCGCATCGTCGATCGGGCACAAAACGCCGGGATTCCTGTGGCCTCCCACGACGACGAGAGTGCGGCCGAAGTCGAACGCATCGCCGACCGCGGCGTCGGCATCAGCGAGTTTCCGATCACGATGGGCGCCGCACAGCGGGCTGACGAACTCGACGTGACGACCGTGATGGGCGCGCCAAATCTCGTTCGGGGCGAGAGCCAGTGGGGCAATCTCGGCTCTCGAGCGGCGATCGACGAGGGTCTCGTCGACGTGCTCGTCGCCGACTACCACCCGCCGTCGATGCTGGCCGCCGCGTTCGTCGACACCGGCGAGCCGTTATACGAACGGGTCGCCCGCCTCACCGCCACACCCGCGGCCGCCGTCGGTCTCGAGGATCGCGGCCGGATCGAATCGGGCGCGAGAGCCGACCTGCTCGTCGTCGACGCCGACCCGACCCCGGTCGTCGAGTGGGCGTTCGTCGACGGCTCGCCGGTGTACCGAACCGGAGGCGACAGATGAGAGTCGGTGCGGCGATGGACGTCCGGTTCGACTGGACGTTCGATCGCTTCTGTGAGTACGTCGTCGACTGCGGCTTAGAACACGTCGAACTCAAGATGGAGTACGTCCACGGCCACCCGGACGCGCCGGACCCCGAGACCGTTGCCGAGCGAAGCGACGCCTACGACGTCACCGTCACCTACCACGCCCCGTTTCGCGACTGGAACCCCGGGAGTTTCAACGAGGACTCCCGCGTTGCCGCCGTCGAGCAGGTCAACTCGACGCTCGAGGCGGCGGCAACGGCGGGTGCGGGTGCCGTCGTCGTCCACGGCGGTTCCGTCCCGTACCGGTATCCGGAGTACGTCCGTGAGCGCGCACGGGACGCCGCCCGACGGTCGCTCGCGGAGTGTGCGCGCTACGCCGCGGAGGTCGACGTCCCGCTGTGTCTCGAGAACCAACCCCAGTCCGACTCGAACGAGCGCCACACCACCTCGCCCGACGACCTGGCGGCGATGCTCGAGTCCGTCGACGTTGACGACGCCCTCGGCGTCACCCTCGACGTCGGCCACGCGCGGGTCAATGGCTTCGACTGGCGGACGTTCGCCGACCGGTTCGCAGACCGGATTCACGTCGTTCACCTCCACGACAACGACGGCGTCGAAGACCGCCACGAACCGCTCGCCGACTTCGAACCGATCTGCGAGTACGTCGACGCGCCGTACAACGTCTTCGAGATGAAACGGGTCCCCGACGTCGAGCGCTGTCTCGAGGAGTCGACGACTCTGTCGTAACTGTCCCGTCGACGGCGTTCTCGAGTGGACTTCGGTGGGCGGATCCGCCCACCGAAGTCCACTCGAAGGCTCTTTCGAGACGCGAACGCCGGTGTCACTCGAGGATGATTCCTCACGATATGTGATGACTCGTGGAACGGATCTGAGAGTGTCGTGCGGTGGAATGTGATGATCCGTGAGTACGAATGCGGACGACAAATCTGTGATTTATTCCGACCAAAACGTGCCGTACACGGTCAGCTACGAACGTTTTTCAGTCCGTAACTAACGGATGGCCGTTATAGTAGTACCAGAAACGATGTACGCTCTGATCGACGATTCATTTGGCGGTCGGGTGTACAATGACGTTCAGTGGCGACTATAATTTGGGTGCGCTGTGTTGTTCACATGACGCAATACAGTGTGACTAAGAACTAGGATCTAATTCCGATATATACGGACAGGGCGGAATCGATCCATCCACGAAATCCATCCCGACGTAACCGAGAAACGCGGTCGGCTCAAAAGCTCACTTCTCTCTACGGGCTATGAACGGAGCTCACCCGCCCCATTCTCAATGTCCAAATCCGTTACGTTGATCGATCCGTTTGCCAAACCGGCAATGTGAGCCGACGTCGGTCACTGCCCATTCCGGTGAAATCGAGCGCCGAAATTGCCACTCAGTAATGTATCTTTGTAGCACTATTCAATGGTGTAGTGTCCGAACAGTTACACGATCTTATAGTAGTCACTGGCCGTCGTTGCACACCCAATCTCCAGACAGTTCGGCGATCAGTGTATGCCCCGTTTCATACGGATTCCTGTACCGATTTACCGGCGCAACCGCCTCCGGGTCGCGGTTGCGCCGGAAACGACTTACAGTAAACCGTATCAGTTGTTACTGTACTGCAGACGGGTGGCAGAGGCATTTCGTGTTCGGAATGGTAATCTCTTTGATAAATATCAACGTTCCATAGGAATGGGGAACGTGCGACGAAAGGATATTATACAACTGGCCAAAAGCGATACGCGTCATGCAAGACCCCTCGGTACAGAGTCGTCTCGAGCGTGGCGGAATCGCAGTTGGGGCCTGGTTGTTCTCTGGAAGCCCACGGGCTGCTGAAGCACTCTCTTCGACAGCTCTCGATTGGATTGCGATCGATATGGAACACGCGCCGGTATCGCCGGAGCGGATGGAATCGCTCGTTCGTGCCATCGCGCCGAAGGCGTCGCCAATCGTTCGGCTCCCATCGGTGGATGCTGCGATAGCCGGCGGAGCAAAACACGCTCTCGACACGGGTGCTGAAGGGATCATCGTTCCGGGAGTCGAAACCGAAGCTGATGCAAAACAGGTCGTCGAGGCCTGCAAAATTCCCCCGCTCGGCTCTCGAGGAGTCGCCGGAACGACTCGGGCGAACGACTACGGAAACGAGTTCCAAGATCACTGGAAGAGCGCCAACGAGCGGACGTTTCTAACCGTACAGATCGAATCGAAAACGGGAATCGATAACGTCGAGGAGATATTTTCCGTCCCCGGCGTGGACGTCGGATTCGTCGGAGAAAACGATCTCGCAGCGTCGTTAGACGTCCTCGGAGAAAAAGATCATCCGGACGTCAAAGCGTCGGTCGACGAAGTGTTGCGGGCCGCCCTGAACAACAATGTCATTCCAGGCATCGCCGGACGAACACCCCAATTGTTGAACGAACGGATCGAGAGGGGGTTTCAGTTTTTCCTCCTCGGCGCCGACGTAAAATTCATGCGAACGGCCGTCGAGGACTTCACAGCGGGCGTCGACGATCCGTCTACGAGATCTCCGTAACACAGAACCGATTTCGCGAGTAGAGTGTACGCGAGAGGGTGGCAGCGAAACCGACCTTGTCTTCGCTGTTCGGATCGACCGGTACGGATGGCGTTGTACTCTCATTACCCACCTCTATGATTACAGTCATACCTCTGTAAATACAATCAGTGACAAACTGTGCCACGACGTTCGATATATAGTTTCGTCCGGACTCCGCTACCGTCTCGATACCTCCAGTACAGTTTCGAAGACGAACCGGCCGATCTCCTCAACGACGCTCGCTTTCAGTTCGATCACGGTGGTATCGCAGGTGAGAATAGTAGTATCACAGGGTCGAGCAACGAGTTCGAGAACGGGGAGTACAGGGAGTGAAAATCAAGACGGAGAGTCCATCACCAGCGACCGGGCGTACGAAGAGACGGCTTCGCTGATCAGAACGAGCGAGATAATCACGAGCAGTATCGTCATCGCCTGGGCCCACTGGAACGTCCCGATCGTCGAACTCAGTTCGACTCCGATGCCGCCGCCACCGACGAATCCGACGATCGTCGACGCCCTGATGTTCGTATCCCATCGATAGGTCGCGATGCCGATGAAAGCCGGTTTAATCTGTGGGACGATCCCGTAGACGATTACCTCGAATTTGGACGCACCGAGCGCGACGGCCGCCTCCACCTCGGCGAAATCAACCTCCTCGATCGCCTCCGCGGTAAGTTTACCCAGAAATCCGACAGATCTGATACCGACGGCCAGAAAGCCCGCGAACGGGCCCGGACCGAAGATTGCGACCAAGACGAGAACCCAGATGATGACGTTGACCGACCGTGCGGCCGAGATGAGAAACTTGCCGAACAGATACGTCGAATTATTTGGAGTCGTCGGCTCCGCAGCGAGGTAGGCCACGGGGAACGAGAGAACGATACCCAAGACGGTGCCGATTATCGCGATGTTGATCGTCGAGATAGTCGGTCCGATCAACCCTGTGAGAAAGACGGGCGCGGTCTCCGGTGGAAGCATTCGACCGAAGAGATCCGCCATCGCTGTCGGGGCTGACCAGACATATGTGTACGACATATCTAGTGACCTATACGAGAGAGCGAAGATTAGAAGCAAAAACACACCGAGAGAGTACTGCTTGAGCTTTTCCACCCGTGAAAACCGAGTCCACGCCCCCGATCGGCGAAGCGCGTTGAGGTTCGACGGACGCTGTGGTCCCCGGTCGATACGGCGTCGAACAAGAAGGCTAAGCAACTCACCCAGCAGGACGAGGGCCAGGATGGTGAGAATAATAGCCCACGCGAACTGGAAGTCGTATCGGTCGAACGCCGTCACCAGACTCTGTCCGATTCCACCCGCACCCACGATACCGATGATCGTCGCCGAACGGAGGTTGACGTCCCACCGGTAGACGCTGAGGGCGGTAAAACGAGGAGTGATCTGTGGCAAGATCCCGTAGATAAACGCCTGACTCCGACTCGCACCTGTTGCGCGAGCGGCTTCGACTTGACCGAAATCGATATCCTCGATATCGTCCGCGAGGAGCTTTCCGAACCAACCGATCGTCGCGATCACCAGCGTGATGATCCCGGCCAACACGCCGACACCGACGGCGGCGACGACGATAATCGCCACGATCAGGGAGTGGAATCCTCTCGAGACGGCGATGATACCACGTCCGAGACGTCGTACACGGGGTGGAGAGATATTGTTCGCGCCCATCAGCGCAATCGGCGTCGAGACGATCACACCAAGTATGGTCGCGACGATCGCCATCCCAATCGTCTCTATCGTTTCTCGCATAATCCGATCTCGAGCGTCTGGTGAGAAGTCTGGTGGAAACGAATTCTCGATGAAAAACGGGAGTTGGTCCTGCAGACCCCAGATGACTCGGTGAACTCCGGGTCTGACTTCCCAGACACTCCAGAGGACGAAGCCTATCGCGAGCAGATAGATTGTATATTTGATTTGATGACTGGGGAAAACCGTCGGTCGTCTCCATTTCGATTGAGCGTCCTCTTGAGACATAACTGATAAAATACCTCCAAAACCGACCTATATGTCTTCGATATCGTACTGAATATCGTTAGCTCTGTGAATCATCAGCACGGCGTGGTGATGCGTCGCGTAATCGAACTCGATGAAGTTATTGAATTCAGTCATCTCGTCCCAGACCGTTCCTTCGTAATCGTACTCTAGATACGCCCGTCTGATGCCGTCCTGAATGTCGGGCGCTAACGCGTGGTAGAGACAGGTCGGATTGGAGAGGAACATCGGAGAGATGTAGACTGCCCTGAAATCCGCCCCATCGAGGGCGCCGTCTAATACGGCGCGTCCGAACGAACTGGATGCGTTCGGACTCCCATCGTAATCGCCGGCTAGAATTCCTCTCGCAGCTGACTGGTGATCACCTGCGAAATGAATCTCGTAATCCTCGCCCGGCACTAACGAGTGAGGCTCGGCGTCAGGGAACAGTGCCAGCGGCGCCAGGTGACCGGAGTTCGACGTCTCGTGAGCGTGGGCGATATCCTTTCCGGCGAAGTCACCGAGATGTTGCATATCGTCGTCATCGACGTCAGCGATTGCAAAAATCCGGTAGCCGGCCAACCCGTCTTGAACACCCGTTGCGATGGGGCGCCCGCGGCCGATGTTCACTAGGTACGGAACAGTCCCTGCAGAAGCGGTACCCGCGTGAATCCGACCCTGGCGCATCGCTTCGACGACTGCGGCCGGGTTGTCGAGAACCGCGAACTCCGCTGGAATACCCGTTTCCTCTTCGATGTTCTCGAGAATTGGATCGAACGCCTCGGTGAAAATCGCCTGTGCGTCTTCGCCGGCTGAATAGCTTATCTGCAGCGTATCCGGCTCTACCCACTCGTCTTCGTCTTCCGGAATCGGCATCGGTGCGTCACCGTGTGCCGGCTCGTCTCGAGGCTCGAGGGCGTCCAACTCGGTTTCCATCGCATAATTGAGGTTGTTGTCGATCAGTGTATCAGTCCGCTGTGGCATCAGTTCGTTGAATGCTAGAAGGTCGAAATCGTCGAACGGGTACGAGGGGAACGACTCGAATCCCTGACTGCTGTCCGTCTCGCCGTTGCTACTCGTTCCGCCGTTGCCGCCGCTACCCCCATTGTTGCCACCCGATCCCGCATCACCATCGTCGTCTGACAGACAGCCAGCCATAACCGCAAACGCACCGGTTGCACCGATTCCCGTGAGATATGTTCGTCGATTCAACAACGGATCTAATTCATCCTCTGACATCGTGAGTTCGATAGGTCGATCACATAATAGGGGTTGCTAAGAGTCAGCAATACCGATACTATCGAGACTGGTCTAGTTCTACCCGTTCGGTATCTCTCAGTAGTCATCCGTTGATCAGGGGAGAAGGGAGATGGACGATTTAAGTATCTGGAGTTGCCGCCCTTCCACATGACCGACGTTCTCCTCGTGAGACACGGCGAAACGCAGTACAATCTCGATGGTGTTCTTCAGGGGCGCCTCAATATCCCACTCAACGAGACTGGAATTGCACAGGCGAGAGCCCTCGCGGACGAGTTACGGGGGATTGACGTTAGGGCGATTTACTCGAGTCCATTACAACGTTCACACCGGACCGCCGAGATTATTTCGACACCACACGAGCTGGCAGTCACGACGGTTCCGACGCTCAAAGAGCGGAGTTATGGGGAACTAGAGGGATGCAGTCGCAAGAAACGAGAGGAGATGCTCACCGCACGAGAGGTAACGAAGAGTGAATTCAAGCCGACGGGAGGCGAAGATTGCTACGACGTCGTGGAGAGAACTCTGCCCACACTCGAGGAGCTCGCACGAAGCCATTCGGGTGAGCGGATACTCGTCGTCGCCCACGGGTCGGTGAACAGATCGTTACTTTCGCAGTTCATCGCTGGAACGCCACGGTTTGGATACAAACTGACACAGAGTAACACAGGGGTCAACCGTCTGGAGTTCGATGGTTCGTGGTGCGTCCGGTCACTTAATGACACGGCTCACCTCCGGAAGACGCCGGAAAATCACGTCTAATACAGCATGAAGAAAAACAAGACGTACTATCTTGTCTGGGGATCGACCAATCTCTGGATACTTCTGATCGTACTCTGGTATCAGGATTGGTGGCCCCAGTCGTTCGGCGTCGCGTTCGTCATTGTGTGGTTGGCGTTACCAGTTTCGATCTATCTCGATACCCAGTACGTGCAAACGCACTCCTCGTGGACTCCTCGAACCGAACTGTGGACGGTAGTTTCGTTTATCGTACCGGTAAACATTGTACTGTGCCTGATATACGTATTTCTGAGAGAGAACCGGCCAGACTGGGAGGATCACTGATAGAAGTCGCTGTAAATCATTGCCGGTGCAACCGCTGTGCGGTCGCGGTCGTACCGAAAAATCGGGACGGAAACCCCACGATGCGGTCTGTGGGACACTGTGTCGATGTAACCGCACACCGCACTCTCCCCAGCAGTTATACAGCCACTGAACGTCAATGCACACCTGATCGCCAGACGACTCGGGATCAGTGTCTGAATCGTTTCGGTCGTTACTATACTCGCGAGATTGATCGGCAATGAATCTGTGAATCGGTATAGTTGTAACGACCGGGAGATAAAAGTACATACCAGTTTCCTAAGCTATTCTCTATAGCAATGAGGGGCAGTATAGTACAGAAGGGAGGAGTCAGTATTTCGGGATATGTATCATAACAACGCATAAATACGGCCACTCCGACGGAACGGATATGCTCGATGTTGAGGAGCTTTCTAAAACGTACGATACCGGCGACGAGGCGCTGAAAGGGGTCAGTGCGGATTTGACGGGGAACGAGATCGTCGCGATGATCGGCCCCAGTGGGGCCGGCAAAAGCACGTTCGTCAGGTGCATCAATAGATTGGTAGAACCGACCGGAGGGAAGGTCGTACTCGATGGGGTGGAGATAACGGGACTCTCCAAGAAGGAGTTGCGAAAGGAGAGACGAAACGTTGGAATGATATTTCAGGAATACAATCTCTTCGAGCGGCTGACGGTGATGGAAAACGTTCTCTCCGGCCGATTGGGGTACACCTCGAAGTGGAAATCGTTCACGAGGCGGTTCGAACAGGAGGATATAGAGCGTGCGTACGAGGTACTCGACATCGTCGGTATGCACGGGTTCGAAAACAATAGAGCCAGTGAACTCTCAGGAGGACAACGACAGCGTGTCGGTATCGCTCGAGCGATTCTCCAGCGACCGAAACTGATCCTCGCAGATGAACCAACGAGCAGTTTGGATCCCGAGACATCGGCGACGGTAATGGAACTGCTGCGGACGATCGGTAAAACCGAGGATATTCCGATTCTAATCAACATCCACGAGGTCCCACTCGCCGAGGAGTTTTCCGATCGAATCGTCGGATTACACGACGGCGAGCTCGTCTTCGAAGGTCCGCCCGAGGAACTCGGCGAGCAGGCAAAAGGAGTGATATACCGAGGTGAACAGTCTCCAGACGCGCCGGGGCGAGCGGCCGATATCGCCGGTCCAGCGTCGGACGATCGTTCGTTCGACGGAGATGTCGTTCGTCGAGTGGCCGAAAACAAACAGTGATGGGGATCGATCGACGCACGATCGGTTCGAAAGGAAAAATGTCAATGTCCGAAAAACTGGGAGGAATTCGGGAAACAGTCCACCGGTCCTACGAAAAACAACGACCGGAAATCAGCGTCAACTCGGTCGATCGAGTAGCCGACGACTCGGGTGAAATCCTCTCCGAAGTCGTCCTCACCGTTCCCCACTCTCGCTCGTACTCGAGCATCGACCCACAACACGATTACATCGATCCACTCGTCCAGAATTACGTGAATTTCGTTGGTAAAAGCGAGAAATGTTCGTCTGTCGAGGTAATAATCTGTGCGAGACACGAATCCCTCCCGAAGTATCTCCTCGGCGGGGTCGGTTCGTTTCGAATCGCCAAGGAGTGGGCACAGTGGTGCTCGAGCGGTTCGATTTCCGTCGAAGACGTTGCGGCGTTTGCAATGAATACGTACACGTTCGCACCGGTTGAAGACGCTGACCTACCGTGGGTTCCTGAGTGCGCTGGGGCAGTCGGATGGATTCCCGAGTATACAGAAGACTGGAAAGACGTTGAGTACAAATGGTACGACGATACGCGGAACGAATAGAGACTCGACATGTGTGGCGCTAACACAGTTGTCGGAACCGACTGAAACTGCAACCTTCTCAGCCACTGTTAGTATCGTTAGCTCCATTCCATATTATAGTTATAGTTTGATGCTAATTCCTATATATCATAATTCTGCAACTAGTTCTGAACGAGATTATCGTAGAGACTATCAAAGAACTAATGTGTGTTGTTAGGGTAATTTCCCCTGAAAGAACGATTTTACCGCATTATTTGGTGGGTCAGTAAAACCCTTCCGCCAAAATGGTGTCGTTTGTGACAAATTCTGAAACTGACTAACTGAATTAAAATAATGTCGTTGAGAGATATTGCTGACTGATATGATAATGTCTCCCAATATTTGGTCAGAACTACCGAGTAGAACGAGACGCCGACTGCAACTCGAATTACCGCAGCCACCGAACGGCAATACGTGATATGTGTGGTGTGCGGACTGAAACCTGAATGAAAGCCAAATTTATGTATCCAACCGAATCGGCTATCGAACTTTCGTCCGGGCGTATGCCGACACCCCCTCGCTCAAGATGACGACGAGGAGAATCGCGAGGACGATGATCGCGACCGTCCGCCAGGCGAAGGAGTCGACAGCGGTGTACAACTGGACGCCGATGCCGCCCGCACCGACGAATCCGAGAATCGTCGCGCCGCGAACGTTGATGTCCCAGCGGTAGATTGTTAGCCCGACCAGTGCCGGTTTGATCTGGGGAACGACCCCGTACAGCAGCGTCTTGAATCGACTCGCGCCCGTCGCCGCGATCGCCTCCTGCTGGCCGGCGTCGATCTCCTCGAGTTCCTCGCCGAGCAGTTTGCCGAGGAAGCCGACGGAGCGGACCGCGATCGCGATCGCGCCCGCGAGCGCGCCTGGACCGAACATTATGACGAAGAACAACGCCCAGATGATCGTGTGGACGGATCGGGACACGGTGACTATCACCTTGCCGAGTGTGTACGTGAGCCGATTCGGTGTCAGATTCTCCGCCGAGAGGTACGCGACGGGAATCGAGAGCACGAACGCCACCATCGTCCCGACGGCGGCGATGTGTACGGTCTCGATCAGGGGGGAGACGATCTCCGGCGTATACGCCACGTGAGGTGGGAACATTCGCGTCGCGAGGTCTGCGAACGCCGCCGTTGCACCGCCGAAGTCACGAATGTCGAGCTCGAGGTACTGCCACGAGGCGATCACGACGATGAGACTCCCGAGACCGAACGCGAACCGGAACAGTCGAGCTCGCCGGTCGTGGCGTTCCCACGTGATCGATTCGACCGACATCACTGGACCCTCCGTCGGACGATGGCGCTTACGTACTCGGCGACTAGGACGACTAGAACGATCCCGAGGAGGATCGAGGCGACGTAATCGAACTCGTAGCGACTGTACGCCGTCATAAGTAGCTGTCCGATCCCGCCCGCGCCGACGATGCCGATGATCGCCGACGCGCGGATGTTAATGTCCCAGCGGTAGACCGTCAGCCCGACGAACCGTGGGACGATCTGTGGAACGACGCCGTAGACGAGCGTTTGAAACCGACTCGCGCCTGTCGCCTCGACGCTCTCGATCGCACCCATATCGATGTCCTCGACGTCTTCGGAGAGCAACTTCGAGAAGAAGCCGACCGTTTTGAAGCTGATCGCGATGATCCCGGCCAGCGGTCCGAACCCGAACGCCATCACTGCGATGATCGCGACGATCAACCCATCGATCGCACGCGAGATGCTGATGATCGTCCGGCTGAACAGATAGATCGGACGCGAAACCAGATTCTGTGACGCACCGAATGCGATCGGAACGCTGATCGTCACGCCGAGAACCGTCGCCACCATCGCCATCGCGACGGACTCGAGCAACCGGTCGCCGAGTCGGATCAACGCCTCCGATTCCGTTCGCGGCGGGTACATCGTCTGCAGGAGCGCCAGACCGTACCCGAGACCGTCGGTAAACCGCGACAGTCCGACGCCGGCGAGTATCCCCCAGAGCGACCACGCCAGAAATGCGGCGAGGGCCACGTACACCCCCCACTTCACCTGCCGGTTGTGGAATGCCGTCGGACGACGCCACGTCGATCGATTCCGCCCGATATCCGCGGCCATCTTATCGTCTCCCGCCGGCGGGAATCGCCCGTTTGGCCTCGGTCGTTGCCGGCTCCTCACCGCGGTAGATGACCCCGTGGGCCTCGTCGGTGAGTTCCTCCGGCGGGCCGTCGAAGACGAGGTCGCCGTCGTGTAGCCCGAGAATCCGGTCTGCGTACCCGACGGCGAGGTCGACCTCGTGGATGTTGATCAACACCGGTATGTCGTGGTCGGTAGCGATGTCGGTCAGCAGTTCCATCACGTCGTGGGAAGTCTCCGGATCGAGACTCGAGGTCGGCTCGTCCGCGAGGAGGATCTTCGGGTTCTGGACGACCGCGCGGGCGATCCCGACGCGCTGGCGCTGTCCGCCGGAGAGTTCGTCCGCGCGTTTGTTCTCCATTCCGTCGAGTCCGACGAGCTCGAGGATCTCGTAGGCGAGTTCGACGTCTTCCTGTGGGAACTGTCGCCTGAACGCCGCCCAGTTCGAGACGTAGCCCAGCCGACCGGAGAGGACGTTCTCCATCACGGTCAGGCGTTCGACGAGGTTGTACTCTTGGAAGATCATTCCGATGTTCCGTCTGGTGTCTCGTAATCCGGCACTCGACAGCGCAGTCAGGTCGGTGCCGTCCAGTTCGACGGTTCCGGACGTCGGCTCGGTCAGTCGGTTGATACACCTGACGAACGTACTCTTTCCGGCGCCGCTTGGGCCGATCATCGCGACGAACTCCTGGCCGTCGATCGTCGTCGAGATACCTGTCAACGCTTCGTCGCCGGTCGGGTACACCTTTCGAAGGTCGTGTGTTTCGAGCATTGATCTGTCTGATTAGTTCACGTTAGCGCGTTTTTCGGACGGGATACGGACGGGCCGGTCCTTGACCGGGATCGAGGTTCACGAACCATCACCTATACCCGGTGTTCTCGGGCTAATGAAGCCTGCTATTGGGTATATTGTAGCAAATGACCGATCCGGATCCTGCAGAATTACCACTGCACTAACTGCCCTCGACGTAGCAACTACTATCTACCACGTACCAGTTCAGTCTCCACTGAGGACACTATATCGTACCAACTGCAACGATTGACACACTGATCGCCGAACTCACGGGTCGTTCCTCCCCGTTCGCATTCCCGCGGTTCTCGCTCACTCCGTTCGCTTCGAACCGCGCACGCTCCGAACCGCGCTTTTCGTCTGGCGATCAGGTGTGAAATGACGTGTAGTAGCCACTTGTACTCCCGCTCGAGTGTGAGCAGTGAGTATATCGCTTCGACGATTACTATATACCGGTCCAGTTCGATGAATGTCTCCGGTTTCTCTGGCGGTCCAGTACTGGATGACTTCGCCTCCGTCGTGTGTACCCCGTCTCACTGGCGGACACGATTCCAAAAACGACCGACCTTCGACGAACGGACCGATCGCCATTCGGCGACGCCCGACATCGACTTCACCGGAGGATCCGTGAGTGTTCAACTGGTCGTCGATTTCACGACGGGCCGGTGCCACCGATCGCTGCCGTCGTCGTACGCTCGAACAGCGTCCGTGAACGTCATCCGGCCCAGCCTACTACCGGCGCGTTCGAACCGTTCAGAGCTCTCCCGTCTCGTACTCGGTATCCAAGTACGCTTGCGTGACCAGAATGTTGTGATAGTGGCGCTTGTAATCGATCTCGACGGCGTCAGTCCAACCGTGTGGCAAATCGACGACACCCGTCTCGTCCCAGTCCGTTTCGAGCCACGCCCGCTCGAGGCCCTCTTTGATGTCCGGATGGAGATCGGCGACCAATCCCCAGTTGCCGCCGACGAACGGCTCGCTCGCCCAGACGATCTTGAAATCGTCCCACTCGAGTTCGTCGGTGTGTTCGATCGTATTTTCCATACACGTACTACACACCGGCCCGGCTTCGTAGTCCCCGAAACCGATCCCTCGGACGGACTGATCGTGTCCGCCCGAAAACTCGATCTCGTAATCTTCGCCGGCTGTGACGCCGAAAAAGTCGTCGAAGAACGCCGATGGCGCCTGGTGGCCGGAGTTGGATCCCGGATCCGCGTGGGCGATGTTCCTCCCCGCGAAATCCTCGACTGACTGGATGTCGTTCATATCTGCGCGGGTGAGAGCGTACAACCGATACCCGAAGTCGTCACCACTGATCCTGGTGGCGACCGGGACGTAATCCGCGAGATTGGCGGCCCACGGGACCGATCCCGCAGGAACAGCGCCAGCGTGTGCCTGTCTTGCCCGCAGGGCTTCAACCGTTGCTGCGTACGAACTGACAGTCATAAACTCGATTTCTTTTCCGGTTTCGGCTTCCATTCGCTCTCTCAACGGTTCCATATCGTCGTCGTAGGTGGGTGCTCTCGTTTCGTCCGGATTATCGACGAACGTGATCACGTCGGGATCCAACCACTCCGCAGGGTCGTCGGGCGTTTCCGTCACCGGGTCACCGTTCGCCGGTTCGTCGACGTCCAGCTCCCACATCGCCTCGAGGTCGTCGAGTGTCCCTCTGTGGAATCCGGACTCGTCGACGACTCTGCCGAGGTAGTTGTTGTCATTCCACGCAGGGTCGACGGAATCGAACTCGTCGGAGAGCATCGGATCGTCGATTTCGCCAATCTCTCCTCTCCCGAGCCCAGCCCCGGCCTCGGAAGATTCCGCTTGTGAGTCACTCTCATATAGTTCCGTGCCACCAGTACCGTCCGATTCTGTACAGCCGGCGACTGTGATCGCCGTCGCGGCGCCCGTCAGGAGGAACGCTCGTCGCGATCGATTCGAGTCTGACCGAGGTTCGTGAGGCATCATCGAAATACCCGCAATTCGAGCTAATGAAGCCTGCTATTGGGTATATTGTGCAGAACGCATCGAATGGGGAGTCACACAATCACCGTCGTTTTGCGCACACTCGCTCTTGACCCTACCGACCGGCACGTATCTGTCCGGGTTCGACTGTGTCCGCTGTACCGGTCCAGTCCTCCACGTAGCTCCAAACGACGTCCGAATCGGTCGATCCTCGTCAATCTCTGTCCAGGTCGGCGGTCTCGTGATTCACCGGCGCTTACCACCGAACCGGTCCGTCGGACGTCGGCGCCTCGAGATAGGAGGACTGCCCCTGTCGGATCCGTCCCACCGGAGAAGGCTCGACACGACTACTGGCCGTTCTGTCGGATACGTTTCGCTATACGCCGCTACGTAGCCGTACGTCCAGAACATATAAACGGCTTATCAGTCCGTCTTCGAACACGTTCTCGAACGATTCGTGACCGCCACTCCACCCGCGTCAATGTATTCCGTCCCGTTCGATCACCGGCGCATCGACCTCGAGTCGTACGACGACGTCTACGTCGTCGGCGACGTCCACGGCTGTCTCGACGCGCTCGAGCAGTTGCTCGAGACGCTCGACCTCGGCGAGAACGACCTCGCGATCTTCGTCGGTGACCTCGTCCGCAAAGGCCCCGAGAGCGTCGCCGTTCTCGAGCGCGTTCGACGATCGCCGACGCTGTGTTCGGTCCGTGGCAACAACGAACAGAAACTCCTCGAGGGCGAAGCCGGGCTGTCGGAGTTCGGGTCGGCCGAGTACCGGTACGTCGAGTCGCTCCCGCTCGCGATTTCGTGGGACGGTGGGCTCGTCGTCCACGGCGGCGTCGATCCGAGCCGGCCGCTCACGTCGCACTCGGGTCGGGACGTGCTGACGATGCGCTCTCCGAACGGAGACGGCTACGACGGCCCGTTCTGGTTCGACGCATACGAGGGGCCGCCGCGGGTGTTTTTCGGTCACACAGTCCTCGAGGAACCACTCGAGTGTGAGTGGGCTGTCGGTCTCGATACCGGCTGTGTTTACGGCGGGTATCTGACCGCCTACGACGTCCGCCGCGAACGGTTTGTCACCGTTTCGACGACGGAACATACGAGCCGATCCGACGACAAATTCGTCCCCGTGGAGGGGCGCTAGCGGGGGTCGAAATCGATGGGCAGCGACAGTCAATCCGACGAGGATGGCTCGGACAACGATGAATCGGATCGATCGGGGGATGCCGCCAGCGCTGGGAGTGATCGATTCGACGATGAATCGACCAGCGACGACGGTGGAGTCGAGCGAGCGAACGGATGCCGCGTGACGGACGGACGCGAATTAGCGGACGAGACCGCGCCGGTCACCGGAGCGAAACGCGACGTTCAGGCCGAGTCTTCGGACGAGAACGAACCCGTTCCATCGGACGAGCCGACCGATTCGATCGCGTTTCGCTTCGATGCTTCCGGCGGCGAAGACGCCACCACGTCGCCCACGACCGAGGACGCGCCAACCGAAGCGAAGGCGGTGACTCCCGAGAGCGAGGTCGATCTCTCGGCACCCGAGTACTACCTCAATCGCGAACTGAGCGAACTCGCCTTTCAGCGTCGGGTGCTCCACGAGGTGACCGACGAATCGAACCCCCTGCTCGAGCGAGTGAAGTTCCTCGCGATTCTCACCCGTAATCTCGACGAGTTCTTCCGCAAGCGGGTCGGCGGGTTGAAACAACAGATCGCCGCCGGAGTGACGGACGCAACGCCGGATGGTCGAACACCGGCGGAGCAGTGGGAGGAGGTCCTGACTGAGGCGCGCTCGCTGTTCGACCGACAGAGTGCGTGTTACCGCGAGGAGATCCGACCAGCGCTCGCCGACGCGGGGATCGAACTCGTCGAGTACGACGACCTCTCGTCGGACGAACGAACTGACGTTCGCGACCACTTCGAGAGCTCTGTCCTGCCGACGCTCACCCCGCTGACGTTCGATCCGGCGCATCCGTTCCCGTTCATCTCGAATCAGAGCCTCTCACTCGCCGTCCTCACGCGGGAGCGTCCCGACGCGGAGTACACGTTCTCTCGGGTGAAGATCCCGCGCAACCAGGTTCGGTTCGTCGAAATCGACGACGACGCCCGGTACGTTCTCCTCGAGGACGTGGTGCGTGAGAACCTCGATCTGTTGTTTCCCGACGTCGAAGTGGTCGACACCGCCCTCTTTCGCGTGACCCGCAACGCCGAGGTCCGGCGCAACGAGGAGGTCGCCGAGGATCTCATCGAGATGATCGAGGAAGTTCTGGAAGAGCGACGGTTCGCCACGGCGGTGCGACTCGAGATCGAACCCGAGGCGCCCGGGGCGATCCTCGACATCCTCACGGACGAACTCGACCTCGGCGACCGGGAGGTGTTCCGGCTCGCGGGGCCGCTCGATTATCGGGATTTCGACGAACTGGTCGACCTCGAGCGCGACGACCTGCGCCTTTCCGACTGGACGCCACAGCCACACCCCCGACTGGGTGGGCGCGAGGACGGGCGGAGCGTCTTCGACGTCGTCTCGGAGGGAGACGTACTCGTCCACCACCCGTATCACTCCTTCGAGGGGACCGTCCAGCGGTTTCTCGAGGAGGCGGCGAACGATCCGGACGTACTGGCGATCAAGGCGGCGATCTACCGGACCGCGAGCGACTCGCAGGTGATCGAGAGCCTGATCGAAGCCGCCCGGAACGGCAAGCAGGTCGCGGTGATGGTCGAACTCAAAGCTCGCTTCGACGAGAAGAACAACCTCGAGTGGGCAAAGAAACTCGAGGAGGAGGGGATCCACGTCGCCTACGGAACGATCGGTTACAAGACCCACACGAAGACGTCACTTGTCGTTCGTAGGGGGGACGACGGCGTGTGGCTGTACTCTCACGTCGGTACCGGCAACTACCACTCCGAGACCGCAAAACGGTACGAGGACCTCGGTCTGCTGACCGCGGATCGGGACGTCGGCCAGGACCTCGTCAGGCTGTTCAACTACTTTACGGGTCACTCGATGCACCGCGAGTACCGCAAACTGCTCATCGCGCCGGGTAACATGCGCGAACGGTTTGTCGACCTCGTGCGCGAGGAGGCTGAGCGCGCCCGAAACGGCGAAGACGCACGCATCGTCGCCAAGATGAATCGCTTGGAGGATCCGGCGATCATCCGCGAACTCTACCGGGCGTCGATGGCCGGCGTCGACGTCGATCTGATTGTCCGCGACATCTGTCGACTCCGGCCCGGACTCGAGGCGGTCAGCGAAACGATCGACGTCTACAGCGTCGTCGGTCGGTTCCTCGAGCACTCCCGCGTGTTCTACTTCCGAGCGGGTGGCGAGGAGCGGTACTTCATCGGTTCGGCCGACTGGATGTCGCGAAACCTCGACAACCGCGTCGAGGCCGTCGCGCCGATCGAGGATCCACGGCTGTGCGAGACGCTCGAGGGAATCCTCGAAACCTTGCTCCGCGATACGGCGAACAGGTGGCGGATGTGCTCGGACGGCACCTACGAACGGTGTCGTCCCGCGAGCGACGGCGCGGAGTACGACGCCCACGAGACGTTCATGCACGCGGCCCGTGATCGGCGTTCCCGACGCCGGGACTGGCTCGGAGAGGAGTGACCGTCTCCGGTGGTTCGTTCTCGTCGTCGTTTCCAGAACTCTCGTCGTCGCTCCCGACCCGATTGTCCGTGGGCGATCGAAACCCCGGCAGAGTCCGTCGATCGGAAACGCAAACGCTCGAGAAGCGGGGCCAGTCGACGACGGTACTGTGCGTGACGTTCGCACAACGTCGACTGTGTTCGCTATTGTGGTGTTTCCACCACGACGTATCACTACTAGCAGGGTTATTCAGGACACGCGTCGAGTAGCCACTGATGGCGGAGAATTGGGACGAGTCGAGTGAGTCAAGTCGCGACGAGCGGTCGCCCGCTCCGTCGGTGACGGCGAGACCGGGGCGACGGGAAGTACTCTCGAGTGTCGGTCTCGTCGTTTCGGTCCCGATCGCCGGCTGTCTCGCGGGCGCTCCGGCGGAGCGATCCGACACCGAGACGGAGTCCGCGATCGACTCGAGGGCCGCCTCGAACAGCGGCGGGGACGACACGTCCGAACGCTCCGGCGGATCACAGTCCCGTTCGGCCGCTCTCTCCGAGATGGCCACAGAGCGGACGGTCGAAATTGTCCGCGAGGACGACGTTCGATTCGATCCTCAGCTCGTCTGGCTGAAACCGGGCGGGCGCGTCACGTGGATCAACCGCGACGACCGCGGCCGACACGACGTCGTCCCGATCGGCCGACGAACACCGGTCGGCGCCACGAACTGGCGGAGCGCCGCTCTCGAGGAGGGTGAACGATTCGAGCGGGCATTCGACCGTGAGGGGGTCTACGATTACCTCTGTACGCGCCACGAGGAGTTCCTGTTCGGCCGGCTCGTCGTCGGGCGTCCGGATCCGGCGGACGAACCCGCGCTGACCGCGCCCGACGACTATCCCGACCGGGTACGGGTCGCCCTCGGCGACCTGAACGAACGGACCCGATCGCTGCTCGTCGCGGCATCCGACGATTGCGGCTGTCCGGGCTGATCGGTTACGACAGCTCCGCTGAACCCGGCCGTTTCGTTCGCCGCCGATCATCCCACCCTCGAGACCTTCTCGTTCGCTCGCGGCCGGGACCCCGGCGTCGACGGGTTCTGCCTCGACGTTACCGATTTCCTCTCTCGAGACGAGTCGCCGGTCCGTTCGGACGTGAGTGCGTACCGGTTGCAGTCTTCGGAGAGATACGTGTGCCTATGGAACGGAACGTACTGGCCCGGCCCAGTTCGTATCAATATTATAAACAGTGTTGTTCGAACCGCATCGACTCCACGAACGAGGATGGAAAACCAATCAGCATCGACGAGTACCCGACGACGGTTTCTGGCAACCAGCGGCGTACTCGGTGTGGGTGTTGCGGCCGGCTGTCTGGACGACGAAAACGGCGACGCGAGCGGCGGAAACGGTGGTAACGGCAACGGTGGCGACGATTCCGGTGGGGAAGCGTCGGGTGCGACCGCGGGATCGGTCGAGGAGACGACCGAAATCGACTGGATTCTCAACCCGGCGGAAGCCGACGTCGACGTCGAGGCCCAGTACCAGCCATTTTTCGAGTACATCGAGTCCGAAGTCGACGTCGCGATCGAGACGACGCGAGCGGCCAGCTACACGGCGACGATTCAGGAACTTCGCCGGGGATCCGGCGAACTCGCCGACACCTCGCCGTCGGCGGCCGTGGCGGCTCGCGAGATCGCCGACGTGATCGGGATGCGCGTCGCCTTCGGCTCCGCGCAGTACTTCTCGCTCATCACGACCACGCCCGACAGCGACATCGAGGAACTCGCGGACCTCGAGGGCGAGGAGATCGCGATGGGTGATACGATGTCGGTGTCGGGGACGCTCGTCCCGATGACGGTGCTCAGCCGCGCGGGGCTCGATACCGGAACCGCGCCAGACGGCGATCCGGTCGATTTCACCCCGCGGTACTCCGATCACTCGACCGCCCGGGATCAACTGATCGAGAACCCGTCGATCGCGGCGGCGACCACCGGCGCGTTCTCGACGGCACCCCACGTTCCCCAGGAACAGTTCGACGAACACTCCCCCGAGTTCGTCGAAATCTCCTCCGAGTACGACGGCGCCGGCTCCGAGGAGCCGGAACTCCAGTTGCTCGCGGTCTCCGATCCCATCCCGCGGGCGCCGCTTATGGCCCGTGCCGACTGGAACGACCCGATCCGCGAGGAGATCGAGGAGGCGATCTTGAGCGTCGAACCCGAAGACCTCGCACACGGGGATAGTTACGACGGCGAGGAACTGTGGTTCGACGGCGTCGAACCCGGCACTCACGAGGATTACGAACCGATCGAGGACGTCCTCGAGGAACTCGGCCTCGAGTTCGAGGACATCTCCTGATCGAACCGTTTTTTCACATGAGCAGGCTCATAGCTGACGGATTGACGAAGGAGTTTGGCGACACCGTCGCACTCGAGGACGTCTCGTTCGAGATACCCGGCGGCGAGTTCGTCGTCGTCCTCGGCGTCTCCGGATCGGGCAAGTCGACGCTGTTGCGGTGTCTGAACGGGCTGACGGAGCCTACCAGCGGAGCGGTTCGCCTCGACGGTCAGTCCGTGACCGAACCCCGCGAGGACGTCGCGATGATCTTCCAGCAACACAACATCATCGACAACATGAGCGCGTTCTCGAACGCGCTCACCGGCGCCTTACACCGGAGTCGGTACGTCGAGAGTCTCCTCCAGCTTCACGCTTCCGAGGAGAAGTACCGAGCGCTCGACGCACTCGACACGGTCGGCTTACTCGAGGAGGCCCAGCAGAAGGCCCGTCGGATGAGCGGCGGCCAGCAACAGCGCGTCGGCATCGCCCGTGCGCTGGTCCAGCGCCCGAACGTCTTGCTGGCGGACGAGCCGGTCGCGAGCCTGGATCCCGGAAGCGCACAGCAGGTAATGCGCTATCTGCAGGAGGCGGCGACCGAACGCGATCTGACGGCGCTCATCAGCCTCCATCAGGTCAATCTCGCACGCAAGTTCGGCCAGCGGTTCATCGGCCTCCGGGACGGACGGAAGGTGTTCGACGGCTACCGCGAGGAGTTCACGATGGACGTCATCGACGAGATTTACGGCGACGTCGACACCGACGGAATGTTCGCTCGGACGGACGGCGATGGCGGGGCCGACGAGGGGAGAACCCGCCCCTCGAACGATCGGAGCGCCACCGGCGAGAGAACGCCCGCCGTCGGCGCGTCGGAGGGGGCGGACCCGTGAGCGACGAACACCGAACCGATCGCGGCGGCTGGCCGGAACGCGTCGTCGATCAGTACGACCGAATCCGCGCCGCGCGCCGCCGTCGAGCCGTCGGGGTGGTGATGCTCGTCGGCGTCGTCGGCTTCCTGTTCGTACAGGCACTTTCCGCCGTCGGTATGTTCGGCGAGGAGTACAACCTCTCGTTTTTCGCCGAGTCGTTACGGGATTTCTTCCCGATCACGCTGTACTTCGGCGTCATCCCGTTTCTGGACGTCGCACAGTACTGGGCGTTCATCTCCGAACGACAGCTGTTGTTCGATCCCGACGTCGGCCGTCTGCTCCTCACCGACCCGGTCGCGTTCTTCGTCGACGAACTGGGGATGTTCTCGGTGTTCGGACAGGCCGGGATCACCCTCGCGATGGGGCTCGCGGGGACGATACTCGGCTTTCCGCTCGCATTATTGTTCGGCATCCTCGGCTCCGAGCGCGTGACGCCGTTCCCGCTCAACTTCGTCTTCCGCGGGACGATGTCGGCGATCCGCTCGATTCCGGCGCTCGTCTGGGCGTTGATATTGATCCCCTTGGCAGGGCTCGGTCCCGCCGCCGCGACGCTCGCGATCGCGATCGACACGATCGGCAACCTCGGCCGGCTCTTTACTGACGAACTCGAGGAGATTTCCGACGGGCCGATCGAGGCGATGGAGACGACGGGCGCGAACCGCCCGCAGACGATCACGTTCGGCATGTTGAGCCAGGTGACGACGCCCTACATCGCCTGGACGCTCTACATCTTCGAGATCAACGTCCGGATCGCGGTCTCGCTCGGCGTCATCGGCGCCGGCGGCCTCGGCCAGATCCTCGACGTCCAGCAGGGGTTGTTCCAGTTCACCAACGCGATGGCGACGCTGCTCTGTATCTTCCTGTTGATCATCTCGGTCGAACTGTTCAGCCAGCGGACGCGAGCACGGCTCCGGGCGGACGAGGAGCCGATGGGGCTTCGAGAGCTGATCGTCGGGTTGCCACGACGGCTCGTCGAGTCGCTCTCGAAGTGATCTCTGGTGATCGACTCGAACCACCGTTCCGAACTCGAGGGGAGCCCACCTCGACAAGGACGTTGCCAGTGCAGGTTGCGCTTCTTCGTGCACCGTCGACGTACGCCTGGGTGACATGAGCGACCTTCCGCCCGTGACGTCGGTCAAACGGTGGCTCGTCACGACGAACCACAAGGACATCGGGGTGTTGTACCTCGTGACGGCGATGTTCACGTTTTTACTCGCCGGCGTCCTCGCGCTTCTCTTCCGAACGCAACTGTGGGTTCCAGGTGGAACGGGACTACTCACGGGCGATACGTACAACCAGTCGGTGTCCGCACACGGGTTGCTCATGATCTTCTGGTTCATCTCGCCGCTCGGACTCGCGCTGGCGAACTACCTCGTTCCGTTGCAGATCGGTGCGAAAGACCTCGCGTTCCCGCGGATGAACGCGCTGAGCTACTGGCTGTACCTCTTTTCGCTTTTGCTGGTCGTCTTCTCGTTCTTCCAGGGCGGGACCTACGCGGGCGGTTGGACGATGTACGCACCGCTTAACGTGCCGATGTACACCCCGGCGATGGAAGCGACGACCGGCGGCACCGCGACGGTGCTCGCGTTGATCCTGTTCGTCGCCTCCGTGACGGTCGGTTCCGTGAACTTTCTCGTGACGATCCACCGCCACCGGGCGGAGGGGATGGGGCTGTGGAATATGCCGCTTTTCACCTGGTCGATCCTGCTGACGATCTGGATGATGCTGTTCGCGTTCGCGACCTTGCTCGCCGCGTTGTTGATGTTGGGATCGGATCGAGTTCTCCTCACCCAGTACTTTTCGACCGATCAGGGCTCGAGTCTGCTGTGGGCGCACCTGTTCTGGTTCTTCGGTCATCCGGAGGTGTATATCGTCTTCTTCCCCGCGTTGGGGATCATGTTCGAGACGTTCCAGACGTTTACTGGTCGACGGCTGGTCGGGCGCAAGTGGGTCATCATCTCGATGGTGCTGGTCGCCATCCAGTCGTTTCTCGTCTGGATGCACCACATGTTCCTGACGACGATCAACTTGGAGATCAAGACGCTGATGATGGCGACGACGATCGGGATCTCGTTACCCTTCGACCTGATGGTCTTCGCGCTGATCTACACGATGGTCAAAGGTCGGGTGCGGTTTACGACGCCGTTTCTATTTAATCTCGGCGCGCTCGTGTTGTTCATCCTCGGCGGCATCACCGGGGTGTTCCTCGGTGCGGTCGTTCTGGATTACGAGTTCCGTGGCACCTACTGGGTCGTTGCCCACTTTCACTACGTGATGGCCGCCGGCGTGACCGCGTTGGTCGGCGGAATCTACTACTGGTGGCCGAAGATCACCGGCAAGATGTATTCGGAGGCGCTCGGAAAGCTTCACTTCGCCGTCTATTTCGTCGGCTTCAACCTGCTTTACTTCCCGCAGTTTCTCGCCTGGGAGACGCCGCGACGCGTCTTTCACTTCAACCCCGAGTTGACGGTCTACCATCAGGCTTCGACCGTCGGCGCGTTCGTCTTCGGCGCGTCGTTTCTGATCATGTTCTACGCGCTCGGAAAGAGCCTCCTCGCGGGCCCGACCGCTCCCGACAACCCGTGGGAGTACTCGCGGACGGCCGAGTGGGCGACCAGATCACCGCCGCCGCTCGAGAACTGGACCGGCCGACCCAGTTACGAAACGGGACGCCTCGAGTTCGTCGACGAACGAGCCGGCGTTCCGGACGGCGGGACGACCGGGGCCGAACCAGCGAGCGCCGTCGACACAGAACACGCGGATCACGCGAGCATCTGGCCGCTCGGGATCGCGTTCGGGCTGTTCGTCTTCTTGCTCGGGCTCTCGGGGATCACTCCGTACGTCGAACAGTTCGCGGCGGCCCGCGGACACGACATCGTCGGCTCGCCCGATCCCTCGATCGTCTACCCCGTGCTCACGGTCGTCGGTTTCGCGATCTTCGCGGCGACGGCCATCCAGTTCGGCAGGGAGCAGTTCACCGTCCCCGAACTCGCGATCGCCGAGCGCTGGCCCTTCGACGGCGTCGACGACACGAAGATGGGCGTCTGGGTGTTTCTCGCCTCCGACGTCGTCCTCTTCGGTGCGGTGATCGGCTCGTACGTCTTCTTGCGTCTCCACGCCGGCTGGGGTGACTGGACGACCGTCCCCTTCGCCGCCTGGCCGGGTCTGCTCAACACGTACGTCCTGATCACCTCGAGTTTCACGGTCGTCCTCGCGTTGGTGTTTGCAGAACGCCGGAACAAGCGCGGACTGATCGGTGCCCTCGGCGCGACGCTCGCACTCGGGTTCGTGTTCATGAGCGTCAAAGCGTTCGAGTACAACGTCAAGTTCCAGCAAGGCGAGTACTGGTGGACCGGCATCGAATACTCCATCTACTACGTGACGACCGGGCTCCACGCCTTACACGTGATCATCGGCATGAGTATCGCCGTGTTCATGCTCGTCCGAATCGTCCGCGTCGACGCCTACCTCGAGGATCACCGACCCGTCGAGTTCTTCGGGCTCTATTGGCACTTCGTCGACATCGTCTGGGTGATCCTCTTCCCGCTGTTCTACCTGATGTAGCGTCGCTCGACTCTCGGTTTTCTCCGTGATCGCTTCGTATCCTCCCGTCGACCGATCGCTACTCGCGGGTTATCGGACCGGTTTCGCCGCCCCGACCGAGGGTGAGCCGACGATCAGCGGCGGTTCCGAGAGCAGCGGCGAGTCCTCGAGTGCGTCTTCGGTGATGCCGAGGAGCGTCCGCCGAAACGTCGGCCCCGCTTCGGCCAGCTCGTAGGCCTCCGATCGACCTGCCTCGCCCGCGACCGAAACCAGCCAGACCGACGTCCCGTCCTCGTCGATTTCGAGGAGACAGTACGCCTGCGGATACGACGCGAGCGCGGGGGCGATGAGCTGTCTCGTCTCGCCGTGACGGACCACCGCCGGGAGGTGGTGGTGTCCGGAGAGCACCAGCCCAACGTCGTGTTTCTCGAGGACCGACCGGAGCCGCTCCCGTCGACGCATGGTGAACGTCCGCCAGGGTTGGCTCTGGCACAGCGGGTCGTTCACGATCGGCATCGGGTTGTGATGACAGCAGACGATCGGGGCCGTCGTCCCCTCGAGTTCCTCGTCGAGCCACTCGATCTGGTCGCTCGAGACGAGCCCTCGGTGTGTGTCCGTGTACGCGCCGTCGGGTCCCGACGCGCTGTTCAGTACGAAGAGGTCGATTTCGTCCATCTCGTAGCGCCCCGGCAACGACCCAGAGGCGTACCGATCGGCGAACGCAGACGGCGACGGACAGTCGTGTTCGTCCTGGCGTTTCTGGAGGTCGTGATTGCCGGGGGTCGCCACGAACGGCCGCTCGAGTTCCTCGAGCAAAACGTCGACGCGGTCGTAGTTCCACGGCTCTCCGTCTTTCGTGAGATCGCCGGGAAACACGACGAGGTCGACGTCCCGTTCGTTACAGTCGTCGATCGCGGTCCGGAGGCGCTGTTCGGTGCGGTGGAACACCCGGTAGGTCTCCCGTGATCGGGTCGCGACGTGTGGATCGCCGAGAACCGCGAGTCTGGTCCGACGGTCGGCCCGCGGCCGGGCAAACTGGGCGAGCAACAATCGATCGCCGACGGCGGAAAGGCCACACTCAGTAGCGTCCATCGTCACCCGTCTCGAGTCTTCGTCCTCGGTTGCGACCGGCTGTTCGAACGGGCCGGAGCCGTTCCGGGTACAACTCCCAACTACGTCCCATGTCGAATGCTATTGCTCTCGGGAAGAACTAGGTTTATATTGGGGCTCCGTGTGGATCGATAGATCCTCCCCGCTGGTGGATCGTCTCCGGGTAACAATGGAGCAGTCGGATCCGCTACTGGCGACAACGGTGCGGTCGGATCCGCTACGGGCGACAACGGTGCGGTCGGATCCGCTACGGGCGACAATGGAGCGGGTACTTCGCCTCCGGAGGTCTCCGTGTCGCTCTCGAGTCGGTGACGTCGGTGGTGTGTGACCGTGATCTTCGCTCATTCCGTCTGCTTTCGAAGGTGTCACGAGGGGAGATTGTGACCGGTCACACGTCACGATGGAGAGGCGGCTAACCGATCATCTCACGATGGCGAGGCGACGGTCGACCTGTGATCGGGTGCGTTCGATTCGATCGCCAAGTTCCGCGATCGATCCGAGAACGGGGTGTGGGCTCGAGCGCTCGTCGTACAGATACCGCTCGAACGTCCCGATTTCCGCGATTGTTAATCCGCGCCGCCGTCGGATCTGTCGCTGACGTTTCGCGGCGAGTTCGTCACACCGGCTCCGTAGCTCGTCCAGTCGTTCCCTGGTGAGCCTGAGCGCGTTGAACTCGAGGCGGTCGATCGGCTGTGCGCGGACGGCGTTCAGTTCGTCGGCGACGTCTTCGACCTCCCGTTCGATCTCGCCGATCGCCGTCGACTCGGTGTCGATGGCGTCGAGGATACGCTCGCGGCTCTCGATCGCTTGCTCGGCCGCCTCGAGGAGCGAACGCTTCAACTGAGCGTGTAACGACGTGTGTTGGGCGACAGCGACCGCGAGTTCGGGACCCAGCTCTTCGGCCATACTCTCGAGTGGCGTCTCGTCGTACTCGTCGCCGTAGTGTGGGCTGTCCATAACCGTCTCCGTGTACGCGTTCCGGACCGTCTGAAGACCGCTCGCTCGCGTTCCACACTGTAACGGTTGCCGACCGGCTATCTGGGGCTGGCTCGCCTCGAGTTCGTCGAGGCGCCTGTGAAACCGCTCGAACGCCCGTTTTTCGTCGGCCAGCACCCGCCGCTCCCGCCGGGCCGTCTTTCTCGCCTCCTCGAGTACCGTCGTCGTTGGGGTAGCGCTGGACACGCGTAGACGCTCCTCACCGCGTGACGTTGAACGTGTATAATAGCCGACTATACGACTACGTTCGCCCACGAGCCGAAGGGAGAACTATAGCGATCCACGACCGGTCGACGTCGTTTCCCGACTCCGGCCACCTCTCGGGGATTTTATCCACCCGGCAGTTCCCGACGACTACGAAACGACTAGAACCACTCGAGAGGTCTCAATAGCCCAACTAGCAGTGGCTTTGTAGGTCGGGGAACAGTTCCTGATACGGTATCATCGACCCCGATTCCACATGAGTGATCCAGCAAGCGGCTACGACGACCGAAGCGTTCGGGAGCGACTGGAGACTGCGGCGGAGTACTCCCGATCGTCGATCGATCTCGAGGCGATCGTCGTCCGGTACGAGAGCCGTCCCGACCGGTGTACGGTCGTCCCACAGGAGTGTCCAGAGGAGAAGCGGTTGACCACCTGGCTGTCGGCCGATCTGGGATCGTTCGTCGAACTCGACGAGGTTCGCTAGCGGACACGACACGTGGCGAGAGACGCTCCCCCTGAAAATCCGAAATCGGTCCGCGAGATACCGACCGGTCGACGGTCCGTGATCGTCAATTAGAACTCTTCGGTCGGCGGTGCGATCCCCTCGTCCTCGTCGCTCGCGAGGTCGAACTCCTCGCGGACCTCCCGGATGCGGTCTCTGATGTCGGCCGCGAGTTCGAACTCGAGGTTGCTCGCGGCTTCCTCCATGCGCTCTTCTAAGTCGGCGACGTAGCGGGCGGCCTCCTCTTCGTCCGCGAGCTCTCGCCCGGAGACGCTCGAGGTGTCGGTCTTCGAACCGGGGAGGTTCGTCTCGCCGACTTCTTTCTCGATCGTCGTCGGCTCGTAGCCGTGTTCTTCGTTGTACTCCCGCTGGATCCGGCGACGGCGTTGAGTTTCCTCGATCGCCGACTCCATCGCGCTCGAGGGGTCGTCGGCGTACAGCACCACCTCGCCGTTGACGTTGCGGGCGGCTCGGCCCATCGTCTGGACGAGCGTCGTCTCGCTTCGCAGAAAGCCCTCCTGGTCGGCGTCGAGGATGGCGACCAGCGAGACCTCGGGGATGTCGAGTCCCTCCCGCAGGAGGTTGATGCCGACGAGGACGTCGATCTCGCCTAATCGGAGCGAGCGGATGATCTCGTGGCGCTCTAACGTGTCGGTCTCGTCGTGCATGTACTCGACGTCGACGCCCGACTCTTCGAGATACTCGGTGAGATCCTCTGCCATCCGCTTCGTGAGCGTCGTGACGAGGGTGCGCTCGTCGCGGTCGATCCGCCCGTCGATCCGCTCGAGCAGGTCGTCGATCTGGCCGGTCGCCGGCGAGACCTCGACCGCGGGGTCGACGAGGTGAGTCGGGCGGACGATCTGTTCGACGATCCGTCCGGACTCCTCGCGCTCGTAGTCGCTCGGGGTCGCGGAGACGTACAGTAACTGGTTGGTCTTCTCCTCGAACTCCTCGAAGGTGAGCGGGCGGTTGTCGTAGGCCGTCGGCAGGCGAAAGCCGTTCTCGACCAGCGAGTCCTTGCGGGACTTGTCGCCGGCGTACTGGCCGCGAACCTGCGGGAGGGTGACGTGGGATTCGTCGACGACGGTCAGGAAGTCCTCGGGGAAGTAATCGAGCAAGGTGTAGGGAGCTTCGCCCGACTCGCGATCCGAGAGATACAGCGAGTAGTTCTCGATCCCCGAACAGTAACCGGTCTCGGCCATCATCTCGAGGTCGAACGTCGTCCGCTCCTCGATGCGCTGGCCGGCGATCAGATCGCCCGCCCGCTCGAAGTACGAGATCCGAGAGTCGAGGTCGTCACGGATCTCCTCCATCGCGCGCTCGAGTTTCGACTCGGGGATCGAGTAGTGTTCGGCGGGGTGGACGAGCACGGCTCGCTGTTCGCCCTTGGCCTTCCCCTCGAGCGGATCGACTTTGATCATGCGGTCGATCTCATCGCCCCAGAGTTCGACGCGGACGGCGTAGCGGCCGTACATCGGGAAGATCTCGATCGTGTCGCCCCGGACCCGGAACGTCCCCTGGGTGAAGTCGACGTCGTTGCGCTCGTAGTTAAGATCGACCAGCCGTTTCAACAGGTCGTCGCGGCCGACCTCCTCGCCGACCTCGAGGCGCATCGACATGTCGACGTAGTTTCGCGGGTCACCCAGGCCGTAGATCGCCGAAACGGAGGCGACGACGATGACGTCCTCGCGCGTGAGCAGGGAGCGCGTCGCGGAGTGGCGCAGGCGGTCGATTTCGTCGTTGATCGAGGCGTCCTTGTCGATGTAGGTGTCGGTCTGTTCGACGTAGGCCTCGGGCTGGTAGTAGTCGTAGTAGGAGACGAAGTACTCGACGGCGTTGTCGGGAAACAGCGACCGGAACTCCTCGTATAGCTGGGCGGCGAGCGTCTTGTTGTGTGCGATTACGAGCGTCGGCTTCTGGACCTCCTCGATGACCCACGAGACGGTGTTGGTCTTTCCCGAGCCGGTGACGCCGAGAAGCGTCTGTTCGGGGAGTCCCGACCGAAAGCCGTCGGCGAGTTTCTCGATCGCTTGTGGCTGATCGCCGGCCGGGTCGAACGGCGCATCGACCTCGAACGGGTGGTCGACGTCGGGGCGATCCGGTTGGAGTGGGCCTCGTGTGTCACTCATTATCGGTGACAGGGGTTCGAGCCACTTTACCCGCTCGCATCGGATCGCGGTTCGTCGCCGGGTGCCGATCGAGGTCGCGCTCTCGCCGGAACTGACGGTCGATTAACCGCCTCATACGGTTTACTGTCAATCATTTTTGGCACAACCACGACCCGGACGGTGGTTGTGCCGGTACATCGTTACAGCGATCCGTATCAGTCGTCCGCGCCGAATTCGCCGTCGACCGTGGGGAGGACGGTGAACGAACGGTCCTCGAACTCTTCGGGTGGCTCGAGGTAGCCGATCGCGTACGCGGTGTAGGCCGTCTGGAGGTCGAGGTCGACCTCGAAGGAGTCGACGACGGTCTCGGGATCTCCAGCGGGTGTGATCGACAGCTCGTAGCTCCCTGCAGGGACCGCGAGGTAGTTGGTCGACTCCTCGAAGGCGAGATTCTCGAAGATGGCCTCCCCGTCGGCGAGGACGTCGACCGCCGGCGCGTCGGGCGAGAAGTGTGCGACCCGAACCAGGGCCGATCCGGCGTCGACGAGGATCTCCGGGCGGAACGTCTCCGCGCCGAGTTCCCCGATCGCGGCGACGGTGTAGAACGCGCTTTCGAACTCGACCTCGCCGTCGAAGACGACCGCCTGCGGATCGCCCGCTGCGGTGATCGTGACCGTGTACTCGCCCGGTGCGACCTCGAGGTACGGCGATACGTCGGCATACGCGAACTCCGAAAGCACCTGATCACCGTCGATATAGACGTCGACCGCCGGCGCGTCCGGTGCGAAGTGAGCGACGCGGACCGCGGCCTCCGGAACCGCCGGGTCGTCCGGGTCGTCAGGTGTGTCGTCCGCGTGTTTGTCCCCCTTCTTCGTTCGCTCGTCGTCGTCGTGTTCACCCACCGCGAGTACGGTCCCGCTGGCGACGGTGAGCCCACCGGTGGCGCCGACTGCCTTCAGTGCCGAACGTCGTGATACTGGCATGATGCACTCGAGTGAGAGGATCGCTTCGGGAAATAGGTCGTAGTTAGTAACGATGGATTTCGAAGATTACCCTGGCGCGCTAGGGGCTGTACGGAGGCTGTATCGCCCGCAATCAGTCCGTACACGTGAGTACGTTCTCTCGACTGTGATCGCCCGCGACGGAGTGGAACTGGTCGCATACTCTCTATCCACGGTCCGACCAACGCCTCGCGGGCGGAATCGCCTCGAGCGCGGGTGGGGTGAGCCCGATAGCAGGTGTGTGGGCCGTCAACACAGATCCACGACGGCTTCGAACAATTGATCGGCGGTGGGACGGCCGGCGACAGTAATCCTCTGGTTCCGGCCAGAGTTCGATCGAGAACGGAGAAGCCGCCTGCTCCGGTTGGTGCTATCGTAGCGACTGACTTTCAGCGTCTACTAGAGCCGAGCACTCGTCGAGATTCCCGTGCGGCCTGTGATAATCGACTACATAACAGATTTTCGGTGTACGTCGGTAACAATCATTTTCTTGAACCGGATCAGTTGAGTCGTCAACACTGCGTAAACTGTCGATTTGAAGGTGAGCTGTGCATTCGATTCACGACTCCTTCTCTGTGATTCGATGCAGTCGATTGGTTTGATGTGTCCTCGTCTCGATTTTCGTGATCAATGGTAGCGTTTGTTACCATCACGAACGAACCACAGACAAGATCATATAAAACCACATATGTGTGTACGAATTTGTCACTTTTGGGAGATCCAATAGCACGAACGCCGACCCGCTGTATCGACCTCACATCGCAGAATTCGTTCGGAAATACTCGAGCGGGTGACAAGTGAAATTACACTCATACATACGTAAACAGAGCCGTACGTAACTGGTACCGAACGGGACTGGCACATCGCCGCGAGGGATTCCAACGTGTTCGTATTGTTGAAGAACGATCGTTCAGCATCGTCGAACGTGTGTTACGTATGCTGAATGTTGAGTTCGATGACGTTCGCGATTCCGAGAACCGTCTCCGGCAGTTCGGTCTCGAACCGTTCGCTTTTCATTCGGTGGGTTGGCCCCGCCACGCTGATCGACCCGATCACCGAGTCCGTTCCGTCCAGAATCGGTGCGGCGATACTTCGCAATCCGCTCAGTCGTTCTTCGTCGTCGTAGGCGATCCGCCGTTCGCGGACGATTTCGAGTTCCTCTTCGAGCTCCGCTCGATCAGTGATCGTGTTGTGGTTGACCGGGGTGAGCCCGTGATGGTCGATGATTTCCTCGCGGCGTTGTTCGGGGAGAAACGCGAGGATAGCTTTTCCCAGCGCCGTGCAGTGGATCGGAACCCGGTCGCCGATGCAGGTGTCGATCCGAGCGGCTTCCGACCCCCGACTGCGGTAGACGAAGACGCCGCGCCCGTGCTCTTCGGTCATCAACGCCGAGATCTCCCCCGTCTTCTCGGCGAGGTGGTCGACTTCGGTTCGGCCGACCTCGTACAGGTCGTGTTGATTGCGCGCCGTCTCGCTGATTTGGAGGAACTTCAAACTCGTCCGATACTCCCCGTCTTCACGGACGACGTACTCCGCCCGCTCGAGGGTGTGTAAGTGGTTGTGGACGGTGCTTTTCGGAAGCCCGACGTGTCTCGCCAGGTCGGAGACTCCCGCGCCGTCGAGGTCGTTCAGCGCCTCCACGATGCCGAACGCTCGATCGACCGCCTGTATCCCGGTCGAGTCGGATGTTGTCATACCACAGTACAGGCACTCGAGAACCATAAGTGTTCAGTATCGTGGGACGAAACATCTGCTACCAATCTCTCGGCCATCGACGCGCTTCCGGCGTCAGTGGTATTGCTCCCTACTTCTCCTCGAGAAGTGGACGATCGTCACCCAATATCCGATTTACTCCCCTCGAATCGTGGATTTTCGAACATTCCCGGACCGTTACCCTTTCAGCATCGTGGGACGCTATCCGTCTTCGAGTTCCGCGAGGTCGTCAAGGGTGTCGACGTCGGCGTGGATCCCCGGGTCCTCGACGGGAAGTCGTCGAACCGTAACGGTTTCGAACAGCGCTCGTCCGCCGGTATCACCGGTGAGATCCACCAGGTCGTCGAAACAGTCTGCATCGAATAGGACCGGGTTCCCGCGTCGGTCGTCGTACACCGGAACGACGGCGTCCGCTTCGCTCTCGCGATGGGCTTCGACGATCCGTCGAACCGTTCGCGGATCGACGCAGGGCATGTCACCGGGGAGAAAGAGGACCGCGTCGGCGTCTCGATCTCGCGCCGCGTTCGCGCCCGCGCGGACGGACGTGCTCTGTCCGCGCTCGTACTCCGGGTTGTGAATCGTCTCGTCGACGACGCTCGAGACGGCCTCGCCGACGTCGTCGGCCTCGTGGCCGACGACCGCGATCACGCGATCGACGTCCGCGGGAAACGAACGAGCGCCACGAACCACGACCGGCTCGTCCTCGACCGTCGCGAGTAGCTTGTTTCCGCCCTCGAATCGCGTTCCGAGGCCGGCCGCGAGCACGACGCCGACGAGTTCCGTCATCTCACTCGAGGGCGACGCCCTCGGGGCCGCGGGGGAGGTAGCTCCGCCCGCCCGGGTCGGTCTGGAGTTCGCCGTCCTCGACGACGACCTCGCCGCCGACGACGGTGTGGGTCGGAAGCCCGGTTAGCTCCTCGCCGTGGAACGTCGAGTATCGGGGCTCCATCGTGTGATAGAAGTCGTCGTCGACAACAGCCGACTTCTCGAGATCGACGATCACCATGTCGGCGTCGGAGCCTTCCGTGAGTGCGCCCTTGCGCGGGTACAGCCCCCAGCGCTTGGCGTTGTTCTCGGCACAGACCTCGACAAGCCGTTCCATGCTGATGCGGTTCTTGTTGACGCCCTCGCTCATCATCACGGGGAGGAAGTACTCGATACCGTTGTTGTCGCCGGGAATCGCGTCCCAGATGTCGCCGTGTTTGCCCTCGTCTTTCTCCTTGAACTCGATCTTGTGCGGGCAGTGGTCGGTTCCCATGTAGTCGACGACACCCGTCCTGAGTCCCTCCCAGAGGCGCTTTTTGCTCTCCTCGCCACGAAGCGGTGGGGAGATCTTCCCCCAGACGCCAAGCTCCTCTTGCTCGTAGGTGTGTGAGAGAAACGCCGGGAGCGTCTCGGCGTGGAGGTTGACCCCTTTCTGCTGGTATCGTTCACAGATGTCGACGCCCTCGCCCGTGCTCATGTGGACGATGTACGCCCGCGAGTCGGTGTACTCGGTGAGCTGTCCGATCTGTTCGATCTGCATCGCCTCGCAGATGTTCGGCGCGGCCTCGTTCCAGGCGGCGAGATCGTTTCTGCCCTCCTCCTGGAGTTCCTTGCGTCGCTCGATCGCGAGGTCTTCGTTCTCGGCGTGGAACATCACGACGCCGTCCGGGATCTCCGAGACCTTGTCGAGTACTTTGTAGGTTCGACCCGCATCGGAGTGGTCGATCCCGAGTTCCGGCGAGGCGTGTTTGTACCAGTTGAAGAAGACCTTGTAAGAGCGAATACCCTCCTCGGCTAACTCCTCGATCTCCTCGACGTGGTGGTCCTGGTGGACGATCGCGTGGTAGGCGAAGTCGATGTAGGAGTTCTCCTCGCCCGCACGTTTGAAGAAGTCCATATCCGGCACGTACGGCTCCTTTTGCAGGAGGAAGTTGACGACTGTCGTGACGCCGCCGTGGACCGCACCCCGGGTTTCGGTCTCGAAGTCGTGCTCGAGGCCCTCGTGGTACTCGAACTCGTATCGGGACAGCCCCCAGTGAACGTGGGGATCGATGAAGCCGGGGATCAGGTAGTTGCCCTCGGCGTCGATCTCTCGGTCCGCGTCGGGAAGGTTCGATTCGGTGCCGACGCCGACGATGGTGCCGTTATCAGCCGCGACGCCGCCGCTCAACGTTCCCTCCGGCGTGACAACTCGTGCGTTGACCACGCGAAGGTCTACTGTCGATTCGACCATACGCTCACACTCTCGTGGATCTACTTGAGTGTACCCCGTTCGCGCCGGGCCGAGAGACTGGTCCCGACCATGCGAGTGATCGCGCCGACCAATGACCGCACAATCGGCCTGAATCGACGGCCGTACGGCACAACGTTTATGTCTTAAACGGGTAACGTACTAGTATTGCATGAGCACGGATAGCACAGGCGAACACGACGGTCCCGTCACCGAAGAGATCACCGTGACCGTCAACGGCGAGACCGTTACGGCCGAGGTCGAACCGCGGCTCAAGCTCTCCGATTTCCTCCGCAACGAGTGCGGACTCCACGGCGTTCGCGTCGGCTGTGAGCACGGAGTCTGTGGCGCGTGTACCGTCCAACAGGACGGGCGGTCGGTCAAGAGCTGTCTCTCCTATGCGGTTCAGGCCGATGGGATGGCGATCGAGACCGTCGAAGGCCTCGACGAGGACGGCTCGCTTCACCCCATTCAGGAGGCGTTTCACGAGACCCACGCCCTCCAGTGTGGGTTCTGTACCAGCGGCTTCGTGATGGCGACCAAAGAGCTCCTCGAGGAAAACCCCAATCCGACCCGCGAGGAGATCGAGACGGGCCTGGCGGACAACATCTGTCGGTGTACCGGCTACCAGAACATCTACGAGGCCGTCGAACGCGCGGCCGACCGAATGGAGGAAGAGTAATGTCCCGATCACAGCCAACCGAGACCGACGCCGAGACGGAATCGGTATCCGAAACCCAGTCGTTCACCGGTCAGGGGCTCCCGCGGGTCGAGGACCACCGCATCCTGACCGGCGAAGCCGAGTACATCCACGACGTCACGCCGGAGAACTGCCTGCACATGGCGCTCGTGCGAAGCATGCACGCCCACGCCGAGATCGTCGATATCGACACGAGCGAGGCCGAGGACCACCCCGGTTGCGAACTGGTGCTCACCGCCGAGGACCTCAAAGCCGACTACCACCCGATGCCGACCGGCGTCGGCCGGATCGAGATCGGGGCGACTGGCGAGGCCGTCGAACTCCCCGAGTGGTCGCTGGCGGACGAGAAAGTCCGGTTCGTCGGCGAACCGGTCGTCCTCGTCGTCGCCGCCGACCGGTACGCGGCCGAGGACGTCGCCGACCTCGTGAACGTCGAGTACGACACCCTCGACGCCGTCGCCGACGGGATGTCCGCCCGCGAGGATGAGGTCGTCGTTCACGAATCGATCGGGACGAACGTCGTAGACCACGAACACATCGAGTTTGGCGATCCCGAGACCGCGTTCGAGGACGCCGATCACGTCGTCTCCGGCGAGTACTCCTGGGGTCGGATCTCGGGCGTCCCGCTCGAGACCGCTGGCGTCGTCGCGACCTACGACGCCGACAGCGACTCCTTCGACATCGACTGTAACATCCAGTTACACACGCTCGTCGACGACACCATCTACGAGACGCTCGGCTACGACGCCGACGACGTCCGGGTGAACGTGCCGCCGGACGTCGGCGGCAGCTACGGGACCAAGATCGCGATCCATCGCTACTGCTGTCTGGCCGCGATGGCGAGTCAACAACTGGATCGGCCGATCAAGTTCGTCGAGGACCGCATCGAGAACCTCCAGGGCGGCGACATGCACTGTTCCGAGCGCGAGTACGAGATTCGGATGGCCGTCGACGACGACGGAACGATGCGGGGACTCGACGTCTGGTTCGTCGACGACTTCGGCGCGTTCCCCCGATATCCGATCAACCAGGTACTGAAGCCGCTGTCGGTGGTGACCAACTCCTACGAGATCGACGACGTCAGCTACGAGTACGACCTCGTCCTCTCCAATAAGACCTCCCAGACCGCCTACCGCGGCTTCGGCGTCGACCCACACATCTACGCCCTCGAGATGATCGTCGACGAGGCGGCCCGCGAAATCGGGATAGACCCGACGGAGTTCCGGCGGAGAAATCTGATCACGCCCGATCAGATGCCCTACACGCTGCCTTCGAAGAACCTCTACGACTCCGGGGACTACCCCGCGACGTTAGACCGGATCCAGGAGATCATCGACGACGAGCGCGACGGCGGCCTCCTCGATCCCGAGGTCGTCGAGGCCAAACGCGAGGAGGGCAAGTACCGCGGCGTCCAGTCGAGCGTCATCATCGAACCGGGCGTCAGCGGCTCCGACTGGACCGACCGGCAGCGATCCAACCGCGAGGCCCTCGAGAACCGCTCGCGCGAGGAGGTCGACGAACTGCCCGAACACCTCCGCGCCGAACTCCGGGAGGACGGCACCGTCCGCGCGTACCTCGCGACCGACTCCTCCGGGCAAGGCCACCAGACGCTCGTCTCGCAGTTGCTCGCGGACGAACTCGCCATCTTGCCGAGCGAAATCGAGGTCGACTACCTCGACAGCGTCGACGCGCCCACCGAGTACGGCAGCGCCGCCTCCCGAATGGCGGTGATGCTCTCGGGAGCGACTGTCGGCGTCGCCGAGCGCCTGATCGAAAACGCCGAGGAACTCGCGGCCGACCACTGGGACGTCTCGAGCGACGACGTCCGATACCGCGACGGAGCCGTCGAACGGCTCGATAGCGACGACTCGTTCTCGCTCGCCGACCTCGCCGATATCGACGCCGACCGGGACGAGCGACTCACCCGAGTCAGCTACAACTACGACCACCCGGCGACCGAACACGAGGAGTTCGACGACGCGCTCAGACAGAAGTTCCCGGTCTACCCGACGGCCGCCTTCGGCGCGAACGCGCCCATCGTCGAAGTCGACGTCAAGACCGGCGAGGTCGACATCCTGAAGTTCTACACCGTCCGCGACTGCGGGACGATGCTCAACCCGATGATCGTCGAGGGACAGGCCCACGGTGGCATCGCTCAGGGCGTCGGCGCCGCCCTCCTCGAGGAGTTCGGCTACGAGGACGACGGCCAGCCCCAGGCGATCACGCTGTTCGATTACCTGTTGCCGTCGATCGAGAACGTCCCCGAGATCGAGATGGAACACACCGTGACGCCGTCGCCGTACACCGAAACCGGCGCGAAAGGCGTCGGCGAAGGCGGAATGATCGACGCCCCCGCGAGCATCGCCACGTCGATCAACGCCGCACTCGAGCCGCTCGGAATCGACGAACCCGCCGACAGGATTCCGGTCGCACCGGACCACCTCCTGAAGAAGGTTCGCGACGCCGATCAGTAGCGTCGGTCCGCCGGATTTTTCGAACGTGCCGTTCGCCGCCGATCGACGAGTTCGACCGTTGCCAACCGGACTCGAGTGTCGATGTTTTGCCGTCAGTCAGACTCGAGTGTCGGTGTTTTGCCGCCACTCAGACTCGAGTGTCGGTGTTTTGCCGCCACTCAGACTCGAGTGTCGGTGTTTTGCCGCCACTCAGACTCGAATGGCCGTCAGTCGGCGTGCCGTCAATCGCGTTCGAGTCTCACCGGGTCGGGGTCTGTCAGGCTCGAGTTTCGCCGGTCGCACCGAACTGGGTTTTCGTAGAAGGAGCCGCGATCAGTCGTCGGACTCGAGGGCGACGTCGTCGGCGTCCTCGGGGGCGGCTTCGAGTTTCGACTCGGCTTCGACGCCCTCGTCCGCTTTCGCCTGGAGGTCGGCGAAGAACTTCTTGACCAGTCGGTTCGTGACGCTTTTCAACGCGCGGCCGCCGAGGCTCGCGATCGTTCCCGAGACGTCGGCGGTTGCCGACCACGCGACGGTCGTTCCGCCGTCGTCGTTTTCGCGCAGTTCCATCTCGGCGGTCGTCTCGAACTCGTTTCGGGGGGCGTGACCCACCGCGTTCATCTCGAGGGCGTCCGGCTGGTCGGCCCGGGTGACGACGACGTCGACGTCGAACTCGGGTTTGACGCTTCCGACGCCGACGGCGAGTACCGCCTCGATCTCGTGGGGCGATTTGAGGGTCATCTCCTTACAGCCCGGCGCACACTCCGCGAGCACGTCGGTGTCCGTAAAGTACGGCCAGAGTTCCTCTTTCGACTGTTCCATCTCGTTTTCGCCGGTAAATTCTAACATAAGGTGAGTGTGTGAAATTCGATTTCGATTAGCTATCGGTCGCGCGTTCGTACGACGTTTCGAGCGAGCGCACCGCGTACTCGCCGGCCACTTCCTCCTTGTACTCTCGATCCGCGTGCATCTCCCCTTCGGGATGGACTGCCTCCGTCACGATGTCGCCGACGTCCTCGAGCCCGCTCGCCGAGAGCGCCTCGCCCTCGAGGACGGCTTCGGCGTCCTCGACGCGAAGCGGGACGTCCGCGGCGTTCGCCAGCGCGATACGGGCGTCTTCGACGACCGGTTCGTCGGCCGACGGATCGTCGACGCGGATCGCGCTCGCGGCGCTGACGGTCGGCCAGGTCTGGGCGGCCCGTTTGAGTTCGAGAAACGCCATCCCAGATCGCTCGGGCGGGAACGGCTCGGTCGGTACGGAGACCGACTCGATCAGTTCTTCCTCGCGCAGGTCCGTAAACATGTACGCGATGAAGTACTCGTCAGCGGGGACGGTTCGCGTCTCCTCGGGTGAACGCAGGTGAAGCGATCCCTCGAGGGCGACCAGCGCCGCGGGATAGTTGCCCGCCGGATCGGCCTCGCCGATGCTCCCGCCGACCGTCCCCTGATTGCGAACCGACGGGCCGGCGATCTGCTCGGCCGCTTCGGGGAGCATGGGGACGATCTCGGCGAGGCGATCCGAGCGCTCGAGCGTTCGATGACGCGTCATCGCGCCGATTCGGATCTCGCCGTCTCGCTCGTCGACGTAGGCGAGTTCGTCGACGCCGTTTAGGTCGACGAGGTGCTCCGGCGTCGCCAGTCGGTTGGCCATCACGATCCCCAGCGACTGGTTGCCCGCGAGGAGTTCGACTTCTTCTAACTCGGCGAGCAACTCGAGGACGTCCTCGACGGTTTCGGGTCGGTGGTGAGT
The DNA here is from genome assembly GCF_041205745.1 of Natrarchaeobius versutus. Lineage (NCBI taxonomy): Archaea > Methanobacteriati > Methanobacteriota > Halobacteria > Halobacteriales > Natrialbaceae > Natrarchaeobius > Natrarchaeobius versutus. The sequence continues at coordinate 155,245 of NZ_JBGFCC010000005.1, read as the reverse complement.
AAACGGTGCTGGTTTCATAGCTCACCGTAACGGTTCGAGGCGTCGGCTCGTCGCCGGACAGCCGTCGGTCCCGCTCGGCCGTCGACGGGTGAGGAGATACTACGTCGATACTGGGGTGTGGTGCGGGTGGTCATGTGACTATCACACGGACATCGTATGATTTACCGTAGCGGACTAATAAGTGTTGGTGCACGGCCCCAGTGGCAGACAGTTCTTCGGCGTCGAACCGGAAGAGCCCGATCGGTTACTGTAGCTTTAAGTGGACGGCCGCACATTTCCAGTTATGCTCGATGGCTACGAGATGTACGACCTGACACAGCCGTGGTCACAGGACACGCCGGCGTGGCCCACCTACGACAACCCGAAAGTGTGGTACGAAAAGAGTCTCGACACCGAGAAGGTAAACGGACAGAAGATCGAGTTCATGAACCACACGGGCACCCACCTCGACGGTGAGAAACACTTCGTCGCACACGGCCGCGACATCGAATCCGTGGGTCTCGACGAACTCGTCGGCGACGGCGTCGTCGCCGACATCTCTGACAAGGTCGGCGACTACGACGTCTACACGAGCGAGATGATCGAGGACGTCTGTGACGTCCGCGAGGGGGACATCCTGTTCATCCACACGGGATTCCAGGAGTACGCCTGGCACAAGGAGAACGCGGATCCGCACCGCTTTTTCTGTAAACACCCCGGCCCGAACGCCGAGTTCGCGGAGTGGTGTAAAGAGATGGATATCAACTACCTCCTGCTCGACTGCGGGAGCGCGGACCACCCGATGAACACGGTCATCCGGGACATTCGGCCGGAACTCGCCGCGGAGGCGCGCGAGCACCTCGGCGTCGACGACTTAGACGAGATCTTCCCGCCGGAGGGCTATCAGTTGATGCACACCGAACTCTTCCCAGAGGGAATTATCCACGTCGAGAACGCACAGGTGCCCGAGGAACTGCTCAACGAGCGCGTCCAGATCGGGACGTTCCCGTGGCGCTTCCGCGGCGGCGAGTCCAGCGTCAGTCGCTGTGTCGCGTTCAAGTAATCGACTCACACGGTTTGCTGTACCGACGCCCCGGCCCGATCGCAGTCCGTGTCGCGGTTGCGCCGGCAATGACTTACAGTAGACCGTATCAACGCTTTTGACTCCGGCCGCCGATGGCGATCTATGACGCTCGAGACTGACCTCGTGGTCCGAAACGCCGCGGTCGCCGGCCGAGACGACCCGGTCACGATCACCGTTGCCGACGACCGTATCGTGTCGATCATTGTCGACGACCCAGCCGAGGACGAGTGGACGACGTCCGACGACGGAGATCCGACGATGATCGACGCCGACGGCGGGCTGGTCGCCGGCGGATTCGTCGACCCGCACGTCCACCTCGACAAAGCCTACGTCGCTCCCGACCTCCCACCCAACGAGTCGGGGACGCTCGCGGAGGCCATCGCGAGCATCCACGAGCGCAAGGCCGACTACACGCTCGAGGACGTGCGTGACCGCGCGATCCGCGCGATCGAGGCCCACGCCCGCAACGGCTGTACGCGTATCCGGACCCACGTCGACGTGGACACGATCGGCGGCCTAACGCCGCTCGAGGGCGTCGTCGCCGCCCGAGAGGCCTGTGGCGAACTCGCCGACGTCGAGATCGTTGCCTTCCCCCAGGAAGGGATCGGACAGGACGAGGGGACCGCCGACTTACTCGAGCGCGCACTCGAGTCGGGCGCCGATCTGATCGGTGGCATGCCGGACAACGAGCGAACCGACGCCGACCGCCGTGCACACGTCGATATCTGCCTCGATCTCGCCGAGCGCTACGACGTCGGCGTCGACATGCACGTCGACGAGACCGACGACCCCGCGGCGCGATCACTCGAGTACCTCGCGGCCGAGGTGATCGATCGGGGGTTCGACCGATCGGTGACGGCGGGCCACACCTGTGCGCTGGCCGCCTACGACGATGCGCACGCGGCGCGGGTGATCGATCTCGTCGCCGAGGCCGGCCTGTCCGCGATCACGAATCCGCCGACGAACCTCGTCCTGCAGGGTCGCCACGACGCTCACCCGAAACGTCGCGGCATCACGCGGGTGGACGAACTGGTCGAGGCGGGCGTCACCGTCGCCGCCGGACAGGACTGCCTGCTCGACGGATTTTACCCCTACGGCCGGGCGAGCATGCTCGAGACGGCGCTGTTGACCGCCCACGCGGCACAGCTCACGACGGCGACAGAGCGGCGATTCGCGTGGGCGTTCGTAGCCGGGAACGCGGCATCGATTCTCGAGGTGGAACACGGGATCGAATCCGGAAACCCGGCGACGTTCAACGTGTTCTCGAGCGACGTCGAGAGTCGCCACGAGGCGCTCAGACGTGGCCGTCCGCCCCGCCGGGTGATCCACGAGGGGGCGGTCGTAGCCGAAAACGAGTTCGAGTCGACGGTCCGGCGGGGGCGCTAGCGCTGGAAGTCGATCGGTTTGTCGACGGATTCGCCGTCGTCCTCGCGGACGACCTGTGCGCTCGCGGGTTCGGTTCGGGCGATTTCGCGTCCCTCCCGCAAAACGAGCGTTCTCGGCGCTCGCGTTCGAAGCGCGTTGAACGCATCCGGCGCATCGTAGACGACGAGTGAGCCCTCTCCACCGTCGACGAGGCCGTACTCCGATGCGTCGAAGACGCTCGCGTTCGCCGTCGTGAGCATCTCCCACAGCACCTCGACGTCGCCTCGGCCGCTCATGTGGGCGTAGTGTAGGAGGACAAACGCCGCGTCGAGCGGATCGGCACAGCCGTAGTGGTACCAGGGATCCATCACCGAGTCGTGACCGAGGCCGACGGTGACGCCGGCCGCTTGCAACTCGTCGATCCGGGTGTGTCCGCGCCGGCGTGGGTAGTCGTCGTAGCGCCCCTGCAAGACCGCGTTGTCCGGCGGGTTGGTGATCACGTCGACGCCGCTGTCGGCGAGCAGGCTGGTCACTTTCGCCGCGTAGCTGTTCGGATACGAGTGCATCGCCGTCGTATGACTCGCCGTCACCCGATCGCCGATGGCGCGTTTGATCGCCTCGCTCGCGAGTACTTCCGTAAAACGAGAGCCCGGATCGTCCGTCTCGTCGATGTGGAGGTCGACGGGTCGACCGTAGTGCTCGGCGAGATCCATCGCGAGTTCGACCGACGCGACGCCGTCCTCCCGCGTGTGTTCGTTGTGCGGAATGCCGCCGACGACGTCCGCACCCAACTCGAGGGCTTCTCGGAGCAGGTCCTCGTGTGATTCGTCGGTGAAGATGCCGTCCTGTGGGAAGGCGACGACTTCGAGATCGACCAGATCCGCGACCTCCTCGCGAAGCTCGAGCAAGGCCTGCAACCCGGTCAACGTCTCCTCCGTCGTGTCGGCGTGAGTCCGGATCCGGGTGACGCCGTTTGCGGCGTACCACTCCACGGCGCGTTCGGCACGATCTTTCACGTCGTCGGCCTCGAGAGACCGCTTTCGGTCGGCCCAGACGCTGATTCCCTCGGCGAGCGTTCCCGACTCGTTCCACGTCGGCTCGCCCGCGGTGAGCGTCGCGTCGAGGTGGACGTGCGGTTCGGAAAGCGGCGGCGTGACGAGCCGACCGTCGGCGTCGTAGTGCGTCGAGTCGGAGTTCGCTGCGGGATCGATCGACCCGGCGGGCTCGAGACGGGAGATGCGTCCGTCGTCGATCTCGAGATCGATCGACGATCCGTCGATCGTCGTCGCGTCGGTGATAACCCAGGTGGGCATACCAACCGATTTCGTTCGAGTACAATAATTGTTCTGGACGTGACCACCCGTACACTGTCTGGGCGAAGTGATTGGTAGATTGGTTACAACTGCTGGTACTGTTGGTCAAATGCGAAAAGATTGATTACTGATCGGTCGGCTTTCGTGAGTCATGGCAACACCAGACAAAGGTTTCGACTGGCGGCGCCTCGTCTTCGGGGACGAGAGCCTCCCCGATCCAGACTATCCGCTCGAGCACGTACCGAAAAGCGAACGAAAGGGGTTACTCAGCCTCTCGGCGGTCCTGCTGGGATTCGTCTTCTTCGCCGGGACGATGTGGGCGGGTGCGGAAGTCGGCGCGGCGATGGGCTTTCAAGAGATGATGGTCGCGATGGCGATCGGCCATCTCATTCTCGGCGGCTACGTTGCGCTCCTGTGTGGAATCTCCGCCAAGGCGGGGCTGACGACCGTCTTGTTGGCTCGCTACTCGTTCGGTCGGGTCGGCGCGAAGTGGGCCGATCTCCTGTTGGGCGGCACGCAGGTCGGCTGGTTCGGCGTCACCATCCCGATGGTCGCGATTCCGACGGCGACGTACTTCGGCCTCGAGACCGCGGCGATGGTCAGTGGAATGATCCTCCTCTGGGGCCTGTTGCACATGATGACCGCCTACTTCGGCTACGAGGGGATGGAGAAACTATCCTACGTCGCAGTTCCGGTGCTCGTGATCGTCGGATTGCTCTCGATTTTCCTCGCGGTAGGCGACGTGGGTGGGATCGACGGTCTGCTCGGACAGACCGGAAGCGCCGAGATGTCGCTCGGACTCGCGGTGACGATCATCGTCGGGACGTTCATCAGCGGGGGGACGCAGGCGCCCAACTGGGCGCGCTTTGCGATCAACTCGAGAGTCGCCTTCTGGGCGGGCCTGATCGCCTTCCTCGTCGGAAACAGCTTTCTGTTTCTCAGCGGCGCGGTCGGCGGCGCGGTCTACGACGTCACTCCGCAGGGTGATCTCTATCAGGTGCTCGTCGCCCAGGGACTCGCGACCGTCGGTCTGATCGCGTTGATCTTGAACATCTGGACGACGAACGACAACGCCGCCTACGCGTTCGGCGTCGCCGGCGCGGAGGCGTTCGAGTTCGATCGCAAACGGCCGTTCGTCCTCGTGGGCTGTACGATCGGTATCCTCCTCGCACTCGCCGGCGCGGACGGGCTCCTCTTGCCCTGGCTCGAACTGCTCGGCCAGTACATCCCGCCGCTCGGGGCGGTCATCATCGCCGACTTCCTGCTGTGCTGGAAGCTGTCCGTACCGCGAATGGAGTCCGTTCGGTTCGCGGGCGTTCGCTGGACCGGCATCCTCGCGTACCTCGCCGGCTGTCTCGTCGCGGTCCTCACCGCTGGCTCCGTTCTACCGGGGATCGGAGCGCCCGAACTCCTGCCGGGCATGGCGGCGCTCAACGGCATGATCGCGGCCGTGATCGTCCACGTCGTCGTCTACTACGCCCTCGAGGAGACCGGCGTGCTCCCGGGTCATCACGTTCCCGACCACGCTGAACGGCTCTAGTGGCGTCCCAAGCCTGAACTGATTAGCGAAATCATGCGGCGGATGTCGATTTCGCTCATCAGTCGACGCTTGGAGGGTACTAGAAGCGGATGCCGATCGTCGCTCCCTTATCGTACGACGAGAACCGGAATCGGCGACCGTCGTGCGACCTTCTCCGCGACGCTTCCGAGCAACACGCGAGCGACGCCGTCGCGGCCGTGACTGCCGATGACGACCAGGTCGTGTCCACCCTCTTCGGCTCGCTTCTCGATCAGCCGATCCGGTCGTCCCCGCCCTCGTTCCGTTTCGACCGTCGCCCCGAGTTTCTCGCCGCGGTGACGGGCCGACTCGAGGATCTCCTCGGAGTGTTCGAGTTCGGGTTCCTCGTCCGGGACGTCACCCGTCATACCGGAGAAGACTCCCATGTCGCCCTTCCCGGCCTCGACGACGTGTAACGCCGTGATCGTCGCGTCGGGAAACGTCTCGATGGCGTACTCGAGTGCCTCGTCTGATCGTGTCGAGCCGTCGACCGGCACCAGGATGCTGTCAGGCATGTCTAGACGTTGACCGGCCAGGACCTTAGCGCTTGGCCGACTTCCAGGAATTCGAGAACGAGCCGCGGAATCGATGGATTTCCACTGAGCGGTAGCCGACGGATTTAGGGTTTCGGGGGAGAACGAACCACGTGAACACATGACGGCCATGAACGCGTGTCTGCTCGAGGAGTGGGGCGGATCGCTCTCGACCGAATCGGTGCCGGAACCGGAGCCCGGCCCCGGCGAGGTCCGCGTCGACGTGCGAGCCTGCGGTGTCACTCGAACGATCGAGAACGCGATCGGAGGTGGGCTCGACGACGATCCCGACCTCACGCCGCGGATTCCGGGCCACGAGTTCGCCGGCGTCGTCGACGCAGTCGGCGACGGCGTTTCAGGCGTTCAGCCGGGCGATCGCGTACTGTCGTACTTCTATCTCACCTGCGGCGACTGTGACGCCTGCCGGCGCGGGGACACCAACCAGTGTACGGACTTCGGCGGCTGGTACGGGGTCAACTGCGACGGCGCGTACGCCGAGCGGGCGGTACTCCCCGCTTCCAACGTCCTCGCGCTCCCCGACGGTGCGAGCTTCCTCGAGGGGGCGATCGCGACCGACGGCCTCGCGACGCCGCTTCACGTCTGCCGACGAACCGACGTCTCCGACGCCGACACCGTGTTGGTGATCGGCGCGGCCGGTCGCATCGGAATCCACCTCTCACAACTCGCCGCGCTCAGAGGTGCCCGCGTGCTGGCCGCCGATGTCGACGACGACCGCCTCGAGCACGTCGACGCGGCGACGAACGACGCGGTCGAGCCGATCGATGCTCGTGGCGGCGATTTCGCGGATCGACTCCGCGAGGCGACCGACGGCGACGGGCCGACGGTCGTCGTCGACACCGTCGGAAACATCGAGACTCTCGAGGACGCTTGGAACGCGCTCGCGATGGGCGGACAGATCGTCACGCTGACCACCCACCACGAGCGATCGTTCGCGCCGCCGCTCAAGGAGTTCGTCGTGAGGGAAGCGTCGATCGTTGGCTCACGTTATGCAACGAAAGAGGACGTCGTCCGGGCCGCTCGTCTGCTCGCCGACGGTCGGATCGACCCCGTCGTCACCGAACGCGTCGGACTCGAGGACGTTCCCGACGTCCACGAGCGGATCAGAAACGGCGAGAGTTACGGCATGGTCGTCCTCGAGCCGTAACCGCCTCGGGCGATCGGTCCACCTCGAGTCGGCGATCTCAACCCGAACGCTCCGTCTCCTCGACCTGAGTCGTACCCTGTCGTCCGCGGCCGTCACCGGGAAGGATCGCGTTCAATACGAGTGCGACTACGCCGCCGACCAGCAGTCCGGAGCCGAGGAGCACCTGAGCGTCGTCCGGAAGCTGACCGATCGCATCGGGGCGGACCTCGACGCCGACGCCGAGGACGACCGAGACGGCGATGATCGTCAGGTTCCGCCGGTTCAGATCGACGCGGTTGGCGACGATTCGGAGTCCGATCGAGAAGATCATCCCGAACAGGACGACCGCCGCCCCGCCGAGGACGGGATTCGGCATCGCCGCGACGACCTCGGCGACCTTCGGGATGAGTCCGAGCACCACGAGAAAGACGCCACAGATGCCCACCACGAGTTTGCTCGCGACGCCGGTAAAGCCGATTAACCCGACGTTCTGGGAGAAGGAGGTGTTCGGAAAGGCGTTGAACAAACCGGCGAACATACTCATAAAACCGTCCGCGAGGAGGCCGCCGCGCATCTCCTCGCTCGTCGCCCGCCGCCCCACGGTTCCGGTGGTCCCCTCAATGTCGCCGATCGTCTCCATCGCCGTGACGACGTACGCGAAGGCGGCGATCAGGATCGCACTCGGGTGGAACTCCACGCCGAACGTGAGGGGCATCGGGACGGCGACCCACCCCGCCTCGGCGACGCCCGAGAGGTCGAGCAGTCCGAGTGGAATCGCCACGAGGTAGCCGAGGACGACCGCGATCAACACGCTCGAGATCGAGAGTAGTCCGTCGAAGTACTGGTTGAAGCCGATCGCCGCCGCGAACACCAGCCCGGCGAGCGCGAGGTTCTCGAGGTTGCCGTACGTCTCGGCGCCGGGTCCGCCGGCGGAGTAATCGATCGCGGTCGGGATCAGCGTCAGCCCGACGAGCATGACGACGACGCCGGTGACGAGCGGCGGGAAGAACCGTCGGAGGTCGTCGTAAAAGTAGCCGATCACGATCTCGATAGGCGCGGCGACGATCACCGCGCCGAAGATGGCGGCGAGCCCGAACGCGTTCCCGATGTCGATCAGCGGCGCGACGAAGATTGCGCTCGTCCCCATCACGATCGGCAGTCGCGCGCCGACCGGCCCGATCGAGTACACCTGTACGATCGTCGCGATCCCGGCGACCAGAAGCGCCATCTGGACGACGAACGCCGTCTCGCCGGGCCCGAGTCCGATCGCGCCCGCGATGACGAGCGGCAACGCGACCGTCGAGAGGAACATCGCCAGCAGGTGTTGTATGCCGAGGGGAACCGCCTCCTGGAGCGGCGGTTCATCGTCGATGTCGTACGCGATCAATTCCGCATCGCCACCTCCGTGTGATTCGGTATCAGCACTCATAGGACACCTACGTCTCGAAACAGAGATATCATATATCTTCCGGAAAGCTTTTTTCAATTCACATATCCGGAGCACCGCTACCTCCGTCGAAACCTATTTGTCCGAATGATTGGATGAACGTGACGATGGATACGTCGACGGCGGCCTCGAGCGAGAAGCGATCGCTTCCGTGGGTCGCGATCGGCGCGATCGGTGCCGGACTGTTCGGCCTCGGACTCGCCGTCGGCGGTTACGGCGCGTACGTCTCCGTACTCATCGCCCGCGGCGTCTCGCCGGACGCCGCGGGCTTTGGCATGACGCTGTTCTTGCTCGGCCAGTTCCTCGCGGTCGTTCCGGCCGAGCGGTTGACCCGACGTGCATCAGTCGAGCGCGTCGCCGCCGTCGGACTGATCGTCGCCGGCGTCGGCATCGCTCTCGGCGCGATCGTTACGCTCGAGGTGACGTACGTCTCTCGGCTCGTCCTGGGACTGGGGCAGGGAACGGCGTTCGTCGCCGGGATGAAGTACGTCGGATTGCGCACGAGCGGCGCCGACACCGCCACCGCCCAGGGGATGCTCGGCGCGCTATTTACTCTCGGGCTGGCCGTCGGGTTGGCGGTCGGTCCGGTCGCCGTCCCCGCCGTCGGCCCGGCGATTCCCGCGGCCGCCGCCGCGGTGGTCGCGCTCGCCGGCGGCGTGTTGACGGGTCGACTCTCGTCGTTGACGGATGCCGGCGGGACCACGCTTCGATCGTATCTCGAGCCGTTCACCTCGCCGGCCGGCCTCGCCCTCGGACTCGCCAACATGGCGACGTTCGGCTTTCTGATGGTCGCATCGACGTGGTACGCCGAGGTGCTCGCCGGTTCGTCGCTTCCAGCGACCGCGGTACTCGTCGGATTCGCCCTGGCGACGGTCCTCGGACGCGGTCTCGGCGGCTGGCTGTCGCGAGCCTACGGCGAGCGGGCGACCGTTGCGGGGACGTTGCTCGGACTCGCGGTCGTCCTCGCCGGACTGGCGTGGGCGATCGGTACCGACTCGGCCGGCGGGATCGCCGCCGGGCTCGTGCTGACCGGCTTCGGCTTCGGGATCCCCTTCGGTCCGCTGTTCAGCCTCGCGTTCTCCGAACTGACGGACGATCCGGGCGTGACGCTCTCGGGCATGTTGCTCGTCGGCAACGGCGGCGCGCTCGCGTATCCGTGGCTCGTCGGCTGGCTGCTGGCCGCCACGGGGAGTTACGCCGCCGGCTTCGGGGCGATGGGGCTGACGGTCGGCGTGATCTGGCTCCTGTGGGCGTGGGCGATCGGCCGCTGATACCGGCTCCCCGCCGGCCTCGAGCGGAACCGGCGCTCAGATGGAGAGTCGTTCGCCGTTACAGAGGATCTGCCGGTCGAAGCTCGTCGGCGTCCGGAGTGATGCGTGGGCCGGGCAGTGGCGCTCGGCGAGTTCGACGAGTTGGGCGACTTCGTCTCTGGTCGCCGGGCTCTCGATCCGGGTCGTGTACGTGATCTCGTCGTCGACGAACCCCGGCGGCGCGTCGCCGATTCCGAGAACACCCCGCGGATCGACCTCGCCGTTGGCCTCGAGCGAGAGCGACTCGATCTCGATGCCCGTCGCGAGCGCGTTCTTCGCGTAGATGACCTGCTGGCAGAGCGCGAAGCCTGCGAGGAAGTACTCGAGGGGGCGCGGACCCCGATTCTCTCCGCCGGCCATCGTGGCGGGTTCGTCGGACTCGAACGTGAACTTGCGAGCTTCCACCCGTCCGTGGAAGTTCTCGACCAGTTCGGCCTCGACTTCGTTCTGTCCGACGGGCACCCGGTCTGCACCCTCAAGCGTCTCGAATTCGTCCCACACGGCCTCCTGTAAGTCCCAGTCGATCGTCATAGCACTCGACGAGATGGGCTCCAAGCGTAAGTAGCGTCGCTCCGATCACTTACCGGTGATCCGCGGCGTGAGACTCAGCTCGTCCGCCTCGAGTGGAACCGTCTCCGGTGCGTCGGCGATCGCCGCGTCCCGATCCGTGATCCTGGCCGACCGCTCGCTGGGCCGGTCGGGAACGGAAGGTTCCGAACAGCTTCGCCCGGACCCGCGGGACTGTCACCCCGCGAGTTCGTCCAGATCGAGTCGCTCGAGCGTCTCGGTCGTCGGCGTTCCGTCCTCGTCCCAGCCCCTGAACGCGTAGTACTCCGAGAGCATCGCATCGAGTTCCTCCGGCGGACAGTGCATGCCGGCGGCCGGGCCGTCGGGAATCGGCTCGTGCATGACGCGATGGGGAAGCGTGTCCGTCTTGCGGCTCGCGATCCCGCGTTCGACGTTGATCGCCCGCTCGAGGGTGTAGATCCGCTCGCCGATCTCCTCGACGTCCTCGGTGTCGAGCTCCCAGCCGGTCGCCGCCTCCAAGGCGTCGCGGTATCGGTCGTCGATCCGCTTGCCCCAGCCGCCCTCGCTGACGAACCGACACTGGGTTAGCGAGTCCCCCAGTGCGGTGAAGTGCTGGGAGCGAGCCGCGAACTCGGCCGTTCCCTCGGTCGTCTCGTCGTGCTCCCCGCTGTACTGGAGCGTCGGCCGCGTGTCGTGGTGAGAGCCGCCGCGGGTCGACGTCGCGTAGCCGATGCTCATCCCCTTGAGCCCGCGAGGCGAGTGCGCGGCGAACTCGAGGCCCTTCGCACCGTGGAGATAGCGCTCCGACTCGTCCTCGAGTGACTCCGCGAGTCGGAACGACCCCTCCGCGAGCCGATCGCCGATGCCCTCGCGGGCGGCCGTCTGCCGGGCGAGTTCGACCAGTCCGTCGGCGTCGCCGAACTCGAGGTGCGGGGAATCCTCGTCCAGAACTCCCCGCTCAGCGCACTCGCGGGCGAAGGCGACGGTGACGCCCCAACTGATCGTGTCCATCCCGAGGCGGTCACAGAGATCGTTCGCCTTCATCACGCGCTTGATGTCGTCGACCTCCTGCATCGTCGCGGTGGCAAAGAGGCTCTCGAACTCCGGAATCTTCGCTTCGGTGATCCCCTCGGATTGGACGGTGACGTGTTTCCCACACCGGACCGCACAGTTGGCACAGGTCGTGTCCTCGCTGACGTACTCCGATTCCAGCGTCTCGCCGCTTACCGCCTCCGCGAACTCGTCGTCGGCGTGCTCGTACTGGTTGTTTCGCATGCCGAGTTTCCCCATCTCGTTGATCGGGTTGACGAGGCCGCTGGTACCGTAGTCGGTGAGCATCTGGGTCTCTTGCATCAACGGCCCCATTCGGCTCGCCGTGAGTTCGCGAAACGCCGACTCGTCGGCGACCTCGGGCTCGAACGAGCCTTCCCGGATCGCGACGGCCTTGACGTTCTTCGCGCCGAGGACGGCTCCGCTCCCGCCGCGCCCGGCGACGCCCTCCCGGTCGCGTCCCCGGTGGACCAGACACGCGTACCGAATCAGGTTCTCGCCGGCGGGGCCGGCCGCGATCACGTGAACGTCGTCCTCGCCGTCGTCCTCCTCGCGTTCGCGGACCGCCTCACAGGTCTCGTACGTGTCGAGTCCAGTCAGTTCGTCGGCCGCCGCGACCGTCGCGCCCTCCTCGTCGACGACCACGGTGGAGAGGTCGGGCGCCTCGCCGTGGAGGACGATCGCTTCGAACCCCGTCGTCTTCTGGGCGCGGGGGAACGTGCCGCCGAACGTGCTGTCGAAGAAGCCGTTCGTCATCGGGCTGACGAAGCCGACGACGCCGCGACTCGTACTCTGGAACGGCGTCGCGTTCATCGGCCCGACGGCGAAGACGACGACGTTCTCCTGATCGAACGCGTCCGCGTCGGTCGGGACGTGCTCGCGAACCTGTGTCGCCGCGAAGCCGTTTCCACCGAGTAGCGCCCGCGCGTCGTCGGGATCGATCGCCTCGCGCTCGCTCTCGCCCGACTCGAGGTCGACGTGGAGGATCTCGCCGCCGTAGACGGGTGGAAGCTCGCTCACGCTCGGACCTCCATGGCGTCGTCCGCGTGAGCCAACGCGTCGTCGAGCGCGTCGACCGCCTCGTCGATTTCGTCCTCGGTGATCGTCAGCGGCGGCGCGACGATCAGCGTGTTGATCATGTTCGCGACGTAGACCCCGCGCTCGCCTGCTCGAGCGGCCACCTCGTCGACGACCGTCGTTCCCTGGGAGATCTTGTCCTCGCGCTCGCCGAACGGGGCGCGCTCGTCGGCCCGCTTCGTCAGCTCGATTCCCCGGAACAGCCCGACGCCGCGGACGTCACCCACGCTCGGGTGGGTAGTGCCCAGTTCCTCGAGTCGGTCACCGAGGTAGTCGCCGACGTCGGCGGCGCGGTCGATCAGATTTTCTTCCTCGTAGGTCTCGATCGCCGCCAGGCCGGCCGCACACGCGACCGGGTGGCCGGCGTAGGTGTGGCCGTGACAGAACATCTCGTCCTCGAAGTGAGCGGCGACCTCGTCGGTGACGATCGTCCCGCCAAGCGGTGCGTACGCGCCAGAGAGCCCCTTCGCCATCGTCATGATGTCGGGCGTCACGTCGAAGAGGTCGGAGGCGAACCACTCGCCGGTCCGGCCGAACCCGGACATGACCTCGTCACAGATGAGCAAGGCGTCGTGGTCGTGAGCGATCTCTTTCAACCGGGGGAGATACTCGTCAGGCGGGACGAGGATCCCGTTCGAGCCGACCACCGGCTCGACGAGCACCGCGGCCACGGTGTCGCCTTCGAGTTCGAGCATCTCGTCGATGTACTCGAGACTCTCCATCGGATCGAGCGTCGAGCCGTAGGCGTAGGGATCCGGTGCTTTGATCGCGCCAGGGATGCCGGGCTCGGCCTCGAGTCGGCGTGGATCGCCGGTGACGCTGATCGAGCCGTACGTCGCGCCGTGGTACGACCGGTACCGGGAGACGATCTTGTGTTTACCCGTGTACATCCGGGCGATCTTGATCGCGGCCTCGACGGCCTCGGTGCCGCTCGTCGAGAAGAACGTCTTCGTGAGTTCGCCCGGCGTCACGTCGGCGAGTTTTTCGCCGAGTCTTGCGCGCGCCTCCGTCGTGTATCCGGGCGCGAAGTAGGCGCCCTCCCGTGCCTGTTCTGCGATCGCGTCGGCGACGCGGTCCGCGGAGTGGCCCAGGTTCGAACACATCAACTGTCCGGAGAAGTCGAGAAACTCCTCACCGTCGGCCGTCTCGAATCGGTTCCCCTCGGCGCCGACGACCTGTCGCGGTCGGACCTCGTTTTGGAAGGACCACGTTCCGAACACGTGCTCCTTATCGAGTCGCTCGATCCCGTTTAACCCCGCCTCCGATCCGGTCTCGTCACCCATTACTGTGTCTCACTATGCACCGGAGCTAATCAAGATTTGGTCCGTCGTGACAACCATTCAACTCCGAACGCGTCTCGAGACCCCTCGAGCCGACGCCGACCGTGTTCGGACGACCGCTTTCGATCGAAAACGGCAGTCCGGTTCGGGAGGACGAAGCTTTATCGGCCCCTGTTTCGTTGTCGCCGTATGGTAGAGACAGTCATTCGGGGAGGGGTAGTCGTCACCCCGACGGACACGTTCGAAGCGGACGTCGCGATCGACGGCGAGCGAATCGTCGCCGTCGGCGACCGAGAGTCGATGCCGGAGGCCGATCGGACGATCGACGCGACCGGCTCGATCGTCATGCCCGGCGTGATCGACCCCCACGTCCACATCGACGACATGTTCTCGTTCGACACGTACGAGACGGCGACCAAGGCGGCGGCTCTCGGCGGAACGACGACGTACATCGACTTCGCCTGGCAGGCCTGGGTCGGCGAGATGACCGACTGGGAAGAGCCGGGAACGTTGCTCGAGGGGATCGACCGCAAGCGAGCGAAAGCCGAGGACGCCGTCGTCGACTACGGCTTACACGGCGCGATCACCCGTCAGGACCCCGCCGTCTTCGAGGAACTCGAGGCCGTCGTCGAGGAAGGCGTGCCGTCGATCAAGCTCTTTACCGCCTACGAGTTCGGCCTCGAGAACGGCTTTATGGATCGCGTCTTCGACGCGCTCGCAGATCTGGACGCGTTCGCCGTGTTGCACACCGAGGAGGCGACGATCTGTGACGAACGGACGGAGCGCTTCCAGGCGGAGGGGAAGGGCGATCCGGAGTGGTATCCGAAATCACGACCGGACTATGCAGAGGCGATCGCGGCCGACGCCGCCGCGCGGATGGCGATGGAAGCCGGCTGTCGGTACTACGGCATCCACACGTCCTGTCGCAAGTCCGCCGAGGTGCTCGCAGACTACCGCGAGGAGTACGGTCCGGAGATGCTCCGCGCTGAAACCTGTACCCACTACACGACCCTCGACGATACGATCTTCGAGGAACTCGGGAACCTCCCGATGATCGCGCCACCGATCCGGAAACCCGACGACATCGAGGCGATGTTCGAGCACTTGGCGGCCGGGACGCTCGACGTGGTCTCGACCGACCACTGTGGCTACACGAAAGAGAGCAAGGCGGTCGACAACTGGTGGGAGAGCAAGTTCGGCGCGAATGCACTCCAGACGAACCTGCCCGTCTTCCACGACGAGGCGATCAACCAGCGTGGCTTTTCCTATCCGTTCTTGGTCCGCGCGCTCTCGTACAATCCCGCGCGGATCTTCGGCCTGCCGGGGAAGGGAACGCTCGATCCGGGAACCGACGCCGACATCGTGATCTTCGACCCGGACGAGACGTACACGATCACCGCCGAGGACAACGCCTCTGTCGCCGACTTCTCGATCTACGAGGGCCGCGAGGTGACCGGACGCGTCACACAGACGTTCGTCCGCGGCGAACTCGTCGCCGACGACGGCGAGATCGTCGCAGACGACGGCCACGGCGAGTTCGTCGAACGCGAGTCGACTGACTGGGCGTTCTGAACGATCCTTCTCACCCTTTCGATACGCACACCGATCCCGAGTCGGCCGTCGACTCGAGCGCCTGGCGCTTACTCGTCGTAGCCGGCGGTCCGAACGACGGCGTTCGCGAGCGTGTTCGCGGCCGCATAACAGTCGTCCCAGCTCGTGTACTCTTTTTCTGTGTGGCTCTTGCCGTCCTCGCTGACGGCGAACACCATGCTCGTATCCATCACCTTGCTCATGTGGGCGGCGTCGTGGCCGGCGCCACTGTAGAGTTGCATGCTGTCGTAGCCGAGATCGTCGGCGCTCGTCTGGACCGCCCCGATACACCGGTCGGCGAAGTCGACGCTCGCCGATCGCATGCGTTTCTCGGACTCGTGGCTGACGCCCTCGCGCTCGGCGGCGGTCTCGACTTCCGCCAGTGCTCGGCTCTTGGCCTCGTCGACGATCTCGTCGGACGGATCGCGAAAGCCCCAGGTGATCGTCACCTCCTCCGGGACGATGTTGATCGAGTTCGGCTCGACGTCGACGTACCCCACCGTGCCGACCGTTCGGTCGCCGAGCGAGCCCGGGATTCGACGGACGCCCGTGATCACGTCCGCCGCGGCGACCAGCGCGTCGGATCGGTAGTGCATCGGCGTCGGCCCCGAGTGGTCGGCCTCGCCGTAGAACGTCGTCGCACCCCAGTAGAAGCCGACGACTCCCGTGACGACGCCGACGTCGACGCCCTCGAGTTCGAGGTACGGCCCCTGCTCGACGTGGAGTTCGAAGTACGCCTCGTACTCGCCGGGTTCGGCGGGCTCGTCGCCCAGATAGCCGATCCGCTCGAGTTCCTCGCGGACCGTCACGCCGTCCTCGTCGGTCTTTGCGTACTCGGTCTCGAGGTCGAGTTCGTCGATCCAGACGCCACTTCCCTGCATCGCGGGCTGGAAGCGCGACCCCTCTTCGTTGGTCCAGTTAACGATCTCGATCGGGTGACTGGTTTCGATTCCCTCTTCCTCGAGCGTTCGGAGTAACTCGAGGGGGGCGATCACGCCGAGCGCGCCGTCGTAAATGCCGCCGTAGGGCTGGGAATCGAGGTGTGAGCCCACGAGGATGGGATCCGCGTCGGGGTCGGATCCCTCACGGCGTCCGAACGTGTTTCCGAACTCGTCGATTCGAACCTCGAGGCCGAGGTCTTTCAGTTGGGCGCGAAACCAGTCGCGAATTTCCCTGTCCTCGTCGGAGAGCGCGAGTCGGTGGAGCCCGCCGTCGTCGGTCCCGCCGATCTCGGCTTGCTCGCGCATCGTCTCGACGAACCGCTCTCGCTCGATCGACAGTGTCATGCGATACCCTCGGACAGACGACCCATAAGTGTTGTCTCGGCCGTCTCGTCTCGGCGCCACGGCGGTGACGACAGGCGGTGGGCCGTCTCGCTGAATACGGGGAGGTACGTTCGTACGAACGACTCGCCAGGAGGAAACCCAATTTTTCGCGGTCGACCCCGGAGAACTGTTCGAATAATTACCGGCGAATAGAGTTATGGTGATTAACAGTTCGTAATACGTATGCGCTACTCGATGCTGTCCGTGTTCGGGAGTGCGGACCCGGCGGACGAGAACGACCCCGAGACCGATTCAGCGTCCGTCGAAAGCGGTGATTCATCCGGGCTCACTCCGTCCGAAGGGACCGAAAACTCCGCTACGACGGTCGACGCCGCCGACTGGGACGCCGTCGACAACGGGCTGTTGGATCCCGTCGGTGACGTCGAACGACCGGCCGAGAGCGCCCCGTTCGGGGACGCTACCGCCGAATCGATCGTCGTCAGCTACCTGCGGGGCTCCACGGACCCCATTTTCGTCGTCGACGCCGAGGGGAACTTCACACACTCGAACCGAGAGTGTCGCGACCTGTTCGGTCGCGTTCCCGGCGAACTGATCGGGACGAACCTCTTCGAGTACGACGAAGCGGACAACTCCGTCATGCGCGAGGTGCTCGACACCGGCGAGGCGATTCAGAACCTCGAGGGCGTCGTCGAGGTGGACGACGAAACCGTCCACGTCAGCAGAACGTTCTTCCCGCTGTTCGACGCGGCGGGTGAACTCGCCGGCGCGATCGAGATCAACCGTGACGTCTCCGAGCGCGTGGCGGCACTCGATCGACAGGACACCTTAGAGGAGTACCGGGCGTACCAAAACGAGGTGATCGCGGCCTTCGAACAGTGGACGGATCGACTCAGTCGGGGCGATTTCACCGTCGAACCCGAGATTCCCGAACCCGACGCCGACCACGAGGAGATGCGAGAGGCGTACGACCGTTTCTCGCGGATGGCCGCGGATCTGGGTGCGGCAGTCGAAGACGTCAACGACGCGCTGGTCGATGCGCGACACACCGCCGAACGGCTGGCCGAGATCAGCGACGACCTCGTCGACGCGGGCGAGGAGACGACGACCGCGACCGCCGAGATCGGCGACGCCAGCGACGCCGTCGACGACATGGCGAGCGAACAGGCCGAACAGGCGACCGTCGCCGAGGAGAACGTCGCCACCCTCGCGACCGCCGTCGAACAAATTTCCCGGAACGCAACGCGCATCGAAGAACACGCCGCGACGGCGCGAAACCGAACGCAAGAGGGCGTCGAGGACGCCGAAACGGCCCTCGAGCGGATCCGTGAGGCGATGGCGGCCTCCGAGGACAACGTCGAGCACGTCCGCGGGCTCGAACAGCGCATGGACGCGATCGGCGAGATGGCCGACCTGATCGCGGATATCGCCGATCAGACCAACCTGCTCGCGTTGAACGCCAACATTCAGGCCGCCCACGCCGACGGCTCCGGCGACGGCTTCGGCGTCGTTGCGGACGAGATCAAGAGTCTCGCGGACGATTCCAAAGCGTCGGTCGCGGAGATCGCCGACGATCTCGACGACCTCCGATCCGGGATCGAAGAGACGACAGCCGCGATCGAGCGAAGCAATCGAACGGTCGAAACCGGTGCTGACGCCGTCGACGGGGTCGTCGACCACATCGAGGAGATCGAGACGGCGGTCGGGAAAACCGACGACGAGATCCGAACGATCTCGCAGGCGGCGAGCGAACAGGCCACGACCACCGAGACCGTCGAGCAGATCGTTCGCGACCTCTCGAAGCGCAGTGACGAGATCGAAACGCAGATGGCGACGGTTTCGACCAGCATCGACCGGCAGGTCGACACGGTCGAGCGCGTCGTCGACGTCTCCGAGACGGTCGACGGCATGGCCGCGGAGATGGAAGCGACCCTCGCCGAGTTCGAACTCGAGACGGCGGAAAGCGGGAGACGCGGCTATCAGCGGGGCTGAACGGGCAGTTCGACGTGTGTCGCGAACTCGGCGTCGTGGTGAACGGTGTTCCTCGCGGTGCGATACTCGCGGTCGCCGTACAGCGGCCCGCCGGTGTTGTGGTTGACGTCGTAGCGCGGATAGTTCGACGAGGAGATGTCGAGGCGGATGCGGTGGCCCGCTTTGAACACGTTCGCGGTCGGATACGGCTCCATCTCGAACTCGTAGACTTCGCCGGGCTCGAGCAGGTCGGGTTCGTCGCGGTAGCCACGGTAACGCCCGCGACAGACCGAGTCACAGAGGTTGATCGCCGCTCCGTTCGGGAACTCCTCGCTCGGTGGGTGCTCGTCGATCAGTTTCGCCGTAAAGTCAGTATCGGGGCCGTCGGTCGAGCCGTAGACGCGAACCCGGATGGGGCCCGCAATCTCGAGGTCCTCCTCGAGCGGTTCGGTCCGGTAGACGAGCACGTCGTTTCGCTCCTCGAGAGGTCCATACGGCGCGTCGGCACCGAGCGTGTCGGGCCGGGTTCGCTGGTCGAATCCGCCACGACCCGTGAGATCCACCATCTTGCGCTCGGAGAGCGGATACTCGAGGATGTTCTCCTCGCGCTGTTCGTAGGTGATGTACGACGAGCAGTTGCCGCCGATCGTCGGGACGGGATCACGCGGATCGAACGTATAGGTCGTCGACGCGTCGTCGACGGTCGGTTTCTCCGTCGAGAGACGCCCGTCCCCGTGGACGTAGTAGCTCGTGGCGTCCGTGTCCGGAAGCGGCCACTCCTCACCCGAGCGCCACTCGCCGCCGTGGAACAGCCGACCGTCGCGACGCCGCGAGGCGTCGCCGGTCCCCATCTGGAAGTACTCGACGGTCGGCTGATCGCTCCAGCTATCCTCCCCTTTGAGGTAGTGATCGAAAAAGCGAAGCCGCGTCTCCTGGTAGTCTCTGAGCGCCTCCTCGCCGAACTCGAGTTCGCCGGAGTAGGATTTGTTCCACGAGGGGAGCGGGTAGGTGTTCCAGCCGTGGGTCCACGGCCCCATCAACAGGTAGTGATCGCTCTCTTTGCGTTCGGCCAGCGCCTCGAAGTTGTCACAGGTCGCCTTCGTGTAGGAGTCATACCACGCGCCGGCGTAGACGGTCGGTACGTCCGCCGACTCCTCGTAGTACGCCTCGAAGTTGACGCCGGGTTCCTGCCAGAGGTCGTCGCTCGCCGACCCCTGGGTCATGATGTCGAACGTCCACGCCTCGTAGTCGGGGATGTGCCGAAGGGGCGACTCGCCTCGATGGATGGGGCCGTCCTCGAGGAGGTCGGCGACGTCGACGTTCGCGAGGCGCTGTTGAATATCGGAATCTTCGAGTGCTCGCTTTGCGAACCCGCCACCGAGCGTGAGCGCCCAGCACAGCCAGCGAAGCTCGAACGTCCCGTTGTGACGAAACGTTGCCTTTCGACCGTTCGCGGCGCCCTGGTTGACGAACATCGCCTCGAGGTGGGGTGGATCCTGCGTCGCGAGCGCGGATTGGACCCACGCCCCGTAGGAGGTGCCGAACGTGGCGACCTGGCCGTCACAGTACTCTTGCTCGGCGAGCCACTCGACGGTGTCGTAGCCGTCCTCGGGTTCGTTGACGAAGATGTAGTAGTCGCCGCCGCTGTCGAAGCGCCCGCGACAGTCCTGGATCGCGACGACGTACCCTCGTTTCGCATACCACTCGCCGTGTCGTTCCATCCGTCCGCGTTTGCCGTACGGCGTCCGATCGAGCAGGGCTGGTTTTGGCTCTTCGATCGGTTCGCCGGTGTCGGGGTCCGCCGGACGATACACGTCAGTTGCCAGTTCGACACCGTCGCGGGTCTCGACCATCACGTTCAGTTCGGCCGCTACCGCGTACTCGGGCTGAGAGACCATCGAACGTATCGTCGTAGTCGAACTGTAATAGTTTATTCCCCCTCGCGGCTTCGCGTTCGGTCCATCGGGTGTCGTTTCGTCCCCCGTTTTCGGTCCTCAGTTCAGGTCGAGTCCTCCAGTTACCCCCTGGCCGGTGCCGTCTTTCGTTTCTGAATGAACGAAATCCCATAAATATATTTATATAATTTGCGATCTCCCACCGGAAACGGCCGTCCGACCGGCGGTATCTTTATGTGGGCGCCGTTGGGTTTTACTTCGTATACCGGCGTGGGTGTGAACACTCGCCACGGTACGCAGCTCAACAGAGAGGGAATTCATGACAGACAAACACGACGCGACGGACGAACTCAGAACGGACGGCGGGGAGCCATCGCGAGAGGAGGCATCCTTCGTCGAGTACGGCATCGATGACAAACCACCGATTCTCGAGTCGATTTTCCTCGGGGTCCAACACTACCTGACGATGATCGGCGCGACGGTCGCCATCCCATTGATTCTTGCGGGACTCATGGAGATGCCACCCGCCGAGACGGCGCAGCTCGTCGGAACGTTCTTCGTCGTCTCGGGGATCGCAACCCTCGCACAGACGACGATCGGTAACAGATATCCGATCGTCCAAGGGGGGACATTCGCCCTCCTGGCTCCGGCGATCGCGATAATACTGGCACTCGGTGCCGAGGGGGTGGGCTGGAGGGTAACTCTCCTCGAGTTACAGGGGGCGATCATCGCGGCAGCGCTGATACAGGTGGTGCTCGGTTACTCCGGGCTCCTCGGTAAGCTGAAGTACTACCTCTCGCCGGTCGTGATCGCACCGGTGATCGTTTTAATCGGTCTCTCGCTGATCGACGTCGGGGACGTCACGCGTATCGACCAGAACTGGTGGTTGCTCGGACTGACCCTGCTCCTGATCATCCTGTTCTCACAGTACCTCGATCAGTACAACCGGTACGCGAAGCTGTTCCCGGTCTTGCTGGGTATCGCGACGGCCTGGATCGCCGCTGGCGTCCTCACGGCAGTCGGCGTCTACACGGAAGCAAGCCACGCCGAAACCGGATACGTCGATACGGGGTTGATCGCTGAGGCTCCGCTCATCCAGCCGATCTACCCGCTCCAGTGGGGCATACCCGAGTTCACGCTCGCGTTCGCTATCGGTATCTTCGCCGGCGTCGTCGCCTCGATGGTCGAGAGTATCGGTGACTACTACGCCGTCGCGCGGATCTCCGGGCTCGGTGCCCCGAGCGAAAAACGGATCAACCACGGTATCGGGATGGAAGGACTCGGCAACGTCTTCGCCGGTATCATGGGAACGGGTAACGGCTCGACATCCTACGGTGAGAACATCGGTGCGATCGGAATCACCGGCGTCGCCTCGCGGTACGTCGTTCAGATCGGCGCGATCGTGATGCTCATCGTCGGGTTCGTCGGACCGTTCGGTGCGCTCATCGTCTCGATCCCGAGTCCGATCGTCGGCGCACTCTACATCGCGATGTTCGGACAGATCGCCGCAGTTGGTCTATCGAACCTGAAGTTCGTCGATCTCGACGCCTCTCGAAACGTCTTCATCATCGGTATCGCGTTATTCCTCGGACTCGCGTTACCGAACTACTTCGCGAACTTCGAAAGCCCCGGTGACTTCCAGGCGATCGCCGAGGGTGCGGCCGTGATCGGTCCAATCCTCGGCCAGCAGGTCGTCTCCGACACGATCTTCGTCATCGGCTCGACCACAATGGCAGTCGGTGGTATCCTCGCGTTTATCCTCGACAACACCGTCAAAGGCACACGCGAGGAACGCGGGCTCGCACAGTGGGAGTACCTATCGGAGGACGAAGAGGAGTTCCAGTCGATCTTCGACCGACTGAGCTCCGGTGGCGGTTCCTCGAGCGCCGAAAAGGCGGACTAACCGCTCGAACGCGGTTTTCTCTTTCAGCGAAACGTTCAATAACCGGCCGGACACAGTTTCGCCAATGCCGAGCAGACGCGGTCTCGAGCTCGAGCGAGGGGAACACCTCTACTACCGAGGAGGGCTCCGAAAGGGGGGTGAGATTGCCGTCACCGACGATCGCGTCCTCGTCCGCTCCGACGGCGAACTGACGAGCGTACCCTACGCGAACGTCAGCGAGATCACGAACGAGTCGTTCAACTGGTTTCTGGCGATTCTGAGCGGCTCGCTCGTCCTCTTCGGACTGTATTCGATGACGGAGAACGTCGTCATCGGTGCCGTATTCGCCCTCTTCGGGCTCTGGAGCGTCTATCGGACCTATCGTCACCGCGACCGCGTCCGCATCCACACCCACAGCCAGGCCAAACCGGTCGAGGTCTTCCCCGACAACGTCGACGGACTGTACGACGAACTCGAGCCGGCGATCGAGGCGGTCAGAGACGAACGCGGCGAGACTGACCCGGACCAGACTGACCCGGACACAGACTGACCCGGACACAGACTGACCCGGACACAGACTGACCCGGACAAACTATAGTAGCCACTGAACGTCAATACACACCCGATCGCCAGACGGATCGGCGATCGGTGTGTTAACTGTTTCAGTTGTTACTATCGCCTCAGAACCGCTCTTTCAGTGTGACCGCTCGACATCGAATCGCCTGTTCTACTATAAATTGAAACGATTTACACACCACTCACGGACGGCGCACGGAGACCGATCCCGTTCGTCCGGTCTCCGGGGGCTGTCGTGAGCGGGTGTGCAATGACTTCAAGTGGCTACGATAATTCTCCTCGAGACGCCGTTTGATCTCGGCGTGTTCACTTCGATCCCGATTCGGCGTCGACGAAATCGCATGCGTCGTCGTGGCACCAAATCGTCAGGAACGCCGTCACAGACCCGCGTACTAGCGGTTCGGACCGAAGGTTTTTCTCTTGGCGGACCAATCTCCCCGTCAGCACATGGCTACCGACGACCGTATTCTCGAGGGCGTAAATGTCGTTGACCTGACGACGTTCGTCACCGGGGGATTCTGTTCGCTGATGCTCGCCAACCAGGGCGCTAATGTCGTCAAAATCGAACGACCCGGCGCTGGAGACGACAACCGCCACTCCGGACCACCGTTTATCGACGGCGAGTCGCCGTACTTCTGGACCGTCAACTACGGCAAGAAGAGCGTCGAACTCGATCTCAAGACCGAGGCCGGACGCGAGGCACTGTACGACCTCGTGAGCGAGGCGGACGTCTTCCTCCAGAACTACCGTCCCGGTACGGCACAGCGGCTCGATGTCGACGAGGAGACGATCCGCTCGCACAACGACGAGATCGTCTACTGTGCGATCTCGGCGTTCGGACAGACGGGTCCCTGGCGCGAGCGTCCCGGCTACGACCTGATGATCCAGGGGATGAGCGGAGTGATGAGCGTTACCGGCGAGGCCGACGGTCGACCAGTGAAAGTCGGCCTCCCGATGACCGACCTCATCACGGCGATGTGGGCCGCATTCGGCATCTCGAACGCCCTCTATCGGCGCGAACTGACTGGCGAGGGCGAGTACATCGACCTCGGGATGCTCGACGCCGTCTTACCCTGGCTCACCAAACAGGCCGGGAAGGTGTTCGCCGACGAATCGCCGTCCCGGATGGGAACCAAAGACCCCGTCCTCGCCCCGTACCAGACGTTCGAGACCGAAGACGGCTACCTCAACGTCGCCTGTCTCAACCAGAAACTCTGGCGGGAACTCTGCGAGGCGATCGACCGGCCCGAACTGACCGAGGACGACCGCTTCGAGACCAACGGCGACCGCGTCGAACACATGGCCGAACTCGAGGCCGAACTCGAAAAGACGTTCCGCGAGCGGACGACCGACGAGTGGATGTCGATCATTGTCGAAGACGCCGGCGTGCCGGCCGGTCCCGTCTTCGAGGTCGAGGACGCGCTGTACAACGAACAGACCGAGGCACGCGGCGCGACGACGACGATCGAGGATCCGGAACGCGGCGAGATTCCGGTCGTCGAACACCCGCTCAACTACGGGCAAGCCGACAGCGGGTTCGAGTCGCCACCGCCGCGACTCGGCGAACACAACCGGAGCGTCTTCGCGGACCTCGGCTACGACGAGGACGAACTCGACGACCTCGAGGAACGCGGCGCGTTCGGCGACGCTGAGTAACGTCTCGGGCGTCTCGATTCGAGCCGGGTGACCGAACCGAAACGTGATATCTGATCGATTATTCGGTAACAATACATTTTTCTTGAAAGTTTTGTCGGGTACTTGCGATACTCGCCCGCGGTGTATCGTACTACCGAGAGTGGGCTGTTTGAGGCGTTAGATCTTCTTGTACTCGAGTTCTATATTCAGTCACATCTATAGTAACAACTGCAACGATTTACACACTGATCGCCGAACCGTCTGGCGATCAGGTGTGCAATGACTTGTAGTGGCTACTATAGTCTACCTCTGGTTTCCAGCTATGGGTTCTGTCAACTGGTCAGTTTAGATGAATACTTTCTAAGTTGGCTAACGACGCAGATATCATCACACAGTCGGTAATAGCCAACCGAAATATTATTTATTCAATGGGTCCTCGTCGTAGATAATATGGCCGACAGACGATCTCCCTCGCGTCGAGAGTGGCTTGGCGTGTGTGCCGGAACGACGGGAATAACGATGCTCGCAGGCTGTTCGAGCGCCGACGAAACCGACGACGAAGACACCGATTCCAGCGACGGCGGCGTCCTCGAGTTCGACGACGACTCGAGCGGTGACTGGCCGATGTTCGGTGCCGACCTCCAGAACACCGGCTATCAACCCGACGGTGACGGCCCAGTCGAGGACGTGGAAGTTCGGTGGCGACTCGAGGGAGGCGACAGTTTCGTCTCGAGTCCCGCAGTCGTCGACGGAACCGTATATGCCGGATGCCGCGACGGGTATCTGTATGCGGTCGACGCCGAAACCGGGTCGACCGAGTGGGCCGTCGAGTTAAACAAGCGAATAACACCTCCTCCGACCGTGATCGATGGAATCGTTTACGTCTCGAGTCATGGAGTCCCAAACAAATTGCATGCACTTGAGGCTGATTCTGGCGAGCAATTGTGGGAGGAAGAACTCGAAAACACGACGCAAACTCCAGTTCCGTACGGGGATAATCTCTATGTATTCTACCCTGGATGGCTTCTCAGTATCGATAGAAAATCGGGCGAATCGTCAGTCTTATTCAAAGATTACGGACGAACACCAGATTTGCCAGCGATTGCAGACGGTATGGTATTCGGAGGAGGAAGTCACTCGTTCGTAGCCTACAACATTGAACGTCAAGAACTGAAATGGGAATTTGAAAATGAAAATTCAGACTTTATGTCCGAAGCCACCCCTGCAATTTCAAATGAAACAGTCTATGTCGGTAGTGGTGACACAAAATTATATGCAATTGATATTCAGGACGGTGGAGAAAAGTGGTCGTTCAAAACTGAGAGACCAATTTCTGCGGGCCCATCAATAGTTGACGACAACGTATACTTGCCAGCTCGAGATGGACACGTCTATTCAATTGATAAAGATACTGGTGAAGAAGAGTGGTCTACTGACTACGAACTACGGCTTCAACAAAAACCAGTTGTGACAGATAACATGATTTATTTTGTTGATGGAAAAACATTACATGGTCTCAATAGGGATGATGGAGGTCAGCAGTGGTCATTTACTCCTGACGAGGATGAAACAATCGGAGGTACCGTTGCCGTCTCGGACGGTGTCATCTATTTACCATCTCGAGACCATCATCTTTATGCTCTTGAGGAATCTTAAAAATCAGGATTTTGTATATTTCTCTATATGTGTATATTGGGAAATTAACTAGTTCCTGCCTCCGGCCAACCTTCCGACTCCTCGGCCCAATCGCCAGTCCGATCACCGACGCCCAGACGCTGAGGTGGAACCAAGACGATTACCACAGTCCGCGACTCGAACGATATCGCTCGTGTCGATCCAACGGGTTCACCTTCGAATACGACGGATCCGTCTTCGCGAACGTAATTTTCACCCTGTACGTTCGACGGCGTTCCCGTATTCGACTCGAGTTCGAACCTGGCGTACTCGCCTCTAACTTTCACGTCCCAGACGTTCGTCGTCGCGACCCATCCACTTGGTAACGGAACGATGGGTAACCCGGCGGGAACACGGTTCGGCGAGAGGTTGAACTCTCCGTCCTCGTCCATAATGCCAGTCTCGTTGTTGCGCAACCAGTCGTGTTCGAGGTCGTGTTCGTCTATCGTCTCGTTCATCCGCTGGGCGACGATCTCTTCCGTTCGTTCCTCGAGTTCGTCTCGGACGCTTTCGTTCAAATAATCTACGTTAGCCAAATCAAAGTCATCAACTGTAGTCTGATTAACTGCTTCCGCCAGTGCATAGTTGACACTTGCTCCCGCGTGTTGTTTGAACACCTCTTCGCTTTCATATGGGTTTTCGCCATGGTTGTCGACGTCAATTTCTGTACGAACGTGCTGTTCTACGTGATCGACGCCTTCACCGCCACCGAGCATTGCGGCCTGCTGACCGGGCGTTCCATCCCCAATATCGTCTATACCTTCGTTAACAAGCTCTTCAATTCTATCATAATTGAAATCGAGTCCATGTTCTAACCCATCAAGTTCATCGACTGTTCTTGAATCGAGATTGTTGATTTCGCTATTAACTCCTTGTTCTAAGTCCTCATACACCTGCTCATCATCGATCAGTTTCTCGTCCTCCTCCTCGAGCAACACATCCGCCAATCTCGCGGCCTCGAGAAGTTCCCCAGCCATTCGCAGCGTCAGAACGTCGTCGGTAGCAGAATCAAATATCCAGCCGAGCACCCGATCGAGAACGCCAATATTGACCTCGTTGTACGGAATCGCGAACCAGTTGTTGTTTCGTGCCGCCATCGGTGTGTGGGTCGCATTCCCGGTCGCCGGGACCTCTTGGGCTTCGACCGCCTCGAGCGAGAGGTACGTTGGCGATCCGGTCGGTGTATACTCTATCTCGTCGCTGTACGGCGAGTCGACCGTGGCTGGTTCGTACTCGGTCTCGCCGCCGGCGACACCGCGGGAGAACTCGGTGAGCCCCTCGAGGACGTCGTCGCCGGCATCGAGTTCGTCGCCGAGCCTGTCGTCGAGTTCGTCCTGTACCTGCTGGTTCGCCTCGCTGGTCGTCTCGATTTGGCCTTTGACGTTGTCGATGTAGTTCTGCCGGGCCTCGATGCGGGCTTTGTCCGCTGCGGTTGGGTACCGGTCGGGAACGCGGTGGTAGACGAGCTGTTCGTCCACCTCGTCGTTCAGATCGCCAAACGGATCTCCTGTCAGGAGTTCACCGTTTTCGAAGGTCACGGTGTCCGCATCCTCGCGAAGCTGTGTACGGATGTAGTAGAGATCGAGCGCGATCGCGACCGCGATCAACTCGCTCGGCGGATCCGTCTCGAGGATCTCCTCGTCTCCGTCTTCGACCGCAAAGCGGTTGCGAAGCTCTCCCTCGCTCCGAATCTGATCGGCTTCGACGACCTGGTGCTCGAGTTGTGCCTCGACGTCCGCGCTTCGATTGACGTGCAACAGTCGTTCAGTGCTCTCGTTCGGAAACGCCGCGTAGTTGTCGAGGGTGACGTTTTCGGCGAGGTCGGTCTGCCACCCGCCGTCGTCCTCGAAGAACTGCTCTGGTAGACTGTTCGGCCACTCGTCGCTGACGGTTTCGTTGTACCCGCCCTCGATTCCGCGGTAGTCGATCGCGTCCCTGTTGGTGTGGGTTGCAATCACTTCCAACTCGGTTTCGTACACCGACGTCGAATCACGCGTTGCATTGGCGGTCGATCCGATGTCCTCCGGACCGTTGTAGCTCCACGTGAGATCGCGTACGTGGTCCTGTCGAACGGTGACGGTAGCGGTCGCGTACGTCGTCTCCTCCTCCGCCGTGTCGGGATCTCCTTCCTCGAACGTGACGGTCACGTTCGCCTCCGTCGAGAGGTCGTTGTTCGACTCCGTCCAGTTGCTCGAGTCGGTGAGGTCAGGCTTGGCGGTACTCGGCAGGTTTCGCCTGTCGGTCGCCGTCTCGAGTTCGGCTCGCGTCTCGACGCTGTGGACGTCGTCGATCGCGTCGTGGACGCCCATTTCGACGAGCGTCTGTGCGTACGCGAGATCCGCGAACAGATTGACGTCGATCGTCTGCTCGGCGTCCACTCTCGTATGCTCGCCCGCGGCGTTTGCCGTCGACTCCATGACGTCCATCGAGTCGATCGGCTCGTCGAGGTTCGCGTTCTGATCGCCATAGAGGTACTCGAGGCCTGCACAGAAGTCCTCGGCGTCCGCGACGGCGGGTTCGTCGCCGGTGTGTCCCTCGTAGAGTTCTTCGGCGTCCTGTGCGGCGAGACAGCCCCAGGCGTTTCGCATAACTGCCTCTCGGTTCGGATCGGTGGTGCCGAACGTCGACTCCTGGACGTCGAACGTGGCGTCGTTTGCCATCAATTCGACGTGGCGATTCGCCATCACTTCCGATATCGGCGCCCCGCCCCACTGGGCGAGACCGCGCGCCCAGGTGAGCGGGTAGAGTCGCGCCGCGATGTGCTGTCCGAAGCCGTTGAGGCTGGTTGGATCGCCGAGCCCTCCTTCGACGACGCCCATGTTCAGCTGGTGTTCGTACTCACGGGTCTTCTGGTGGAGGACGAAGACGTTCGTCCCGACCACGACGGAGACGTCTTCGACTCGATGAGCGACCCGCTGTCCACCGCGTTCGACCGTTATTTCGACACCCTCGATCGTCACCTCGAGCTGTCCAGGTTCGAGGTCGTTTCCGGAGTCGATTCCGGGATCGAGTTTCACGCGGTCGATCGCGTCGATAGCCGAACTCCTGTTGTCCTCGAGCGGTGGGATCGAGGCGTTCGTCGTCGTGTCTCCACGGAACTCGCCGTCGAGGTGGGCGAGGTCGCGTTCGACTGCGTTGTAGATTCGGAGTTTGAGATACCGCTCGAACGCGTGATCGGGATCGACCTCGAATCGCCCATCCTGGTACTCTCCCGGCATCTCGTCGATCCACGCCGGCGGATTGTGGGAGTCCGTCGCCGCGATGGCCTGGCCCCACGAATTACTCCCGTTTGGGTCCATCAACGGCTCCTGTGCCGACTGTTCGGCGGCGTTTGCGGCGGCGTGTCGAACCACGGTCTGGGCCGTCGCGGAGGTCCGATCCATCGCGAGCGAGGCGTCCACGGTCGGTTCCGGGGTGACGCGTGACTGGAGAACTGCGACGGACATGACGCTCGTCACCAGTAACAACACGCCGATGATGGCGAACGGAATGCGCGCACGGTCGTCGAGCGTGATCGACACCGTCGACGGCCGCTGTTCGCCCGTTCGTTTCATTCGTTCCACACCCGTACGGTGATCGTCACTTCGTCGGTTGCGACGGTCGGCGCGACGAGATCGTCGACCTCGTTCGTGACTGTCTCTTCATCCTCCGGATACGTCGCGCCGATTTCTGCCTCGATCTCGTCGATCTCCTCGTCGTAGGTGCGCTCGAGATCGGTCGCGATCGTCTCGGTGAGGTTCTGTGCGAGCTTTTCGTTGGCCGCGGAGACGTTGACGGCGGTTCGACTGAGGTTTCCGCTCTCCGAGTCGTACTCGACGTCGAGTGCGTCGCCGGCTCGGTGGTACTCGTACAGCGCGAGATCCCGATCGAGGTCGTTCCCCTGGAGTGCGATCGTCGTCGATTCCTCCGGGAATAACCCGGTGACGATCGCCTCGGCGATCGGCTCCGCGGTCCGGTCGAAGCTTCGATTTTCGGCGTCGTAACTCCCCTCGAGTTCGCCCTCGGAAACCGGTGGGAAATCGCTCGCGACGGTGAACGTTGCGGTGCTGACGTCGGCGTCCGTGGGTGGGCGGTCGCCGGCGACGGTCTCCCCGTGGATCGACGCGTCCTCGTATGGCTCCCAGGACGCGACGACGTGAACGTCGTCGTTTGCGCCGATCAACTCGCTTCCGACGTTGGCGTCGACCGCCTCACGAAACTCCACACCGGCATGAGAGAGGGGCTCTCCGTCGAGGTGGAGATTCGCGATGACTGCCGCGGCGAGCAACTGTGCCAGCGGTCCGTGTCTCACTCGTTCGTACCGATCGGCTTCGTACTCCGCGTCGTCGAAGACGCCGGTGTCGTCGTGGCGTTCGATCGACTGGATCGAGTATTCGACCGTCGTCGTCGACGTCGCGATCGTCTGTGCCGTCTCGTCGGCGATCTGTGGATCGTGACGGTCGAGATCTTCGGCGAGAAAGACCGCGATGATCCCGATCGAGGCGGTAATACAGAGCAGACAGAGCGAGACGTCGACGACCGTGCTGACGGCGCGGTTGCTTCGGCGAGAATTAATGGACATCAGCGCCACACCTCCACGTGAAGCGTTCCACCGCGGACGTCGCCAGCCGGATCGCGCTCGAGGTGGACGCCGACCGATCGACTTGCGGTCCCGGTCGTTTCCGGTCGGCCGACGTCAGTTTGTCCGTACCGGACGGTGCCGTCTTCCCGGACGACAGCGCTATCGACGGTGATATCCCGCCCCTCATCAGTGACGCTTGTCACTTCGATGAGGACCGTGTAACCGTCCGGGAGTTCTACCCCCTCGTGGAGATCGTTTCGATCGGTCGTCTCGTGGTAGACGCCATCCGAGCCGACGCCGTTCCAGACCTGTTCGAGGGTTGCGTCGGCCGGGTCTCGCGCTGTCGTTGCCGGATAGAGGTTTGCGAGGACGCCGGTGTAGAGGACGACGCCCGCACAGACGAGCCCGATCGCCACCAGGGCGGCGAGCGGCTCGGTCTGTCCGCTATTCCGCGACGACGAGCGTAACACGGTACTCCCCCGTCGTTTCATCGACGGTGATTTGTGTCGTTTCGTTGGCGATCTGGTCGGCATCCTCCGGATCGGTCCCCTCACAGAGGACGACTTCCTCCTCGAATTCGGAGACGGTCGTCGCCTCACACGTAACGTCGTCGAAGTCGACGGTCAGATCCAGCGGTTCTGAGACCGAGCTGGTGTTCTCGAGACTGAACATCATCGAGTCGGCCCCATCACGGAACCACGTCGACCCACGCCGTTCGACGTCTTCTTCTTCGCCGTAGCCTTGCCCCACGACGGAGATGTCGGCCTGCTCGCTCCCGTCGCCGTCGTACTCGAATCGAATATCGGTCGCAAAACCCGTATTCGGTTCTCCGAGGCCGTCGACCACCTCCGCGGTGACCCGCGGCCTCGCGGTCACGTCGTCGGGCTTGACGGTCACCGTTCGAACGACGAACCGGTCGCCGGCCGGATACCACTCGTCGTCGGTCGTTCCGTGGGATTCGTTGATCCGTCCGAGAAACTCGGCGGTCGCGTCGACGTCCTCTCGCTCGAGTTCGGATTCGAACTCGTCGCCGAAGGAGTCCCCGTAGGTGACGTTCTCGAGGCGCTCGTCGTCGGTTACCAGAACGACGGTTCCGTACGCCAGACTCGAGTGTGCTCGCCCGTGTTCGTTTCGTAACTCGAGGCCCGTCCCCTCTTGCAGACGGAACTCATCTGCGTCGTGTTCGTGGACGGTGCTAGCGCTGTAGGGGCTCCCGGAGATTCTGTCGATCGAGTTTCCAGCGCCGTTCGCGTCGGGTGGCGGTCCCGTCGGCAATCCGAGGACGACCCCGGCGATGACGACGCTCGCTGCCGACACGCCGAACCAGACGTACCACGCGTCGACGGGTGCTTCCAGATCCATGGCTGGCGTTTCCTGCGTGATCGTATTTAAACGGTAGCCGGGTGGGACGAAGCCGTCTCTCCGTCAGATAAAGCCGACGAGTGTGATCGTCAACACGTACAGAACGACACTCGAGAGGAGTGCCCGACCGATGTGGTATCCGAACAGGGCACGATCGATCCCGTGTTTGAGCGCGATCGAGAGCGGTACGAGGATAAAACACAGGACCACGACGTAGAGCCCGACGACGATCCCCAGTTCTTCGGTCGGTAACGCCGTCGTATCGGTGAACTCGAGCAAATCACCGGTCATCATTCCGGCCAGGCCGACGGTCGCTCCCGCCACCAGCGGGCCGAAGTACGCCGCGGTGCTGTCGAGCGTGTCCGTGACCGCCGCCAGATCGCGTTTGGTCTCCGCTTCGACCTCCTCGAGTTCCTCTAGGTGGTCGGCCATCGCGACGATCGCGCGGCCGGCAGGTCGTCCCTCGCTTGCGGCGATGGCGAGCAGTGCCGCCGTCCCGCGGGCACGATCGCTCGGAACGTCCGTGAGTGCTCCGTACTCGCCGAGAAACGACTCTTCGACGCTGACGGCGAGGCGGCGCTGGAGGCCGGCCGCGTCGGTAAAGACGGTGCCCGTTTCGCCGGGAATCCGATCGGCCGCCAGATCGATCGCCGACTCGACCGATTCGCCCTCGGATACCTGCCGACCCACCAGATAGAGCGCGTCGGTGAGGTGTTCTTCGACGTCTCGAACGTAGTGTCTGACGTCGAGAATCGGCCGATAGACGGCGAGCAGGCCGCTACCAATGCCGACTCCGGCGGCCGTGATCGAGGCGAGGTACGCCGGGCCGAATCGCGCGACGAGCGCGTACGCGAGGAGGCCGGTGACGATTCCCCAGACGCCTCGGAGCCACAGCCGGTCGGGGACCATCGGATGGTCGCGGCCGACGGTCGGCGGCGGAAAGGCGACGGGACGGCGGACCAGTAACCGAACGCTCGCGGCGACGAGCACGATCGGCAACACGAGATTGTAGATGACGACGAGCATCCAGATGTTGACCGAAAATCCTGCCATCGGAACCGCCGGAACGAGTGCGATGAGCGCGAGTGGAAGCATGACGCCGAACGCGAACAGCGCCGTCGTCGGATTACGAATCGACGACGTAAAGTCAGCCATCCGGTTTCTCGTCCCGTCGAGAATCGCGGTAAGCGATCTATCGAGCGTCCGTGCGCGTTCTGCCTCCGGAGCATCCTGGGCCGTGGCGAGCAGGTGAGCCGACCGTCGAAGCGCCGGAAACTGGTCGGCCCACTCGTCTGCGAACGTCAACAGACCGGTTCGGGGCGTCCCCATCGATCGATCGACGTGTGCCGAGAGACTCGACGAAAGCGGGCCGTGGCCGGTTTCTGCTGCGAACCTGACGGCGCTTTCGAGCGACGGTTGGACCTGCATTCGCAGGACTGCCCGACCGACCAGGTTCGGCGTATCGCCGAGTGCCTCGGTGCGGCGGAAGGCGGCGGCCAGGTGGGGTGCGGTGTGGATCCCGTGGACGACGCTGACCGAGAGACAGATCGTGATGCCGATCACAACCAGTTCGGGCAGTGGCGTCAGCACCAGCGGCAACGACAGAACCCCGATCACCGCCCCGCCACCGTAGCCTGCTCGAACGACGGTTTCCGCCTCGAGCGTTCCGTCAGTGAACGCCAGCGAGTCTGCGAGGTCTTCACTCGGCTCTACGTCCCAGGGGTAAACCGAGGCGAGCGCCCGAAGCACGCCGATCGTGACTGCCATCGGTCACTCGCGACCTCGAGTCGCGTACGCCGACGCCACTTCCCGTGGGTTCGTTCGGCCGTCGTCGGCCAACTGTGTGAGTTCGTCGGTCCGGTCTCCGATCGCCCGACGTACGTCGGCGTACGTCTCGGTCGGGTCGGCCAATCGCTCGACGAGTCGGCTCTCGCCGCGATCGATCCGACCCGTCGAGGCCGCTCGTTCGCCCTCGAGGGCGTATAGGGGTTCGAATCGGACGTCGCCACCGGATCCTAACACTTCCTCGATCCGAGCGACGCGTCTGTCGTTCCCGTCGGCCGTCCGGTAGGATTGAACGGTCACGACGAGGTCGGTCGCGGCGAACGACGACGGCTCGACGCCGAGGTCGGAGACGACTCGCTCGTACACCTCCTCGGCGCCGTCGCCGTGAATCGTTCCGAGTACGGCGTTCGCGTTGGCTCCGACGCGCATCGCCTCGTAGAGAACGCGTGCCTCTTCGCCGCGGATCTCGCCCACGACGAGCGCACCGTCACCGAGACGAAGCGCGGTTCGAAGCGACTCGGCCGGCGAAATCTCCGGCCCGTCGCCCGTTCCGGTTCGAAGCGCCTGGACGTCCCTGTCGACCGTCTGGAGGACCCGAACCGGGAGCTCCGGCGTATCTTCGATGACGACGGTTCGCGTATCCGGCGTCAGTTCGTACAACAACGTTCCGAGCAACGTCGTCTTTCCGGAGCCTCGCGTTCCCGCGATGAGACCGGCGGCGTTGCGTTCGACCGCGACCGAGAGGAATCCCCCCACTTCCGGGGACATCGTTCCGTTGGCGACGAGTCCGGGAAGGGTAAACCGGTCGTCGACTCGTTCCCTGAACGCGAACGCGACTCCCTCTGCGACCGGATCCGTCACGCCCGCGATTCGGAGACCAGTTCCGTTGACCAGGTCGGCCGTCGCGTCGACTGTCGGCGCCGCACGCGAGAACGCCCGCCCGCTCGTCCTGCGAACGCGGGAAGCCAACGCGTCGACACCCGTCGGCGTCAGCCGAACGTTCGTCGTCGCGGACTCCCCGTCGACGACGACCCGTAGCGGGTTCCGAGAGATCGGGGAGGTGGCGTAGACGTCGCTAATACGCGGATCCGCGAACAGATCCTCGAGAACGCCATATCCCGCCGTGTGTTTCGACAGGATCGAGGTCAACTGCGGATCGACTGGCCCGTCGCTCACCCGTTCGATCGCCCTCGAAGCGGCTCGATCTCCTTCGACGTCGCCGTTTGCGATCGCCTCGTAGCCGTCGATGAGCGTCCGACGTTTCGACGGCGACAGCGAGAGATCGATGGCGTCGAGTGCGTATAGCGGAACGCTGTCGGGCCGCTCGTACAGGCGGGCGATACTTCCGGTCTCGAGTTCGGTTACGTCGACGAGCGTCGCCCCGTCCGGAATCGAGCGCTCGAGATAGTAGTACGCGATTCCCAGACCGACGGTCGGCTGGAACACGCTCTCGAGGTCGTCTAAACCCCGACCGATTTGGACGAGCCCTGACTCTTGCCCAACGTCTGCAACCGGCCCGACGCGCCGATCGACTTCCGTTGCGACGGCGAGTGGATCCTCCAACGCGGCGGACGCGAGTCGCTGGTCACGGTCGCCGAGGAGTTCGACGAACCGACCAGCCGCCGAGAGGAGCGCCACCGCTCGGCCATCGTAGCGATATTCGGTCCCGTTCGATCGGACGCTAATCCGTTCGGCGTCGCGTTCGGTGAGCCGGTTTACGACCGTCCCTCGACAGGCATCCGACTCGGCGACGTCTCCATCACCCTCACAGTCGCCCGCCTCGAGGATCAGGGTGTCGCCGTCGAATCTCGATCGACACGCGCAGGGGCCGTCGTTCGATCCGAGCGGATCGACGTCGAGTAACGTGGCGAGATCGATTCTGGCGGCGATCGATCGAAGCGTCGAGTCGCCTTTCGTAGACATAGGGGTCGTACCTGCCCGTTCGTATTTAAACTCGAACCCCCCTGATACTCCGATCGCCCTCATTTCGCTCCGGTGGCGGCTCACTCGAGGCCGCCGGTTCCCGTGATCGGCGTCGATCCCATCAATCCCGTAACTAGAGCCATCCCCCTATAGTAACAACTGCAACGATTTACACACTGATCGCCGAACCGTCTGGCGATCAGGTGTGCAATGACTTGCAGTGGCTACTATAAAAGACGTCACGTGCGGGTGACGACGACGACTTTCGTTCCGGACGGATCCGTCTCGAGTTGCAAGAGAAGTTCGGTCTCCGTGCCGGTTCCGCCGAGGTCGACGGACCGGTTCTCCGTCGGCGTCGCGTACACGATCGGCGCGTCGATCACGGTCGTTCGCGGGTTCTCCCCCTCGAGTGAGACGACGACGGCGCTCGTATACTCACTCGTTCGGTCGATTGTAAACCGATCGACCGGCGTCGACGTCAGCGAATCCGAGGGGAGCGATACCGAGACGACTCGCTGGGGTGGTGGGTGCCCGTCCGGCGGGAGATCCTCGTGGTCGATAAGCGACGTCGCGGCGCGATCGATCTCGCCGACGTCGTGATCGATTTGGCGCTCGCTCCCAACGGTCGCTCCGTGTTCGATTGCGGGAGCCGAGAGGGCGAGAAGCCCAACGGCGAGCAAGACGGCGAGAACGTAGCGAATCATCGAATCCGAGAGAGAAACGCCGAGACGAACTTCCTCGCCCGCCCCCTACGGCTCGATCGAGAGTCTCGTGCGTTCGCGTTGGTCGATTCGTAGCTATCCGCTCTCGAAGTCGAAGGCACTCGTCGGTCGACCGTCCGTTGATCGGTCGCCCCAGTTCGACGGTCTGGTCGATCGGCACCGACCGATCGATCGTCCGGCGCTGGCTCGTCGCGTTCGTGTCGCTCGCCGTTACCGCCTCCGTCGGTTTCGGCTTCACGCGCCCGCTCGTGGTTCGACGGTCGTTGGGCTGGGTCGGTCGACGCTCGTTTCGCCTCGCCATCCGACGGCCGACCTTCGGTTCGTTTCTGACCCGGCCCCGCCTCGACTGAGCCGTCGGTCGATAGCGAGTCGTGAGCGGCAGTGGCTTGTTCGGTGGCGACGCTGTGGCTCTCGCCGACGACGCCGGCGATGGTTCGTTCGATGCGGCCGTCCGTTGCCGACTCGGCCGTTCGAGCACGGTCGCGTTCGTCGTCGGCTACGTCGGTTTCCGACCCCACGTCGACTGTCTTCGATGGCGAGGTGCCTTCGAGTTGATGCTCGAGGTCGGCCACTCTGCGATCGAGTCGGTCGACGACCGCGAGCGCCGTCGCCGCCTCGGTTTCGACCGCGTCGTTGACGGCGTCGATTCGGCCGACGTATCCTTCGACCGAATCCGTCCGCCCCTCGAGGGTCGCGATTCGCATCTCCTGTGCCTCGATTCGCGTCTCGAGTCGGTCGAGGTCGGCGGCGAGTGTCGTTAGCTCGGAGAGCTCCGCGAGGTCGAACTCGTCGTCGACGACGGTTCGCTCGAGAGCTGACAGTCGCTGGTCGAGTCGGTCGATATCGGTCACACGTCCACTGGTCTCCCGTTCGTATATAAACTCACGCCGGATATCGCTCGACTTCCGTCGCGCACTCGCATGCGCTCTCACCTATCATCTTATC
The DNA here is from genome assembly GCF_041205745.1 of Natrarchaeobius versutus. Taxonomy (NCBI): domain Archaea; kingdom Methanobacteriati; phylum Methanobacteriota; class Halobacteria; order Halobacteriales; family Natrialbaceae; genus Natrarchaeobius; species Natrarchaeobius versutus. Next base: position 117,773 of record NZ_JBGFCC010000005.1, on the reverse strand, counting down.
TGGATTTTCGTCCCTCATCTGAACTCATCTGGATTTTTGCTCGTCGGATTCGTTCGCCCACGGACGCCGCCCGCGTCACCGACCGCGGTCTCTCGCCCCGAGCGGCTTCATACTTGAACTCTCGGTCGGACGTTTAAGTACGAAACCGGGGCCAGAGCGGGTATGCGTTCACCGATGACACGGACGGATTCCCCGTCCGAACGCACGACGAATCGACCACAATCGCTCGAATCCGACGACCGTGCGATCGAGGGGCTTCCGATCAGACTCGTGATCGCGCTCGTCGTCGGGATCGCCGCCCTCTCGGTCATGATGAACATGCTCGGCGGCGTCGGCGAGTTCGGCGAGACGGAAGTAACCATCGAGTGGGAGGACGATCACGTCGTCCAGACGAGCGACTTGTCGGAGTCACTCCAGTTCTCCGTCGTCGACGAGGAGGGTAACGAACTCGAGGAGTTCACCGTCATCGTCACCGCGGGATCGGCTCAACTCGACGATCCCGTCCACGTCTCCGATACTAATACGATCACCATACCTGACGACGCAGACCTCCGTCGGGACCAGGATACGGGGACGCTCGAGGTCGAGATCGTCCCGCCGAGTAACAGCAACTACGTCGACGAACGATCGAACCCCGAGATCGTTCTGGTCGACGGGTAGCCGCTCCAGCCTATGTTCGAGGTTACGACCGAGATCATCGTCGGCGTCTCGTTCGGACTTGCCGTCGGGGTCGGTCCCGCGATCACCGTCGGGACGCTCGGTGCTGTCGGCGAGCACGTGAACCGGCGGTTCTCGGGCCGCCAGAGTATCGCGGTCGCGTTTGTGCTCGCGGTCGGAAACGCCTACGCCGTCGGTCTGATCGGCGCTCCACTCTCTACGGTTCGACCGCAAGCGCCGCGTCTCGCCCTCGCTTCGGTCGTGGTTGCGACGCTCGCCGTGTACGCGAACAGCCACGGACGTCGAATCGGGTCGGAGTTGCCGGTCGGAACGTCTCGCCGACTCGTTCGTGGCCGATCGCTCTCGGCCGACGCGATCGAGTCGGTCGACGCAGCCGGACAGGTCTCCATCCAGTCGACCGGTGGTGTCCGCGACCTCGAGGGATACCCGTCGCTGTCTCCGAACCTGCGCCGATCGCTCGAGGATGAGACCTGGCGGTTACCCGCGGACCTTCCGCTTTCGGAACTGGAACGCCGCCTCGAGACGCGCCTTCGAACCACCTACGATCTGTCGGCGGTTTCGGTCTCGATCGACGCTCGAGCGCGGGCAACGATCGCGGCAGCACCGCCAACGTCTACCACGGAGTCACGGATACCGGAGGGGTGGCGCTCGATCTCGATCGAGGCCCTGATCCCAACGGGGTTGTGTTCGGGCGAAACGGTCGTCCTATCTATCGAGTCCGATGACGTGGAGGGAATCGTCCTCGGAACGGGCTCGTCCGCGGACGTCGTTTCGAACGAGGGCGATCCCGGCGAGTATCCATCGCTTTCGGCCTCCCGATCCGCAGACGGTACGGACGGCGGTGGTGGGCGGTTGACGGTTGCGGTTCCCGCCGAAGATGCTGGGACGTTGTTGCGTTCGAAGGAGGTTCACGTCGCTGTTCCCGCGGGTGAAACGACCGCCACGCTCGAAGCGTTCGGGCTTCTCGACCAGGCAGGATACGCCGTGCGGAAGTTCCGAGTCGGCGACGTCGTGGCCTCGGTGGAGGCGGGGACGGTCGACGAAGATGGGTTCACGCCGATCGTCGCGAACGACGGACCGAACACACACCGACGATCGATCGTCGAACCGAAACTCGCCGATCTCGAGAGCCGAGCCGACGTGTTTGTCGTTGCCGAGCCAGCCACCATCAACCGACTTGACGGGAGTGTAGAATCGGCGAAATCGGGGGAGACAGTGCCATCTCGAGAGTTGGACAAAGCAGAGGTAAAACGATGATGACGATCGGACAGGCGATCGTTACGGAGTGGACTGAAACCGCCGTTGTCAACGTCTTCGGGTTCGGGCTACTGACGGGCGTCGTCGGGACCGCCGTCGCGTTCGTGTACCGCCGATACAGTACGCGGCCCTTACCGGCCGGCGTCGCCGCCCTCGTCGGGCTGGCCGCCGTGGGCCTCTGGATCAACGCCGTGGCCGTTCGACAGTCGACGATCATCGACGAAACGCCGTTGTTCCACCACGCGACTGCGACGTACTTTCTGGCCGCGTTCGCCGTCGGATCGGTCGCGGCCGCGGGTGGGCGTCGAATCGGTGACGCCGTCGCGTGCGAGAGCGCAGATATCGACCGAATCGCCGAGCAGGGCGGGGCGGCATCGATCGTCCGGAGTGGTCGTCTCTCCGCCGAGTACCGATTGCCGGACGTGGTGGCCGATCTACCCGGCTATCCCGCGATCGGGGACTCGGTCAAACGAGAACTCGCGGGACGATCAGTGTCGATGCCCTATGAGCTTCCGATCGACGAACGGGGGTCGCGACTCGAGAACCGTCTCGAGCGCGATTACGGCATCGAACACGTCGACGTCGGATTCACGTCGGACGGTACGGTTTCCCGATTACGCGTCGGCCGAGACCGGACCGGCATCGGAGCGACGGTAGTGGCGGATACAGTCGCCCTCGCGGTGCGTGGTGACCCGCCCACGGCAGGGACGACGGGAGATACAGTCGAGCTCTGGAGCGACGAGCGCTCGAGTCAGCTGGTGGCGACCGGAATGCTTCGGGCAACGATTAGGGGTGTCACGACGATCGTGACCGACACCGAAAGTGCCGACGAGCTAAGCAATCACGAACAGTATCGGCTCGTCACACGTCCGTCGACGTCGACCGACGTCTACGAACTCCTGTCGATCCTTCGAGCGGTCGATCACACCGTCGTTAGGGTGACAGTCTCCGGTGACGGCCCTCTCGATGGGGAGTTCGTGGGATGGCTATCGGGAACCGTGCTGGCGATCGTCCGAGATGACGAGGTGATTCCGCTTCCGATCGACCGAGTGACGCTCGAGGCCGACGACGACGTGTATCTCCTCGGGAGCGCGACGGACTTCGACCGGCTCCCGACGGTGTGACCGATTCGTCTCGAGCGATCGCGATTACCCGGCCCGTTCCGACGACGATGTCGACGTCGGCCGTTGGTTCTCGGTCGGGTCAGCCGTTCGGTGTGTCGGTCACGTGTCGAGATACTGCCGCTCCCATTCGCGGCGGTTTTCGATCGCACGTTGGCCGTGTTCACTGATCGCGTAGTAGTTCGTTCGGCGGTCTAGTTGTCCCTTCTCGACGTACTCTTTGTTGACGAGCGTATCGAGGTTCGGGTAGAGTCGGCCGTGATTGACGTCGGTACTGTAGTAGCGTTCGACCTCCTCTTTGATGTCCTGACCGGAGGGTCGGTCCGCGCCTGCGATCACGTATAGGAGATCCCGCTGGAAGCCGGTCAGTTCGTCCATGTTTCACCCATATGATCACACCACGAGAGTGACTATTTGTTATCAATCGCGTATCTCTCCGGCCGATACGGTTTCGACGAAACTACTCGTCGTACGGTGTGGCTGTAGAGAAAAGCGGGCCACTACACTGAGGCGGACTGTTTCCGTATCGTACGGAGGCCGGCAGGACTTTCGAGGGCTTCGGTCAGCGTTGTAGCGGATCGTATGGGGCGTCTATCCGACTTGCCAACCAGTGTCAAAAACGTCCTCGAGGTCGGTCGAGAACGAGACTCTTGTGGTGACGAGGGTACTCCATTCTCGAAGCAGTTGATTCTGAACGATTCATGCTACAGGCTACCCGTCTGACTCTGTGTCGACGAACGTCCGACACACCGGTCGCTATCGGATTGCCGTTCGAAGAATGAAAGTTCGTATACTGAAACCCGTTACCGAACGCGAGATGCCGTATTACAGGCGGGTGACGTTGGTGGCGCGGGGGCCCTTAGGGGCCTGTTCGATGTCGAATTCGATGTCTGTGCCTTCTTCGAGGTCCGGACCGCCAACGTCTTCCATGTGGAAGAACACGTCGTCGTCCGCGTCGTCCGTCGAAATGAAACCGTAACCGCCTGTGTCGTTGAAGAAATCAACGTTGCCTTTCGCCATTGCAACTGTACGAAATCACGCGACACATATAACAGTTGTGTTATACTATTAGTTTCGTTTTGGACACAATTTTCGGAATAAGTTCCGCTAAAACACCTATGTAGCGGGCTCGTTCAGACTTGGACTTCACTATGCTCCGATATTACGGTGGTTTCTCTGCTGAGAGTTCGTGATAACGGGGAATGGCGTCGATTGTCGGTATCGGTCCTGTTCTGGTGGAACCGACCGAACGTCCAGAATGCGATCGGAAAGCGAGTAACGAGTGACTCGAGGTGAAGACGAGTGATACGGTCTGTTGCCCGTCGTTCGCGGGGTTGTGACTCGTCCTGTAGTCGCGCCGGCACATCGTCACAGCATTCCGTATGAATGCAGACGATATTCTCGGAGTAATACCCAGGGCGCCTCGAAATAGCATCGTTTAGGTAGGTCCAGCGAAATCAGCCGGTATGACCGATCGTCACGGAGCACCGACGGTAGCCCAGGTCGCGTTGATCGGCCTGTTCGTCGCGTCGCTCGTCACGGCACAGTTGACCGCCTCGAAGGTACTCGCGTTCGATCTGCCGTTCGCGTTGCCGATTACTGGGGCAGAACTGGTTCTCCCCGGTGCGGCACTCGCGTACGCGCTTACGTTCCTCGCGAGTGACTGTTACACTGAGCTGTACGGCAAGCGTGCGGCACAGATCGTCGTCAACGTTGCGTTCGTGCTCAACTTCGTCGTGCTCGCGCTCGTCTGGTCGACGATCGCCGCGCCCGCGGCCGAAGCGAGCGTCGATCCCGGCGCGTTCGAAACGGCACTCGGCGCGTCGACGAACGTGGTCCTCGGCAGTTTGCTCGCCTATCTCGTCAGCCAAAACTGGGACGTCTGGCTCTTCCACCGCATCCGTGACCGGACCGGTTCCGAGTACCTCTGGCTCCGCAACGTCGTCTCGACGGGGACGAGCCAGGCGATCGACACCGTCATCTTCGTCTCGATCGCGTTCGCCATCGCACCTGCGCTCCTCGGCGTCGGCGTCGTCTTACCGCTCGAGGCAATTCTCGCGCTGATCGTCGGCCAGTACCTGCTCAAACTCGCGATCGCCGTCCTCGACACGCCGGTCGTCTACGCGGTCGTCACGCTCGTTCGAAACCGGACCGACGCCGAGGGTCGAGCGGCGACGGCGTAAGGACGAGTGTCACACGGTCTGGTGTCCGTCAGTTCCAGTCAACCGCGATCACCTCGCGAGGCCACTGGTACAGCATTCCGTCTGAGAGACACACGGATTGTCCCTGTCGCCAAGAGACGGGATTTTGTGGTTTCGTTTCCTCCCTCCGTCATGGACGAACGCGTTCGCGAACACGCGGAGATACTGGTCGACTGGAGCGCTCGAGTCGAAGCGGGCGACAACGTCGTGCTCTCGGTCGGCCCCGACGCTCACGACCTCGCCGTCGCCGTCGCACGGTGTCTGGGAGAACGCGGGGCGAATCTGCTCGCGACCTATTCCTCGGGTGAGGTCACGCGGGCGTACCTGCGGGCGTACGATGGCACGTTGGCCGTCCCGGAAGACGAACGCGATGACCGCTCGAGTGTCGAGTTCGACGACGATCCGGCTCACGAACTCGCCTTACTCGAGGAGACCGACGTTTACCTCTCGCTTGGCGGCGGCCGAAACACGAGCGCAACGGCGGACGTGCCGGCCGAGACGCGACAGGCCTACAGCAGTTCCCGGGCGGAGATTCGCGAACGCCGGCTCGGGACGCGGTGGGTGTCGACCGTCCACCCGACGCGGTCGCTCGCCCAGCAGGCAGGAATGGCTTTCGAGGAGTATCGTGAGTTCGCCTACGACGCGATACTCCGCGACTGGGAGTCGCTGGCCGAGGAGATGGCCCGGCTGAAGGAACTGCTCGACGATGGATCGGCGGTTCGACTCGTCTCGGAGGATACCGACCTCACGATGTGCATCGACGACCGAACGGCGGTCAACAGCGCGGCCTCGGTCGCGTACGATTCGCACAATCTCCCCAGCGGCGAGGTGTTTACGGCACCGTACGCCACGGAAGGCGAGGTCACCTTCGACGTCCCGATGACGATCCGCGGCGAGTCGGTTCGAACCGTCCGCCTCGTCTTCGAGGACGGCGAGGTCGTCGACTACGACGCCGAGCGTGGGGAAGACGTGATCGCCGAGGTACTCGGAACCGACGAGGGTGCGCGTCGGCTCGGCGAACTCGGCATCGGGATGAATCGTGGGATCGACCGCTATACGGACAACATCCTCTTCGACGAGAAGATGGGCGAGACGATCCACCTCGCGCTCGGGAGGGCCTACGACGCCTGCCTGCCGGTGGGCGAATCTGGCAACGACTCCGCAGTCCACGTCGACCTGATCGCCGACGTCAGCGAGAACGCCCGCCTCGAGGTCGACGGCGAGGTCGTCCAGCGGAACGGACGCTTCCGGTGGGAGGACGAATTCGGGGAGTAGGCACCGCCTACCGCTTGGAACGCGGCCACAACGGAATCGAACCGACTACATAATTATACGTGTATCCACACTCGAAACGAGTACCGCCCTGACCGGTGGCGGCCAATAACCGGTCGATGGGCGCTTCCCGGCGCCCGTTCCCCGTTTCCACAGTGTCTGCCCGCCCCGCCGGAGGCGGAACGTATCCGGTCTCACTCCCGGATTTTTTGGCGACCGTGACGCTCACCAGCCTCGAGTCCGTACCCACGAGTATGCGCGACCAGCTTCGGGCCGGCGTCGCCATCTACAACGACGGCTACTACCACGCCGCCCACGACGCCTGGGAGGATCGTTGGCTCGAACTCGAGGCGGGAACCGACGACGAGCAGTTGCTCCACGGGTTGATCCAGGCCACCGCCGCGGTCCACCACGCTCACGACCGAAACTGGGAGGGTGCAACCGGGTTGGCCGACAGTGCACTCGAGTATCTCGAGGGACTTTCGTCGACGTACCGAGACGTTCGTCTGGACCCGATCCAATCGTATCTCGCGACGCTCGCCACCGATCCGGAGGTCGCCGAACGCCGCCCCCCGGTTCGGATCGAACACGACGGAACGACGCCGTCCCGGACGGATCTCGGGTTCGAATCGACGGCGGTCGCGGCCGGCGTTCTCGCCGAGGCGTTTGGCTACGACGAGGAACCGATCGAACGCGCTCGCACGTACGCCGACACCGACCTCAAGGCCGGCGACGACGACAGTCGGTTCATCTCGCTACTGTTCGACTTCGTTCGTGAGGACGAGCACCGAGCACTGGTCCACCAGCGCCTCACAGGTCACGTCGATCGCCGTCGGAGTCGCGAAACGGATGTCGACGGCCTGTTCTGATCACGGTGTTCGGTAGTGGTCAGTCACATTTGGGGTAGTCAGTCGCGTTCGGCGGGGATCAGTCGTGCTCGGCGGAGTTGTCCCGCGGTTCGTAGCCGAGGACCGCTCGAGCCCGCTCGATCGAGTAGTACTTGCGATCGTTGTCGGAGATGCCGTAGACGATCTCGTAGCCGTAGTCGGCGCGGATACAGCGATCGAACAGGTGCGCACAGTCGCGGTAGGAGAGCCACATCGCTTGCCCGCGCTCGTAGTCGATCGGCGGGTGTCCCTTCGTGAGATTGCCGATGCGGACGCAGGCGACCGTGAGACCGTACTCGTCGTGGTAGTACCGTCCCAGCGACTCGCCGGCGGCCTTCGAGACGCCGTAGAGGTTGCCCGGCCGCGGCAGTTCGGTGCCGTCGAGCAGGTAGTCGTCGTCCTCGCGGTACATCTCCGGCGTGCGTTCGTCTGTCTCGTAGGCCCCGACGGCGTGGTTCGAGGAGGCGAAGACGACCTTCTCGACGCCGGCGCCGACGGCCGCCTCGAAGACGGTCTGCGTTCCGTCGATATTGTTCGTGAGGACGCTATCCCACGGCGCCTCCGGACGCGGGTCGCCCGCGAGGTGAATCACGACGTCGATCCCGTCCATCGCCTCCCGGACCGCCTCGTCGTCGGTGATGTCCGCGACGACGAACTCCCCCGGTTGTTCTCCCGTCGGCGGGTCACGATCCAGCAAGCGCCACTCGTGTACGTCCGCGAGGTCGGCGAGAATCGCATCCCCGACACGCCCCGCAGCCCCCGTGAGCAGGACGGACTGTGCCATTCGTTCGATGTGAGGGATAGCGCCGGTAAGTATCGTGCGATTCCGCGTGAGCGCGGATTTCGGATGACAACCGTCGCGTTGGGGGCGTCGATGAGCGGATCGTAGCGGGGGTGCCACGAGCCGTCGGTTGTTCGCCCTGAGGATCTCTGTGGTCGCCTGGACCGATCGGAACCGCCTTCCCGGCCGCACTCGAGGAGCCACGTATGACCGACGACGTCACGCCGATCGACGACGCCACGCCGACCGACGCCGAAACGGCCTGTTTCGAGGCTGGCATCAAGTTCGGCTCGCTGTACCACCAGTTTGCCGGGACGCCGGTCTCGCCGGCGAGCGCGGACTGCCTCACGCGGGCGATCGAGGAATCGATCGAGAACCAGCCACACTGTGTCGCCGTCACGGTCGACATCCGAGAGGACGAACTCGAGGAGGCGCTCGCAGACGCGAGCGCCGAGTACACCGAACTCACCGGCCGGTTCCTCGAGGTCGAGATCGTCGTCGACTACGATGGATGTGAGGTCGTGACGCGTATGGAGATGGAGAATGACTATCCGCTGATGCGACTCGAGGCGGTTCGGGGTCGCGACTGACCATCACCGAGGCCGCACCTGACCGCTATCGAGGTCACAACTGATCGTCACGCAAACGGACCGTTGTCCCCGTTTTCGACAGCCACGGCGATCCCGAGTGTGGCGGAGCTAACCAGCGCAGTCCACCTCTGCTCGGGTACCGGTTGTGTGCTGGCGCTGGCGAATCAGTGGCTCTACCGGTCGTGGCGGTCGCGCGCGTGGGGTGGGGATTCGCCGGTTTTGGCCTGGCGTCTTTCGGGCGTCTGACTCAGTTTCAAGGGTGAGGGCGTAGCCGACGGGATATGGAACAGAAATCCGCCCATCCCGCCGAAACGGTGTCCTCAGCGTTCGAGACGCTCACTCGAGTCGGTCGCGTACTCGTCCCGCTCGTCGTCGCGGCCGCGATCACCGGTGCGGGAATGTTCGTCTTCTTCGAACTGGTTACCCTGCTCGCGTACTGATCGTCTGCTCGAGGGCGATTGGGAGGCCGAGATGATACGGCATCGTCCCGTTCGGTCCGCACCCCGGAGAGGGTCGACAGTATACCTTAGTCGGTCGCGCTCGTAGTCACGCACATGGTTACGACGCTCTCCGCGGACCGACTCGCGGATCTTCAGGACGAAAACGCCGAGTTCACCCTCGTCGACACCCGTCCGGCCGATAGCTTCGAGTCGTGGCACATCTCGGGCGCGGTCCACTTCCCGTTCGAACCCGATGAGGACATCGACGGACGTCTCGAGGAGTTCGAGGAGACCGTCGGCGACGCAGACCGGATAATCACCACCTGTGCGAAGGGGATCTCGTCGGGAAATCTCGCGACGCAACTCGAGTCCGCGACGGACCGTTACGACGTCCAGACCGTCGACGGTGGAATGAAGGGGTGGAGCGGCGTCTACGATCACGTCGAACTCGACGTGGGGGAGAACCTGACGATCGTCCAGGTCCAGCGTCGAGCGAAAGGTTGTCTGGGCTACGTCGTCGGCTGTGCGGAAAGCGAGGACGCGATCGTGGTCGATCCGACCGCTGACGTCGACGAGTTCGTGATCGCGGCCGAGGAGGCGGGGCTCTCGATCGTCGGCGTGATCGACACGCACGTCCACGCGGATCACGTCTCCGGTGGCTTCGACCTCGCCGATCGACTCGAGGTCCCCTACTACCTCGGGGAGCAGGCGGCCGACCGCGGCGTCGAACTCGAGTACACGCCGCTCGGCCGAAACGAGGTGCTCACGGTCGGAACCCGGGAGGTCAAGGCCCTTTCCGCCCCGGGACACACGAGCGAGATGATCAACCTGCTAGTGGACGATCGAGCGCTGTTGACCGCCGACACGCTCCACGCTGACTCGACTGGCCGAACCGAACTCGAGTTCAGCGAGGACGAAGGCGAGCGCGGAGCGCGGATGCTCTACGAGACGCTTCATCGGACCGTCCTCGCACAGCCGGAAGGAATCATCGTCTTACCGGGTCACGTCACCGTCACCGCCGCTGGCGAGTTCGAACACGGCGCTCCCGGCGAGCCGATCACGACGACCGTCGGCGCGGCCCGTATGGGGATCGATCTCCTCTCGCTCGAGAACGAAGCGTTCGTCGACCGGATGGCCGACGCCGGTGAGAAACCGTCGAACTACGAGGAGATCATCGACCGAAACCGCGGCGTCCTCGAGATCCCACCCGAGGATCGAGTGGAACTCGAACTCGGCCCCAACAACTGCTCGGCCTGAGCGGAGTGTCGGAACGATGTTCCGACTCAACCGCTATTTGGCTGTGGTTACACAGTCGGTGACTTCCAACAGTCACTATAGTAGCCACTGCAGGTCTTGCACACCTGATCGCCAGACGAGCGCGGTTCGGAGTGTGCGCGGTTCGGAGTGAACGGAGTGAACGAGAACCGCGGAACGGCGAACGGGGAACGCAGTGACCCGTGAGCGAACGGAGTCGTTCGAACGACCAGCGGTCGTTCGTGATGACGAAAATCTTCGATTTTCGAACCATGAACCCGTGAGCGAACGGAGTCGTTCGAACGACCAGCGGTCGTTCGTGATGACGAAAATCTTCGATTTTCGAACCATGAACGAGAACCGCGGAACGGCGAACGGGGAACGCAGTGACCCGTGAGCTATGCGGTCAGTGTGTACATCGTTGCAGTTGTTACTATAGCGGTATCTAGCCAGCGTCCGCTCGTCGGACGCCGTCAAAACGGAAAAGATCCCAGAAGTTGGGTTCGGTGGTGGCGCTACTCGACCTGAATGTCGCCGACCATGGTCGTCTCGTGTGGGTCACACACGTACTGGGCCATGTCGCCGCTGGCTTCGAACTCGAGGATCTGGTCGTCGCCAGGGTCGTCGGTTTCGCTGGTCTCGAGGTCGTCGACGACCTCGCCGCCGTCGTCGCGGATCTCGATGTTGTGGAGCGAACCGTCGCCTTCCGTCCAGCCGATGGAGTAGTCGCCGCCCTCTTCCAGGACGAGCGTCGGGTTCTGCTCGCCGTCGATCTCCGAAGGCTCGAGGCCCTCCCAGCCGGCGGTCTGACCGTCGAAACGGATGTCGGTTCCGGGGTCGATCGTAACTTCGCCGTCGCCGTTGCCGTTGCCATTGCCGTTACCGTTGCCGTTGCCGTCGTCGTTACACCCAGCGACGAGTGCGGTCGCCGCCGCCGCACCCGTGAGCTTCAACGTGGTCCGCCGCGAAATGGGATTCTCTCGTGTCATCAGACAGTCGTTGGAGATGAGTACATAAAAATGGACACCCTCTATCCGTTCGTAGTCATGCGATTACATACCAAGAATTTTCGGTAGGTTCTGATCGGGTGACCGTTCGTTTCAGTATCGTCGTATTACTCGGAGCGACCGAGCCCGTCACTGTCGGCGATCGATCCTCTCGCTCCGATCGCAAACCTGAGAAAGACTGGTGCCGCGACGATCGCGATCGCGATCTCGAGACCGCCGACGACCAGGAAGGCGAGGTCGTAGCCGAAGGTCCCGGCGACGGTTGCGCCGACGAGAAAGCCGCCGAGAAAGCCGAGACTCCCCGCCAGGTTGAAGCCGGCCATCGCGAGCCCGCGCTCGTCTTCGGCGGCGAGGTCGGTGACGAGCGCCATCGTCGTCGGCGAGACGAGCGCGCCGAGGACACCGATGGCGATCATCGCGACGGCCGCGAGCGCGACGGACGGTGCGGCGCCGACCGCGAGGATTCCGACGCCGTAACAGAGCGAGCCGATGACGATTGGCGCGGCCCGGCCGATCCGATCGGAGAGCGCGCCCATCGGGTACTGTAACAGCGCGAAGGGAGCGAAAAAACACGCGAGCAGGAGTCCCGTCGCGCCCGCGCTGAGTCCGAACGTCTCCTGGAAGTACAGCGTGCCAACGAGGGCGAAGAAGCCGGCTGTCATCCGATCGACGAATCCGAACGCGTACGGAACCGAGAGCGTCGGTCGTCGTCGAATACCCTCGAGGAGCGCTCGAGCGCTCCGCCGAGTGCTTGGTGTGCGATCCTCGACGAGCGAGACCGCGGCGCCGACGCAGACCAGTAGACTCGCGGCGACGATCAGCGGCGCGACGGGATCGATTTCGGTTAGCTGACCGCCGATCGGGGCGCCGAGGGCTGCGCCGAGACCGATCGCGATCCCCGCGGCGCCCATGTTCCGCCCGTGACCTCCCTCGAGATCCATCAGCATCGTTATCGTCAACGAGAAGGCACCGATCGTCATCGCACCCTGGAAGACGCGAACGAGCAGAACCCCTTCGAACGGAACCGACCCGATCGTCGGAACGGTCGCGAGCGCCGCGTAACCGCACGCACCGGCGAGCGATCCCGCAACGATCAACGGCGTTCGACGTCCGGAGACGTCGCTGACCACACCCCAGATGCCGACGAACGCGACGTACGCGCCGAACTCCGCGACCAGAAACCACATGCTCGCGTCGAGCGGGGTTGTGGCGAACGGCGAACTCTCCGCGTCGGCCCCCAGCGTCTCGACGAGCGTCGCGATGCCGGGATAAAGCAACAGCTGGGAGAACATCACCGCGAAGACGACGGCGGCGAGAACGAGCCGATCCCGATCGCTCGATTTCGCACCCACGGATCCGCCTACGAACTACGTCCTCATGAAGGCGTCCGTCTCTGTTTCTCGAGCGGACAAACCGGTTCGATTCCGGCCAGGGGCGAATCGACGACACTCACCCGACGGCCACCGTGCTCGTCCGAGAGACGACCGGCGACAGTACGATCGATTCACCGCTGGAGCGTAAACGACGCGAGAGCGGCGACGAGCAAACAGACGAAAAAGAAGACCAATCCCGGTTCGCCGGCCTCGAAGACGAGCCACACGAGCAGGCCCTGGGTCCCGTCGGTTTCAGCCGCGTAACTGGCCGGATCGATGCCACTCGTTCCCGGCTCGTCGGTCGCGAGCAGTTCGTACACTCCCCACTGGACGAACAACGCACCGGCGGCGACGATGCCGATGCCGGTGACCAGCTCCGAGAGCGACCGCTCGAGGCGAGGTCGGGTAGCCGGCCGACCGACGAACACGAGTGGGTCGCTAGCGGGACCGTAGACGACCATCTCGTTTCCCTTCTCGGAGTATCGCCGACCGATGGGTTCGACGAGCGTCGCGTCCTCGAGCATCGAGACGTGGTGAGAGACGTTCTGAACCGAGGTGTCGAGTTGGTCGGCCAGTTCCGAGGCCGTCGCCGGCTCGTCGAACAGACGTCGGTACGCGTTTCGGCGCGTCTCGCTCGAAAGCACGTCGAAGAGTTCGTCCGCTTCCTCGTCCCCTACGTCGACGACGCGAAGTTTCGCGTCGGACGACGCCGGTTCGGACGGCAACAGATCCGTGAGCGTCGACATGAGTCTCGATCGGTCCTCGACTATCACATAGGTTTCCATACCTTAAACGACGATTTGAACGGTGTGTCGACGATCATCCTCGGGGTATCAGGACGACTCGGTCTCGGCGTCCGCGTTCACAGCCGAAACTGCGGCGACAGGGTCGACCGCACCGTGGCCGCTGTTGGCGTTGACGCCGTCGACCGGGTCGGCCGTCGACGCGATGGTCCAGCGTACTTCGTCGGGCTCGAGGTCGGGATCGGCGTCGACGACGAGCGCCGCGACGCCGCCGACGTACGCCGCCGAGGCCGACGTCCCTTCGAACGGTGGGTGTCCGGGAACGGGGTGGGTGCCCGGGGCGACCACGTGAACGCCCAGCCGACCGTCAGCCGTCGGACCCCGGGAGCTGTACCGTTCGACTTCGCCCGAGGTTGCATCGATCGATCCGACGGCGATCGTTCCGGGTGCGGCGGCGGGCTCGGCGACGCTCCCTGACGCCCGTAGGTCCGACAGCGAGTGGGTCGACGACGCCACCCGAATCCGGGTGTCGGCCCCGCGTTCGGGACCTCTCACGACGAGTGCGTACCGATCGTCGCCTCGCCGATCGGGGAGGTTCCGTCGCCGAGCGTTCCGGCGTCCGCGACCGGCGCGACGATCACGTCGACGTCGCGCTCGAGCAGCCACTGGACGGCGTCCGCGTAGTCGTCGGCCGTCTCGAACGTGACGAGATACAGCGACGCATCCGGTGCGGTTCCGGCCACCGTGACGGCCGCCGACGTCCCGTGACGATCGCCCGAATTGACGGCGACCGCGTCGGTTCCAAACGACGCTTTGCCGGCGACCCGATCCTCGAGCGCTCGGTGCTCGAGGTCGAAGCCGGTCACGTCGAGTACCCCGACGGAGACGTTCTCGCCGGTCGTCCCGGCGTCGTGTATCGGGACGACGTTCTCGTCGGCGCTCTCATCGGCCGTCGTCGTGTCCATCGTCGCAGCGAGATAGCCGAGTCCCGCGGCGGTCGACGCGACGATGGCGACGACGGCGAGCGCGGTCACGGCACGTTTTCGGTGATTCATCGATACGAGCAACCGTCTGCGGTTTCGGCGACTGCTGTCGTGTTCGTCTGCATTCTGATACGGAGTCTATGAATGTCGTGATTTCCTGAGGGTGAAACGAGTGACAAACGCGTTATCTCGTTCGATCGGATCTGCATCGATTCCCGGACGGACTACTGCCAGTCAGTTCCGTCGGACGACGACACGCCTTCTTGCTGTGCCGACAGATCGGCACAGCAGTTCATTTCAATGGGTGCGATATTCGTCGGAGTCCGGGTTCAGCCAAACCGGAACCGTCCGAACCCGAGCAACGTCCCGATTCCGACGAGCGACAGCACGGTCCCGGCCGCGAGGGCTCCGATACCCACGGTGGACAACGAGAGAGGGAGCGTCGCGTCGTCTTCTCGGTCGCCATCGTCCAGTTCGGTCTCGCTTCCGCTATCGCTCGTCGTGCGCTCCGTCGCTTCGGTCGGTTCGACGACGATGCCGGGAACGGTAGCGTTAACCGCGGGATCGTCGGCCGCCTCGGCCACGACGACGACGTCGGTCCCCGGTTCGATCTCCTCGAGGTGCTCGAAGGTCACGTCGAAGGTCCCGTACTCGTCGACCGTCGCGTCCCGACTGATGAGAATCGACCGCCCCTCGGTCGTTTGAACGTGGACGTCGACCGTCTCTCCTTCCTCGAGGTCGGCCTCCCCCGTGAACTGCTGGTCGGGGGCCGCTTCCAGTTCGAGTTGCTCGCCGTCCGTGACGATAGCGATTCCGTTACTTTCGGACTCGGGGTTCTCGATGGGCAGGTCCTCGTGGATGCTGATGGGGTGGGACTCTCTCACCACGCCATCGTGTTCGAACGTCACTCTGAGCCGCGTGTACGTCGGCGCGGCGCTCAGATCGAGCGCGGCGGCGAACTCGCCGTTATCGTCGACGGTCGTCTCGTCCGTGAGACGGTACGCGTCGTCATCGTCTTGGGTCTCGAGTTCGATAGTGATCGTCTCTCCGGGTTCGATTCCGGTCGTTCCCGTCGCCATCACCGTGCCGTTTCGCTCGATATCGGACCGGTTTATAAACCACGGCGTATCCGACCGCACGGTCGGCTCGACGACGAGCGTCCCGGTGTTTATCGCTCCCTCGTTATCGACTCGGATACTGTAGACTCCCCCGGGGAGTTCGTCGTCCGCGATTTCGTGATTGTGGACCGTGACGTTTCGAACCGTTGCGTCCGTTGCTGACAGGTACGTACTCGGATCGTCGTCGCCGACGTTCGCCGTGTCCAGTTCGATCGTCGTCTCGTCTTCGGCTGGCACGATTTCGGCGTCGAGGTGGAAGTGGTCGCCGCTGGATCCGATTTCGAATTCGAACGGTTCGCTACCGGTGTTTTCCACGCCCATTTCCGCCGTTTCCGTCTGCTCGGCCTCGTACGACGTATTCTTGTCGTCGAACCCCAGTCCGTTGGCGTATTCGTACTGTACGTCCTCGCCCGCGACGGGGACCGCGAGAACGGCGCTTCCGACCGCCAGAACGAGCAAGCCGAGTAACAGCCGTCTCGTTCGCCGGTCGCTCGATACACGTTGGAGGGCCATATCGGGCATCATCAGACCGGTACGAACCGGGTGGTACTAACGTTCAGTATAGCTAAAATATCGGGTTAACCGATACCCCCACTGGAACGATCCAGGAGTGTCAAACGTCAGCACGGACAGCGGTTTTTGCCGTTACTGTGGTGCATATGAACGTGGAGGAGTATGCATACTAAACATGAGCGACGACGCGAGCGACGGGACCGACGCCGATTCGGACTGCGCCGGTCGCGGACTCGAGACGCGGAGCGTACACGCCGGACAGGAACCCGACCCAGAGACGGGGGCGATGGCGCCGCCGATCCACCAGACGACCTCCTACGTCTTCGAGGACGCCGACACCGCCGCCGCCCGCTACGCCTTAGAGGACGACGGCTACATCTACTCGCGGATCGCGAATCCAACGGTTCGAACGCTCGAGGACCGCCTCGCCTCCCTCGAGGGCGGGGCGGGCGCGGTCGCGACTGCGAGCGGGATGGCCGCGCTCGACTCGGCCACGCTCGTCCTCGCCGAGGCCGGCGACAACGTGGTCTGCTCGACCGACACCTACGGTGGGACGACCGCCTACTTCGCGAAGACGGCCTCCCGGCGGAACATCGAGACCCGGTTCGTCCCGACCCTCGAGTACGACGCCTACGAGGAGGCGATCGACAGGGACACCGCGTTCGTCCACGTCGAGACGATCGGTAACCCCTCGCTCGTCACGCCGGATTTCGAACGCGTCTCGGCGATCGCCCACGACAACGGCGTTCCGCTGGTCGTCGACAACACGTTCGCGACGCCGGCGCTCTGTCGCCCGCTCGAACACGGTGCCGACGTCGTCTGGGAGTCGACGACCAAGTGGCTCCACGGCTCCGGGACGACCGTCGGCGGCGTCCTCGTCGACGGCGGGACGTTCCCCTGGGGAGAGCACGGCTACGACGAGATCGCGGGCCAAAATCACGCCTACCACGACGTCGACTTCTCGCGGGACTTCCCAGAGGCGCCGTTCGCGGCGACCGTCCGCTACCGCTCGCTTCGAAGTCTCGGCAACCAGCAGTCGCCGTTCGACGCCTGGCAGACCCTCCAGGGCATAGAGTCGCTTCCGTTGCGGGTCGAAAAACACTGCGAGAACGCCGCCATCGTCGCCGACTACCTCGACGACCACGACGACGTCGCCTGGGTCACCTATCCCGGCCTCGAGTCCCACGAGACCCACGATAACGCCTCGCGATATCTCGCCGATTACGGCGGTATGATCGCGTTCGGCCTCAAAGGCGTCGACGGGTCCGACTCGGACCCGTCTGCCCGCGAGACGTCGTCTCGAGCCGGCTACGAGGCCGGAAAGCGTTTCTGTGAGAACGTCGACCTCGCCCAGTTCCTCGCGAACATCGGCGACGCGAAGACGCTCGTCATCCACCCGGCAAGTACGACTCACGGCCAGCTTTCCCCCGAAGAACAGGAGGAGGCGGGCGTGACCCGCGATCTGATCCGGATGTCGGTCGGGATCGAAGATCCCGCGGACGTTCTCGCTGATCTCGAGCAGGCGATCGAAACCGCAACGCGGGAGACGACGGAGGGCAAAACACGACCATGACGACAAAAGACACGATCGACCTCGGCGAGTTCCGGTTCGAGTCCGGCGAGTCGATCTCTTCTCTCGAGGTGGCCTACGAGACCTACGGCGAGTTCGACGGGACGAACGCCGTGTTGGTCTGTCACGCCCTGACCGGGAGTTCTCACGTCGCGCGTCGGCCCGACGCCGGCGACGAGACCGCCGGACAGGCGCGGGCGTGGTGGGGCGACGTCGTCGGCCCCGGAAAGGCGATCGACACCACCGAGTACTACGTCGTCTGTGCGAACGTCCCGGGCTCGTGTTACGGCACGACCGGCCCCTCGAGTACGAACCCGGAGACTGGCGAACCGTACGGTACCGAGTTTCCACCCGTGACGGTCGGCGACTGGACCCGCGCCCAGCGCGAACTGCTCGACGCGCTCGGCGTCGGTCGACTCCACGCCGTCGTCGGCGGGAGCGTCGGCGGGATGAACGTCTTAGACTGGCTCCGACGGTATCCCGACGACGTCGACCGCGCCGCGGCGGTCGCCGCCGCCGCCCGTCTCGACGCCCAGTGTCTCGCGCTGGATACGGTCGCACGCCGCGCGATCACCGCGGATCCGAACTGGAACGGCGGCCACTACTACGGCGGCCCCGAACCCGAGGACGGTCTCGCACGCGCGAGACAGATCGGACACATCATGTACCTCTCGAAGCCGTCGATGGCCCGGAAGTTCGGCCGCCGCTCGGCGGGCCGGGAGACGGTCCGTGAGAGTCCTCCCGATCCCGCCGCCGCCTTCTTCCCCTACCGCGAGGTCGAGTCGTACCTCGACTACCAGGCCGAGAAGTTCACCGACCGCTTCGACGCGAACAGCTACCTCTACCTGACTCGCGCGATGGACGACTTCGACCTCGCGGCGGGCTACGAGGGCGACGCCGACGCCCTCGCGGCCTTCGAGGGCGAACTGCTCACCATCTCCTTTACTGGCGACTGGCACTTTACCGTCGAACAGTCCGAGGCGCTCGCGGATGCCTGTCGGATCGCGGGCGTCGACGTCGCCCACCACGTCGTCGAGTCCGACCACGGCCACGACGCCTTCCTCGTCGAACCCGAGAAGGTCGGCCCGCCGCTTTCTGACTTACTCGAGGCGGGCCTCGAGGGACGCTCGATTACCGACACCGACGACGAAACCGACGACGAAGACGAGTTCGCCCCGGTTCACGCGAGCCTCTTTTCCGATTGAGGTGGCGGTCCCGGTCGAAACACCGCGGTCGCCTTCATACGAATTCTTGCCTGTACTACCAGCGGTGGTCGTCCCGAAACAGGTTAGTGGTGTCCATCGGCGCTGGCGCCGTCGAAGACGTACTGCTCCGTTCGGATATCGGTCGAACTGAACCCGCTTAGCCAGACCCGGAGGTCGCGGACGAACAGCCCAAGGTCGGTGTTGTGGATCACGGCGGGCGAAGCGGGCGAGCGGACGAGTGCGATCAGCGCCCACATCGCGCCCGCGGCGAACGAGCCGGCCGCCGAGAACGTCATCCCGAGCGTGGTGAACGTCATCGCGTAGACGAGCCCGATCCCCATCGACGGGAGACTCGTCCCGAGCGGTACACGGGCGGTCGCATCACGCAACGTTGGGGCGAGAAAGACGATCGAGAGACTGCTGCCGATCATGAACACGAAGTCTTGCCACATCATCGTAACCAGGTACTCGATCTCGAGTAAATAACTCCCTCGGTGTGGAAATGCATAATTTCCGGCGACAGTCGGCTCGAGACGGACGTTTCCCGGCGAACTTCGTTCGAGACGAAACGACCGTATCGAGAATCACGGCGTACGGACCAGAGAAGACGGGAACGTGGCGTTCACGGAGACGCTCGAGGGCGGGAAAACGGACGGTTCGTGAGAGACGAACGAGTCGGAGGTGACACAGTGTGGGTCGAATTCGCCTGCCCGTCGATCAGGCGGTCTCGAGGACCCTTTCCTCGAGCAATACGTCGCGGGCGCCGTCCATCGAGGTGACGACGACGTCGCAGTGGGGCTCGACCGCCGGCTTCGGATCGAACCCGATCGCGAGTCCGGCGACCCGCAACATCGGTAGATCGTTCGCGCCGTCGCCGATCGCGACCGTCTCCTCGAGGGGGGCGCCCACGTCGTCGGCCAGCGCCTCGAGGGCGTCGTCTTTCGTCCCCTCGATCAGCGAACCCTCGACCTCGCCTGTCAGTTCGCCGTCGGCCATCGGCAGGCGGTTCGAGACGATGTGGTCGACGGCGACCCCTTCGGCCTCGAGTGCGGTCGCGACGCCGCGTTCGAACCCGCCGGTCAGGATGGCCGTCGTGATCCCCGCGTCGTTCAGTTCCGCGATCAGATCCGGCGCACCCGGTCGGAGTTCGACGGCTTCGAAGGCCACCCTGGCGTCGTCTTCCGGAAGTCCCTCGAGCAGGGCCGCCCGTTCGCGGAGGCTCTCGGCGTAGCCGATCTCGTCGTTCATCGCGCGTTCGGTGATCTCCGCCATCTCGTCGGCGACGTTGACCCGCTCGCCGAGCAGGACGGTCATCTCGGAGTCCGATAGCGTTCCGTCGAAGTCGAAGGCGACGACTGTCATCGGTCGGCGATTGTAGTCGACCGAATAAACCAGTTCAGGTTTCGCTTCGGTCGGCTCGAGCGGATACCGTCCACACGGCGTCCGAATCCGCGGCGTCGACCGACCCACCCTGTTCGCTTCATCGGCCGCTCGAGTGCCGACGGGAAAGACCGAATCGCCCCCGTCCTGACCACTCGGTAGTCGACAGGCGACTGAGAAACTCCTCTCGACAGCCGACAGCCTTCTTGGGAGCTCCCCTCGAACGAACGGTCATGTACCGCGATCTCTCCCATCGGATCGAGACGGGAATGCAAACCTATCCGGGCGATCCCGACGTGACGGTCTCACAGGCGGCGACGGTGTCGGCCGACGGCGCGGCCGTCCTCGAGGTTCACTGCGGGAGCCACACCGGGACGCACGTCGACGCGCCGAGTCACACCGAACCCGACGGCGACGACCTCGAGGACCGAGACGTCGGCGAGTTCGTCCTCGAGACGCGGTTCGTCGACCTCGCGCCGTGTTCGCCGCGCGAGCGGATCGGACTGGACGCGATCCCCGTCGATCTGGGCGACGCCGGCGATCCCGTCGATCTTCTCGTCGTTCGGACCGGGTACGACGAGCACTGGGGGTCCGACGATGCTCTCGATCACCCTTACCTGTCGCCGGCGGTTGCCCGAACGCTCCGCGAGGCAGGCTGTGGCGTCGGCACCGACACGCTCAATCCCGACCCGACGCCGACTGAAAACGCCGGGGAAGACGAACCCGAGGGCTTTCCCGTCCACCGCGAACTGCTGGGTGCCGGTCTTCCCATCGTCGAGAACCTGGCCAATCTCGAGGGCCTCCCCGAACGGTTCCGCCTGTACGCGTTCCCGCTCCCGCTGGCCGACGCCGACGGCGCTCCAGTCCGGGCGGTTGCCGAACTCGAACACAGTCGCTCCTGAAAATCAATGCGGACTCGATCACAGAACGACGTTGTGATCGGTGTGCAACTCGTTTCAAGGGCGATAGTAACAACGGGAACTATTCACACACTGATCGCCGAGTTCACGGTTCACTGCGTTCCCCGCTTACTCCGCCGCGGTTCTCACTCGTGGTTCGAAAACCTTCGATTTTCGTCATCACGAACGACCGCTGGTCGTTCGAACGACTCCGTTCACTCACGGGTCACTGCGTTCCCCGTTCGCCGTTCCGCGGTTCTCGTTCACTCCGTTCACTCCGAACCGCGCAGCTCTCTGGCGATCAGCTGTGCATCGGCGTTCAGTGGCTCCCATACGACGATGCAGTCGTCGGCCGCCGTCGTTACATCAAACCCCAGTCATACCGCCCACGAAATACCGGCAATAGTCGGATACTCCCGTCCGGTCGGAAACACTCAGTGTCGTTGATGTGTAGCCCGTAGTTATTTACCACAGGAGTCGAACGTATCTTCGCGCACTATCAACACGATGAGTCGAGGGAACGAGTCGACTGATGCCGACGACGATCGATCCCTCGAGTCGCCACGTTCTCCGTTCGACGAAGACGAATTCTTCAGACAGTTGGTCGCGAACACCTCCGAGGGGCTTCTTACGATCGACGCCGAGAGTACGATCCTGTTCGCGAATCCGGCAATCGAGGAGATCCTCGGCTACAGTCCGGACGAACTCATCGGCCGCTCGAAGATGGAGCTCATCCCGGAACGCCTCAGAGCCGCACATCTGGCCGGTCTGAAAAAGTACCTTCGAACCGGCGAGAAACACATCGACTGGAGCGGAATCGAACTGCCAGCGTTGCACAAAGGTGGGCACGAGGTTCCAGTGTTGGTCAGCCTTCGTGAACACCGTCTCGATGGGGAGCGCCTGTTTACCGGGTTGTTTCGAGACCTCTCGGAACAGAAGTATCGGGAACAGCGCTTCGAGGCGGTGTTCAACAACACCTACCAGTTCACCGGGTTGCTGGAACTCGACGGGACGCTGATCGAGGCGAACGAGACGGCGCTTTCGTTCGCGGGCGTCGACCGTGAGGATATCGTCGGAAAGCCGATCTGGGAGACGTTCTGGTTCCAGTCGACCGAAGAATCGCGATCGACCGCTCGAGAAGCCGTCGAGCGCGCCCGAAAAGGCGATTTCTTCCGCAAAGAGGTCCGTATCCGCGGTGCCGAGCGGACGGCGATCATCGACTTTTCCGTCCGTCCGGTGACGGACCACCAGGACGATATCCGCCTGCTGATTCCCGAGGGGCGAGACATCACCGACCTCAAGATGCGCGAACAGCACCTTCAGGTCCTCCACCGCCTCCTCCGGCACAACCTCCGAAACGACCTCAACGTCATCAGCGGGTTCGCCGAAACCCTCGAGGAGTCCCTCGAGGACGACCGCCACGGTGCGTACGCGGCGGACATCGTGTCGACTACACAGAAGCTCATCGGGACCAACGAAACCGCGAAGAAACTCGCCGACGCGACGCTGGGACAGAATCACTCACAGCGTCCGATCGACCTCCGGCGTCTCCTCGAGGACCTAACGACCGAACTTCGGGAGGAGTTTCCCTCGAGTACGGTCGCCATCACTGTCGTGGAGGACAAACTGCCGACTCCGGTCGCCGACTGTCGGCTCCGGACCGTTCTCTCCGAACTCCTCGAGAACGCGATCCAACACACGGACGAGACCGAACCCGTCGTCGAAATCGTCGTTACCAGTACGGACGAAACCGTCGAGGTCGGGGTCCTCGACGACGGTCCCGGTATTCCCGAATCCGAACGAACGGGGATCTTCAACGAGGAGCCGGTGACACAGATCGACCACGGAAGCGGTCTCGGACTCTGGTTGGCTGGATTGATCGTCGACGATTACGGCGGCTCCCTCGAGTACGAATCCCGCTCGTCCGGTGGATGCGTTACGGTCTCGCTTCCGCGGGATCTCGAGGCTGGGAACGCGGATCCGTGCTATAGTAACAACTGAAACGATGTACACACCGATCGCCGATCCATCTGGCGATCGGGTGTACAGTGACGTTCAGTGGCTACTGTAAGCTCTCGTCGGGACCGTCTCGATCGGCCGACCGCTCGACCGTCAGATCGGATTCTTCGAACCCGTACTCGGCGTCCGACGGCTCCTCGAGAAAGCTGAGTTCCCGTTGTGGGAACGGGATCGTGATTTCCGCCTCGTCGAATGCGTCGTAGACGCCACGGTTGATCTGGTCGATCGCGCGTCGTTCGACCAGCGGGTGGTTGATGTACGCTCGGAGTTCGAACACCAGTGCGGAGTCGCCAAACTCGACGAACAGCACCCGCGGTGTCGGCGTTTCGCGGACGAGCGAACACTCCTCGCAGACCTCGAGGACGAGTCGCTCGACCGTCTCGTAGTCGGAGCCGTAAGCGGCCGTAATCGGGATTCGAAGCCGCATGTGGCGCTGTGGCGCGCTCTCGTTGACCACCTGCGTCGAGTTCAACATCGCGTTCGGAACGGTCACGAGCAGGTTGTCCTCGGTCAGCACCGTCGTACTTCGGATGCCGACGTCGGTGACTGTCCCTCGCATGTCGTCTTCGATCCGGATGACGTCGCCGATCTTGTAGGTGTTGTCGACGTAGAGCGCGAGGCCACCGATCAGGTTGCCGATCGCATCCTGTGCGGCGAATCCGAGGACGATCCCGAGGATTCCCGCCGAAGCGAGAAACGGCGTGACCGTCAGATTCCAGACCGAAACCAGAAGCAACGCGGCGCCGATGACGACCGTCACCGTCCAGAGATTGCCGAACATCGGCGCGAACTCGTAGCCCGACTCCCCTTCCTGGAGGACGTTGATCCAGCGTCGGCCGATCCTGATCGACGCTCGAGCCCAGAGAACGATCAGCGCAGTCGAAATGAGCGCCACGACGGTCGGCGTCGAATCGAGGAGATCCAGGACGAGCAGGCTGAGGTAGACGCCGAGCAGTCCGATCGTGACCGCAAACGGCGTGTGGATCTCGGCGAACGCCGCGCGACCGAGCGTCGTCTCCGCGTCCGCGTTCGCCAGGTACCGACGGCTCGCCCACTGAACGAACCGCGCTAGCAGGATAGAACAGAGGAGGATCGCGACGACGAGAACCCAGTTGGAGCCGCCGGGGTCGAGATCACCGTCGGCCAGCGGCATCTCCATCGACGCCGCGAGCAACGGCCACAGCCAGGACTCGACGGTGGCGACGAACGACCCCAGTTCGGCGACGAACACTTCCGGTCCAGCGGCCTCTGGGATCGTCGTCGCGACACTCGAGTCGCCCCGCCCCGGCGCGTTCGAGAGAAATACCGTCATAACCGTCGCTAAGGCATAGTTAACCGAAGACCAAATACTGTCTGGTCGACCGCCGTGAGCCGGGCGTCGGCGACGGTCCCGCTACCACAACGTTGACCGCCATTCAGCCGGTCAGTATCGACGATGAGAGTCGGGACGAACGCGAGTGAGCGACGATGACGAGCGCGACGCTCGAGGTGCTCGCACTCGCGCTGGTTCCGGCGGTCCTGTGGGGACTCACGCCGGTTTTCGACAAACGCGGGATGGCCGCCGGCGGCGGCTCCGTCCAGGCGTCGATGGTCGTCGTTCTCGTCGACTCGACGCTTTACTGGATCGCCGTCCTCGCGCTCTACGGCCGGTCGGCGTTCTCGGGGCTCACGCTCGAGGTGTTGATCGTCTTCGCGCTCGCGGGCGTCGTCGGTACTGCGGTCGGCCGGATCACGATCTTCGTCGGCGTCGACAAGGTGGGTGCGAGTCTCAACAGCGCGATTTTGAGCACCCGGCCGCTGTTCGCCACGCTGATCGCCCTCACCGTGCTCGGTGAACCGTTCGGTCCCGTGACCGGCGTCGGCATCGTCGTCCTCGTCGCCGGCCTCTCGATTCTGACCGCCTCGCGGGGCGGCGACCTCGGCGGCTGGCAACCGCGGGACCTGCTGTGGCCGCTCGCCGCCGCGATCACCTTCGCGATCGCGAACGTCACCCGTCGCTACGGTATGCTGGAGACGCCGATCTCGGCGCTCGAGGCGGTGACGATCAACGAAACCGCTGGACTGGTCGCACTCGGTGCGTACGTCGTCGCCGTCGGCGGTCGGGACGTCTTCGAGAAGCCGGCGGCATCTTACCGATACTTCGCCGTCAGCGGCGTGCTCACGACGGCCGCGATGCTGGCGCTGATGGCCGCACTCGGCCTGGAGGCGGGCCGGATCGCCATCGTCGACCCGCTCGTGGCGACCGCGCCACTGTTCACGCTCGTCTTCGCCGCCGCCCTGCTGGGCGACCTCGAGCGCGTGACTCGAGGCATCGTCGCGGGTGCGGCGCTGGTCGTCGTCGGCGCGGCGTTGATCACGCTCTGATACGGATTCCTGTACCGGTGTCCCGGCGGTGAGTCGAACCGTGTGAGACGAGTCTCGGTGGAGGAGTGTAGCGAGTCCACCGTTGCAACCGCGACCGGAGCGTCGGTTGTGCCGGAACTGACTGACAGTAAACCGTATGAGACGGTCTGGTGTCTCGATGTTCTGGCCCACCCGTCGGCGGTTCGTTGGGGCTCGACGATCCCGCGAGCGAGAAAGAGAACGCGATTCCGAAACTGCGTGTACGGCGGTGTTAGCCGCGTTCGCACCACTGTGGACAATTCTTGCCGACTTCGGACACAACG
The DNA here is from genome assembly GCF_041205745.1 of Natrarchaeobius versutus. Classification (NCBI taxonomy): domain Archaea; kingdom Methanobacteriati; phylum Methanobacteriota; class Halobacteria; order Halobacteriales; family Natrialbaceae; genus Natrarchaeobius; species Natrarchaeobius versutus. The sequence goes on along the minus strand of NZ_JBGFCC010000005.1, from coordinate 91,816 downwards.
GAAGGGTTTACCCGCTCCGCACGAGTCTCTCGCGCATGAAGGTACTGGTCACGGACCCGATCGCGGACGCGGGTCTGGACGTACTCAGAGACGCCGGCCACGACGTCGAAACGGGCTACGAACTCGAGGGCGAGGAGCTCCTCGAGGCGGTATCCGACGCGAGTGGACTGATCGTTCGCTCCGGAACCGAGGTCACCGAGGAGGTACTCGAGGCGGCCGAGGAGCTCGTGATCGTCGGGCGCGCCGGGATCGGCGTCGACAACATCGACATCGATGCGGCGACGGACAACGGCGTCATCGTCGCCAACGCCCCCGAGGGTAACGTCCGTGCCGCGGCCGAACACACCGTCGCGATGACGTTCGCGACCGCGCGGTCGATCCCGCAGGCACACGTCCGCCTGACCGACGGCGAGTGGGCCAAAAGCGACTACCTCGGCGCGGAACTCGACGGCAAGACGCTCGGCGTCGTCGGCCTCGGCCGCGTCGGCCAGGAGGTCGCCAAGAAACTCGACTCGCTCGGGATGGATATCGTCGCGTTCGACCCCTACATCTCCGAGGAACGCGCCGACCGCCTCGGCGCCGAACTCGTCGAGTTCGAGGACTGTCTCGCACGGGCTGACTTCCTCACTATCCACACGCCGCTGACCCCCGAGACCGAAGGCATGATCGGTGAGGACGAACTCGACTTGCTCGAGGACGGCTACGTCGTCAACGTCGGCCGCGGTGGCATCATCGACGAGGACGCTCTCGCGGCCAAGGCGGCCGACGGGACGATCGCCGGTGCCGCCCTGGACGTCTTCGCCGAGGAGCCGCTCTCGGCGGATTCGCCGCTTCTCGAGCACGACGATATCATCGTTACCCCTCACCTCGGCGCCTCGACGGAGGCCGCCCAGGAGAACGTCGCCACGTCGACCGCCGAGCAGGTCAACGCCGCGATTTCCGGCGAACCCGTCGCGAACGCGCTCAACGCGCCCTCGATCGACGAGAGCGCCTTCCCGCGTCTCGAGCCGTACATCGAGATCGCCGACACCGCCGGAAAGGTCGCCGCACAGTTGCTCGACGGTCGAATCGAGCGAATCGAAGTCACCTACGAGGGCGAGATTTCGAACGAGGATACCGAGTTCGTCACCGCGAGTGCGCTCAAGGGCGTCTTCGAGCCGCTCGAGTGGCAGGTCAACGCCGTCAACGCGCCCCAGATCGCCGAGGATCGCGGCGTCGACGTCACCGAATCGAAGACCCGCCAGGCCGAGGACTTCCAGAGCCTGATCTCCGTGACGGTCGGCAACGACGACGAGGAACTCTCCGTCGACGGGACGCTCTTTGCGGGCGACGATCCGCGGATCGTCCGGATCGACGGCTATCGCGTCGACGCCATCCCGCACGGAAAGATGGTCGTCACCCGAAACACCGACGAACCCGGCGTCATCGGCCTCATCGGTTCGGTCATGGGCGCCCACGACGTCAACATCGCCGGCATGTTCAACGCCCGCGAGACGATCGGCGGCGAGGCACTGACCGTCTACAACGTCGACGGTCAGGTTCCCGAGGCGGCCAAAGCGGAACTCAACGACGACGAGCGCATCATCGGCGTCGACTACATCACGCTCAACGGCCAGAGCTAACCCCTTCGCTCGAGGCCTCCATCGATGGGGCGCGCTCGTCGGCGCCACTCGCGCGGTCGTTTTATTCCGTCTCACCGACGGAAAAGTATCGTCAGACTCATTTCATCACTCCCCGGAGTACTCGTATGAGCACCCCGCCCGCCTCGAGCGACCAGGCGCCGTCGCGATCCGGTATCGTCGCCGCTCTCGGCTCGATCGGCTTCGTCGTCGTCCCGTTCGCGGTGGTTTTCGCTATCGCGTTCGCCGTCATGATCGCTCTCGTCGTCGCCTTCGGCCTCAGCGGCGATATCGACGGCTTCGAGAACTTCCTCACCGGCGAGTTCGAGATCATCGCCCTCGTCGCCGAGCCGGTCCTGTTCGGTGCCGTAACCGCGGGACTTGCCGCCCTCTCGTTCTCTCAGGGCTGGATTCGAAAGCGCGCACTTGGCATCGAACTCCCGACGCCGAAGGAACTGCTCGTCGGCGCCGGCTCGGTCGTCGCGTTGCTCGGTATCGCGATCATCGTCGGCTTCATCACCGAACAACTCGGCGTTCCGTCGTCGGAACACAGCCTCTTGACCGAGGAACGGGCCGTCGGTTACTACGTCTTGCTCGCGGTCATCTCGATCCTCCTGATCGGCCCCGTCGAGGAACTGCTCTTTCGCGGCCTCATCCAGAACTACGTCCGACCGGCGTTTGGCTCCGCGGGCGCCGTCGTTTGGACGTCGATCCTGTTTGCGGCTATCCACCTTCCCGTCTATCTGACGATCGGCTTCTCCTCGGCGATCGCTTCGCTCGCCGCCGTCTTCGCGCTCTCGCTCGTGATGGGCGGTGTCTACGAGAAGTACCGTAACCTCGTTCTGGTGATGCTCATCCACGGCGTCTACAACGCGGTCGTCTTCCTCTCTCAGATCCTGGTGTAAGACGGCGAACAGTACTACCTTCCGTTCTCGCTCAATCCGGCGTCCGGTCTCGGAACCTCCGGCGCAGAGCCGACGACCGTCGCCGTTCGCCCCTCGAGTGTGGACTCCTCGAGTTCGCCCGCGATCTCCTCGAGGTCCGACAGGACGTCCGAATCCGGTTCCGTCGCGAAAACGAACACCCAGGTCATCGTTTCGGCCGACGGCGACTCGCTCGAGACGCCCCAACAGTAGATGTCGTCGACCTCGAGCGCGCTCATTCCACCGTACTGTGCGGAGACGGTCGTCTCGTGGGGGAGTTCCCGAAAGAGGTGCGTAAACTCGGGATCGAGTTCCTCGAGACGATCGTGATCCCCGCGGCTGGCGTCGATCCGTCGTTCGTAGTCAGGGCCGACGATGATGGCGTCGCCGCCAACTGCGATTTCGCGTGGGGGGCCGTCGGATCGGTCCTCCGTGACGACGGCGTACCCCTCGTACTGGCTCGTCAGTTCGACGCCGTCGGTCTCCTGGACGCCGTCGAGGATCGCCTCGGTGTCGAACGAGCCGAAAAAGAGGTGCGTCCCCGTCTGAATCAGGTGTGCATCGACGTCACCGGCCGAGAGGCCGAAGAAGGCCGGAAACTGCTCTGCCGGATCGGCGCCGTCGGGAAACGTCGCCGTGTAATCGAACCGACTGTTGGAACCCGTCCGAAGCAACCACGTCCGAAACGTCGGCGCTTCGTCCCAATCGACCGTGATATCGCGCTCGGGCGGCTCCGCCGGCTGTCCGTCGCTGTCGTCTTCGTCGTCTCCGTCGTCGATCCCCTCGATTTCGTCGTCATCGCCGTTCTCGCGCTCGTCGCTTCCCGCACAGCCGGCCAGTCCGACGGCCGTGAGCGCGATGACGCCGCGGCGCGTGATCCTCGAGTCAGTCATTCGAATGGGCGAAACCACGACCCGAGCAATAACGACTCGTGACTGTCCGCTGAGTGAGAACGTCCGCAAGGATGACCACCCGACGGACGAATCGATCGACCGTTCCGAAACCTCCGCTCCGAGCCCTCGAAAGGATCAAAACGGTATTTGATCCTTCGATCGCTCTAATACTCGGACGACCGAACGCTCGAGTATGGCAGTCCTCGCCGCGTTCAAGGACGGATGGTCGGCGCTTCGATCGAATCCGGTGCTTCTGGTCGCGGGTGCGTTCGTCGCCCTCGGCGGACAGCTCTCCGTGCTCTGGGGAATCGTCGACTCCAGCGTGGCGCCGCTGATCTGGCTCGGCTGGCTCCTCGTCTTCCCGTTCGTCATGGGCGGGTTCCTCGGGATGGCACTCGAGGCCGTCCGCGGATCGGAGGCTTCACTCGAGCGGTTCGCCCGGTCGGGTCGGACCTACTACGTTCGCCTGTTGCTCGCGACGGTCCTCTACGGCGTCGTCGTGTTCGGGTTCGTCGTGGCCGCTATGCTCCTCAGTATGGCCGGTTCGATGGTCACGTTCGTTCTCGCGGTAGTGGCCTCGACCGTCGTCCCACCGGAGGTGATCATGGTGGTGACGGTCGTGTCGCTCGTCGTCGGGATACTCCTGGTCGTCGTCGCGGTGCTGGCTCTCCTCATGGGACTTCAGTTCTACAGCGTCGCCATCGTCGTCGAGGACAAAGGCGTCGTTCCGTCGTTTCGCCGGAGCGTCGGCGTTGTCCGGCGAAACCTCTCGAGCGTAATCGGATTCTCGATCCTCTGGCTGGTGGCCGTAGACGTCTTTTTGACCCCGGAGATCACCCTGGTGGCGGTGCTGTCACAGTACGGGCTCGCGGAACTGCTCACGATGGAACCGGCGGTCGGTCAGGCAGTATCGGTCGCATTCAGCGCCGTCGTCGCGACGGTCGCCGCCGCGTACTTCTATACCGTCTACACTGCTTACTACGTCCGTCTGCTTCCGGAACCGGCCGACTCCACCGGCACCAGTCCTTCCACCGACGTCGATCCCAACCCGGCCGACTGAGACGGTCTGGTGTCCCGATCTGCCGGCCCAATAGCTCTGGGTCGCGGTCGGGCCGGCACTGACGGACAGCAGATCGTACGACTCGAGCGAGCCGCCACGAAACGCATACGACCGTTCGACGGAAACACGGAATACGACCGTTCGACGGAAACACCGCTCACAACGAGATTCGGACACGACATGACACGACTACTGCCGACAGGGACGGACGCATCGGTCAGCCGAAGCGGCGATCCGTCGGTGCTGTGTCTCGACGACGAGGAGACGAGAGACGTGCTCGCGGCCCTCTCCTCGGAGACCGCACACGACGTGTTTCGGCTCCTGAACGAGGAGGCCGCGACGCCGGCGACCGTCGCCGAGCGCCTCGAGACGTCGATCCAGAACGTCCACTACCATCTCGGAAATCTGGAAGACGCCGGTCTGATCGAGGTCGTCGACACCTGCTACTCGGAGAAGGGACGGGAGATGAAGGTGTTCGTCGTGACCGAGGATCCGACCGTCGTCTTCCTCGGGACGAGCGACGACCGCACCTCGCTCAAACAGGCGTTTACGGCCTTCTCGTCGTTCGTCGGCCCCACCGCCGTCTTCCTCTCGATCGCGGAACTGTTCTCCCGGATTACGAACGACGACTGATATGGTTTGCTGTGCCGATGTACCGGTGGTCTCGCAGGACGGGTCGCGGTCACACCGGAAATGACTGACAGCAGACCGTATGAGACGAATTACTGTCGCGATGTGCCGGTGAGGCCGCCGCTCGGGTCTTGGTCTCACCGGAACTGACCGACGGTAAACCGTACGAGAAGCGACGGACAGCAGTCCGTACGAGTTCGAATCCAGTGGGCCCCGTCACTCGAGCGAGCGGCTCCGTCCGGTCGTGGCCAGAAGAAGTCGGTGAGTTGAAACGATCGGAGACTGTACCGGAGGTCGAATGGTCTCCCGGATAGCGGCTCGAACGGATACGGATGGCTGTTCCTGTCTGGACTGTCGGAACGTCGGCGTACAGACGCTTCGCCGGTCGATCCTCGACGCGCTGGTCTGGTGCGGGTGGCTGTTTCGAACGCGTCCGTCCATCCCGGCGTTCGCGCTGTTTTTCGTCGGCGTCAACCGATTTCTCGACGAGGTCGCGGTCCTGTACGCACCGGAGCCGCTGGTGGATACGGTCGGAATTCTGGCGGCGTTCGCGTTTTTGATCTGGCTCCGGGCGTACGTCGGCACGATCGTCGCGGGTGAGATCAGCGACGACCCGGTCTCGGTTCGAAGCGCCGTCTGGCACACGATCCGTCGGACTCCCGCGCTGGTGGGGCTACTCTGTTTCGCGTTTCTCGCGGTCCCGGCCGCGATGGGATTGGTGTCGATTTCGGTGATCGTCGCGGTCGGCGCGATGTGGTTTGCGTCCAGTCGAATCACGTTCGTCGCCGAAAGCGATCTGCTGTTCACCGTCGGTGGATACGCGTTCGCCGGACTGATCCTGCTCACGTTCGTCCTTCCGTTGTTGATCGTGGTGTTCAAGCTCTGGTTCTCGATCGACGCCTGCGTGGTCGGCGGTTACGGCCCGCTCAAATCCCTGCAAACGAGTTGGACGATCACGACGAATCTTCGCTGGAAGTTCCTCCTACTGGTGCTCGCTACCGTCGCGAGCACCGGTTTCTTCTACGTTGCCGGCAGCCTGCCCTCGGCCGGCGGCGACTCGTTCGGATCGGCCGTCGGCCTGCTGTCGACGAGCGTCGGCGAGTTGCTCTCGGTCGTCTGGTACGGCGTCTACGTTCAGCTATACGTTCAACAGATCGTCGATTACTGACCGACCTCGAGCCGCGTTCGGGCTCGAATCGTGGGGCGGTCTGTTGTCCGTCGGAACCGGTTTGCCCGCGACACGGCTGTGACTCACCGGTACATCGGTACAGCGGGGAGTCCGTATCAGACCCCTGGAACCCCGAACGCGCCGACGCCGAGTCCGAGGACGGTGTTGAGGACGAACAGGATCACGAAGGCGACGAACCAGGCGACGAAGCCGACGATCGCGGCGTCGACCCAGCCGCCGGGGTACCGCCAGTTGATGACCCAGATCCAGGCGACGAGTGCGAGCAACGACCCGACGAGTGGGATCCAGGACGTCACCGCCCAGGCGATCGCGCCGAGAAATGCGGTGAACATCGCGCGGGAGTAGCTCTCCTCGTCGGTGACGACGCTCGCGCCGAGGTAGATCGCGAGAGTCCCGACGAGCACTGCGACGACGAACGCGACGAGGGACGCGATGGGCGAGATCATCGTCGCGAACTTACCGTTCGACCAAAAAATACGCTGTGGTGAACGACCGTTCCCGCTGAACGTTAGCGTAGTTCGGTCGCTCGAGTCCCCTCGATCGACGGTCGATGGCGACTATCGTAACGTGTACTCGAGCGCGACAATTCCGATATTATTCATATTCGACACTATTCTCCGAGTCGTTCCAGCTCAGTAGAACGGCCTCAGAACGGACGTTTCTCGGTAACGGAGTGCCTGGCCCCCGGAGTCGGCCTTACACTAACCAACGAATTGATATACGACAGACCGCTATACCTGTCCAGATCATCCCCAAATGGGATCGGAGAGAAACCAGGAGAGGCGAACGGAGACATTCAGCGAACTGAATCAATTCCGAGACGCCATCATCCAGAGTGCGAACGTGTGGATCAACACCCTCGACGAGGAGGGGAACGTCACTCTCTGGAACAGAGCCGCTGAGGAGATCAGTGGCTATCCCGCCGCCGACGTCGTCGGTGATGACAACATCTGGGCGCGGTTGTATCCGGACGACGAGTATCGACGCGAAATACTGTGTTACGTTGGCGAGATCTTACAGGGAGAGAAAGCCGTCGAAGCGTTCGAGACGACGATCACAACCAGAGATGGATCGGAGCGCATCATCTCGTGGAACTCCCATGCGATCGTCAATGCGGAGGACGAGTTACAGGGCTCGGTGGCGGTCGGCCGCGACGTTACTGAGCGAAGAGAGCGCGAACGGCAATTGCGACGTCAGAACGAGCGGCTCAACGAGTTCAGTAACATCGTGAGCCACGACCTCAGAAATCCGCTCACTATCGCACAGGGGTATCTGGAGTTGGCGCGCACGGAGTGTGACAGCGATCACCTCGAGGACGTCGATATCGCTCTCACGAGAATCGATCAGATCGTCAACCAGACCCTGGCGCTTGCTCGACACGGACGAACGATCGATAAGAAGGAGTCGACCGATCTGGCTCAACTTGCCGAGCACTGTTGGGAGACCGTCGACACCGCTCGTGGCAAACTGGAGGTAGACGACCTCCCGCGTACCAACGCCGATCCGCGGGCTCTCTGTCACCTCTTCGAGAACCTCTTTCGAAACACGATCGAACACGGTGGAGACGACGTATCCGTCCGTGTCGGCTCGTGTGAGGACGGATTCTACGTCGAAGATGATGGGGTCGGTCTCTCCGCCGATCTGGCCGAGGAGATCTTCGAACCGGTCGCGTCCGGGGGTGGCGAAACCGCTGGATTGGGGCTTGCAATCGTCAAGCGAATCGTCGAAGCCCACGGGTGGCAGATTCGGGCGACCGAGAGCACGTCCGGCGGCGCACGGTTCGAGATAGTCGGTATCGATCCCACCGAGTAACCAACGCCACGGGTGGGCTGTGGGCCAAACACGAACGACAGGGTCGATTCACCTCGAGGGCGGGTCGAACTCGGTTGGTTCGGGCCGTGGCGGGGAATCCGTATCGTCTCTGACGGCGTCGTAGGTACGCCGGTAGCGGGCGATTTTCCGGTAGAGGTAGTAGCCGACCGCGAGGTCGAAGACGATCACGTAGCCGATAAACGCCAGTTCGGGCGAGACGGGATACAGCGCCGCGGCGATGTCGGGGACGACCTGGACGGTACTGTTGTAGATTGCGTGAAGCACCGATGCGATCAACAGTCCCTTGACGACGAGCGGACCGGCGTACTGGGGGTTGAACTTCGCGAGTCCGAGGTAGTAGCCCGCGATCGCGGAGTAGAGGACGTGACCGGGGCCGACGAGTGCGCGAACGGTCGTGATTCCGGTCGCCGCGGTGAACAATCCGACCTCCGCCTCGGCGACCGTGCTGGCGATGTAGATCGCGTTTTCGATGGCGGCGAAGCCGAGCCCCGCGACCGCACCGTAGACGGCACCGTCGATCACCGCGTCGAACGACTCGCTTCGGTAGGCGAAGACCCGAACCGCGAGCAGTTTGACCGTCTCCTCGACGGGACCGACGATCAGGAAGAAAAAGAACACCATTCCGACTGCGCCGAACAGTTCGAACCACGGTCTCGTCACCGAGTTTACGACCGCCGCGAACGTCGCGAACAACACGGCCAGGACGAACGTGGCAACGAGCAATCCGAGCGGTTCGGAGGACGTGATATCCGTATACCAGATGAACACGGCGAGTACCGCCGCCGGAACGACCGAAAGTCCGAAGAAGATCCCGAGAAGCGGTTGCTCGAGGACGAGGATGGCCGGCTGGACGAGCAACAGGATCGTGATTCCGAGCGCGACCAACAGGACGATCCCGCGAAATCCGTAGCTCACCGCCCGATAGACGCCATAAGAGAGGCGGTCGACCGGCGACCGTGGCTCCCACGTCGAGACGTCGTAGAGGTCGGTCGACTCCTGGTCGGCTCGCTCGACCGGGTCTCGCCTTCGCGACATACGACGTCCTACGGCTTGCTCTCCGGTAAGCGTTCGTGCCGCCTCGACGCCGACGGCTGTCGACTCCGATCTCTCACGGCGAGTCGGCGAAAACTCGGAATCCACAAAGGGTTCGCGCGCCAACGGCCGGTATGCACTTCGATCAGCGAACCCAGCGCGCGCTTCGCGAGGTCGGCCTCGAGACCGACGACCTCAGGGCCGTCTCCGAGGCCGTCGTCGAGGCCGTCGAGGCGGACGCGGCAGCACTCGAGGAGTTTTTCGCCGAACGGGAAACGGTGTACTCGGATATGGAGATGGCTCACTCGAGCGCGGAGTACCCCGAACACGCCGTCGAATCGCTCGATCTGACGACACACGCCGACGAGATGCGGGGCTGGCTCCGATTCGACACGTGGGGCGCCTACGTCGAGGACGGCCGCGTTCTGGACGACGACTCCGTCGAACTGACGCTCGGGCCGCCGATCCACGACCGGGTCCGGTTCGCGCCCGACCGGGAGACGTTCCGGTGATCGTCGTGTCGGAACCCGACGCGGTGTGCAGACGAGTTGGCGACGGAGCGGCGACGAACGACGGTCGAACTCGACTACCGAGCGACGATCGAACTCGAGTGGCGCGTGGCGGCCGAACTCACTCGATGCCCGACGGGGGGCGAACTCGATGACGACCGTCCGCGTCCGTGGCATCTACACGACCGCCGTCACCCAACTGCTCGCCGAGAACGGCCTCGAAGTTGTCCAGGCCTCTGGACCGATCCGCGAGCGATTCGACCGGGAGTTCGCCCTCGCGCCGGCGGACGTCACGATCTACACGACCCGCGACCGGCAGGGACTCGAGATTTCCGGCGAACCCGACGCCGTCGAGGCGGTCTGTGCGGAACTCGAGGACGTCGCGATCGACGCGTTCCGGTGGGACGGTGAGGTCCCGCGGGGTGCGGTCTTCGACGCCGAAGTGATCGACGGCGGCGGCGGTCGCGGCGCGCCGGTCGACCTCGGTGAGGGCCGGCGCGGCTACCTCAAATACGACGACGTCGACGGCTACGTCGACGCCGGCAACCGCTACCGTGTGCAGGTCGACGAGCCGATCCCGCCGTGGGACGACGATCGGCCGCTCGTCACACATTCTCTCGAGATCCGGGGGGGTCTCTGTACGCTCTCGCGGGACCGAACCGGCGTCTCGGCGGCCGTCCGCGGCGAGCGCGGCGAGGAACTCGTCGGGATGACCGACCTGCTCTCGACGGACGTCCCCGACGGCTGGGGGTTGCGCTGGCGGGAGACGGCGGCCGACGCCGACCTCGAGGCGATGAGCGAAGCGTTCGAAGACGGCGTCGATCGCCTGGCGGCTCTCGAGGATCGACTCGCCGACGCACCCGCCGACCCCGGCGAACCGGGCGAACTCGCCGAGCCGCGGACGACGGCCTGGCTCTGGTTCGGCCGCGAGTCAAGGTTCGCACTGGACGACGCCCGCCGGGACGTCGAGACGACGATGGCCGGCCACCACCGGACGAAAGCCGCCGACCGGGCGGCGAGCGCGGCGGTCGACTTCGCCGAAGCGGTGGCCGGCTCGCCCGAAACCGATGGCGACGCGGACGGTTCGTTTCCCTTCGGCGCCGTCTCGCGTCAGTTCGGACCCGCCGACGGCGACCGACTCGAGATCGGCCACGGCAAGCCCGACGGCCGGCTGATCTCGCTTGGCTACGGTGACGTCACCGCGGTCGATCCCGAGGGAAAACTCACGCTCGAGCGCTCGATGAGCGGCGGCGGGAGCTACGACGCGCTCGGGACGCCCAAAGACGAGGGCGACACGGCGGTGACCAAGTTCCGTGAGGGCCGGTGGTGGTACCCGACGACGTATCGCGGGGCCGACGGGGGAACGAAGGGGACGTACGTCAACGTCTGTACGCCCGTCGAACTCTTTCCCGATACGGTTCGGTACGTCGACCTCTACGTCGACGTGATCAAACGCCCCGACGGGACGGTCGAGATCGTCGACGCGGACGAACTCGAGGCCGCCGTCGACGACGGGGTGCTCGAGGCGGACCTCGCGGAGAAGGCGAGAAGCGTCGCGGAGGCGGTCGAACGCGCGCTCTCGAAGTGAGCGACGTCGGTTCGGAGTCGTCACTTCCGGTCTGCTGTTCCTCAGTTCCGGTGCAACCGCTCTGGGTCGCGGTCCCACCGGAAACTCGGTACAGCAAACCGCATCAATCGGACGCCAGCGCGGCCGCGTCGGCGTCGGCGACGTCGACTGTCGGGAGTAAGTGGACGTAATCGTCGAGATCCAGCGCGAACTCCCGCGCACTCGAGGGGTCGATCCAGCGGAACTCGAACGTCGAGCCGTGCTCGTCGCCGCCGTCATCGACGACGTGACTCCAGCGCTCGCGCGGTTCGTGGACGGTCGCGTGGTAGAAGTGACGGACGTACCGTTTCGGCGGCGAGTGACGCCGCGTCCAGACGTCCGTCGCGAGGTGGTGCGTTCCAGAGAGCGTGCCGAGACCGCTCTCTTCCCGAACTTCACGAAACAGCGCTTCCTGTGGCGACTCTCCCGACTCGAGAGTTCCCTTCGGAATCTGTAACCCGTGGTGGCCCGGCCCCTCGAAGACCAGCAACTCGCCGGTCTCTCGAGTGATGTAGGCGCAGGCCTTCGGAACGTACGTGACTGAAACCATGATATTGAGTGACACACTATCGGACAGTATAAGCGTATCTCCCAAGACATTGAATGGGACTAAGGGGATTCGGGGGGATCGAAAACGCGACGGTCGGCGTCAGTCCGAAACCGTGACCGGTTCGTACTCGGCGATCGGTTCGCCGTCGCGTCGGACGAAGAAAGTCGCGAGCGCCGGTCCGGTCACGTTGTGCCAGACGCTGAACAGCGCCGGAATCAGGGCTGCGATCGGATCGAAGAACGCGACCGCGAGCGCAACGGCGAGGCCGCTGTTCTGGAGGCCGACCTCGAACGCGCAGGCGCGGGCTCGCTCCTCGCTCATCTTCGTCAGCCGGCCGACCCCGTAGCCGGCGCCGAGTCCGAGCGCGTTGTGTGCGACGACCGCGAGCAAGACGACGACGCTGGCACCGAGTACGTCCTCCGCGTTGAGTCCCACGACCGCGGCGACGATCGCGACGATGACGATCACGCTGATCGCCGGAAAGATCGAGAGCCCCGCCTTCGCCGCCGCGGGTGCGTACCTGTCGAGGAGTAGGCGGAGGGCGACTCCGCCGACGACCGGAATCAGGACGATCAGGACGATCTCCCGCGCCATCTCGGCGAACGTGACGGCGATCCCCTCGCCCGCGAGGACGACGACCCACGCCGGCATCACCAGCGGCGCGGCGAGGGTCGTCACCGAGGTGATCGTGACAGACAGAGCGACGTCACCGCACCCGAGGAACGTCATCACGTTCGAGGCCGTCCCGCCGGGCGCGGCACCGAGCAGGATCAAGCCGACACCGATCTCCCAGGGGATCCCGAAGCCGACGACGAGCAGATACGCGAACAGCGGCATGCACACCCACTGGGCGACTGCGCCGACGAACACGTCCCGCGGCCGCTCGAGCACGCGACGGAAATCCTCCGGCGAAAGCGTCAGCCCCATCCCGAGCATGACGAGGCCGAGCAACGGTGCGATGTAGTCGGCGATCGGGGTGAACGTCTCCGGCGTATAGAGCGCCAGCGCCGACGCGACGAGCACCCAGACGACGAAGAACCGACTCGTCGTCCGACCGATTCGCTCGAGGAGCGACGACCAGCTCACTCCCACCGCCTCGAGCCGTCGAACAGCGCTCGCAACGCGTTGGCCTCGCCCCGCCGCAGGTGTTCGGCGGCGGTACTCGGCGCACAGCCGATCGCTTCGGCGACGTCCTCGTGGCTGGCCTCGCGGGGCACGTCGTAGTAGCCGATCGCGAGCGCGGTCTCGAGCGCCTCGCGCTGGCGATCGGTCACCGTCGGCTCGATCACTCCGGAGAGCGCGGAGAGGCCGCCGACCGCCGAAACCGTCACGTCGATCTGCGTGGGGAATCGCTCGAGCGTTCGCTGGATCTCCTCGGCCGGGCCGAACACCGCGTAGGATACCGTTCCGTCGGCGTACTCGAGTGGCGGGAGCGCAACGGCGGGACAGCGCTGGGTCGCACCGAACAGTTCCCGGAGCGGTTCGGTCGTCGAATCACGGACGTAGGCGTAGAACGAGCCGCCGTCGTCCGGCGTGAGCGCGTAGTCGAACACCTCCGGAATCCGCTCGAGGGCGTCCCGGAAGGCCACTCGGTCGCCCTCGACGTAGTGCATCATTCCCAGTTCGTCGCCGACGAAACTCCAGTGCATGGCGATGGCTCGATCGACGTACGGCGCGTTGACCAGCACGTCGTACATCGGGTGAATATCGGCCTCGCGACCGCCGGCATCGAGAGTCAGCCGGACGTACTTCATACTCGTCCTGCCGACGCCCTATACTTAAATCATCCAGACGTATCCGGCGTCGTCGATTCGGTCGTTCGGTCCCAACTAGGGATCGATGACACCACGGACTCGGACGCTCGTCACCGGCGCGACGGGAACGCTCGGCAACGAACTCCGTCCGCGCCTCCGCGAGGCGGGCCACGACGTGCGGGCGGCGAGCCGGTCGCCGCCGACAGCGGACGACGACGAGTGGGTCGAACTCGACCTCCTCGACGGAACCGGACTCGAGGAGGCGCTGACGGCAATCGACGTCGTGATTCACGCCGCGTCGGCCCCGCGAGGCGACAGCGAGGCGGTCGACGTTCGCGGCACCGAACGGCTCCTCGAGGCGGCCGAGGGCGCGGACGTCGCGAACGTCGTCTACGTCTCGATCGTCGGCGTCGACGCTATTCCTTACTCGTATTACCAGCACAAGTATCGGGCCGAACGCGCAGTGGCGGCGAGTTCCGTTCCCTCGACGATCGTCCGCGCCACCCAGTTTCACTCGTTCGTCTTCGAGTTACTCGAGACGGTTACTCGAGTCCCCGTTTGGGCGCTCCCGACGCGATTTCGCATCCAGCCGATCGACGTCGGCGAAGCCGCCGATGCGATCGTCGAGCGTGCGACACTCGAGCCGAGGGGCCGCGTTCCGGACGTCGGCGGACCCGACGTTCGAACCGTTCGGGAACTCGCGAGCACCTACCGGGATACGACGGGCGTTCGCCGGCCGATCGTTCGGCTTCCGATCCCCGGTTCGACCGCCGCCGAGTTCCGCTCCGGGACGGCGACCTGTCCGGATCGTTCCGTCGGGACGATTTCCTGGGAGGAGTGGCTCGACGGCCGCCTCGAGTCGCCTCGAGTGCGATAACTCGTCGGACATGGGCCCGTCTCTTGGAGGGGGACACTCCCGCTCGTCTACGGGCGTCCGATACGATCACCGCTGAATGCAGAGAATCGTTTCAACGACTGTTATCGTCGCCACTGAACGTCGTTGCGCATATGATCGCCAGATAGATCGGTGATCCGCGTGTAAGTCATTTCAGTTGTTACTATATACTGTCGGTTGCCAACACTCCGTATCAGTACTGGTGGCCCGGGCAGTAGTTTGACGGGGTTCGGCGACAATATTGTTAAGGGGTATCATCCGCCAGACCACTGCCGTCGAATCAACGAGGCAAGACAGCTATGAGTTGGGGGGTTTCGCTTCCGGTCGCCATCGTTCTCGCCAGCGGGACGCTCTCGTTTCTGCTCGCCCTCGAGGCGATACGAAACCGACCCAACCCGATGTCGTGGCCCGTCGCGTTCTTGCTGGTAAGCGCCGCGGCCTGGGCGTTCCCCTACGGCATCAGCATCGCCGCGACGGACCCCGAAACCGTCCGTCTGTGGAACGAGTTGCGATACCCGGGAACCGTCGCCGTCCCGGTCGCGTATCTCGTCGTCGCCACAACGTACGCCGGGAAGGGGGAGTGGCTCTCGAGGCAAGTCTACGGGTTGCTGTCGGTCGTTCCGGCGGTCGTCCTCACCGGCGTCTGGACCAATCAATACCACGGCTATTACTTCCGGTCGGTGGCGGTAACGCGTGTCCAGGAGGCGTCGGTCGTAGCCGTCGACCCCGGTCCACTGTTCTGGCTCAACGTCGCCTACTCCTATCTCCTGGTCGGTGCGAGTCTGGTGCTTCTCGCCCGCGTCTTCTTTCGGTCAGGGACGCTCTATCGCAAACAGTCCGCGTTGCTCGTCGTCGCCGGTTCGGTTCCGCTCGTGACGAACGCGTTCGTCAACGTCGTCACCGAGCCGGGATCGACGATCGACTTCACGGCGCCCGCGCTAACCGTCTCCGGTGGGGCCTTCGCGCTTGCGTTGTTTCACTTCGACCTGCTGGATCTCCGTCCCGTCGCTCGGGACGTTCTCGTCGAAGAACTCGACGACGGAGTGATCGTCGTCGACCGAAACGAGACGGTCGCCGACGTCAACGCCGTCGCAAAGCGGATTCTCGACGATCCGGAGATCGGCGACCCGGTCGGTGAGATCTTCCCTGCCGACTACGAGATCGGCGACGAACTCGCCGTTCGGATCGACGGTCGAACCTGCGTCTATCGGTACCGATCGACGCCGCTTACGGACCGTCTCGATCGCCAGACCGGACGCATCGTCCACCTGGACGACGTCACCGGGCTGATCGATCGCGAACAGCGGATCAGCGTCCTCAATCGCGTCCTTCAGCACAACCTGCGAAACGAACTCTCGCTCGTCATCGGCCACCTCGAGACCGCCGCCGAGTCCGCGTCGAGTCCGGCCGACGACCACATCGACGCGGCCAAAGAGAGCGCGAGCCGGGTCGTCTCGCTCGGACGGAAAGCGCGGACGCTCGAACAGACGCTCGGTGCGTCCTCGAACACCGAAGCCGTCGACGTCACCGCCGTCACGGACCGCGTCATCGAGACGACGGCGACGGCCTATCCCGAAGCGACGCTCGAGTGTACGACCCCCGAATCGTCGGTACCGACCGCCGTGGCCTCCGAACTCTTGGTCGAGGCGTCGATCGAGAATCTGCTCGAGAACGCCGTCGTTCACAACGACACCGCACGACCGCACGTGGCCGTCCGTATCGAGACGAACGACGAACGGGTTCACGTTTCGGTCGCCGACGACGGCCCGGGGATTCCCGAGGATGAACGTCGGATCCTCGAGAGTCGAACCGAAACACCGTTGGCTCACGGAAGCGGGCTCGGGCTGTGGATCGCCAAGTGGACCACGACGCTCTCGAAGGGCGAGCTCTCGATCTCGGACAACGAGCCTCGAGGAACGGTCGTGACGCTCTCGTTCCGAGTCGCCGGCCGAGCGTCGGAGACCGACCCCGAGCGCCGAACCGAGGCCTGATCGTCGCCGTCGAGTGCGATCTCCCTGTGACCGAACCCGGAACCGACCGACGGCCGCGTCGGTCGTCTGTTATCAATCGGCCGCGAGCTTGTCCAGTCCCGCCGATTGGATGTCCTCGCCGCCAACCGACGATCGAAGCGAGTCCATTCCGTCGTCCCGGTCGATGTCGAATCCGGCCTCGTACAGGTCGGCGACGCGGGCCATCTCGTCGTCAGAGAGTTTCGCCACGTCGCTTGCGGCCGCCCACTCGTCGACGTCGTCGGTCGTCCGGAACGTCGGCGTGACGCTGGCAACCGGCTCGTGTGAGAGAAGCCACGCGATCGACGCCTGAGCCATCGTCCGCTCGCGTTCACCCGACTCGTCCGCGGACCGTGGCTCCGCGCGCTCTAAGAAGCGAAGCTTCTCGAGTTTCTCCCAGCCGGTTTCGTACCACTCGTCGGGGCGGAACCCGCGGTGGTCGCCCTCGCCGAGTTCGGTCTCCGGCGTGACCTGTTCGTTTAAGATTCCCGAGGAGTGGGGGACCCGCGGGACGAGACTCGTCGACGATCCCGTCTCCGCGATCGTCTCGAGGAAGTGGTTGCCGACCTCCTGTTCTAAGACGTTCCAGACCAGCTGGACGGAGTCGAACTCCCGCTCGATGGCGAAATCGCCCTCCGCGAGCCAGCCGATCGACGGTCCGAGTGCGAGGCCGCGAGCGCGGATCTTCCCCTCCTCCTCGAGTTCGTCGAGCAGTTCGAGGACGTCGGGCGTGATCTCCTCGACGTTCGCGTTGTGAAGCTGGAGGACGTCGATCGCGTCGACGTCGAGGCGCTCGAGGGAGCGTTCGACGGCCTCACGGAGGTACTCCGTGTCCATCTCCTTCGGAAGCTCCCCGTGGCCGGCCTGGGGGTTGTTGTAGAAGTCGTAGCCGACCTTGGTTGCGAGCGTGACGTCTTCGCGGACGTCGGCGATAGCCTCGCCGATCAGCTCCTCGCTCCGGCCGTGGCCGTAGACGTCGCCCGTATCGACGTAGGTGATCCCCTGCTCGACGGCGTAGCGAACCATCTCGAGGGCGTCTTCCTCGGAGCGGTCGCCCCACCAGTCGGTGCCGACGACCCACGCGCCGAAGCCGACCTCGCTGACCTCGACACCGGAGTCGCCCAGTTCGCGGTATTCCATACCGACCCCTTCGAAGCGAGGAAACTTATGGCGTGCGGAACGCTGAACCCGTCGGTCCGAACCGGTTCGGCCGTTTTCGTGGATCCGTCCCTTCGGAGCGGCGAGGCGTGGCTTCGGTGCGGTGAGACGTGGCTTCGGCGCGGTGAGTCGAACGCCTCCCGATGCGTGGCGAGTCGGGCGTCTCCAAATGTGCCCTGAGTCGAACCGTTCTTCAGCGTCCGCGGACTACGTCGGGTATGGACGACGCTCCCCGGTGGTCACCCGACCGCGTCTTGCTCGTGGTCGTCCTCGCCGTCGCCGTCCTCGTTCCACTCGCTATCACCCAACTCGAGGTCCGCCCGGATCGGCTCACGGTCGGGACGGCCGTGGTGAGCGTCCTGTTAGTGACCGGTTCGATCGCGCTCCCCGCGCTCATCCTCTCGCGGTGGCAGTCGTCGACGCGGTGACGGAGAGTGGACGGGCGGAGCGAGCGTCGACTCGATCGCCGGTAACACTCGAGTCACCGGCGAGATCCGGCGAGACGGACGCACAACCGAACCCCTATCAACTCCGCGGCGTAACTCCCGAGGTATGACAAAGCGGTACGTCTCGCTTCCCGACGAGGCGGAGACGGCGATGCGCGAGTTCATCGACGAGGTCGATCGTCGGCTCTCGAGCGACGAGGACACGTGTTCAGTCGTCGAAGACGTCCTGATCGACCTCTCGGGCGACCGGGACGCCTACGAGCGCTGGCAAGGAGGCGAGTCCGTCTCACCGGCCGAACGCGTGCGACTCCAGAGCTACGATCCGTGTAACACCACCCTCGAGAGCGAGTACTACGCGGAAAAGGACGAAGAGCGCTTCAGGCGGTCGAAACACCTCCAGTGGCTCTGGCGTCAGTTCGACAGTCTCCCGATCGCGGACAACGTCGAGTTCGCGCTCCGCTTCCGCCGGATGCTGGCGGATCACCTCTTTGCCGACTGTGGGGAGAACTGTCGCTTCTTCAAGGGAATCTCGTTTACCTACGGCCACAACATCACCATCGGCGACAACGCGGTCGTCCACGACGACGCCCATCTGGACGACCGCGGCAAGCTCACCATCGGCGACCGCGTCTCGATCTCGGATGGCGTCCACGTCTACAGCCACGACCACGACGTCGTCGATCAGACCACGGTTCGTAACTACCACACGATCATCGAAGACGACGCGCGTGTCACGTACGATTCGATGGTCCGGGCCGGAAACCGCGTCGGCGAGAACGCCATCGTCGGCGCGCGAGCGGTCGTCCAGAACGACGTGCCCGCCCACCACATCGTCGTCGGCATGCCGGCCAAAAGCGTCAAGATCAAACCGGGCTGGGAGTCGGCCGCGACGCCGATCGACGAGGCGGGCGTCAACCGTCAGACGGAACGCCGAATCGAGTACGACCTCCCCGACGACCTCGAGGTATTCGACGAGTTCGGCCGCGACCTCGATCGGCCGTAATCCGTTCTCTGGCGTGACTGTCCGCGGATCTTGACTCAGGGAACATCCAAGTGTCTTGCGAACGAATGACACGGTGATGGAGCTCGTGGGTTGGATCATCGGATACGTGATACTGTTCGCCCTTCTCCATTTGCTACTGTACTACGTCTACGTCCGCCGCGAGGACGACGAGCGGACGCCCTCGCCGTCGTTCGCCGACCCGGATCGTGGACGGTCGGGGCTGACGCCGGGATCGGATCACTATCCGCGTGCGCCCGACGACGTCGACGAGTTCGACGAATCCGACGAGGATCACGACGTCGACGGCGAGACGATCCGCTGTCCACACTGTGGCGCTCACAACGCGGCCGACCAGACGTTTACCTACTGCTGGCGCTGTATCTCCACGCTTCGCCACTAAATCGAGTCGACGAGTGAGCGGTAATCGACGATTACGCTTTTATCCGTGGACTTCCGAGTGACCGAGGAAGACGAACTGGTATGACCGAACACAGATCCCCCGCTTCGCGACACCGCCCTCCATCGGTGTATCGCGCGTTTCACGACCCGAACGGACCCGCAACGCTCAGTACGACGATCGTCCACGCACTCGCCGACTGTATCGGCGTCGACCCGACCGATAGCCGCATCTCGCTGTACGATTCCGTCGATCCCGACGCACTCGACGCGCTCTTTCGACCGCGCCACGACGGAACCCCTCGAGTTGGCGCGACGCTCTCGTTCGTCGTCCACGACCACTACGTGACGGTCCACGGGAACGGCGAGATACTGATCGACCCGCCGTCCCGCCCGTAACGAACGCTTAGCAGGGAAACCGTCCCGTATCGCCCCTCACTCGAACGTATCGGCGAAGCCGAACGACAGTCGTTCGTGAACTTCATTTCACGGGACCATTCGAGAAAATCATTTGTGGACAGACGACGTTCACTCCGTATGGTCCTCCCATTTCGAAAGACAATCCAGTTCCTCGTTTCGTTCGGGCTCGCCATTGCCGTCGTGGTCATCGCCGTCGTCGCGTACTTCGGGCTCGTGAACGTCCTGTTCGGCGCCCCTCCGTAGCGATACGCGGAAGGCTCCACCGCGGCCGATGCCGACGAACTCGTGTTCGTCCACTCTCCGTCCCGATCACCGGATCACCGTCCCGACTATCGGCTCTCCGTCTCGCCTCGAGTTACGGTAAACGGATGCGCTCCGATAGACCTCGTCGATCGACCGGGTGGCCAGTTGATCGGGACGAACCGCACGAATGGGTAAGGATTTGTGAGCCCACTTCGAACTGCGGGCGTGAACGTAACGATCATCGACTACGGCGTCGGAAACCTCCGAAGCCTTCGGCGAGGGCTCGAGCGCGCCGGTGGGACGGTCGCTGTCTCGGACGATCCGGCGGAGATCGCCGACGCGACGGCACTCGTCCTCCCCGGCGTTGGCGCGTTCGAGGAGTGCGTTCGAAACTCGAAGCCGTTTCACGACGTGCTCGTCGAGTCGGCCGCGGATACGCCGATTCTCGGCATCTGTGTCGGGTTGCAACTACTGTTTACGGAGAGCACCGAGGGTGCCCCGGACGGCGAGACGATCGACGGCCTCGATCTCATCCCCGGGCGAGTCGAACGGCTTCCCCACGACGACGTGAAAGTTCCCCACATGGGCTGGAACCAGCTCGCGATCGAGCGCGACCACCCGATCGTCGCGGGCGTCGACAGCGGTGGACCGAAAGTCCAACGAGCAGACGACGACGAGGCATACGTCTACTTCGTCCACTCGTACGGGTCGGCGATCGATTCTCACACCGTCGCATCCTGTGAGTACGGCTTCGAGTTCGCCGCCATCGCCGCGAACGAAGCCGGCAACGTGATGGGAACGCAGTTTCACCCCGAAAAGAGTGGCCCGCTCGGCCTCCGCATCCTCGAGAACTTCGTGGCGTACGCCGAAACCCACCATAGTGGCCGCTGAACGTTATTGTACACCTGGTCGCCAGATGGAAGCGCGGTTGGGAGCGAGCGCGGTTGGGAGCGAGCGCGGTTGGGAGCGAGCGCGGTTGGGAGCGAGCGCGGTTCGGAGTGAACGGAGTCGTTCGAACGACCAGCGGTCGTTCGTGATGACGAAAATCGAAGGTTTTCGAACCATGAACGAGAACCGCGGAACGGCGAACGGGGAACGAACGTGACCCGTGAGCGAACGAAGTCGTTCGAACGACCGCTGGTCGTTCGTGATGACGAAAATCTTCGATTTTCGAACCATGAGCGAGAACCGCGACGACGACGGGGAGAAACGACCCGTGAGCTGTGCGATCAGTGTGTGAATCGTTTCAGCTGATATTATACAACGACCGTGCGATCCCCTCGCGGTCGGAGTAACGAGACGCGCTCGAGCGGCAACCACTACTCGAACACCAGTGACCGCACGAGTCAGTCCCAGAGAGTGAGTCTCCCTCCCCCGAGTAAGTCAGCCCCCGACCGCGTAGCGAAGCTCGAGGATGCCGTTTTCGGCGGTCGTCGATTCGATCAGTTTCAACCTCATCGCCGCCCCATCGTCACCAAAGAGTGAAATCCCCGAACCGAGGAGACGAGGAACGATACTCAGTCGGAGTTCGTCGACCAGTCCCGCTCGAAGGAACGCTCGAGCCACCGTCGCACCGCCGACGAGCCAAATTCGGTCGTGTTTGGCTGTCTCCCGGGCGGCCAGGGCCGTCACCTCGTCGTCGACGAACTGGACCCCTTCAGGCCCAGGTGGATGATCTCGGCGTGTGAGAACGTACGTCGGCCTGTCCTCGTAGGGCCACTCGCCGAACGAACGCACCTGTTCGTACGTCGTCGCTCCCATCACGAGTGCGTCGACGCTCTCGAAGAACGCCTCGTAGCCACCGTGTTCGTTTTCGGGGGCCGACTCGAACTCCTCGAGCCACTCGACGCCACCGTCCTCGCTGGCGATGTAGCCGTCGACGCTCACCGCGATGTAGAGAACGATCTCTCCGTCCATCCGACCCTTACGTCGCCGGTAGAGAAGTAGTGTCCCGGTTGGAGGTCGCACGATATGTGCGGACGGCGGATGGCACAATCCGTTCGAACGGCTGAGTCGGTCGTTCTCAACTCGAGTCGGTCGTCGCATCCGTCGACAGCGCCGCCTCGAGCGCCTCGAGGTGGTCGACGCCGACGACGGCGACGACGTCGCCCTCGGTGCGAACGTCCTCGAGACGGTCGGCCATACACCGTTCGCGGGTTTCGTCCCGGTAGGCCAGCGCGGTCCCGTCCGCCTCGACGCCGCCGAGCAGGGCTTGTACGGTGGCGACGTGTGATCGCTCGTGGACCGCCTGGCGCTCCGGCGGATCCGTAGGCGTACAGCCGTATTCGATCGGATCGTCCCGCGTCACCGTCATCGAGGTGGCGTGGGTCAGCGTGGCGGCGACCCGGCAGGTCAGCGCTTCCCGGGTCGCACCGCCGAGACTCGAGACGACCCGGCGGGCCGTCGCGGGCGAGACGCGGTCGGCGACCAGTCGGGTCACCAGTCGCCGGACGAACGACCAGTTCGGGGCGTCGATGCCGACGACGTCCGCGTCGGGTGCGGCGCTGATCGCGGCGCTCATCTCACCGCCGAATCGCGGGGGGCCGGATTCGTCCCCGTCGGCGGCGTAAGTGCGGTACAGCGGGAGGGCGGCCGGCGGTAACTCGAGCGCGAGGACGTCCGGATCAACGGCCCCGAGGACGCACTCGACGCGGGCGACGCTCGCCGGGTGGTCGTGGACGACCCCGAGGAGTGTGAGGGTCCCCGCAGGCCCCTCGAGTTGGCGATAGAACTGTTCGGTGATTCGTGGATCGTCGAACGATGCGGGGGCGGACGGACTGTCGTCCATTGCTCGAGGAGTAATACGAGACTACCGGCATAACCCTTCTGTTGTGGCAAACGATCGATCGAGAAGAGGGTCAGTCGTTGCAGACGATCCCGATTCGTGATGCGAGATCGTCACAGCACGCGAACGTTTCGGAGTAGGTGCACACGCGAATACGTGGACGCGAGACCTGGTTCAATCCGGGAACGGAGCGACCGGAGTGGATATTGAACGTCAGCGATCGTTCAACCACCGATCGAGTTCGTATCCGGATGCGAAAACGGTAACCAAAACACCACTTACTACCAAGATCGGAGAATCGAAGGCAGCGCCAACGACGGTGATTTGGAGACCAGCCATCATCAGCATGAGTTCACGAAATCGGGCAGCAGTCTGACCCATAATACACCGTCAAACTATTTATTATACACTCTTTCGGTCGACCAGAAACGGCTACAGTGGCGCGTTCAACGTCGGGAATCTCACTCCTGTGGGATACTGCGTTGTCGTATTCGCGGTCGGAATCGGTCGCGTGAATAGGGACCGGTTACTCGAGGAGCAATAGCCGTTTCGCTGACCCTACTCGCAGTGGTTCTACGTGAAGTGCCACGAAACACGCCCCGTATCACCGAGTCGGTGGCTCGGACGATGCTGTTCGTCGACCGTTCCCCGCACCCGAACCGAGCGTTCGTCCGAGTCGTCGCCCGCGTCGACGACGACCGGGAACTCGGTCGTCCGCGCCGCGGGGTACGTCCGAAAGCCCAGACGAACCGTCTCGCGCTCGCCGGCCTCGAGCGCCACGGTGGCCGAATCGACCGTCTCGGGATCGTGCCCGACGACGAGCGCCACCGCACGGCTGACCGGTTCGGCTCCAGCGTTTGCGACCTCGGCGACGACCTCGAGTCGCTCCCCCGCCTCGAGGGGTGCGTTGGTCTCGAGAATCGTCACGTCCACGTCCGATCCGGGGCCCGCGCCGTCCCGCCCCGTCACCTCGACGGTCCGGTCGTCGGCGTCGTCAGCACCGACGACGCGGACGGGAAACCGGTCGTCGCGCTCGACCGGATACGTCTCGAACGCGAACGTAACCCGTTCGGTCTCCGGCCAGTCGACGGCGACCGTCCGGGCGTCGACGACCTCGGGGTCCTCGCCGACGACGAACTCGAGTTCCTGGGTCGGATCACCGACCATCATTATGCCGCCGACGTTCTCCACCTCGGCGACGACCTCGAGCGTCTCGCCCGCGGGGACGGGATCGTTCGTCTCGACGATCCGAACCTCGAGCGGTGGACGAATCTCCGGCCCGTCGACGCGCGCGGCGTCACTCACCACACCCGTTTCGGAGATGGCGAGGGCGATGGTCGGATAGCCGGCGCTCGTCCAGCCCGGCGGCTCACGTACGAGCGTCGCGCTGTCGGTATCGCCCTCGAGGTCGGTCACGTCCGGGACCGTCATGTTCTGGCCTTCGACCCAGACGAGACGTTCGAGGGTCCCGTCTCGAGCCGACGACTCGGCCGTAAACGTCACGGGGTCGTCGACGCCGACCCGCTCGCCGTCGCCTGGCTCGGATCGGAGATCGATCTCGGGCGATCGTGTGCCGTCGGGGTCGACGCGTACCGTCCACGCGGTTGATTCGTTCGCCCCATATATTGCGGTCACGCGGTGGGTTCCCGTCGAGCTGAACGTCCGAAACGTCGCCGGAACCCCGGCCGCGTACTCGTAGTCGGTCGCAAGCGGCGTTCCGCCGCCGCCGGTCTCTCCGTCGCCGCCCCATTCGACGTCCCCTGGCTCGAATCCGACCGGCGCCTCGAGTTCGAACAACATCGTCGATCCGGGAGCGACCGTCAGCTCACTCGCGACGGGGTGGCGTCGCTCGAGGGCGGACGCCGTTGCTCGTCGTGTGCGGCGTTCGATCCCGCCGGCGACGCCGCCGGCTCCGAGAAGCGATCCGACCCCGCCGATTGCGACCCCCTCGAGGATGGCTCGTCGGCCGAACGCTCGATCTGGCATACCCGGCTTTGCTGGGAGTCCGAACTGAAAAGCGGGAGAGACCGTTACGGGAGAAACGACCGATTTCGACCGCGAGCACCGAATCCGTGGGCGAGCCTACTTGCGGGAATCGAAGAGCAGTGCGTTTAGACGCCCGTGCTGTAGCGCAGAATGCCGGCGAAGCCGCCGAAGGCGTTGTAGAGCTGTTCGCCTTTCTCGAAGTCGGTGGAGATGAACTTCGTCTCCGTTCCGCGCTGTTCGGCGATCTCGATGAGGTGATCGATGGCGTCCTCGCGATCCTCCTCGGTCGCCTCGACGTCGGCGCCGCAGTCGGTACAGGTGTGTCCTGGCGTCGACTTGCGCCGGTCGACGACTTCTCGATCCGTGTTTCCACACTCGCCGCAGTCGTAGGTGATGACGTCCTTCCGAAGGTCTTCGCTGATCAGCAGGCGGTCGACCGCCCCCATCACCAGATTCCGTCGAGTCTGTTCGAAGCCGTAGGTGGCGAGATCGCCCGCGTTGAGTTCCTCGAAGAACTCCTCCATCTGCTGTTTGTCCTTCATCACCTCGGCGTCGGCCAGCGCGTCCTCCGCGTTGTCGACGAGATCTTTCAGTCCGGACTCGTCGGTGTAGGCGACGTCGAACTTGCCGATCACGTTGTCCTGAATCTCGTGGTGGAGGTAGTCGCCATCGAGGAACTCGTCTTTCGTTGGGGAGGGACCGCCGACGAGAATCCCGTCGAGTTCGTGGCGCCGCGGGACGAACAGGTCGTTTGCCATCCCTGCGACCTCCTGGTAGAAGTTGTCGATCGCCTCGAGGCGCAGGCGGGCGAATCGCTGGGCGGACTGGCCACCCTTTCGCTGTTTACCGGGGACGAGCGAGGAAGCGGATTTAACGGGTTCGATGCGTTTGCCCTTCAGCCAGCCGACGTTCGCCTCGCGTCGGTCGAGGACGACCAGGCCGTAGAGGCCCTTGTCGGCGAGCATCTCTTCTAAGGGCTCGGTGAGAAAGTCGGAGTCACAGTGATAGCGAAAGGACTCGATGGGCTGGGGCGGGCTCTCCAAGACGTTCGTGACCATCTCGGTTCGGCCGCCGCCCGAATCGACGGCGCCCGAGAACAGGACGATCCCGTTTTCGGGTGGGAACGTATCGTAGTATCGAAGCCGGTCTTTGATGCTCGTCAGGGCGTCTTGGACGGCCGTCCGGGTCTGTTTGGACTTGATGTTGGCCGCTTCGCTGTGCTCCTGGGTGACGTGGGTGACGACGTCGCTGATCTGTCGATCGTCGGGAACGTAGATCGTCACGAGCTGCGTGCCAGAACCGTCGTAGTTCTTGAGATCCTCGATGACCTTCCGAAACTCGTATTTCTTCCGGTCTGATTGCTCCTGCTCGCCCTCCTGGCTCATTGGCCGTACAAAGCGGTGCGGCGGGTAAGTATTCTTTGACACGCCACGCGTACGGCGTCGCTGGGTTGGTGTGTGGCCTCGGCGGGGAGATCCGCGGTCGAAAGGGGACAGCCTCGCGACGAGGTGACGATTTAAGGTCTAGCCGTTCCACTGTCCGGACAGTATCCGAGTATGTCCCACGAGACTGTCTATGCTATCGCGAGCGGGAAAGGCGGTGTCGGTAAGACGACGACGACGGTTAACCTCGGAACGGTGCTCGCACAGGCGGGCGAGCGCGTGGCGATCGTCGACACCGATCTGGGGATGGCGAACCTCGCGGGGTTCGTCAGTCTAACCCCGGACGCGACGACGCTTCACGACGTACTGGCAGGCGATGCGTCGATCGCCGACGCGACCTACCGGTTGGCGGATAACATCGTCGCCGTTCCGAGCGGTACCGACCTAGACGAGTACGCGAAGACCTCCCCCGAAGGACTCCGTGACGTCGTCGATGAACTTCGGTCGACCTACGACTTCGTCTTTCTCGACGTCGGCGCGGGCGTTAGCCACGAGACCGTCCTTCCGCTCGGCCTCGCGGACTCGGTCGTCGTCGTCTCGACGCCCGAACCGGCCGCAGTACAGGATTCACAGAAAACCGTCGAGTTGACCGCCCGCGCCGGTGGTGAGATCGCCGGACTCGTCGTCACCCGTACCCACCCGAACAGCGACATCAGCTACGACGAGATCGCCGGCCAACTCGAGATTCCGTTGCTCGGGACCGTCCCCGAAGACCCCACCTCACGCGAGAGCGTCTGTGCGGGGACGCCGCTGGTCGTCTACGACCCACAGAGCTCTGCGTCCGCGGCGTACCGACGACTGGCCGCCGATCTCTCCGGCATCGACGTTCCCACGACGTCCGCTGACGAGGACGGAGCCGACCAGCCCGAAGCCGACGACGCCGACGAGTCGGGCTCCGAACCCGACCCACAGCCGACGGCGAGCGAGCGAGAAGCCGGACACGACGACGTCTCGAGTGCGATCACCGAGGCGGAATCCGATAACTGATACGGTTCACTGTCAGTCAGTTCCGGCGCAACCGTGACCCGTGCGGCGGTTGCAACGGTGGACTCGCTGCACTCCTCCACTGAGACTCGTCTCACACGGTTCGACTCACCGCCGGGACATCGGGACAGCAATCCGTATGAAACGGGCCGCTGTCGGCCGGTTTCAGTCCGATCGCGACGCGAATGCGGTCGCGTCGACAGGTCTGGACAGCAAGCCGTCTGTGTGTCGCCCGTCCGTGACCTCGAGCGGTATCCGTCGACTCCCGTCACAGCGGGGGTGATCTCTCACTACTGTCTCGGTAGGAGGTGCCTGGAATGCCCCTTTCCCCCGTCGAAACGACGACTTCTATCGAAACTGGTGACTACTCGGACCTCGAGACGGTCGTCGATTCCAGAACGTGTTCGAATCCAACGTGATTTGGCGCGGTTTTCCGTCCAATACCGAGAAAACACGCTTCTCAGACATCGACTCTCGCCGGATCGTATAGAAATAAATCGAGGTGAACGAACGGTTTTGGGTATCCGGGGTACGAGCTAATTACTAATCCGGACGTCTCTCGACCGCTCGAGCATGGAGCGACGAAAAATCCTCCTCGGCAGTGGAGCCGTCCTCGCAACCGTGCTCGCGGGCTGTTCCAGTAGTGAAACCGACGAAGAAACCGACGACGACCCCGACTCGTTCGGCGACGATGACGACGACGGATACGACGATGACGACGGGTACGACGACGGATACGACGACGATGACGACGATGACGACGAAATACCCGGATTCGAAGGCGACGTGGAGACGGGCAGTGACAAGGTGACCGTCACCGACGTCACGCACGACCACGGTACCGTCAGCGTCGGCGTCGAAACCGACACCACCGACACTGACGAGTTGTACAAAGAACTCGAGGTCGTCGGACACGACCTCGCGTACGCGATCGCCGATCCGGACCGGTTCAAGCGCGACGTCGAGATCGTCGAGCTGTACATCGAACACGACGGCGCGCACGTACTCGGCCTGGCCGTCGACGTCCAGTGGTTGCTCGACTACCTCGAGGACGAGATTTCCCGCGAGGAACTCAAGAACAAGATCGTCAACTCCAAAGAGTAAGCGCCGTCGATCGGTTCCGAAAAACGGCGGCTCGCTGTTTCTTTCCGAACGTCGATCCGATCAGTGTCACCCGCGAAAACGGCTGTCGAGGCTACATCGATCGCGGCGCGGCGACGCCGAGAATCGACAGCGCGTTCGCGACCGTGTGTTTCGAGGCGGTGACGAGCGCGAGTCGAGCCTCTCGGCGGTCGGGGTCGACGCCGTCGCTCAACACCGGACACTCGCGATAGAACGCGTTGAACCGGTCGGCGAACTCCCGCGTGTAGGTCGCGATCTGGTGGGGCTCGAGATCGTCGGCGGCCTCGTCGACGACCGCGGGCAGTCGTGCGATCGTCTCGAGGAGGGCTCGTTCTGCCGGCGTCTCGAGCAGGTCAGCGTCGACGTCGGTCTCGGGGAACTCGCCCGCTTCGACGTCGAAGCCGGCTTCCTCTAAGATGCCACAACAGCGGGCGTGGACGTACTGGACGTACGGCGCGGACTGGGCCTCGAAATCGAGTGCGCGTTCCCATTCGAACGTGATCGCCTTCGTCGGCTGTTTCGAGACGATGTCGTAGCGAACGGCGCCGATCCCGACCTGGTGGGCGATGCGTTCGACGTCCGCGTCGTCCAAGTCGTCGTCGCGGATGCGGTCGTCCAGCCTGGTCTCGACCTCCTCTCGCGCGCGGTCGATCGCCTCGTCGAGCAGGTCGTCTAAGTCGACGCCCGTTCCCCGCCGGGTCGACATCTTCCCCTCCGGCAGGTTGACGTAGGAGTAAAGCACCTGCTCGAGCTGGTCGGTGTCGTTGCCGAGCAACTCGAGGGTTGCGTCGATCTGTCGGGCCTGAAGTTTGTGGTCTTCGCCAAGCACCGTCACGGCGCGGTCGTAGTTGTCGAACTTCCACTCGTGGTGGGCCAGGTCGCGAGTGGGGTACAGCGAGGTACCGTCCGAGCGCAAGAAGACGAGGTTCTTCTCGATGTCGAACTCCTCGAGGTCGAGTTGCCAGGCTTCCTCCTCGTAGACCGCGTCGTCGAGGTCCTTGAGTCTGGAGACGACGTCGTCGGTCGAGCCGTCGCGCATGAAACGCGTCTCCTTGACGAACTCGTCGAACTCCGCAGGGAGCCGACCGAGGCACGTCTTCATCCCCGAGAGCACCTGGTCGACGACCTCGCTGACCCGCTCGTAGGTCTCCTCGTCACCGGCCTCGAGTCCCTGCATGATCGAATCGATCTCGGCTTCGGCCGCTTCGACCTCGGGCTCGGCGGCGTTCTCGAGGAAGCGATTCCCTTTCCGGTAGTAGCGAACGAGGTCGTACTCGATGCGGTCGCGTTCGGGCTCGCCCTCGAGGTCCTCGGCGTCGAAGGTTTCGTAGGCCCATGTGAAGACGGCCATCTGGCGACCGGCGTCGTTGACGTAGTAGTGGCGAGACACGTCGTAGCCGGCGAAATCCAGCAGGTTCGCGACCGCGTCGCCGATGATCGGGTTGCGCGCTCGGCCGACGTGGACCGGTCCGGTCGGGTTCGCGCTCGTGTGTTCGACGACGAGCGACGCGTCGCGGTCGGCGAGCGAGCCGTACGTTTCGTCGGTGCCGGCCGCGAGCGTCTTCGCGAAGTAGACCTCACTCGGGAGGAAGTTGAGGTACGGACCCTGTGTCTGGATCTCGGAGACGTAGCTCAGTTCGTTCGCGTCGATCGCTTCTGCGACCTGGCCTGCGACCTGTGGGGGCGGCGCACCCGCCTCGCTCGCGAGTCGAAACGCAACGCTCGAGGCGAGGACGCTCTCGACGTCCTCGGGCGGTTCTTCGATCCCGAGATCGTCCGTCGGGAACTCGAGTTCGGCGAGTGCCCCCTCGAGGGCGTCCTCGACCTCCGCGCGTAAAGACAGGAACATACTCGCCCGTATTCAGGGGGCGACTAAAGGAATGTCGGGTTCACGATTCGAACGGGAGCCCGTCGAGGAACTGCTCGCTCTGGTAATCGAGGTGGTCGAGTCGCGGGCCGAGCAGTTCGCGGACGAGGGTCACGAGCGGGTTCGTCCGCCCGTCCCCGACCATTCCGATCTCGGTTTTCGTCCCGTCGGCCCCGTTCTCCCAGAGGCCGACGACGACGGTCTCACGATCCGCGAAGACGAGTCGGCTGATCGTGGGTGGCCGGGTCGAGTCGTGCAGCCAGTCGAGTTGCGGTTCCCAGATCGTCGCCTCCGGAAGCTGTCGGGCGAAAAACTGCCGAGCGGACCGATCTTTCGCCCCGGCATAAAAGTCGACGTCACGATCGATCGCCCGCTCGGCGTGGGGAAGACACTCCTCGTCGAGTAGCTCCCCCGACGTGTAGATCAGAAACAGCTCCTCGTCCGCCCGTTCTGCGAGTTCGCGCGCGTACTCGTAGACCTCGTTTCGACCCTCGAGAACGCCGATCTTGCGCTCGTCTTCGGTCGATCCCGTCTCGAATCGCGAGAGCAACTCGTCGACCAGTTCGATCTCCTCCCACCGGACGGCGACCGGTGCGAGCGTTCCCCGGGAGACGACGTTCGTCTCCCGGTCGTACTCGACTAGCCCCGCCTCGTCGAGTTTCGGCAGCCGAACGTGATAGAGCGATATTCGGGCGCGCTCGATACGCTCGTCGTACTCGAGTGCGTCAATGACGAACGCCTCCCGGGCGACGAGTTCCGTGGCCAGTTCGTCGATCGAACGCGGGCCATCCGCGTCCTCGAGTGCTTCGAGAACCGCTCGATTCGTTCCGTCCGTAAGCAAACGCACCACCCGTTCGTCGAGCGAGCACATACGCGGTCCACGGGACCACAATAATTAAAGATGATACTCAATTAGCGTCGCGCGAAACTAAATCATCGTCCGGATTGGTCGGTATGGAATAGCGTCTGTCGGTCGTGTGAACCTCCCTACTCGATCGATACGATCCGCTGGACGTCAGTTCCAGCGCGACTCGGTGATGGGACGCGGCCGCGCCGATACGTCGGTACAAGCAGTCCGTACGAAACGGGACGCAGGTCACGCGACTGCTGTGAGTGCGTCGAAGACCGGGTGCCAGCCGGTTCCAAACTCGACCGCTCACAGCGTCTTCAGTCCGCTCCCGGTCAGCGGAACGACGACGTCCTCGTCGACGGAGAGCACGCCGTCCTCGCGAAACTCCTCGAGTGCCGCCGGTGCGACCGCACACGTCGGTTCGACGTAGAAGCCGTCGCGGTGGAGTCGGTCGAGCGCGCTCTCGATGGGGTCGTCACCGAGTGCGATGACGTCGCCGTCGGTCGACTCGATCGCCTCGAGAATCTCCTCTCGGCGAGCGGGCGCCGCGATCTGGATGCCCTCGGCGATGTCGGCTTCGACCCCGTCCTCGCCGAGGGGGTCGCGGCCGAGTGCCTCGACGATCGGCGCGTGACCCGCGGCCTGTGCGCCGAGCAGTCGCGGCATCTCGTCGACGATCCCGGCCTCCGTGAGCAACGAGAACCCCCGGTAGGCGCCCAGAAAGAGCGTTCCGTGACCGATCGGCAAGACGAGCGCGTCGGGGACAGTCCAGCCGCGCTGGGCCGCCACCTCGAAGGCGAACGTCATCGTTCCCGCGTAAAACGCTGGGTTCCAGGCGTGACTCGCGTACCATCCTTCGCCGGTCTGGAACGGTGCCCCATCGTCTTCCGCTTCGCCGCGGTCGCGTTCGCCCGCCGTCGACTCGTCGCGTTCGCCCTCGACGGCTTCGAGACAGGCGTCGGTGACGTCTCCTCGACTTCCCTCGACCCGGACCGGGCGGGCGTCTGCTCGCTGGATCGCCATTAGCTTCGACTGCGTGACGTCCGCGGGGACGTAGATATCGGCTTCGATGCCGGCACGGGCGGCGTAGGTGGCGATCGATGCGCCGGCGTTGCCCGAGGAGTCCTCGAGTACCTTTTCGACGCCGAGTTCGACCGCCCGGGAGAGCGTCGTCGTCGCGCCGCGGTCTTTGAACGAGCCGGTCGGGAAGACGTACTCGAGTTTGAACGAGGCGTCCCAGCCGGGTGCGTCCACGAGCGGCGTAAAGCCCTCGAAGAAGGTGACGTGCTGTTCGATCGGGAGAAACTCGAAGAACGTCCACAGCCCCTCGCTCGTGTCGAGTCGCGACAGCGGGAGCGGGTCGCCACTCGGGTACGGTCGGTCGACGAACTCGAGTGGAGTTCCACACGCACAGCGCCAGGGTTCGTCGGGGCCGGCTTCGTAGGTCGTCCCGCAGGCCGGGCAGATGAGATCGGATGACATCTCAGTAGGAGTCGACGTCGGTGCCGACCGAGCAGACGTACTCGCCGCTTGCGACTTGGGGGAGTCTGCGGGTCCGCCACAGGATCCCGTTGCTGTCGGCGGTGACGGTCTCTTTCGGTTCGCCGAATGGAGTCGTCACCTCGAACAGCACCTCGTCGCGGGTCACCCGTTCGCCGAGGTTCTTTTTCATTCGGATGAGTCCGCCACCGGGTGCGCCGTACTGTTCGAAGCTGTTCGCTCGCGTCTGTCTGTTCAACTCGAGGGTGCCCTCGAGAAAGCCGTAGTAGGTGAGTACGTTGAACACGCCGTCGACCCCCTTCCGGATGCTCCCTTCGTCCCACCCGACACAGCCGCCGAGTTCGGGATCGACCGTCGGCACGCCCTCGTCCGGGGCCGCGCGTGCGAGCTGTCCGTCGGGGCCCTTCTGGTCGAGAACGTAGCCACAGTCGAACGCCTTCGCGAGTTCGAGACAGTCGTCGTAGAGGCGGTGTCGTTTCCCACACCTGACGCGAACTTCGTCGATCATCCGGCTGGTCGACCCCTGGTGGAGATCGAGGATCAGGTCCGCGCGGGTTCCGGCCTCGAACGTCGCCGCGGCGATCCGTTCGCTCGAGGTCCCGCTCTCGTTGCCGGGATAGGCACGGTTCATCTTCGTATCGTCGACCGGGTTGCGGTGTTCGGCGACCTGAAACGCGTGGTAGTTGACGATCCCGACGATCAGGATCGTTCCGGAGAGTTCGGCGGGATCGAGTCGAGGGACGACCCGACTGATGACGCCGACGCCGTTGAGTTCGTCGCCGTCGCTCGCCGCCTGCATATAGAGGGTCTTCCCCGACTCGGCGCCGTTGATGACGGCGACGGGGAGACCGAACGGACTCCCATCTCGGGTTTCGCCGACCTCGAGACGGCCCGTGTCGACCTCGCCGGGCTCCGCGCTCGCCGTTCCGAGCGTCGTCATGTCACCCACGACGGACCGGTTGGTCTTTATACTGTCCTTTGTCGTCGCCGACGGTACCCGATCGAGACCGGTGATAATGAGTTCGATCGAACACGTCATCAGGTTATTGAATGTGAGTTGACGCTAGTACTGTCGATCGAAACCGCTTCCGACCTGCCTCGAAGCGCGCCGGAGTTTTAGGCGACACGAAAAATATAGTTATTTTGATAAGTTTTAAGACGATGGGCGCTCGAGAGAGAACCGTGATGAACACGCAGAAAACCGTCCGACAGGAAGCGGGTACGGTCGAGGAAAACGCGCTCAGACTCGATCCCGGAAAGGCCGAACAGATCGTCGACGCGCTGAACACGGATCTCGCGGACGCGTACGTCCTCTACCACCAGCTTCACAAACACCACTGGAACGTCGAGGGCGCCGAGTTCCTCGAACTCCACGTCTTCCTCCAGGAGGTCTACGAGGACGTCGAGGACGCCGCGGACGATCTCGCCGAACGCCTGCAGGCGCTTGGCGGCGTTCCACACGCGAGCATGACGACGCTCGCCGAGAACGCGACCGTCGAACCCGAAGACGAGGACGTCTACGACGTCAGAACCTCGCTCGCAAACGACCTCGAGATGATGGGCGACATCATCGAGAGCTACCGCGAACACATCGAACTCGCCGACAACCTCGGCGACTACGCGACGGAGGAGATGCTCCGCGAACAACTCGAGACCATCGAGGAACACACACACCACATCGAACACTACCTGGAGGACGATACGCTCGTTCTCGAGGACGCGACGCACTGAATCGGTCGACTCCTCCGACTCGAGGTTGATCCGCTCTCGTCCGACTGCGGATTACGGTTCGTCCACGAGCGGGAGAGCGGACGCGGGATCGACGCAATCTGGCGACACATCTTCCGTGAGAACCGTCGTAGCGAGCCGATCGACGACCTGCCGACCGACGGCTCCCGCCATTATCATCGCCTCCCGGTCGTGATCGTCGATCTCGAGGACGTCACGAAAGAACCGCGAGAGCGTCAGGTACGCTTCGAACAGTTCTTCTGCCGTCTCGTGGCCGTCGGCCGTAAGCACCACTCCGTCGTACGGTTCGTACTCGACCAGCCCGCGATCCGCGAGCCGTTGAAACGCTTCGGTGGTCGTCGACGGCGCCGTTCCGAGGGCGTCTGCGACGTGACCGGGCGGGACGACGTCCAGCCCGTTGCGGTGGGCGGCGTAGACGACGAGCAGGTACTGTGGCGCCCCGGTCATCGCCCCATCAGTCCCGTACCGGACCGCGAAAACGAATCGACCCTGCCGGATGAGGCCGTCGATCGGGCTCGGTTTCGGGTGCGTTCCGGTGAACCACGTCCTCTCATGTGCGTCTAACGAGGTGATCGCGGACGATTCGTCGACACTCTCGACAGACGTCCGCGACTCGAACGACGGTCGACAACGCCGGATGGGGACTCGAGAGCCTTCGATAGAGGCGGTCGACGAGCGAACGGTGGCTGACCACGACGGTCCCGCGAGCCGTCCGGCCACGTATCACGGTCTGGCGGTCATAAACGGCCGTCTCGCACCGATCGTGATGCGATCGTAACGTCTCGTGGCGCTCGGAGAGCGCCGTGAAGTCCAACGCACTCAGCGGCGTTCGGTCCGCATCGACGAGCCAGTCGGCGACCCCCTCGATGCACTCGAGGACGTCCTGTAACGACGCCTCCTCGGTCGCGAGTGCACGTTCGACGGTCCGAAGCTCGATCCGTCGCCGCTCGGCGGCCGACAGAACTGTCGCTTTCAGCGCGGGCGAGATTGGCCCGGACGCTGTCGACTCGAGCGCCGGGGCGAGTTCGTCACCGAGTTCCTCTCCGATCGCATCTCGACTCGAGTCGACTCGATCGTGATGGGCGACGGCGAAGGGCTGAACCGTCTCGCGAAACGCCGACCGGAGCTCGGCTAATCCGTCGGTGTCCCGGCGACCCGAACGAGCGCCCGGCAGAGCCAGTGACTGTCCGGCTCCATCGGGGAGGGTCCTTTCGGAGTGTGTGCCAGACGAGGCCGACGCCAGTTCGCGCACGTCGGCGGCGAACCGATCGTACGCGTCCAGCCCGCGACCGACGTGTTTTCGCTCGGCCTCGACGCGCTCGAGCGCGGCGTGCGTCGGCGTCACAGCTCTCATGCGGTCTCACCTCGAGTTCGGCGACGATCCCGACGAGTGGTCGCCGCGGTCGTCCGGAGTCGAAGCCGCCACGGCGTGGCGGTCGAGTCGCCGACGCGCTCGATGCTGGTAACCGACACCGATCGACGCGGGAGCGTAGCGGAACACTCGAAGACGATGGGGAGCGCCACCGAACGGTCGGTCGGGCCTTCGAGTGGACCACCACCAACCTTGATCGTCCACGATCGTTCGCCGGTCTCCTCGTCCACTCGGCGCCGTTCGATCGCGGCGTGTTCGAGCAAGCCAACCGACCGAATCGTCCACAGCGCCTCCTCGAGCGGATCGTCCGCAACGTGGTTTGGCGTCGCAGTCGACGTGCCGGCGGCCGCGGCGGCCAGCACCGACGCCCGATCGTCGAAGTCGAGTCGGGCGTCGAGTTCGAACGCGATGCTCTCGAGCAGGCAGACACACAGCGTCTCAGCATTCGGGACCGTGCCGGCGCGGTCGAAATACGCCTCCATGATGGTCTCCGTGAGGCCGTCGTAGGGAGCGGCCGCCTCGAGGGCGCCACCGCCGACGGCGTGACAGTATTCGACCAGCGCGCTGGCATCGCCTCCGATCTGCGAGCGGTTCGGCCCTGGTCGAGTCGCGTCCGATCCCTCGACCGTCGATCGATCGGAGTTCTTCGGACCCGAACCGCACACCGGACGTTCGCTGACGATCACGTCGTACTGCGGCGCGTACGGATCGTACTGCGCCACCGTCGCCCGATACCGTTCGGTCGCCCACGCGGCGACTCGAGCGGCCGCTTTGCTCCCGAAGGAGGTCCGTTCGGCGGGAACGGGTCTGATACCG
The DNA here is from genome assembly GCF_041205745.1 of Natrarchaeobius versutus. Lineage (NCBI taxonomy): Archaea > Methanobacteriati > Methanobacteriota > Halobacteria > Halobacteriales > Natrialbaceae > Natrarchaeobius > Natrarchaeobius versutus. Next base: position 55,175 of record NZ_JBGFCC010000005.1, on the reverse strand, counting down.
GTTCGACCACAGACGATAGAGTATCGATCGCCCGTCGTCGCGAGCGCGGCGACGACTTCTCGGATCGCACAGAGCGTCGGTCCAGTCATCGGTCGTCACCACCGCCGTACTCGACGGCAGGACCGAACCGGGACTCCGGTTGTCGGCCGACGAGTCGATCCAACGGAATCCGGCTCCGCTGTGGGGACGGCGCTCGAGCGGACCGGTCGTGCGTCGACTGCCACTGCACCGACACATCCTTCCATATCAGATCTCCCCGTTGATGGCGTCCGCGACGCGCTGACGGTCGAACAGCCGTTCGTCCGCCGGAATCTCCGGATACGGCCCCTCCTCGTAGGTCGGCCACTCTCCGAACGCGTCCGGATACAGCTGTTTTGCGGTCATCTCGAGCTGGAACAGGTTCAGGATTGGCCCCTGATACCGCGTTCCCTGGGCGTAGACCCGACCGTTTTGTACCGCGGTGAGGTTCCCACCGACGGGATGATCGCGCAGATCGTCTCGGATGGCAGCCATATCCGTACTCGGCGTCATCCCGCCGAGCACGAAGAGTACGTCCGGATCGGCCTCGAGCACCGCCTCCATGTCCACTTGCTCGCCGGAAGAAACCGCGTCGTCGAAAGCGTCGACGGGATCGAACGGTCTGAGGTGCGCGGTCAGAAACCCGGGCGCGTTGGCAGTGTAGACGTAGATACTCTCGATGTCGCTCATTCCGGCCAGTGCCACCGTCGGCCGATCCGCCGCCGGCAGGTCCGCCTCGATGGTCTCGAGAAGCGTCTCCCGGATCGCCGTCAGTTCGCGGTACCGGGCGTGTTCTTGGAACGCTTCGGCCACGAGTTCGAACTGCTCCCAGAGCGTGTAGTACTCGTAGCCGTCGGCCCAGTCCGCCGGTGGCTCCTGATGGCGATCGCTCAGGGAGTTTCCGAACCAGGGGGAAACGGCGTCGGCGATCTCGTCGATGTCGTCGCGCCCCCAGCCATCCAGCGCGGACATCGATGCGGGATCGGCGAGGTGGACGTCGCTGTCGAGTTCGTAGAGCATCTCCTTGTCCGGCTCCCACGAGGAGTACAGCCCCGACCAGTCCAGCGAGACGCCGGGGAGGCGCTCGACGAACTGATTCCACAGCGCGTCGTAGTAGTCGGGCGCGTGCATCGCGTTGACACCGTCGCCGCGACCGAGCGCGAACGCCATATCCGCGTGGTGGGTCAACCGCGTGAAGACCGTCTCCGGCGGCGATTCGAACGTTACCTCGCCGACCGGCGACATCGAAACGGAATACGAGTTGGAGCTGCCGCCTTCGTCCGCCGCCCCCTCCCGTTCGTCGACGCCGCCGGTCGACGATCCGCCGTCGTCCGTGACCTCGCCGGTTCCGGTACAGCCGGCGAGGAATCCTCCGCCAACGATCGTCCCGCCGTACGCCACGTACTCCCGCCGCGTCGGCGTTCCGTGTGCTTCGTGGTCGACCATACTATTTAGGCCTCCCTAAAAAAGTATAATTGCTTCGATTTTTAGGCAGGCCGAAACCCCCAGTCTGTACGAGACTGCCGACGGACGTCGCAGACGCCGGTGATCGAGGGCTGGTGGGTTATAGTAGCCACTGAACGTCATTGCACACCTGTAGCCAGACGAAAAGCGCGGTTCGGAGCGTGCGCGGTTCGGAGCGAGCGCGGTTCGGAGCGAACGGAGTGAGCGAGAACCGCGTCAATGCGAACGGGGAGGAACGACCCGTGAGCGAACGGAGTCGTTCGAACGACCAGCGGTCGTTCGTGATGACGAAAATCTTCGATTTTCGAACCATGAGCGAGAACCGCGTCAATGCGAACGGGGAGGAACGACCCGTGAGCGAACGAAGTGAGCGAGAACCGCGGGAAAGCGAATAGCGCGGGATCAAAGATCCCGCGAACCATGCGAACGGGCACGCTGTGCCCGTGAGCAGACGGGGAACGAACGTGACCCGTGAGCAAACGGAGTCGTTCGAACGACCGCTGGTCGTTCGTGATGACGAAAATCTTCGATTTTCGAACCATGAGCGAGAACCGCGGGAATGCGAGCGGGGAGGAACGACCCGTGAGCGAGCGGAGTGAGTGAGTGAGAACCGCGGAATAGCGAGCGGGGAACCCAGTGACCCGTGAGTTCGGCGATCAGTGTGTGAATCGTTTCAGTTGTTCCTATATCTCGACGATGGCCGCTCTCGAGCGGCTCAGCGCCCGTCGGTTACGATGTCGGCGACCCGTTGACGGTCGAACAGCTCCGGTTCAGTAAAGACGTCCGGGTGGAGATCCTGAGCCGCCTGCTCGAGTTGGAACAGGTGGACGATCGGACCCTGCTGTGGTGCGCCACCGCGGATCACGCGGCCGTGTTCGACCGCCTGCAGTTCCCGGGCGACGTCGTGGTCGTTCATGTACGAGACGAACTCGTCTTCGAACTCGTCTTTCGTCACCTCGCCCTGTTGGCGGACGACGATCACCTCGGGGTCGACCTCGAGTAGCGTCTCGTAGTCGATCTCGCCGCGCGATTCGTGGAAGTTGTGGACGTTGCTCTCCGCGAGCGCGTCCTCGACGCGCAGGTCGCGCCACTGTTTGAAGCTCGTTCCCGAGTCGATGACGAACGGGATGAAGGTCTCGGGCGGGTCCGAGCGCGGGAGCACCACGGCGATTTCCGGGCGCTCGTCGGGGAGCCGGGAGCGAATCTCCGAGCGCACCTCGTCGTGGAGTCGTTCGAACGCCTCGTAGCGCTCGCGTTCCCGAAAGACGGCCGCTAGCTTTTCGAACGCCTCGTACAGCGTGTACCGTTCGTAGTCCTGCCACGGATAGCTCCCCGAGAAGATCGTGTTCCCGAAAAACGGGGCGACGTGCGCTTCGATCTCATCGATATCCGCTCGCTCCCACTGGATCCGGTTGATCATGAAGTTCGGATCGATGACGTGGACGTCGGCGTCGAGTTCGTAGAAGAGTTCCTTGTCGGTGCCGTCCTGCCAGAGCTGGACGAGCGAGTCGGTGTCGACCGACACACCGGGAAGTTCCTCGTAGAAGTGCGTCGCGAATCGCTCCCGGATGCCGATCGCCACCAATCCGTCGCCCTGTCCGAGCGCGACGCCCATATCCGCGTAGTCGCCGGTAAACGGGAACCACGTCTCCGGCACGTCCTCGAAGCGCACTTCGCCGACCGGCTCCATCGTGACCGAGTATCCCGAGTCATCGGTCGCCGCCTCGTCCGAATCCGCGGTCTCGCCATCCACCTCGGTCGGCTCGGGGGGCGAATCGTCGGTACAGCCGGCCAACAATCCACCGCCGACGGCCGCGCCGCCGTATTTGATCGTCTCTCTGCGCGTCGGTACGTCGTATCGAGTCGTTTCGTCGGTCATTGGTGCTGGTAGGTCGTATCGAGTCGTTTCGTGGTCGTTCATCGATCGATCTCTCCGGTTACGATCTCCGCCACCCGCTGACGGTCGAACAGTTCCACGTCGCCGAACTCCGCCGGCCACAGCTGTGCTGCCAGCAGTTCCGTCTGGAAGAGGTTCGTAAGCGGCCCCTGTTCGGCCGTCCCGCCGGGGTAGACGCGATCGTTTTTCACCGCGGTCAGCTCCCCGCCGACGGGGTGATCGCGCATCGGCTCGAGCCGTTCGGTTCGAAACTCCTCCTCGGAAGAGAGGACGTCCCAGTGAAAGACGATGATTTCGGGATCGACGTCGAGCAGCGTCTCGTAGTCGGCTTCGCCGTCGCCGACGTCGACGTCCGCGAAGGCGTCCGTAACGCCGATGGTCCGGTACTGGCGCATCTCGTAGCCCGCGCTCGAGGGGGAAAGCGGGTAGAACGTCCCGGTCCGCGCATCGGAACCGCCGTTGAGCAGACCGATCTCCGGATCTTCGTCCGGCGTCACCTCGTCGATCCGCTCGAGCATTCGATCGTGGACCTCCCGGAAGGCCTCGTAGCGGTCTGTAGCGCCGAAGACGGCGGCGATCCGCTCGAAGTTATCGAGGAGGTCGATCACCTCGTAGCCGTCCTGCCAGTCGTATGTGTACCGCCGGTTCGAGTGCCCGAAGAATGGGGCGACGTGCTCTTCGATCTCCGCGAGGTCGTCGTCGCTCCAGTCGAAGCGAAACGCCGCCTCGTTGGGATCGATCAGGTGAAGGTCGGCGTCGATCTCGTAGAAGATCTCCTTGTCGACGTTCTCGCCGTCAGCGCGGATGTTCGTGATCCCGGCCGGATCGATCGAGAGGCCGGGAATCTCGTCGTAAAACAGTTCGTCCAGCGTCGCGAGACCCTCCGTCGGTCGATCGATGCCGGCCAGCCCGTCACCGTGGCCCGCGAGGATCGCCATCTCGGCGGTCGACTCCTTGTACGTGACGTAGCGCTCGGGAGGCCCCTCGAACTCGAGACAGCCGACCGGCTCGAGACACACCTCGCGGCCGTCGTCCGTTTCACCGTTCTCGTCGGAAACCGGGGCTGAGGTCCGTGTGTCTTCGCGTTCACTGCCGGTACAGCCGGCGATCAACCCGCTCCCGACGACGGCCCCACCGTAGGTGATCGTCTCCCGGCGGGTCGGCGCCTCGTATCGCATCGTACATCCACGCATAGGATTTAGGCTAACCTAAACAAAGTTAGGCGTTTCGGTTTTTCGGCAGGCCTAAAACGTGGGCGGCGGACGCGTACACGACGGTTGGAGTACGCTCGGTCTGGGATGGGGTCGCCCTCGAGTCGCCGGCTCCGAGGGCCGGTAGCAACGGCCGAATGGGCTACTGTTTTTCGGCGACGAGCGCGATCGCTTCCATCTGCCGTTTGTGATCGTCGAACGCACGGCGCATCGACAGAATCCGGCGCGCCACCGCTGGCTTGGTCGCCACGGTGGCGCCGATCCGCATCGTCCGGAGAAGTCCTTCGTCGTCGACGACCCGTCGGGGTCGCAACAGGTGCATCGGCGCCGAGGACCGCCACGTCACGGTCAAACCCGCCTCGGAGAGCAGGTCGATCCACTCCGATTCCGTCAGCGGGCGGGCGTTCACCCTGGTGACGGCCGCCAGATCGCGCTGGATCTCGGCTTTGGTCTCCGAATCTATCTCGTCGGGAACGACCGCGAGTTCGTGGATGCCGTACCGACCACCGGGGCGGAGAAGACGGCTCGCTTCCGCGACGATCGATGCCTTCGCCTCGTCGGGATGCATCGTCAACATCGCCTCGCCGTACACCGCGTCGGCGGTCGAATTCGGAAGATCCGTCTCCGCGGCGTCGCCGACGGCGATCTCGCGGCCGGGCCCACCGAGGCGTTCCTCGAGGTCGGCCGCCGCGTCGCGGTTCAGTTCGACGCCGGTGTACGACCGTGGCGAACGTTTCAGGACGCGTTCGGCGGTGAACCCGGTTCCCGGCGCGAACTCGACGACGTCGTCGTCCGGGCCAACCTCGAGCGCATCGATCAACTCGAGGGTCAGCTCCTTGCCGCCGGGGCGAAGCACTCGCTTTCCAACCTCGGCGAGCAACAGGTGAGCCGGCAGGTCGGCTACGTTCGCCATCGCCGGGACACCACCCGTAGGTGTGTCCTCCACGTCGGGCGATTCGCGCTGTCCTCGAGCCCCACCACGCTACGTCTCACCCCCGGTCGGCGACAGGATGACCAGTGCGCGGCTGTCCGCGATCGCCGCAGGTGAGATCTTCTGATCACCCGAAAAGCGTGCGATGTCGCCCTTACCGAGGGCGTAGCTGTCGTCTCCGACCCGTAACTCGATCTCGCCGTCGAGTACGTAGAAGACGACCGTCCGATCGGGGTGGCGGTGCTCCGGAACGCGTTCGCCCGCCGGCAACTCGAGGAGGTTCGTCCGCGGTTCGGCGTCCGGAAAAACTCGTTCGATCGGCGATCCAGATACCGCTGGGAGATGTTCGATCGCGGTCATCGTTCCTCCGGATCGAACTCGTCGGTCGCGAGCCCCCGCCTGACCGGTTCGTGTTCGGCGTCGGTCGGCGGCGGGGAGACGACCAGCAGGGCCTCGAGTCGCCTGTCGTCGTCGGCTTCGATCACGCGGTCGACGCCCGCCTCGACGTCGTCGTCGGCTTCGATCCCGCGGTCGACGCCCGCTTCGACGACGACCACGTCACCGCGAGCGACGTCACGGTCGACCTCGTCGTCCCGGACGACTCCCGTTCCCTGCTGGACGTTGATGACCAGGTCGCTCTCCGGCGCGTGAACCGGGATGAACTGTCCCGGCTCGAAGTATCCGCAGGCGACTTTTACCCGGTCGTTTCGGAATATCTCCTGTACGCTGAACCGATCGTCGTCGTAGACACGCTCGGCGTCGAAGTCGGTCGCAGGCATCAGTCCACCTCGGCTGCACTCGTCGGACTCGTACTCGTCTCCCCGCTTCCGTTCGAGGACGACCGGAACGACCGATCGAACGTCCCGCGGTCGAACCCGGTGCGTTGTTCGGCAGTTGTTTTAGGTATACCTAAACCACGTCTCGAGCTACCGGCGCGTTCGGGATGAACGTGTTCCCGAAGATGATCGGGGGCGTGATCGGCTGGTTCGAATCCGTCGGTCGCGAGCGGGGACGGAGGCGCAGAGGTACCACACTCGAGTCGAACGCGATCCGGCTCGAACGCGCGGAACGGCTGAAACTCGAATCAGATCGAACTCACAGAGCAGCTGAACATATTCGGGAGACGAACTATTTCGATCGGTCAGCGAACCACGACTATGGATTTAGGCAGACCTAAATCGCCGAGGGAACGGGCATCGAACGCGACGCGCCGACGGTACCTTCGGCTTGCCGGCGGGTCCGGAATCGCGGGGCTGGCGGGATGTACAGCGCTCAGTCGGTCCGGGCCGGACGAGATTACGGTCGGCTACAAGCCGATGTTTCCGTTCTTGCAGGCACTCTTGCTAGACGAACGGGGCGAGTTCGATCGGCTGTCGGTCGACGTCGAGACGGAGAACTTCGGCGAGAGCGGGTTGACGATCATGCAGTCGTTCGGTCGGGGCGACCTGGACGTCGCCTTCGTCGGCATCACGCCAGCGATCGTGATGCAGGATCGGGGACTTCCCGGCAAGGTCGTCGCGGCGAACAACGTCGAGGGGTTCGTCTTCGTTGGACGCGACTCGTTCGCCGAGCGCTGGGCCGACCACGAGGGGCCGGTGGCGTTCGACGCCTTCGAGGAAGAACGCGGCCGCCCGGTCGAGTTCGCGACGCCGCCGGAAAGTAGCGTCGCGTACGTATTGCTCCACCACTGGCTCGAGACGATGGTCGGACAACCACCGGCGGACGTCGACGTGACCGCGATGAGCGGCGCCGGTCCCGTGCGCCAGGCGCTCGTCTCGGGCGAAGCCGACGCGACCTGCATCATGGAACCGATCAGAACTATCCTGACGCGTGCGGACGCGCCGATCTCCCGGCTCGCCTGGGCGGGGGAGTTCATGTCCGGCCAGCCGGGCGGCGTCACGGTCATGCACGACCGCCTCCGGAATGACCACCCCGATCTCGCCGCCGAGTTCCTCGAGTTACACGAGGAAGCAACGGCGTTCGCCACGGAGAACCCGGACGAGGCGGCAGAGCACGTCAGCAATGCCATCGGATCCGGAACGCTCCCACCCGAGGCCGCACGAGAGGCGCTGAACTCGGAGGCTGCGAACTTCGTCACGGATCCGCGGGAGATCGTCGACGACACCCCGCTGTTCTGTGACGGAATGGCCGACCTCGAGCGCACCGAAGCCCGGATCGACGCCGAGGACGTGTTCGACTTCGGGCCGTACGACCGTCTATGAGCGAGGGGTCGAGAACGGAGCGACGATGAACGGATCGGAGCCCCACACCGCGAACGACGGCAACCGATCCGAACTCGAGCCGGCGGACGTCGCGGGAGAGACGGCCGAACTGGATCGGGTCCGGAGCGGAGACGTCCCGTTCGACACACGGGGCCTCGCGATCGGGATCGGCGGGACGATCGGATTCCTGTTGATCTGGACGGCGGCCGCGAGCACCCAGCCGTCGTATCTCCTCCCGTCCCCGGCGGCGGTCGCGTCGGCGTTCGTGGCCGAGATCGCGAGCGGGCGAATGGGTACGAGTCTCGTCCAGAGTGCGATTCACTACGTCCCGGGCGTTCTCATCGGAACGACGCTCGGGACCGGCCTCGGCGTCGGAATGGCCTGGTACGGGTGGCTCGACGATCTTCTGCGGCCGATCACCCGGATACTTCGGCCGATTCCGCCGCTCGCGTGGATCGCCGTCGCCATCGTCTGGGTCGGCGTTGGCCACGCCGGCGCGACGTTCGTCGTCGCGGTCGGAACCTTCTGGATCAGCTACTACAACGCCTACGCCGGCGTCGAGGGTGTGCCGTCGAGTCAGCTCGAGGCCGCGTCGGTTCTCGAGGTCAGTGACCGAACGGTCCTCCGAACTGTCGTCCTCCCGAACGCGGCGCCCGCGATCCTCACCGGGTTCAGAACCAGCGTCGGACGGGGCTGGATGACGGTCGTCGCTGCCGAGTTGTTCGGCGCGCCCGGCGTCGGCTACGAGATCATCACCAGCGCACAGAATCTCGCACTGGACGTCACCATGAGCTACATGCTGCTGATTAGCACCGTGTTTCTGGCGACCGACTGGACGTTCCGACGGCTCGAGGGGCGAGTACGCCGGCGACGGGGGTGGTGACGATGACGACGCAAGATCCGGTGGCTCGGGCCACGCATCTACGGATACGGGCGGCTATTATGCCTCTCAAACCTCGAATCGTCCTCGTACTCGTCCTCGGCGCGTCGCTCGCTGGGACGTGGACCGTCGGCACCCGGTCGGGCAACGGGCCGGCGATCGTGCTCCTCGAGTGGACCGCCCTGTTGGGTCTCGGTGCCGCCATCGGCGGGATCGGGTGGCGACTCGCGCTCTACTCGAGGGGGGTCCTCGACGAGAACTGTGTGGCGTTCGTCGATCGGCGGTACGCGCTGATCGAGCTCTGTGCCGTCGGGGGTGCACTCGCCGGAATCGGTGCCATCGCCGCCGGACGTTCCGTCGAACTCGGACCTCGAGTCGGCGTCGCCACCGGCGTGCTGGTCGTCGCCTACTGTGCGATTTCGGTCGCTCTCGCGCTCGCTCGAATCGACTCCCCTTTGCGAGAACGGTCGTGGCGCGCCGTCGCGCTCGCGTTGGGATGTCTCGCCGTCGCCCTCGTCGGGACGGTCAACGTCCTCTCGCTCGGCGGCGGCGCGCTCGAGGTCGCCGTTCGGATCGTTCACCTGTCCGCGTTTTCGGTCTGGTTCGGCGGCGCGCTGTGGCACAACCTGATCGTCGTCGGCGCCGTTCGACGCTATCCCGGGTCGAAATCGGAGATAACGGCTCAGACACGGGCGTTTCGCCGCACCGTCCCCGCCCTGGTTGTGGCGTTGGTCCTCACAGGCGTCGCTCAGTCGATCACCGCCTTCGGAACCTCGAGTAGTGTATACGTCGGAACCGTACCTGGTCTGTTGATCTGCCTGAAGGTCGGAATCGCCCTCGTCGTGACTTTCTTCCTGGTCAATGGCTAACGTCGTGACTTTCTTTCTGGTCAACTGCTAATCGTCCGGGAAGACTATCCCCGCGGCTGTCCTTCGCGCTCAGCTGTCGCCGGTGACGATATCCGCGACGCGCTCGCGGTCGAACAGCCGCTCGCCGCCGAACTCCTCGGGATAGAGCCCCCGCGCGGCTCGCTCGAGCTGGAAGAGGTGAATAATCGGGCCCTGGTAGGTGAGTCCGCCGTAGAAGACGCGATCGTTTCGAACCGCCCGAAGGTCGCCCGCAACGGCGTGATCGCGGAGGTGAGACCGGATCTCCCGCTCGAAGTACTCCTCCGTGATCTCGCCCTGTATCCTGATCGCGATCGCGTCGGGATCGATCTCGAGAAGCGTTTCGTAGTCGATCGTTCCGCCGTCGGTCTGCGTATCCTTGATCCCGGCGGCAGCCAAGGCGTCGTCGACGTTCAGGTCCCGCCAGTGTTTCGACTGCGTTCCCTCGCCGATCAGATAGGGGTAGAATCCCTCCGGCGGGATTCCATCGGGGTACAACACGGCCAGTTCTGGCGATGACGACGGTAGCCGCCCTTCGACCTCCGCGAGGATTTCGTCGTGGTAGGCGGAAAACGCCTCGTACCGCTCTCGCTCCCGGAACACGTTCGCGAGCTTCTCGAACGCCTCGTACATCGAGTAGTAGCGGTAGTCGTGCCAGTCGTAAACCCGTGTGAAGCCGGTGTTTCCGAAGAAGGGCGCGACGTTGTCGGCGATCTCGCCGACGTCGTCCTCGCTCCACCCGAGGCGGTGTTCCATGAAGTTCGGATCGACGACGTGTAGGTCGACGTCCAGTTCGTAGAAGACCTCCTTGCCGGTCCCCTCGTTCCACAGCTCCGTGAGATCGGCACTCGAGACCGATACCCCGGGGAGTTCCTCGTAGTGGTGTGTGCCGAACCGCTCCCGGACGCCGATCGCCGACAGGCCATCGGCCTGGCCCAACGCGACGCCCATATCCGCGTAGTCGCCGGTGTAGGCGAGCCACGTCTCCGGCGGCTCGTCGAACTCGAGCGTTCCGACTGGTTCCATCGAGACGCTGTAGCCCGTTTCGTCGGTCGTCTCGGACTCGGTTGGGCTGTCGTCGTCGTCCGTGCCGGTTTCTCCCTCGTCGATTCCGACACAGCCGGCGAGTAACCCGGTGCCGACGATCGTTCCGCCGTACTTCACGTACTCCCGTCGAGTCCGTTCGCTTCGCTCACTTCCCCGACGACTTCCCGCTCGCTGGTGCTCGCGGGAATCCCGCCGAGTCGGTGCCTCGAGTCGAGTCGCTTCGGTTCTCGTCATTGCTCGGTGTCTCCGTTGATGATGTCCGCAACTCGCTGGCGGTCGAACAACTGCTCCGACTCGGGGAGTTCCGGATACGCCCCACCATCGTATCGCGGCCACTCACCGAACTGCTCCGGATACAGCTCCTTTGCGCCCATCTCGAGTTGGAAGAGGTGAGCGATCGGTCCGCCGTATCGTATCGCCATGGGGTAGACGCGGTCGTTTTCGACGGCAGGAATGGTTCGAGCGACGGGATCGTTCTCGAGGAACTCTTTGGTCTCGACGAAATCACTGTTTGCCCCCATCGCGTGGGTGATGAGCATCACGTCGGGATCGGCTTCGACGAGCGCCTCGAGGTCGATCTCGCTGTACGCCTCCGTGTCGGCGAACGCGTCTTCTGCACCGAGCGGACGGAGATGTGCCTGCTCGTAGCCGGGGTCGGTGAGTGGGAACGGCCAGATGCTCAACTCTCCATCCGAGAGCCCCGTCTGTATGCGGGCAACCCGCGGCCGGTCCGTCTCCGGCGGGAGATTCGTCTCGATCTCGGAGAGAAGATCCGTACGGACTGCCGTGAGTTCTTGATACCGCTGTTCTTCCTGGAAGACTGCTGCAACCTTCTCGAAGATTTCCCACAACGTGTAGTACTCGTAGTCGTCGGCCCACGCTTCTGGGGGTTCTCTGTGAGAATCGCTGTACGAGTTACCGAACCACGGGGAGATGTTTTCGCTGATCTCGTCGATGTCGTCGCGGTCCAAACTATCCATTACCGTCATGTACGCCGGATCGGCGAGATGGAGATCGTTGTTCAACTCGTAGAGGTGCTCCTTGTCGATGTTCCAGGAGTTTGGAAGATCGGTCCACTCGGTGGAGACGTCCTCGAGTCGCTCGAGGAAGAGGTCGTAGAGCGGCCCGAAGTTCTGTGGAGCGTACAGCGCGGTTATCGAGTCGCCGTGTCCGAGTGCGAGCGCCATATCGGCGTGGTGGACGAGATTGGTGAAGACGCGCTCTGGCGGATGCTCGAGCGTGATCTCGCCGGCAGGCGACATCGTCACCGAGTACGAGTCGCCATCGCCATCCTCCTCGGGTTCGCCCTCGTCGCCGGTCTCACTCCCGGTACAGCCGGCGAGTATCCCGCCGCCGATCACCGCGCCGCCGTATTTCACGTATTCCCGTCGCGTCGGTGCCGCCGCCGTTCTCGTGTCGTCGTCACTCATAGTGAGAAGTCTCCGCTAATGATGTCTGCAACTCCCTTGCGATCGAACAACTGTTCCTCCTCGGGCGTCTCGGCTAGCCCTCGCCACTCGCCGAACGCCTCGGGGTACAACTGCTTCGCGGCCACTTCGGTCTGGAAGAGGTTGGTGATCGGCCCCTGGACGTTCTTCCCGCCGCGGTAGACGCGGCTGTTCTGTACCGCGGTGAGTTCACTCCCGAGAGGGTCCGCTCGCATCACATCGACGACCTCGGACTGGAAGTGATCCCCGGAGTCGGTGTAGCCGAACGCGTTGTGCGCAACGATGACGTCCGGATCGGCCTCGAGTAACGTCTCGTAACCCACGCTCCCGTCGGCGTCGACGCCCGCGGCCGCCCAGGCGTCCTCGACACCGAGGTCGTGATACTGCTTCATCGCCATTCCCGGCTGCGTCGGGTCGTTGAGGTAGAAAGTCCCGGACCCGACGAAGTCCTCGCCGGGCACGAGAAATGCGAGGCCGACGTTCGGTCGCTCGTCGGCTGGCGGCCGTTCCGCCTCGATTCGCGAACGCATCTCGTTGTGAATCGCCGCTATCGCCTCATAGCGCTCGTGCTCTCGGAACACTTCGGAGACCTTCTCAAACGCCTCGTACAGCGTGTAATGGGGGTATCCTGGCCCGATTTCCTCCTGCGGACGACGGATAAAGCTGCCGAGCCACGGGGCGACGGCGGTTTCCAGTTCCGCAATGTCTTCCTCGTCGAAATCAAAATAGTGTTTCGCGTTGTTCGGGTCGATAAGGTGGAGGTCGGCGTCTATCTCGTAGAAGACCTCCTTATCGTACTCGCCGCCCTGCCGAAGCTGAGTGATCTCCGCGGGATCGATGGACACATCCGGAAGTTGCTCGAGAAACTCCGTTGGGAGGCTCTGGGTGTCTTGCATCCCGACCAGTGCGTCTCCGTGTCCGAGCGCGATCAGCATGTCCGCATAGTCTGCCCGGTAGACGACGACAGACTCGGGGACAGACTCGAAGGTGACCCCCGTCCGGGGTTCCATTCGAACCGCCCATGAATCCGGCTGGTCACTATCGACATCATCTGCATCCGATAAATCTTCGCCGGGGGTATCGCCGGTACAGCCGGCGAGTAGCCCGCCGCCGATCACTGCGCCGCCGTACGTGATCGTCTCTCTGCGCGTCGGTGCATCGCGTTGAATTGTATTGATACTGTCGTCGTCACTCATGGGTAGAAGTCTCCGCGAATGATGTCTGCAACTTCCTCGCGATCGAACAGCTGTTCGCCCGCGGGAACGTCCGGGAACCGTTCGGGGTCGAACGTACCGAACTCTTCGGGATACAACAGTCGGGCGATCAGTTCGGTCTGGAAGAGGTCCGCGATCGGCCCCTGCATGAAGTACGGACCGGGATACACCGCGCCGTTCTCGACGGCGGTGAGCTGGCTGCCGACCGGGTGTTCGTTCAGTGGAGTGACGAACTGCTCACGGAATGCACCCGAGGAGTACTCACCGTCGTCGTCGGTCAGGCGAATCCCACCGTGGACGATGATGATCTCAGGATCGATCTCCGCCATCGCCTCGTAATCGAGCATCCCGTCGGTCTGGTCGTCGGTGAAGGTGCTCTCGATCTCGAGGTCCCGGTACTGTTTCATCTCGACGCCCTCCGAGTCGGTCGTCATCGCGGCGAACTCACCGCCCTCTATGTCCGATCCGAAGTTGATTAGCCCGACTTCGGGGCGCTCGCTCTCGGGTGGCAGCTTCGAATCGATTTCGGCGTGGAGTTCGTCGTGTACGTCGACGAACGCCTCGTAGCGATCGCGTTCGTCGAAGACATTCGTCAACCGGTCGAACGCCTCGTACAGCGAGTACAGGGTATAGTCGTGAAAATCTCGACGTCGGACGATGTTGTTCCCGAAGAAAGGTGCAACGTTCGTCGCGATGCTCTCCGTGTCGGCTTCGTCCCAGGAACTGTCGAACCCGGAACCGTGTAGATAGTTCGGGTCACAGAGGATGACGTCCGGATCGAGTTCGTAGAACAGTTCCTCGTCCCAGCCACCTCCGGCGAGCGGGTTCGGAACGTCTGTCGGCATCGAGACGCCGACGCGTTCGTAGAGGTACGCCGGTGGGTACCACCCGGCCGGCAGGAAGCCATCGCGCTGTCCGAGCGCGATCGCCATATCCGCCCACAGACCAGTAAGTGCCATCCACGTCTCCGGAACCGTTTCGAACGTCTGACAGCCAACCGGCTCGAGGCACGCCTCGTCGGAAGTATCAGCCCCGGTCGGGGTCGAATCCCTATCGTCATCCCCACTCGTTCCGGTCGGAGCTGTCCCTGGATCGCTTTCGCCGGCACACCCCGCCAGTATACCACCACTGACGACCGCCCCGCCATACTTCACGTAGTCTCTGCGCGTCGGTGTCTCGTGTCGACTCGTCTTGTCGTTGTCACTCATTGTTAGATCTCTCCGTTGATGATGTCCGCGACGCGCTTGCGGTCGAACAGCTGCTCGTCTTCGGAAACGGATTCACCCGGTTCCGGGGGCTGACCGAACAGGTCGGGATAGATCTGCTTCGCCGAAAGCTCGAGTTGGAACAGGTTGAAGATCGGTCCCTGCAGCGCCGATCCGCCGGCGTAGAGCCGATCGTTCTGGACGGCCGTGATCTCCCGGCCGACGGGATCGTCGCCGAGGTCGAAGAACGCCTCCGTCCGATCGCGGACGTTGTTCCAGTCGAAGTTGTGGATGATTACGTCGGGGTCGAACTCGAGCATCGCCTCCATCGAGTAACTGCCTGAGTCTGAAGCGTAGCTCTTCGTTCCCTCAGCAAGTGCGTCGTTTGCCCCGAGCGGGCGGGTGTGCGCCTTTCCGAATCCGGGCCCGTTCAGCAGGTACGGCCCGAACGTGTTCTCGTCGTGGTTGTAGACGACGAGCGCGACCGAGGGTCGCTCTTCTTGGGGCGGGAGTTCGGCTCGGATCGCCTCGAGCATCTCGTCTCGAGTCCGAGTCAGCGCTTCGCTCCGGCTCTGGACCTGGTACACCTGGGCGTACTTGTCGAGAAGTTTCCACAGCGTGTAGTACTCGTAGGGCTCGTCACCCTGGTAGCCGTGAGCGCGGCTGAACCGGTTGGCGAAAAACGGGGCGATATTCTGCTCGATTTCCTCGATGTCGGCGTCGTCGAACGTTCCCTCCCAACTAATCGGGTCTAGATGGTGAACGTCGGCGTCGAGTTCGTACAGGATCTCTTTGTCGAGGACCAGCTCGTCGGTGTACAGGGCAGTAAGGTCGCTCGTGTCGAACTCGACGCCGGGGAGTTCGTCGTAATAGCCGGTGTAGTACCGGTCGGGAAAGCCGAGTGAGACGATCCGCTCTTGTTGGCCGAGTGCGACGAGGTGATCCGCGATCTGATCGTCGTAGACAACCGCTGTCTCGGGAACGCCGTCGAACTCGACGGTGCCGACCGGCGACATCGTGACCGAGTAGGAGTCATCTCCGTTCGACGGTTCAAAATCGTCCGACGGTTCCGAACCGTCTGACGCATCAGAGGACGGTCCGTGGTCGCCGTCGCCCGTACAGCCCGCAAGCAATCCGCCACCGACGACCACCCCGCTGTACTTCATGTAGTCTCTGCGCGTCGGTGCCTCCTGTCGAATCGTGTTGTCGTTGTCACTCATGTTACTCACTGGTATTTCCGTCCGCGACCGCTTCTGCTCTGAGTAGGCCCCGCGCGTCGAGTTCCGCACGCAGTACGTCGTCGTCGAGCCGAGTGGCAAGCGCCCGCTGCCCTTCGACCCGGCGTTCGGCCTGCTCTTCTCGGCTGATAAGCTGTGAGAGCTTCTCGTCGACGTGCTGATCCTCGAGCCGCTCGAGTTTCGCACTGCTGTGATCCGACCCCTCCGGGATGGTCTCCCTGAAGTGCTCTCGAATCCGTTCTTCCCAGTCGCCGTCCCTATAGCCCTCCTCGAGAAACACCCAATCGCGGTGGTGCTCGACGACTTCCTCCCAGAACCCCTCGTCTTCGAGTCGAACGTCCCTGATGAGCCGTTTTGCGACCCGTCCGCCCCGTCCGGCGGCGATGACCACCTGTTCGTCCGCCTCCGCCGACGGCGAGGCGACGTAGAGGCCGTCGACGGGGGTCGTCCCGTCCATCTCGGGGTACGCTCGGTCGAAGCGTTCGTGTTCCTCGCCATCGTGTTCGTAGCGCTCGAACATCGCCTCCTCGTCCCCGAGCCCGCGCAGGTACTCGCCGTCGTAGCGCGTGGCGGCGATCACTCGGCGGGCGGTGACGCGCTCTCCACCCTGCGGTTCGATGGCGAACCCCGATCCGTCCTGTTCGATCGTCTCGACCAGATCGGGGACGATCGTACAGCCCGCCGCCTCGGCGTGATCGTGCAGGAGGTCGTAGAACGTCTCGATGTCGATTCCCCCTGGGAAGCCGGGATAGTTCTCGAGGTGGGCGAGTCGCTGGAGCGACGAGCGTCCTCGGTCGAAAATGGCGGTCTCGAGTCCGTACCGGGCGGTAAAGATCCCGGCCGAGCAACCGGCCGGGCCGCCACCGACGATGACGAGGTCGTGATCGAAACGTGATTCTTGCTGTGTGGTGGCTTCGCTCATGTTCAGAACTCTCCGTTGATGATGTCCGCGACGCGCTGGCGGTCGAACAGCTGTTGGTCCGCGGGTACGTCCGGGAACCGATCGGGGTCGAACGCACCGAATTCGTCAGGGAACAGCTGTCGAGCGGTGAGTTCGGTCTGGAAGAGGTTGGCGATCGGTCCCTGTAGGTAATGCCCACCTGGATACACGTTCCCGTTTTCGACCGCGGTGAGCTGGCTACCCACCGGGTGGTTCGCCATCGGCGCGACGAACTCGTCGTGGAACGTCGACGCGGAGAACTCCCCGTCGTCGTCGGTCAGTTGAATCGCGCTGTGGACGATGATCGTTTCGGGGTCGATCTCGAGGAGTTTCTCGTAGTCGAGTGTGCCATCGGTTTCCGCCTCGGTAAACGCACTCCGTACGCCGAGGTCGCGAACGTGTTTCATCTCCGTGCCAGTCTCATCAATTGTCAACGCAGAGAACTCCCCGTGAGCGGGATCCGAGCTGAAGTTTACGAGACCGACTTCGGGTCGGTCGTGCTCGGCAGGTAGTTTCGCATCAATTGCTGTGACGAGGCCATCGTGAACGGCGACGAACGCATCGTACCGTTCGCGTTCTCTGAAGAGTGTGGCGAGACGGTCGAACGCTTCGTATAACGTATACTGGTCGTACTCTTGATACACAGGGAAATCGAAATCCCGGAAAATCACACGTCCAAAGAAGGGTGCAACGTTGTCGTCGAGTTCCTGTGTGTCGGATTCGTCCCATCCGGGAAACCCCGTATGGAGGTAGTTCGGATCACAGAGGATGACGTCCGGATCGAGTTCGTAGAACAACTCCTTGTCCCAGCCGGTTCCCGAAAGTGGATCCGAGATTTCGGCTGGCATCTCGATACCCACACGCTCGTAGAGATACGATGGCGCGTACCACCCGGCCGGCAGGAAGCCATCGCGCTGTCCGAGCGCGATCGCCATATCAGCCCACGTTCCGACTGGAGCCATCCAGGTCTTCGGAACCTCCTCGAACGTTCGACAGCCAACCGGTTCGATGCAGGCTTCGTCGGATCGGTCGGTTTGTTCGTCGACCGAACGGGATTCGCCGTCGGTACAACCGGCAAGCAGTCCCCCGCCGAGTACGGTGCCGCCATACCGCACGCACTTCCGCCGCGTCACCCCTTTGGTGACCTTCTTCTGACGTGGCATACTTTTAGGCTCACCTAAAACATAATAAGCGCACCGGTTGTTTGGCGAGCCTAAAAGCTAATGATCACCATCGAACGTCCCCTGCGTGACGGTATCGACGAACGCCGTGGGCAGGTCCTCGATCTCACCGGTTTGGACGCCCCACAAATTGGCGTACAGGCCATCCGCTGCGAGCAACTCCTCGTGGGTGCCACGCTCGAGAACCCGTCCGTCCTCGAGCGCGAGAATGGTGTCGGCATCCTTGATCGTCGACAGCCGGTGGGCAATCGCGAGCGTCGTCCGATCGGCCGTCAGCCGGTCCAGCGATCGCTGGATCAGGTACTCCGTCTCGGTGTCGACGCTTGCGGTCGCCTCGTCCAACAGGATGATCGCCGGATCCTGCAGGATGACTCGTGCGAGGGCGATCCGCTGGCGCTGCCCGCCGGAGAGTTTGACGCCGCGCTCGCCGACGCGCGTCTCGTAGCCACTCGAGAGGTCCCGGATGAACTCGTGAGCCTCGGCAGCTTCGGCGGCGGCTTTGACCTCCTCGTCCGTGGCGTCGAAGCGGCCGTAGCGAATGTTCTCGGCGACGGTGCCGTCGAAGAGGAACGTGTCCTGGCTCACGTAGCCGATGGACTCCCGAAGGTCCGAGACGTCCACGTCGCGTACATCGTGGCCGTCGACCCGCACTGCGCCATCGTTGATGTCGTACAGGCGCAAGAGGAGCTTGGCAACCGTCGATTTTCCGGCACCGGTCGAGCCGACCAGCGCAACCGTCTCGCCAGCGTCGACCTCGAAGTCGACGCCGTCCAGGACGGTCTCTTCGCCCTCGTAACCGAAGGTCACGTCGTCGTATGCGATGTGGCCCTCCACGTCATCGAGGGCGACGGGGTTTTGCGCGTTCTCGATGTGGACGGGCACGTCCATCAGCCCGCAGATGCGCTTGCCGGAGGCACGGGCGTTCTCGTACCAGTCGACGATACTCGAGAGCTGGGCCATCGGTCCCGTTAGCCGCTGGGTCAGCAACATAAAGACGACGAAATCCCCGACTGTGAGCGTCCCCGAAAAGAACAGCGGGGGGCCCGAAAAGACCCAGAAACCACCGATGATGAACGTCGCCAGCAGTGCGATCCCGGTGACCAGTTCCATTCCGGGTCGGTAGAAGTAACTCAGTTTCAACACGTCCATATTAGCGTCGAACACGTCCCGCGAGACGCGCCGGACCCGGTCGTTCTCGTACTCCTCCGTACTGGCGGTCTTCACCAGTTCGATCCCGCTCATCCCGTTCTCGATTCGCGTGTTGAGATCGCCGACCGTCGACCGGACCGTCGCGTATCGGGGTTCGATCACTCGGATAAACCACCATGTAAAGCCGGCGAGCAGTGGAACCGCCCCAAGCGTGACCAACGCGAGCTGCCAGTTCGTATACAGTAATACGACCGTGATGCCGATGACGATGACACCGATTCGAACCGAGTCACCGAGTGCGTTGTCGAAAAACACCTCGAGATTGCCGGTGTCGTTGTTGAGGATCGACATGACCTCGCCGGTTTCCTTGTTGTCGAAGAAGGTCATGTCGAGGCGCTGCATCTTCTCGTAGGCGTCGACGCGAATCGCGTACATCACGCCGTGGGCGAAGTAATTGGTCGCGACGCCGCGTATCCACTGGAGGATCGCGCCACCCAGCAGGGCGACGCCGATGACCGTCGCCGACAGCCGGAACTGGTCGGTTCGATCGGCTGGGAGCCACGCCTCGGGCACGAGCGGAAGCGCGTAGGCGCTCTCTCGAGTGAACACCGCGTCGATGGTCGTTCCCAGCACGACCGGCGTCACCAGCAACGCGGCGTACGTGAACACGCTTGTAATGAGTCCGACCGCGAGCCATCGCCACTCCCCACGACCGTACGTCCCAAACAATCGCCACAGCGGTTTCTCGACGCGGTCACGGTACACATCGAGTTCCGTCTCGAGGCTCTCGTCTTCCCCGGCCATCAGTTCGCCTCGGGTGCGCCCGCCGGGAGCGTCTCAGGGTTTTCGGTGTCCTCAGCGTCTACCCGCTCGTCGTCGGTATTCTCGGCGTCGTCGTGGCGAGCACGAATGGGCGTGACACGTGGTCCCCGCTCGGTGAGTTCCACTTCGGCGTCGATTTCGAACACGCTCGCGAGCAACTCCTCGGTGACGACCTCCTCGGGTGGCCCACGAGCCCGGATTTCGCCGTCTTTGAGCGCCACAACCCGGTCGGCGAGGCGGGCGGCCTGCTCGAGATCGTGGAGCACGACGACGACCGTGATGTCGCTCTCGTCCCGGAGCGTCTCGACGATCTCCATCACCTCGAGTTGGTGGTGCAGATCGAGGAACGTCGTCGGCTCGTCGAGCAAGAGGACGTCCGTTTCCTGTGCAAGGACCATCGCGATCCACGCCAGCTGTTTCTGGCCGCCGCTGAGGCTCCCAACCTCGCGATCGCGGAGGTGGCCACAGCCAGCCAGTTCGATCGCCTGATCGACCGCCTCGTGGTCCGTTTCGGTGACGTGCTCGAAGAACCCGCGGTGGGGATACCGGCCGTGGTAGACGAGGTCCCCGACGGTAATGGAACCGGGCGACGTGCTCTCCTGGGAGAGCAAGCCGAGTTGGCGAGCGACCTCTTTCGTCCCCATCGAGTGAACGTCGCGGCCGTCTAGCAGAACGGAGCCGTCCTCGGGAGCGAGTTGGTTCGCAAGTCCCTTCAGCAGGGTACTTTTTCCCGAGCCGTTCGGCCCGACGAGTGCGGTGACGGCTCCCGGCTCAGCGAGCAACGTCTCCTCCTCGATCACTGGCTCCTCGGTCGACGGATACTGTAAGACGAGGTTCTCGCCAGCGAGAGTGCTCGCGGCGGCTGTCTCCGTACTGTCGTCTCGAGGCGCCTCCGCGGCGACTCGCTCGGTTCCGCTCGTCCGGCTCGAGTCGGTCGTGTGTCTCGCCATATTATATCTCACCCATATTCTGCTTCTTGCGCATCAGGTACAGGAAGTAGGGGCCGCCGACGAGCCCGGTGACGATCCCGACGGGGATCTGGACGGGACTGAGTGCGAGCCGGGCACCCACGTCCGCGCCGACCATCAGTGCCGGGCCGACGAACAGACAGCCGACGATGACCTTCTTGTAGTCACTGCCGACCAGATTGCGGACCATGTGTGGGACGATGAGGCCGACGAACCCGACGATGCCCGCGACCGCGATGCTCGCGGCCGCCGCCAGCACGGCGACGCCCGAGAGCGCGAACCGCACCTTCTCGATTGACATTCCCAGCGACTTCGCGGTCTGCTCGCCGAGTAGCATGACGTTGCACTGCCGGGAGCCGGCGATCGCCAGACAGATTGCAACGATCGACCACGGCAGCGCCATCCGCACCTGCCCCCAGTCAGTACCGGTGAGCGAACCGGTCGTCCACGCGATGCTCGACTGAACGACGCCGATGTCGTCCGCGAAAAAGAACAGCCCCGTTTGCAAGGACCCAAAGACGGTCCCGACGATGACCCCCGCGAGCACGAGTCTGACCGGCGAGGTGCCGTTCTTCCAGGCGATGGCGTAGACGATCAAGAAAGCGACTGCGCCGCCCACCGCCGCCAGCACGGGCAACAGCGACGACACGCTGAACGTGAAACTCGTCAACTCGACCGAAAGCCCGGCGGAAATAGCGAGCCACGGGACTGCGAAGGTGGCGCCTGCGAACGCGACGAGGACGAGCAGGATCATCAGCCCCGCGCCGGAGGAGACCCCGAGGATGAACGGGCTTGCCAGCTCGTTTCGGGTGATCGCCTGGAATATCGCACCAGAGACGGCGAGGTTCATTCCGACGATGATCGCGACGAACACGCGAGGGAGTCGGATGTTCCAGACGATGAGACTCTCGCGGCTCATCTCCGGTACCTCGCCGCCGAGTAAGAACGCGTTCCACGCCTGCTGGTTGAAGATCACCTCTGGGTCGAACACGGCCGCCCAGGCTTGCCCGAGGCTCATCGAGTACGCACCGAAGCTTACCTGTACGAGCCCTGCGGCCACGACGACCGCGACACTGGCGAGTGCGGTCGTCACGAGCTTCGGGTCGAACAGCCAGACGAACCGTCGACTCTCGCGGGTTCGAGGCCCCTGTGTCGTTTCCGTCGACGTTCGGTTGCTCATCGTGGCTCCGACCGGAGTTCGGCCGTGTACTCGAAAATCGTCTCGAGGCCGTACTGGGCAGTGAAGACGCCGGACGCACAGCCAGCCGGGCCGCCACCGACGACGGCAACATCGTACTCGAAGGCATCGTCCTCGCTGATGGTCTCTGTGTTCATGGTCAGAACTCCCCGTTGATGATATCCCCAACCCGCTGATGATCGAACAGCTGTTCGTCGGGACCGAACGCCGGATACACATCGCCGTCCTCGTAGCCCGGCCACTCGCCGAACTGCTCGGGGTACAGTTGCTTTGCGGTCATCTCCAACTGGAAGAGGTTCATCAGCGGCCCCTGCCATCGCGTTCCCTGTGCGTACACCCGGTCGTGCTCAACGGCAGTTATCTCGCTTGTGACTGGGTCGTCTCGCAGGTTCTGATCCAGCTGTTCGAAGTCGACGGTCTCCGTCACCGTCCAGAGTGCGAGTAGTACGTCCGGGTCGGCGTCCAACAGCGCCTCCGAATCGACTTCGATGAACGGTCCGTCGAACTCCTCGTCGCCGAAGGCGTCGACGGCACCGAGCGGTCTGGTGTGGGTGTTCCAGTACCCGTCTGCGTTCAGACGGAGCACGTGGATCGCGGACAGATCCGTCTCGAGAGAGAGGTACGCGACAGTCGGTCGTTCGGACGCCGGTGGAAGCCCGTCTTCGATGGTCTCGAGGAGGCCGTCGTGGACGGATGCGAGCGCCTCGTACCGCGACCGTTCACCGTACAGACTGGCGACGCGGTCGAACAGCTCCCACAGCGTGTTGTACTCGTAGCCGTCGGCCCACTCCTCGGGCGGTGTGAGGTGATTTGAGCTGTAGTAGTTTCCGAACCACGGTCCGACGTTGGTTGCGATCTCGTCGACGTCGTCTCGGGTCCAGTTGTCCTGTGTCGTCACCCAGGCGGGGTCTACAAGATGGAGGTCGCTGTCGAGTTCGTACAGCTGTTCTTTCGTGAACCCGTACTCCCCCGGTTCGTCTGCCCACGCAATTTCGACGCCGTCCATTCCGGCGGTGAAGTACTCGAGAGCCGCCGCGGTGCCATCCCACCAGAGATAGTTGACGCTCTCGCCGTGACCGAGTGCGGTGGTCATGTCCGGGAACCAGGGGAAGTGGGTGAACACGTTCGTCGGGGTCGATTCGAGCGTGACGGTACCGACCGGCGACAACGTTGCCGAGTAGGAGTCGTCCGCTGACGGCTCTGAATCAGTCGGGGTGTTCGACTCCGATGGCGTCGATCCATGATCGGTGACGCCGGTACAACCGGCGAGCATCCCGCCGCCGACGATCATTCCGCCGTACTTCACGTAGTCCCGTCGAGTCCGCTCGCTTCGCTCACTCCCCCGACGACTTCCCGCTCGCTGGTGCTTGCGGGAATCCCGCCGGGTCGGCGCCTCGGGCCGTGTCGTATCAGTGTCGTTATCGGTGGTCATCCTTAGAACTCGCCGTTGACGATGTCAGCAACCCGCTGGCGATCGAACAGTTCCGCGTCGTCGGTTACGTCGCCGAACACATCTGGGTAGAGCTGTTTCGCCGCGCGTTCGGTCAGAAACAGGTTGTGGATCGGGCCCTGGTAGAGGTAGCCGCCGCGATAGACCCGTCCGTTCCGGACGGCCTCGAGTTCGTTCCCCACCGGATGTGATTCCATGTACGCGAGGACGGTATCCCGGAACTCGGCGGCCGACTTTCGCTCGTGGCCGCGCACGAGGATGATCTCTGGGTCGAGATCCAACAGCCCCTCGTAGTCGAGGTTGCCCCGATCGGTCGTGCTGAGGTGGTCGATGTCGGTGTCGGCGAGCGCGTCGGTCGGTCCGAGGTCGCGCCACTGCTTGGTGCTCGTTCCGCCGTCGTCGAGCCGGTACGGCGAGAACGAGTCCGGTTGATCCGTCTCGTCGTAGGTGACGAACACGTCCGGACGCGCTTCCTCCGACGGCAGTTGGGCGCGTACGTCCGCGATAAACTCATCGTGCAGTTCGGCGAACGCGTCGTAGCGTGCGGTCTCCTGAAACACGTCGGCGACCGTCTCGAAGGCTTCGTACAGCGTGTAGTAGCGGTAGTCGTGCCACTCGTCCGACCGGCGGAAGATCAGGTTCCCGACGAACGGTGCGACGTTGTCGACGATCTCCTCGACGTCGTCGTCGCTCCATTCGAACCAGTTGATAAGCATCTGTGGATCGTACAGGTGGACGTCACAGTCGAGTTCGTAGAACTCCTCTTTCGTGTGCACATCGGGATAGGCCTCGAGGACGCTTCGGTCGACGTCGACTCCAGCGAGCTCGTCGTAGACGTGGGTGTAGTATCGATCGGCCATGCCGGTCCCCGCCAACCCGTCGGCTTGGCCCAGCGCGACCGCCATGTCGGCGTAGCCGCCGTCGTACGCCACCCACCGCTCCGGGACGCGGTCGAACGTGACGTCGCCGACCGGCTCCATCGAAACGGTGTACGGATCCGTCGAACTCGACTCGGTTGCCGCCGTCCGTTCTTCGTCTCCGTCTCCGTCGCCGGTACAGCCCGCGAGTAGACTCCCGCCGACGATCGCTCCGCCGTACTTCACGCAGTCCCGCCGGGTCTGTGGCTTGCACGTGACACTCTCGTTAGCCATGGACTTTAGGCTGGCCTAAAATACTATAATCACTTCGGTTTTAGGCAGACCGAAAATCTGTCACGTCGGCGCGAGTGATCTCGACCGAGGAGTGGTTCGCCGATACGCGTCGAGCAGACCCGTCCGAATGCAACCGTCGTCACTCATCGTCGACGTTCTATCGATAGGGCCGGACGCTCGGCGGTGATCGGACGAAACGAACGCTCGCCTGTCAGATCTCCACACACGCGTCCGTCACAGTCCATGGTTTTAGGCGACCCTAAAGGGATAAATGGGTTTCGATCTTTAGGTGGGCCAAAATCATCGAACGTCAGTACGGTCCGCCGCAGCGCGGACAGATCGTCGGTCCGTTCCCGGGAAGCGTGAGACCGCAGTGAGGACAGCCGTCGCCGTCGGGGGCAGTAATCTCCTCGACGATTTCGTTCGTGTGCTCGCGGATCGCCGACAGCGATCCGAGTTCGCTCTCGTCACCGGCCTCGGCCGAGTCTCCCTCGAGTCCCGCGAGCGCGAACCGGGCGCGCTTGCGGGTGAACGACTCGACGTCGTCACCGTCGGCGAGCGAGGCCAGCCGCTCCCTCGGCAGTTCTGGCCCGGCAATGTCGGAGCGAGCCACCAGCCCGAGCGCCTCGGCACCGCGCCCGCGGACGTACTCCGAGTCGTCCTCGAGGCGTGCCGAGAGATCGTCGACCGCGTCGGTCAGCGCGTCCGGGCGTTCACAGCCGACCGCGACGACCGCCGTACAGAGGTGGTATCGGACGAGTTCGTCGTCGCTCTCGAGGTGGTCGGCGAGATCCGGAACCAGGTGGCGAAGCCGATCCGGATCGCCCAGCGCGACGTGGGAAAGCGCCTTCGCCAGTTTCTCTCGGACTTCCGGTTCGTCGAACGAGAGGCCGATCCGGAGGTCGGCGAGTATTGCTGGCATCGTAACCTCCTCTGGACGCTCGAGTGCGACGTAGCCGAGTGCTTCGGCCGAGCGTGCGCGGACGTAGTAGAACTCCTCGTCGTCGGCGAGTCGGGACGCGAGCGCGTCGACGACGTCCACAACCGCGTCCGGTTCGACCCTCGCGAGCGCGACGAACAGCTTCGCCGTTCGCAACCGTACGGAACGGTCGTCGTCGGTCAGGAAGGTGGCGAGCGCCGGGACGATCGGCGCCATCGCGCCCGCTCGTTCGTCCACGACCGACCGGATCGCACCGATGGCGTCCTTTCGGCGGTCGACCGGGGCGTCGCGACAGTGCTCGAGGCGCTCGCGGATTCGATCAGCCTCGCCGTTCCGGACGTACTCCGGCAGGCATTCGATCGACGCGGAATCGGGAGTGTCGTCCATCGCTGTGTTCGCTCGTTGACAGCCGATCACGGTGCTCGAAGAAAAACCTCCCGCAAATCGGGGCCGACCCCGCGTCGACGAGCTTCGTGAGCGTCACCCCGTCGCGATAACGTATCGAACGCGAAGAATAAAGCCCCTCGGGCGGTCAGCTACCCGCATGAGCCTCGAGCAGGACGCATCCGAGGAGGAACCGGACCCGTTCGACGCCTACCGGCAGTTCTTCGCACTCGAGCGGGACGTCCTCGTGCTCTCGCTGGCGATGTTCGCGTTCAGCCTGGGCTTTCAGATGACAAACCGGTACATTCCCGAATACATGGTCGCGCTCGGGGCGGGCGGGCTCGTGGTCGGCTTATTCGGGACGTTCGGAAACGTCATCGCCGCGGTCTACCCTTACCCCGGCGGGGCGATCTCCGACCGCATCGGCTCGCGGTACGCCCTCACCGTCTTCGGACTGTGTTCGACCCTCGGATTCGGGATCTGGCTGGCCGCGCCGCTGTTTTCGGACGTCACGATCGGCCCCGTCTCGCTCGCGATCGTTTTGATCTTCGCCGGACTCGTCTTTTCTCAAGCCTGGAAGTCTTTCGGCCTCGGCGCCACTTACGCCATCGTCAAACAGGCGGTCCCGCCTTCGAGACTCGCCGCGGGCTTTGCAAGCACCGAGAGCTTTCGTCGGACGGCGTTTCTCATCGGCCCCCTGATCGCCGCCGCCTTCTTCTTGCCGATCGACGTTCCCGCCGAGGCGGCCGACGTCGGCCTGACCGACGCGGTAGCCGCCGAGATCGTCGCCGCGTTCCAGTGGATCCTCGGCGTCGCCATCGTCTTCGGCGTGATCGGTACCGTCGCCCAGCACGTCCTCTACGACTCGAGTGGCGATAGCTTCGGCAAGCAGTTCCAGGGCCTCTCCCAGATCAGACGGGACTTTCGGGAGATGCCAGACGAACTGCGCCCGCTGTTGATCGCGGACACCCTGGTGCGCTTTGCCAACGGGATGGTCTACATCTTCTTCGTCCTCGTCGTCACGCAGTTTCTGGGTGTCGGACTCGAGTTGCCGTTCTCGGTTCCCTTTGCAGGCGATTCCCTCTCCCCGCAGGCGTACTTCGGCCTCCTGTTGGGCCTCGAGATGCTCGTCGCCTTGCTGGTGATGGTGCCGGCGGCGAAGATCGCCGAACGCGTCGGTCTGAAACCGGTCGTCGCGCTCGGCTTCGCGGTGTACGCGATCTTTCCGCTCTTGCTGATCACCGCGCCGGCGAGCGCCCTCGTCCTCGCCGTCCTCTTCGCGTTCTCCGGTCTGCGGTTCGCCGGCCTCCCTGCCCACAAGGCGCTGATCGTCGGCCCGGCCGAGATGGGTGCCGGCGGCCGAGTGACCGGCTCGTACTACCTCGTTCGGAACCTGATCGTCATCCCGTCGGCGGCCCTTGGCGGCCTCATCTGGGCGGGCTTCTCGAACCCGTTGACCGGCGAGGTGATCCTCGAGGGATCACCGGTCCTCGCCTTCTCCATCGCGACGGTCATCGGAGTGGTCGGCACCGGCTACTTCCTGCTGTTCGGCGAGGAGTTCGAGGCGTACGCGAACGGAAACGGCGCGTAAAAGTTCCGTCGACGTCTGGCGACTACTCGAGGTGGGCCTCGAGCAGGCGTTCGACGTACTTCGCGAGGACGTCGACCTCGAGGTGGATCGGGTCGCCCGGTTCCTTCTCGGAGAGCGTCGTCAACTCGTAAGTCGTCGGGATGATCGCGACGGTGACGCGCCCAGTTGTGGCGGTTTCACCGTCTTTGGTTCGCGGCGCCTTCGACGCCGCGCTCTCGAGGGCCGCGACGGTGAGGCTGATGCCGTCGAGGGTGATCGACCCCTTCTCGACGACGTAGCGCTCGTATCCTTCGGGGAGTTCGAACTCGAAGAACCAGTCTTCGTCGACGGACTCGATATCGGAGACGGTCGCCACCGCGTCGACGTGTCCCTGGACGACGTGGCCGTCGAAGCGGCCGTCGGCCGGCATCGCCCGCTCGAGGTTGACCGCCTCGCCTTCCTCGAGTTCACCGAGGTAGGTCCGATCGACCGTCTCGCTCGCGAGAAAGACCTCGAACCACTCCCCCTCCTCGAAGCGTTCGACCGTGAGACAGGCGCCGCTGACGCTGATACTCTGTCCGTACTCGAGTCCCGTCGCGACGTCGTCGGCGCCGATCCGCAGTCGAAGGCCATCCTCGGTCCGCGTCCGATCGAGAATTTTGCCCGTCTCCTCGACGATTCCCGTAAACATACTCGATGCTGACAGCGGAGGAATAAAGCCGTTCCGAACGAGGTATGCATCACGATTTCGTTATCCACCACGAGAACGGTGTGCGGAGAGTCGCCGCGCTTTTGGACCCGCCCGCGCTATCGGTATTCGATGGCAGGCATCCTCGATACGATCAAGCTGGCGGGTTCGCTCGTCCTCGCAATCCCCGCCGCCCTCGCCGGCCTCGAGTTTCTGCTGGTTCGCGGCGAGACGCTCACCGGCGCAATCTTGATCGGACTCGCGGTCGCGCTCGTGGTCGCCCAAAAACGGCTTTCGACGCCGACTGATCTGAAAAGCATCGTCACGAACCGGATCACGGGCGCGGTAACGACCGACTCGACGTCCGAAGCCGACGACGAAGACCACAGCAGTCGGTGAATCAATTTCTTTTCTCCCGACGATTTGTCGACGGCTTTGTGCCGAGTGCGTCGTCGACGGCGAATCAGGCCCAAAAACGGGGTCTCCGTACAAGTGCCACGAACCAGAGAAGAGCCACGAACCCGAATTCCGACCTCACTCGAGGACGTTTCTCGGCTCGAGCGACCGCGACGGCGCGGCGAGGTAATTCACTCCTTCTTCGGTCTTCGCAAGCAGATCGGCCACCCGAACCCACGCGCCGTCGGCCAGTTGGGCGGCCGCATCGAGTCGAACGACGCTCCCGACGTCGACCGTCTCCTCGCCCGCGGACGGCCGTTCGCGGGGCTCGAGACCGACGCCCGACACCCGCGTCTCGACCGCACCGTCCTCGCCGAAGGCGCGGATCTCGGCCTCGAGGTCGGCTTCGACGGCCGTGACGGAGGCTGAATCCGCCGTCAGGAGCGCCCGACTCGAGCGAAGCGCCTGCGTGACGGCGACGTGGGCGCGCCGTTCCCGGCCGCCCTCGCCGGCGACGACGAACGTCCGGCTGAGCCCGCCGTGGTAGCGTTCCGGGCCGCGAGGGGCGACCGACACGACGATCGGCTCGCCGGCTCGGATCACTACCGACTCGCCGGCTTGGACCGACCCTGACCCACCCGAGTGACGATCCTCGCCGTCGGCCGACCCACCGTCGATGCTCGTGTTACCAGCGGGAAACCCACCGGCGGCGACGATCGCTTCGTCGATCTCGCGACGGAGTCGATCGACCGTCACCGTCGCTCCGTCGACGAGGAGTCGACCGTCCTCGACGGCGGCGTCCGCGAGGACCGCCGCCGCCCGCTTCATTCCGGCACTCGCGGCTTCCTGGGCGCTCGCGATCCGCTCGCGTTCGGCGGGCGTCTTCGTCGCTCGAGCCCGCGCTATCGCGTCGGTCGAAGCGAGCGAGAACCCGCGATTCTCGAGAAACAACGCGGCGTCGTGGGGAATTCCCGCGGGAGTGAGGACCGTCCCAGCCGTGAATCGATCGGCGAGGGAATCGGCCAGTCGATGGCCCGGATGGGACGGCGAGTCTCCCGTTTCGCGATCCCACTGCTCGCCGTCGAAGGCGACCGCCGCTGATCGCGTCTCGGCGTCGGCGACCGCACTCTTCTCGAGTTCCCCGTCGGCGTTCAGACAGTACGCGAGATCGGGGTCCCGCGTCGGTCCGGCGTGGACGAACGCGACCGCCTCCCGCGAGTCGAGTACCGACCGGAGACGCTCTTTGAGGATGGTACGACCCGATCGGACGCCTCCGCCGTAGTCGGCTCCGTCGGTCACGTCGCTTCGGCTTCGACCTCGTCGGCCGTCGTCGCCTCCGGCTCCTGGGCCTGCTCGATTAGCTCCTCGAGGGGCGTCTCGGTGAGGCGGTTGTGCAACAGGACGTCGATCGGGAGCGTCGGCGCGCCGTCGACGAGATTCTCGAGGAGGATGAGTCGTTCGCGGGCTCGAGACATGCCGACGTAGAAGACTCGGCGTTCGTTGTCGGTGAGGACGGGAACCGGCGAGGTGGTCTTGGTGAACTCCTCGACGCCGGGGACGTCCTCGGGGTCGTCCACGGTGGCGACCATCTGCTCGACGACCTTCTCGGTGAGGTCGGTGGCGACGATGACGTGGTCGGCCTCACGGCCCTTCGCGGAGTGGATCGTGCCGACGCGGACCCGGTCGGTGTCCATCCCCTGGTACTCGCCGATGCCGAAGTACGAGCGGACGCTCTTTTTCTGGAAGTTGGTCACTTTGCGGACCATGTCGGCCGCGGAAGCCGGACCGGGCATGAACGGGGCGTGATCCTCGATGACTTCGCCGGGGATCATCAGTTTCTGGAGGTCGTCGATGCCGGCGTCCTCCTGGCGGTCGTCGATCTCGTCGAAGAGGTCGTCGCGCTCGTTGCTTCCGAACGCCGACTCCTGAAGCATGTCTGCGAGTCGACGGGCCTGGAGGCCGGTGACGTCCTCGCCGGCGTCGATCGCTTCGACCGCGCGGACGTACTGGGTGAGCCGATCGGTCCACAGCCGCTGGTCGGTCAGCGAGGTAAACGGCATCCCTTCAGTGATGAACTCGTCGATAAACTGGAACATCTGGTACCGGGCCCGAAACAGGATCATGATGGTACCTTCGCTTTCGACCAGCGTTCGACGGACCATCCGGACGACGTCGAGCATCGACGCGTTCCGACGGGCCTCGACCGAGCCGCCTTCCTTGCGCGGATTGAGGTCCTTGTCCTGTCGGTGATCGATGTGGCGAATCTCCTGGTTGACCGCGTTGAGGACGTTCGACGGGAGCCGATAGGAGTTCGGCAGGATGACGTCGTCGTCGACTTCCTCCTCGAGCAAGAGCGCGGGATCGGCGCCCTGCCAGGAGTAGACGACCTGGTCGTCGTCGCCGGCGATGAGCACTTGTTCGACGTGGGGTTTCCACTCCTCGTAAACGTCGTACTGGAGGGTGGTGATGTCCTGGAACTCGTCGATCACGAGGTACTCGACGTTCGGGACGAGCGAGCGCTGTTTGACCCGCTCGAGCATGTCCGCGAAGCCGATCTTGCCCTGTTCGCCCTTGTAAGAGCGCCAGGCTCGGATCGCTTCGGGGACGTCGATCCGATCGTCGGCGGCGGGCCAGGTCGGCGTGTACTTGTTCCCCTCCTGGGCGTTGGGGTCGATCTCCGGTGGAAGGCGAACCTCCTCGACGTCCCACTGGAACGGAACGTCGTACCAGTCAGAAACCTCACGGCGGGTCCGCTGGAGCCACTGGCTCGTCGCGATGATCTTGTTCCCGATCGTCGTCGACCGAGCGGTTCGGCGGCCGGCGCCGCTGTACTCGTCTTCGAACTCGAGGCCGTACTCCTCGCAGAACTCCTCCTTGTCGGATTCGCCGATGACGTCGCTTCGAGAGAGATCGAGCAGATCGTACGCCTTCGCGTGCATCGTACAGACGTTGCCTTGCAGTGCGCGGGGGCTTTCGTCGAGTCGCTCTGCGAGTCGTTCGCGAACCTCCTGTGCTGCGGCTCGAGTGTACGAAACGACGAGGATGTCCCGGAACGTGACGTCGTCCTGCTCTAAGATCTCTTCGACGTGGTCGAGAAGCGCCGTCGTCTTCCCGCTTCCCGGACCACCGAACAGCCGGGTCACCTTCGTCTCCGTGGTAGCCATTATAGCTGTTCAGGGGCGCGATACCCATAAGTGACGTGGGTTTTCGTTGATACCGATTGCCGGTGAACAATAGTTAGGGATTCCGCGGGGACCGGGCGGACCGGACGTCGGCACCGTCGCGGATCTTGTCTTCGCATTCCGGACAGACGCGCGGTTCATCGACGTTTCGGGGGGTGAATACGCGAGCGTAGGCGTCCGTCACGAACGCGCCGCAGTTCTGGCATTTCGGCATTGTCCTTCTTCGTTGGGACAGTGGCGAGTGCTCTATAATAATTGTATCGAACAGTCCCGATGAAAAACACGTTGGCGGACGAATGGATACGGTTTACCGTCGGTCAGCTCCGGTGAGACTGCGACCCGAGCGGCGGTCTCACCGGCAAATCGATACAGAAATCCGTATGAGGACCGCTCGGTTACGGCGTTGGTTCCCACCCACAGACGGTACACGTGGTCGCCGAGGTGTCGTGGAGTCCGCCACACTCCGGACACTGTTTCTTGTTATACTCTTGGTCCCACCCTACTCGTTCGACAGCGTGACCGCGGTCAGTAAGGAACTGGTCAAAAACGTCGTCGGCACCGTTGGGTGAGGATGCCATAGTCATGGTATCGCACACCATGGTCTTAAATGGTCGGGTTGGGCAAAACACTGCCGCAATCGTGTGTGGGACTGTCACGACAGCTCGAGCCGACCACTCGCGTCGTGTCGCCCGACGGAATCGACCCGCGTTCTTTTCTCCCTCTCGGCCCAAGGTCGGCGTATGAGCGACCTGCGCCTCGATGCGACCCAGCTCGATCGGTACTCGAGACACGTCATCATGGACGAGATCGGTCCGGAGGGACAGAAACGCTTGCTCGAGGGAAGCGTCCTCGTCGTCGGCGCGGGCGGACTGGGCTCGCCGGCGATCCAGTACCTCGCGGCCGCGGGCATCGGCCGACTCGGAATCGTCGACGACGACGCCGTCGAACGGTCCAATCTCCAGCGCCAGATCGTCCACGGCGACGCCGACGTCGGCCGGCCGAAAGTCGAGAGCGCCGCCGACTACGTCGCCACGCTCAATCCCGACGTCGACGTCGAGACGTACGAGACGCGGCTCACGGCGGCGAACGTCGCCGACCTCGTCGACGACCACGACGTCGTCCTCGACGCCAGCGACAACTTCGCCACACGGTACCTGCTCAACGACCACTGCGTACTCACGGGGACGCCGCTCTCTCACGGCGCCATCTACCGCTTCGAGGGCCAGATCACGACGTTCACGAACGATCGCTCGAGTGCGGACGGCGACGGTGATGGAGACGATACCAGCGGGGCCGGGGAGTCGCCGTGTTACCGGTGTCTCTTTCCCGAGGCGCCCGAACCCGGCACCGTCCCCGACTGTGCGACCACCGGCGTCCTCGGCGTCCTTCCCGGTACCGTCGGCTGTATCCAGGCCACCGAGGTCGTCAAGTACCTGCTGGGGAACGGCGAGTTGCTCGAGGGGCGACTCCTCATGTACGACGCGATGGATATGAGCTTCGAGACGGTCGAGTATCGAGCGAACCCGGCCTGTCCGGTCTGTGGAGACGAGCCCGAAATCGAGTCGGTCGAAGACGTCGCCTACGAAGGGACGTGTGAAATCTCGGCCGACTAGACCGAGTCGGTTCGCCGCGGATCCAGTACGCGAAAGAGCTCGAGCGCGCCGAGAACGGCGAGACAGGAGACGAACGCGATCGTCCCGAGTTTTCCGCCCGCGCCGGTGACCGCCGGCGTGACCGCGAGAAAAACCAACCCGGAGAGCCCGCCGGCCCCCGCGACGCCCGCCGTCGACAGCCGATCGACGCTCGACATGCCGACGAACGAGGCGCAGAACGCGACCGCGGCGAGCGTCGACGCCGTCTCCGGAGCGAGGGCGGATACGCCGATTCCTGCGGCGGGAAACGCGACGCCGGCGACGACACCCACCAGGCCGGAGGCGACCACCGCCCCGAGTTCGAGTCGAACGCTCACGAGCAGGGTCGCGACCGCCGCGACGACCGCGACCGCCGCGACGACCGCGGCGAGTTCCCACTGTGGCGCACTCGGCGCCCCGTACTCGAGGCCCGCGAGCGCGACCGTTCCCAGACAGCCACAGAGCGCGATCGTCCCGAGCTTTCCGCCGACGCCGTCGAACGACTCCGTCGTGGCTACGTACGCCACCCCCGAAATCGCGCCCGCCGCGGCGACGTACTCGAGGGAGGGGAACGCCGCCGGCGAGGCCATGCCGACGAACGAGCCACAAAATGTCGGGACGGCGACTCGCGGGACGAGTACCCCGGCGACCAGCCCGACGAGTGCCGAGGCGACCACCGGGCCGAGCCCGAGCGAGACGCTCGCGACGTAGGTGACGACCGCGCCGACGACGACCGCGAGCGCGTCGACGAGGTCCGTCCGGTCGAACCCATTCTTTTCGAAGGATGATTCCTCTTCGAGGGCTGATTCGTCGAATCTCGGATCCTCGACGGCCAGTCCGTCGAGCGCGCGTCTGCGCTCGAGCACGGCGGCGACGCCTCCGACGAGGACGATTCCCGCCTGGATTCCAACCGTCCCGATCCGCACCTCGGGGAGGCCGGCCATCGCGCTCAGCACCAACGCGACGGGCGTCACCAACAGCGCGACGTAGCCTGCGATCTGGACCGGGCCGTACACACGCCACAGTCGCTCGAGGGGGATCGAGAGGGTTACGATTCGTGATCCGCTGTCGGAACTCTCGAGCCGGTCGTCGGTTCGCCCCGCGACGGCTCGCCCCGTCACCGACGGCGTACCACGGACCCGTAGCTAAAAGTGCGTCCCGGATCCATTGCCCGACGACCGTGCCCTCCAGACGAACGATCCTCTCGACGACAGCGACGACGCTCCCGCCGGTGCTGATGGGGTGTCTCGGCCGCCGTGGCGATCTCTCGAGCGACGATTCCACGAGCGGCGATGGAACCGACGACGGACCGGACGACGACGGCAAGAGAACGGGCGACGATACCGGTGGAGATGGCAATACCGGCGAGGACGACCCCACGAAACCCGATGTGAATCCGCCCGAGGACACGACCGCGACGACGCAGTTTCAGTACACCGCGGGGAACGCCGGTGTCGCCGACGGCCCCGCTCCGGATGACGACGCCGTCCAGTGGCAGACGCGACTGTCGCCGATCGAGGGCGGACTCTCGGTCGCCGACGGACAGGTGCTCGTCACCGCCGGAAACCTGGTGGCTCTCGACGCCGACGACGGATCGAAGCGCTGGGAGACCGACGTGGGACACAGCCTCGAGGCGCCGCCGGCGGTGACGTCGGATACCGCGTACGTGACCGCCTGGAACGGCGGCCCCGACACCGACCGCGGGGTCGCGGCCGTCGACCTCGCGGACGGAAGCCTGCGGTGGCGGGCGATCGCGGACGTCGACGTCTCCACGGCGCCGACGCTGGCCGACGGGATCGTCTACGTCGGGGGCTCGCTGAACAGCGAGGCCGTGATCGCCCTCGACGCCACGGACGGCACCGAACGCTGGCGGTTTCGAGCGGGGGAGTACGCGACGACGCCCGCCGTCGCCGACGGAACCGTCTTCGTCGGCGGCGGAAGCGAACACGTGGTGTACGCACTCGAGGCCGCGACCGGCGAGGAGCGCTGGCAGGTCGAAACGGACGGGCGCGTGTGGGGTGCGCCGACGGTCGTCGACGACGTCGTCTCCGTCGGCTCGAGAGACGGGACGGTGTACGCCCTCGGGGTCGAAGACGGGCAAGAGCGCTGGACCGCCTCGGTCGGAGACGACGTCCCCGAATCGATCGCCGCGACCGGTGAACGCCTCTACGTTCCCACGACGGAGGCGCTGGTTGCGCTCGATACCGCCGGGACGGAGGTGTGGTCGACCGAGAGCGGATCGCGGGTAAACGCGCCCTCGGTCGCGGGAGACGCGGTCGTCGTCACCGACCGATCCGCGGCGAGCTGTCTCGACGAGGACGGCGAGAGTCGGTGGACGTACGCGTTCGAGGACCGCCAGATCGACGACATGGTCTTCGGCGGCACCCGATCGCCCCCTGGAGTTTCTGACGGGACCGTCTACGTGGCTTCACACGGCGGCGACGTCACCGCACTTGGCGGGTGACGACGGTGGGCGACCGGTTCGATAGTCGAAAACGGTGGGCGACCGGTTCCGGAGTGAACGATGGCCGACGAACAGTCCAAGAACCGCCTCAAACGGGGCGCTCTTCCGGCGTCGTCGCTCGAGTCGCGGATCGACGACCGCGATCACTCCCTGTGTCGAACGCGGACCATCCCCTCCGAGGTGACGCCGACGATCAGCGGCGTCGCGATCTGTCGACCCGAGACGGCCGAGCCGGCGGCGTCGCTGACGACCTTCATCAGGTCCGGGGCGGTGTAATCGACCTTGACGCCGGCTTCGTCGCAGGCGTCGTAGACGAGTTCGGGAACGTCGTAGAGGTCCGTTCCCTTGGGGACGCGAACGCGAACGGGCGCCCGGAGCGCTTCGGCGAACGCGACCGTCTCGCGGGCTTTCTCGACGTTCTCGCGTGCGCTCGCCTCGACCGAGGAGACGTTCGCCCGCGAGGTCCCGAGTTCGTCGGCGATGTCGGCCTGGGAGATGCCGCGCTCGCGTAACGCGAGCACCTGGGCCTGTCTGCGGGTCAGAATACTCGTCTCGGCGTCGAAGCCGATCTCCCCGAGGAGTTCCTCGGTCTCGTCGATCACGGCGACCGCCTCCGGCGCGTGTCGATCCGACCGGGTCGGATTCGCGAATGCATATGTCAACTATGCGTCCGACCGTAAGTGAGTGTAGCGGTTCGGCGAACCGAGCGTCGATCGTCGGATCGGGGACGGGACGGCGACGACCGACGTTTTTAGCGTCGCCGCCCGAAGAGCCGGTATGGATCGAAAGGAGTTTCGCGACCTCGTCTCACCCGAGGCGGCCCGCGAGGCGATCGCATCGCTGTCGCTCGAGGGCGGGATCGACCGCGTCCCGCTCGAGGACGCCCGTGGTCGCGTCCTCGTCGCAGGACTCGACGCCGAACTCGACGTTCCCGGCTTCGACCGGGCCAGCCTGGACGGCTACGCGCTCCGGGCCCGGGAGACGTTCGGGGCCGACGAGGCCGACCCCGCTCGCCTCGAGGTCGTCGGCGAGGTCCACGCCGGCGAGGAACCCGACGTGACGGTCGCGGAGGGAGAGGCCGTCGAAATCTCGACGGGAGCGGTGATGCCCTCGGGTGCGGACGCGATGGTCCCGGTGGAGCAAACCGACGAGGCGGGCGCGGTAGAGCGAACCGACGAAGTGGATACGGGGGGACGAACCGACGAGACGGACGACGAAGCAGTGCTGATTCGGACCGCCGTCGCCCCCGGCGACAACGTGATGTTCGCCGGCGCGGACGTCGCGGCGGGCGAACGAGCGCTCGGCCCCGGAACGCAGGTTACGCCCCGCGATATCGGATTGCTGTCGGCGCTCGGGATCGACGAGGTGCCGGCCCGGGCCCGGCCTCGAGTCGGGATCGTCTCGACGGGCGACGAACTCGTACGGCCGGGCGGCGACCTCGAGAGCGGACGCGGCCAGATCTACGACGTCAACAGCTACACGATCGCGGCGAGCGTCGAGGACGCCGGTGGCGAGGCGGTGTTCTACCCCCACGCCGGCGACGACCGCGAGGAGATGGAACGCGTGCTTCGGGAGGCCGCCGAGGAGTGCGATCTGGTGCTCTCCTCGGGATCGACGAGCGCGAGCGCCGTCGACGTCATCTACCGGGTGATCGAGGAGGAGGGCGAACTGTTGGTCCACGGCGTCGCCGTCAAGCCGGGAAAGCCGATGCTCGTCGGTCGGCTGGCCGACTCGGCGTACGTCGGCCTCCCCGGCTACCCCGTCTCCGCGATGATGGTCTTCCGGACGTTCGTCGCGCCGGCGATCCGCGAGGCCGCCGGGCTTCCGGAACCCGAATCCGCGACCGTTACTGGACGGCTGGCTCGCCAGGAACGCTACGGCGAGGGACGACTCCGCCTGATGCCGGTCGGGCTGGTCGAAACCGGACCCGACGAAGTCGCTCCCGTGAGTGGTGACGGCGGAGGGAGTCCCGGAGGGAACCCGGAAACCGATCTCCTGGTCTACCCCGTCGACAAGGGAAGCGGCGCGACGACCAGCCTCGCCGAGGCTGACGGCGTCGTTTCGGTCGACGCAGACACCGACTACCTCGAGGCGGGCGAACCCGTCTCCGTCCAGCTCTTCTCGCCGGACGTCCGCCCGCCGACGCTGTTCGGCGTCGGCGAGGACGACCCCACGCTGAACCGGATTCTCGACCGACTCGAGCGCCCGCGGTATCTCTCGGTGGGTTCGCGGCCGGCGCTCCGGCGGCTCCGCGAGGGCGTCCCCGACGTCGCCGTCGTCGCCGGTCCGGTCGATCGCGAGGTCGACGCCGAGGAAGTCGGCGGCTGGCACCGTGAGTGGGGGCTCGCCGTCCGACCCGGAAACCCCGACGAGATCGAGGGGCTGGCCGATCTGATCGATCGCGACCTCCGGGTTGTCAACCGGACAACCGACTCCGGACTCCGGACGAGCCTCGAGCGGACGCTCGACGATCT
The DNA here is from genome assembly GCF_041205745.1 of Natrarchaeobius versutus. Lineage (NCBI taxonomy): Archaea > Methanobacteriati > Methanobacteriota > Halobacteria > Halobacteriales > Natrialbaceae > Natrarchaeobius > Natrarchaeobius versutus. The sequence continues at coordinate 16,925 of NZ_JBGFCC010000005.1, read as the reverse complement.
CGCGGACGGACGCACAGAGAGTCGACGGGAGCTGGTGGACGCGGTCGACGGCTTCGAGCTCGGATTACGGGCTCACGAGAGCCCGCCGCGTAAAGTGCTCGCTGGCGACGCCGACGCCGCCCTCGGGCTCGCCGACACCGCCGACCGACTGGATCTCGGCTTCGTCCCGCTCGGCGACCAGCGCGTTCGCGTCCTCGCGAATCCGGATCGGGTGACGAAAGCCGGCGTTCGGTCGCTCGCTGACGCACTCGAGGCCGGGGGCTCGGACGAGTAGCCGAGATTCCCGGAGACTCGGACGAGTAGTTGAGACACGCCGAGTCTCGAGCGAGTAGCCGAGACGCACTGTTGTTCGAGCGGGTATCGCCGTTGCTCGAGCGATCACTGCCATCGGTTGGGACCGGCCCGTCGATCGACTCGAGGGAAACACTGGCCCGTCGACCGACTCGAGGGAAACACTGGCCCGTCGACCGACTCGGGGGAAACTCGGGTCAGTTCGGAAAAACCGAACGTCGTGAGGCGGCGAAATATGCCCGTTCTTGACTCTCAGGAGGCCGTGAACAGCGATTTTTACGTCATCGTGATGTACGTGGCGTGATGTCGACAATAGCCGAGCTCCGGTTCCCAGTCCCGGACACGACGCTCGAGACGGCCTTCGAGTATGTTCCCGATGCGACGTTCGAACTCGAGTCGTCCGTGTCGAAGACCCGGCCCTGTCTCTGGGTGTCGGGCGTCGACCACGAGCGTATCGAGTCGGCGTTCGACGCGGACCCCTCGGTAGACGGGTACGAATTACTCGTCGAGACGCGTTCACGGTCGTTGTTCGACGTGAGTTTTACGGACGGTGCGGGAATCGATCGCCTGTGCGATCCACTGCTTGCCGACGGCGGCTCCTTGCTCGAGGCGTGGTCGACCGACGGCTGGTGGCAGGTACGGATCCGGTTCCCGGACCGCGACGCGCTGTGTAACGCCTACGACCGGCTGGTCGAGCGCGACATCAACGCCGACCTTCGCCGGGTCACCGACGTAAGCGAGGCGGCCGAGCCCGACACCAGGCTGACCCCGGAACAGCGTGAAGCGCTCGAAGCCGCCCTCGAGTACGGCTACTTCGAGATACCGCGGCGCATCTCGATGGAGGAACTGGCCGCCGAACTCGACATCTCTCACCAGGCGCTCTCCGAACGATTCAGGCGGGCCTACGAGACCCTGGTCGACGAAGAGCTCCAGCCGACCGGCGAGCGCTCGGCCGCGGAGTGAGCACCGAGCCCGCAGACGCGGGACCGACGTGTGCGGGCGATTGGACCGACGGGCGCGGGACCGATGGACGCGGGACCGACGGGCGTGGGCGACGATGACCGTTTGCGGACGAGATCGACGTTAGCGGTGTTCCCGGACGAAAGCGTCGATTCCCGAGGTCGCCGTCTCGAGTTCGTGGTACTCGAGGACCTCGGCGGCGTCGTTTCCGCGGATCATCGCCGACAGATCGTGTTCCGCTCCGGGACGGTACAGACAGAGGATTGGTTTCTCCCACGCGACCGCGCGGCCGAGTTCGTAGCCGACGCCGAGGCTGGGCGTGGTGACCTCCGCGACGACGATATCGGCCTGTCGGAGCCACTCGACGTCCTGGTCGTGGATCTCGTCGTCGGTGAGCCCCTCCTCCGCTTCCTTTTGCTCGACGTTCTCGGTCCCCACGTGTTCGGTGAGGACCGTGCTGTGGTCCTCGAGGTGCTCGATGAGGTCGGCGTACAGGTCGCGATCGTCTCGACCGCCGCGGATCGAGCCGCTGAAGAAGATATTCATGTTCGCCATCGAGATGCCTGTTCGCTATCAGTATTTCGAACGCCGACGATCGGCGTCGATTATCGGCCGATGTCGAGTCTTCACCATCTGGTGGCACGGTTTCCTCAGCCGACCTCGAGTCGCGCTCCCAGTTCGGGTGCGCTCGAGTCGTACTCCTCCGTACGAAGCTCCTCGGCGAACGCCTCGCATCGGTCGCCGTGATCGACGAGTATCGTGGACTCGCGGTAGGGCTCGAGAAACTCGAGCAGTCCCGGTCGATCTGCGTGTGCGGAGAAGTCGAACTGCTCGACGCGGGCGCTGACGCGCATCATCCGGCCGTCGATCTCGGCGCTCCCGGTGTCTATGAGGTCCCGACCGGGTGTGCCCTCGACCTGGTAGCCCGTCATCGCGATCGTGTTCGTCGGGTGATTCCGGACCGCGGGGACGTAGGTCATCGCGGGCCCCCCGTGGAGCATCCCGCTCGTGGTGACGATGACGGTGTTCTGTTCGGCGATGCGTTTCCGTTGACCGTCGCGGCCGTCGACGAAGCGGGCATTGCCCTTCGCCCGCCGGAGGAGGTCGGGATCGCGCAGGAACTCCCGGTTCGGCTCGCGCAAGAGGAGTTCCGCGACGCGGGTTCCCATCCCGTCGACGTAGCACTCGAGGTCGTACCGTTCGCAGATGCAAAGCACCTCCTGGGTGCGCCCGATCGCGAACGCGGGGACGACGACGGTGCCGCCCTCCCAGATCGTTCGCTCGAGCAGGTCGACGAACGCGCGTTCGATCTCCGGGCGGGGCTCGCGCGTCGTGTCGGCGTAGGTGCTCTCACAGATCACGACGTCGGCGTCGGGTCTGGCCGTCGTGCCCGCCAGTAGGCGCTGGTCTTCGGTGTGGAAGTCGCCGGTGTAGAGCAGTCGGGTGTCGCCGTCGTCGATCAGGACGTGGGCGCTCCCGGGGATGTGGCCGGCGTCGAAAAAGGTGATCTCGTAGCCCGCGGCCGCGAACGGCTCGCGGTAGCCGTGGGTTTCCGAAACCTGGGTCAGCCGGGCGAGTTCGGCCTCCGTGAACGGACAGTCGTAGGTCCCGCCGTGGAGCTTCAGCGTGTCACGCGCTAAGAGCATCGTGAGGTCCCGCGTTGGGGGCGTCCAGTGAACCGGCGGGCGGGCGTCGCCCGACAGCAGGGCAGGGATCGAGCCGACGTGATCCAGGTGGCCGTGGCTCACCACGACCGCGTCGGGGTCGACGTCCTCGATCGGAAACGACGGCGGGTTGCCCGAGTCCATCCCGAAATCGAGCAAGAGCCGATCGTCGACGACGATCGCGCTCCGACCGATCTCTCGAGCGCCGCCGAGAAACTGGACCTCCATCGGACTGCGGTTGGAACTCGAGGTGTTTGCAACCGTCGGTTTTCACGTACTGGAACTCGATACTCGAGACACTGTATACCAGTAATGCAGTCAATTGGAACCCCGAACTGGTCACTTTACGTGCTTAGTGAGCACGAGCATTCGCGCGAACGAGTGGTCCGAAGGACCCGGTAGTGAGCGCGATTCACCGGTCGAGCGGAGCGAGACCGGCTTTTTGGCATGAACGGGTTTTCGTCGAGCGGTGCGCGAAGCGCACCCGAGACGAAAAGAGGTTCGCCTATAGTGTACGGATGGTTCACATATTTCGCCGTGAAATAAATGATGTGCTCTGTTGAAATTCGTAGTGAGTTACAGATGTAGTCGCTATAGTATAGTAACAACTGTAACGATGTACACACTGATCGCATAGCTCACGGGTCACGTTTGTTCCCCGTTCGCCGTTCCACGGTTCTCGCTCATGGTTCGAAAATCAAAGATGTTCGTCATCACGAACGACCGCTGGTCGTTCGAACGACTTCGTTCGCTCACGGGTCACATTCGTTCCCCGTTCGCCGTTCCGCGGTTCTCGCTCGTTTCACTCGCTCCGAACCGCGCTCACTCCGAACCGCGCTCGTCTGTCGATCAGGTGTGCAAGACCTGCAGTGGCTGCGATAGTTTGAGTAGATGCCACTCCCAATCGGCATATCTCACCCACTATTCTCCGGCCAATCCGACTGTTAGGGCGACTCCACGATACTGAGGATTTCTGGTGCTCTGTATACCTGATACCGTTTCGAGCCCGAAATCTCCTCGATGATCTCCTCTGTTTCCAACGCTTCGATAGCGTCGTAAACAGCTTGGCGTGAGCGATCGGTTACGTCGATTGCTCGAGGAGCTGTGAGATACGGCTCCTCAAAAATGAAGTCAACGACGTCACGAACAGCAGGGCTGTTCGGGAACTTGGAATGGTATTGTTCCCGGAGGTCCACGAGACTTACTCCGCAATTGTAGGCATCAATCGCCTGTTCGGCGATTGCATTCAGGACGAAGGTGATCCATTGCTCCCATTCACTACCACGACTCACCTCAAGCAAGTAATTAAGGTACTGTTGGCGGTATCTGTTGAAGTATGCACTTAGATAGAGATACGGTTTTGGCAGTAATCCAACATCGTACAGCTGTAGCATGATCAGCAGCCGTCCAAGGCGACCGTTCCCGTCCCGGAACGGGTGAATCGTCTCGAATTGGTAGTGCATGATCGCCACGTCAACTAATGAAGGATACGACCCGTCGTTCAGGTAGGATACGAACTGTTCCAACAGGAGTTCAACCGTGTTTGGATTAGCTGGGACGAATCGGGCGGTCCGAGCAGATCCATCAGGAGAACCAATATAGACCGGCACATCTCGAGGTTCTCCAGGTCGGTCCTCCTCACCGCGAACGTCGTTCAACATCGTTTCGTGGAGGTCGCAAATCAACTCGACCGAAAGCGACTCCCCCGCCTCAATTCGTGCGAAGCCTTCGTGGATAGCGTCGACGTAGTTGTACGCTTCGCGAACATCAGCTGACTCAGCAGCAGATCGTTGTGGAGTTCCTTTGACATCGTGAAGGACGATATCCGAGACTGTAACGTTCGTCCCTTCGATCTGTGAACTCATTGCAGCCTCACGTACGACGAAGGGAGCGATCAACAGGTTCTCGTTGTCTACGTCTCGGTGAAGTGTCGCCAGGCGCCCTAATGCGTACTGAGCATCGCCGTATACTCGGATGACGTCATCGGTGTACTCGATCTCCGGAGGAAGGCTTGCTGGACGATAGCAGGGAAGCCCTTCGTATGGATCGATCACACCGGGTCCGTCCTCAAAGTCATCCGGATCCATTTGACTTAGAATAGTACCCCACCAACCTAAGTCTACTGAGACAGATATTGATTGACTTAGAGCGGTTTCAAAATGGCCTGACTCATGTCCGGACAAGAGTTCTTGACTCGCAGAGTGGCACTGATCATCTTCAATCCGTAGGATAACCGCTATTGTAACAGCTAAAACGATTCACACACTGATCGCCGAGCCGTCTGGCGATCAGGTGTGCAATGACCTGCAGGGGCTACTATAGAGGTGTAATCCGACCTGTGGTATTCGTCCTCGCGGAAACGTCGTTGAGCACGATAATTGCCCTCTCATAGGCCGAGGATGGTCGGATCGATCGGCTGCCGCTACCGATCGGCAACCTGTCACCGATCCTCGTCGATCACCGCCACCTCGAGCGGCCGCGGACCGATCACGACGCGGTACCCCTCGTACTCGAACCGGACCATCACGTCGGCGTCGGACTCGAGCAGCGAGACCAATGCCTCGGTATCCACCGTCTCGTACAGCGGCGGCAGGGTCGTCCCGCGACAGCCCTCACGGGCCGCGACACGAGCGAGTGCCGTAGCGAGTGCTGGGTGCATCGTCCTGATCGGGAGTGAATTCGACGATCGTCGTCTCGAACGCTGCCTCGCAGTTGGGGCAGGTGATCGTGCCGTCGGTGGTCGTCGTCCGGACGTCGGTACCACAGTCGCAGTGTATCGTGAGTTGTGTCATGCGTAGCTCCGTCTCGAGACCCAGCGTCGCGGAGCAAACTCACCGCAGAACCAGCAGTATTCGAGACTGGCTCGGTGAAACCGAGGGATTAGACTGGTTCGGCGACACGTCGGCAGGTCTTTATTTCGCCGCCGACAATCGTGAGTTGCCTCCGCTACGCGGAGGTCGCGACGAGCCGGAGTGCTTGCTTGGTGGCTTGGACTCCGGCTCTGCGCACTTTCAGTGCGCGTCTATTGATTGTTCAACCAACGTAAAGAACGTTAGGATACTGACTCTTGGTGTACTGGGATGATGGGGGTAGACGGCGGGCAGATGGACGCTCGAGTTCGTCGGTCGTCAGATCGCTCGAGGATACGTCGGCTTCGTTCCTGATCCAGTTGACCGACCCAGTACTTGGGGTAGGTCTGGAATAGTTTGGAATACTCTGCCCGTCTCGACTCTCGAAACTACGACGAAAGCCCTCGCCGCGCTCGCATTCGTTGTGACATCAACGCGTCGTCGATTGTGACATCAACGCGTCGTCGACGTCCTCGAACTCGATATCACGACGAAAGCCCTCGCCGTGCTCGCGGTCGCTGTGACGGATATCCTCCCTGCGGTCGGATAGGGCCGCCACAGCGACCGTGAGCCCGTCTCGCCCTTTCAGTCCACCAGGGACCGCACAGCCGCCTGCCCTTCCCCGGGGAGTGCGGCTCTCGCGGTGCTCGAGCCGCGCTCCCGGCCAGGTGGTGCGCTGGTGAGGGCGAATAAGCGAGTACAACGAGCGATCGAGCCGGGGGCTTTCTCCCTGGTATACTCACTGGCACCTCTCGAGAAAACGGGACTCGAGGCGTGTGCAACCGTCAATTTTCGCGTACTGGAACTCGATATTCCAGATACCACACATAAGTAATACAGCCAATTGGAACCTCGATGTAGTCACTCATCAGAAATGAGAAATTTCGGAATATCGTGCGAAATATAGAGCACGAACAGCTCTACATTCGGCGGCACCTGTGTTCGCGTATCACATTGTTTCCGGTATCCGTACGACTTTTTCGCCTCGCGCTCCCGTATTTGCGGATGTCCAGTGACAAGACACTCCGCGAACTGGCCGACGAGAACGGCGTGACGATCGGGGCGGGCATTCCCGCTCGGTCGTTCAGACAATACCCCGACGATCCAACGCTCGCACAGACGCTCAAGCGGGAGTTCAACGCGGTTACGACGGCGAACGCGCTGAAGATGGGACCGTTGCGCCCCGAGCCCAAGGTCTACGATTTCGACGACGCCGACGCGATCGTACGTAAACTTCGGTGTCGAGAACGACATGACCGTCCGGGGACACACGTTGCTCTGGCACAAGCAGACCCCGGAGTGGTTCCTCGCCTGGGACTACACCGACGACCAGTTAGAAGCGTTCGTCCGGGATCACATTCATACGGTGGCCGGCCGCTATCACGACAAGGTGGACGTCTGGGACGTCGTGAACGAAGCGGTGGCCAACGACGGGTCGATGCGCGAGACGATGTGGTACGAGGCGATGGGTGAGGAGTATCTCGACAAGGCCTTCGAATGGGCGAACGACGTCGCGCCGAACGCCGATCTCTACTACAACGATTACGAGATCGCGTCGGACAACGACAAGGCCGACGCCGTCTACGACCTCCTGAAGCGCCTGCTCGATCGTGGCGTGCCGATCGACGGCGTCGGGTTCCGGATGCACTCCCTGCCGTCGTATCGACACACTCGAGAGGATCCCGAAGCGGTCGGCGAAAACATCCGTCGCTTCAAAGACCTCGGCCTGGACGTCCAGGTCACCGAGATGGACGTCGCGTACGGCCCCGACGAGGAGTTCGACGACCGCCTCGAACATCAGGCACAGTACTATCGGGACGTCCTTGAGGCGTGTCTCGACAACGGCTGTAACACGCTCGTCACGTGGGGCGTCCACGACGCGGGAACCTGGCTCCAGAATCGCTACGACGTGACGAGCGATCCACTGCTCTTCGATGAGAACTTCAACCCCAAGCCCGCGTACGACGCGATCCGAGACCTCTTAGAGAACCGGGATTGACGCGCACGAACTCCCCACTACTGAGCGAGCAGCACGCTGTACTTGACGCTCGTTCTATGCTTCGACAGTGGTAATATGAAATAGAGAGCAGTGATTTGCGGGATTGCGAATAACTACGTAGAGTGAGTTTCTACCGGTGATTGAATAGATCTCCTCACAGTCTCCAAAACCACATCTAGTGGCGTTCCAAACCTGGACTAATGAGCGAAATCATGTGGTGAGTGTCGATTGTCCTCATCAGTCGACGCTTGGGAAGGTACTAGACACCATCCTCGCGAAACCGAACGACGTTGACCTCGATCGGGAGCGTCTCGAAGTCGTCGTCAGCACCGGCGATAAGCGTCGCGCCCCTCTCGTGGGCGAGTGCAACGCCGTGAGCGTCCGCAAACGAGATATGCCCATCCGCTTTCACCTCGCCAGCGAGTCGCCAGTCGGCTCGTTCGATCTGAATCCCCCACCGCTCGAGTGCACGGAGATCACGGTCGGCAATTCGAAGTGAGGCTGTCGTTGGCTGGTCGTCGATACCTTCGAAGCGGGCAACGAGATAGAATACTTCTCCAGCGTTGGTTTCCGCCAGTAGTCCGTCGACGGCACCGTCGCGAACGTCTTCGAGATACGCTTCGACGACGTCTCGACCCGGTTCGTCGTAGAGGTAGGCGATGATCGCTTCGGCGTCGAAGACGTACCGGTCGCTCATTTTCCCTCCGAGTCAGTCGGTCGGAGTCGGTCGGCACGGCCATCCTCACGCCGGCGTTCCTCGCGTTTCAGCTCGCGAACCCGCTCGAGCACCTCGCCACGCTCGCGGTCAGTATCGGCGTGAATCCCGCCTAACTCCTCGAGCGACGGAATCGGTTCGACGATGATTCTCCCGTCTTCCTCGTAAATGAACACCTCTCCGGGGGTGTCGATCCCGAACTTCTCTCGGAGCGCCTTCGGGATCGTCGCCTGTCCCTTCTGCGAGATGCGTACGACCTCCGGCTCCCGAGTACTACTCGACATACTATGTTGTACTACAATATCTGTGTACTACTAATTATCGGTGAGACCATCTGCCCCGTTCGTTCGACATCCTCACTCGAGAATCCGACTCTGCTGGGGCTCCATTCCCCTCGTCACGGGAAGGAAGGTCCGTCTGATCGCAGGCCAAACCCTATATGGGCGTCGGGAAACTGGTCGGTTTCATGAACGTCACGGAAGCCGAACGGGTCTGCGGGGCGGTCTTCGAGGAGATCCGGACGGCGGTCATCGGCGATCCGAAGCTCTTCGAGACGATCCTGACGGCCGTCGTCGGGGAGGGACACGTCTTACTCGAGGACGTCCCCGGCACCGGCAAGACCCTCACCGCGCGGACGCTGGCGCGGGCGCTCGACCTCGAGTTCAGCCGGGTCCAGTTCACGCCGGACCTGTTGCCCGCCGACATCACGGGGACGCACATCTACGACGAACACGCGGGCCGCTTCGAGTTTGAGGCCGGCCCCATCTTCGCGAACGTCGTCCTCGCCGACGAGATCAACCGCGCGCCGCCGAAGACCCAGGCCGCGTTACTCGAGGCGATGGGCGAGAAACAGGTCTCGATCGGCGGCGAGACCCGCCCCCTGCCGGAGCCCTTCTTCGTGATCGCGACGCAAAATCCCGTCGAGCAGGAGGGAACCTTCCCCCTGCCGGAGGCCCAGGTAGACCGCTTCATGGTCAAGACGGCGATGGGGTATCCCGACCGCGACGGCGAACTCGAATTGGTCGACCGGCGTGCGAGCCGCGAATCCCGGACGCCCGAGGCTTCCCGTATCGTCGACCGCGAGACCGTCCTCGCGCTCCAGTCGGTCCCGGAGACGGTGAGCGTCGACCCCGAACTCCGGGCGTACGTCGTCGACGTCTGCCGGGCGACCCGCGGGGACGAACGCGTCGACGTCGGCGTCTCGCCCCGTGGGATCCAGCGGCTGTTCGAGGCGGCAAGAGCCCGCGCGGCGATCGTCGGCCGCGACTACGTCGCGCCGGAGGACGTCCACGCGGTCGTCCACGCGGTGCTCGACCACCGGATTGTCCTCACCACGGAGGCCGACGTTCGCGACGTCGACCCGTACGCCGTCGTCGAGAGCGCGTTGAACGGCGTACCGGTGCCGTCGATGGGCGACTGATCGGCGCGGTCCCGGCCGTCCGTCGACCATCGTCTGGCCGACCATCGATCTCCATCTTGTCGTCGATCGACCATCGTCCGACAATCCGTCGACGATCGAGCGCGTCCGACATCCGCTCGAGCCCACCCCTCGACCGCAAAATCAGTGGGTTTCGAGCCCACCCCTCGACCGCAAAATCAGTGGGTTTCGAGCCCACCCCTCGATTGTAAGGTCACCGCGCCTCGAGTACGACCGTCAGCCACGAAGCGACCACGCCACGAAGACAACCGCGAGTAGGCCGGTCGCGAGCGCGACCGCCGCCGAGATCGGGTCGGAAACCGGCGTGTCGGTTCCGATCGAGCGATAGAGCACGACCGTCGCGCCCGCGACGACGGCCCCCGACAACAGTGTGGCGCCGACGTGGACGAGTTCGGCGCGAAGCGTCTCGGCGTCCCGACCCAGTTCGCCCCGGACGCCGTCGGCGTACTCGCCGACGTCCCAGAGGACGAACGCGCCGGCGCCGGTTACGATCGCGAGTTCGGCCCGGCCGACGACGGCGAGGCCAACGGCGAGGAGGAAGACCGATCCCGCCGCGAGCGCGCCGCCGATCGCCCGCGCCGGAAGAATTCTGAGCGAACGGAGGAACGTCACGCTGTAGAGCACCGACGAGAGAACGGCCAACGCGACCACCAGGACCGACGCCGCCAGCGCGAACGGCGGCAACGACTCGACCAGATTCACGACCGACGGCGGGGCGCTCCCCTCGAGCGCCGCCGCGGGATCGAAGCCGGGCGCAAGTGCCGAGAGAGCGAGCGCGGCGACGACGGCGACCAGCGCCGCGCCGACGCCGGGGGCCACGATGCGCGCGAGCGCCAGTGCGGCGTTGTGGCGGAGGGTTCGGCGCGCCCACTCGAGGGCGACGAGCGCGACGGCGGCGAGGAGAAGCGAGACGAACAGGAGTCGGAGCCCGGAGGCGGTCACGAGCACTGCTGGCGCGTAGCCGATCGACCACGGAAGCTGGCTTGCGACCTCGAGGGGCGTCGTCGGGACCTCCTCGAAGCGATCGCTGACGGCCGGCGTGACGAACGCGAGCATCGTGAGGAGGACGGCGAACCGCAGGCCGTACGAACACGCACGCTGGATCGCGTCGGTGACCGCCGAGAGGCGGGGTTCGCGGTCCGGCGGGACGAGTCGTTCGAACGGGACGGCCGCGACCGCGCGGCTCACGGCGAATGCGGTCGAAAACAGGAGGACGGCGAACCAGACGATCGCCCAGGAGCCGTCGGCGACGACGAAAACGCTCCAGAGCGTTCCCGCCACGTCCGCGGCGGCCGCGCCGGCCCGTTCTCGAGCCGTCGACTCGGGCAGGATTCGGAGGACGACGAGGGCAATCACGCCCGTCGCGGCGATCATCGAGCCCGTCGCGCCGCGTGCGGCGCCGCCGCGTCCGAGCCGGTTCCAGGAGACGAGCCCGGAAGAAAGCCCCGCGACGACGAGCGCCCAGACGCTGATACCGGCGAAACGTCCGACGCCGCTCGAGGCGACGAGCGCGGCGGCGAGGACGGTCGGCAGGACGACGACGAGCGCCGCGGGAATCGCGACGGCCCCGCCGATCGCCCGGACGAGGGGCCGATCGCTCGCGAGCAAGACGGTCGCCAGCGCGGCGGCGAGTCCCGCGACGGTCGCGAACACCGCGAGACCGACGCCCACGAGCGCCGATCCCACGACGACGGCGACCAGAAGCGTACAGCCGATCGTCGCGACGTCGCTCGCCGTCGGCCGAGACAGCGCCCGGCGAACCTCGCCGAGCGCCGACGAGAACGCCGCTCCGCCGACGTCGGCGACGTTTTGGCTCATGGGCGCTCACCTCGAGTCGCCGATCGTGGAGTCGCCGTTTCCTCGGCTGGTGATTGCCGATTCGCCGTTTCGTCGGCCGTCGGTCGTCCGTCCGCCGTTTCCTCAGTCGTCGATCGTCCGTCCCCCATTTCCTCTGACGTCGCTGTCTCTTGCCCCGTGGATCGACCCGCCCCAGAGGTCCGACGCGCAGGCGACGATCGGCCGGATCGCGAGCCGCGAAACGCCCGCGCGAGGTCGACCGAGATCGGATCCTCGAGGTGCCAGTCGACGACCGTCGCGCCGATGCCGCGGAGGGCGTCGATTCGGTTCGTCCGCCGGAGGCCGGCGATCCGCGCACCCGGTGAAATCGACGACGACGCGATGCCGGTCGTCAGATCCGGCGTGACGACCGTGACGTCGCGCCCGCGGGTTCGCAACGTCTCGACGAGACCGACCGCCTCCGCGTCCGAAAGCGGCGTACAGAGGACGACCTGGGCCCGGCGCGGGAGTCGGCGCTCGAGGTCGACCGCGAGCGAACCGACCTGTGAGCCGCCGTCGGTGACCGGCCGATCGGCGCGTGCGTCGCGACCGTCGGACGTCGATTGCTCCGTCGCGGACGGGTTGGGTCGTCGCTCCGCCGGCCCTCGTCGCCGGTTCGACGATCCGTCCCGATCGGCCGACGATCCGCTTCTCGCACCGCCGAGTTCGTCGTCCATCCGCGTTCGGACGTCGGTGTCGGCGGAGGGTTCGATCCAGGTGCTTCCCGAGAGGGTCGTCACGCCGGTTCGGTTGCCGTCCTCGAGGGAGGCGACGACGCCTCGAGAGGCGGCGTACAGTGTGAGGTCGTAGGAGTTGGGGCCACCCTCGAGTGGCTCGCGGTGGACGCCGTCGCGGTCGTCGATCACGAAGACGACCGTCACGGCCCGCTCCTCGCGGTACTCGACGGTCGCGAGTTCGCCGGTTCGAGCGAAGCGGTGCCAGTCGATCCGGTTGATCGGATCGCCCCGGCGGTACTCCCGAGTCGAGAAGAACTCGATGCCGCTTCCACCGTCGTCGGTGGGCGTCCGGCCGACGAACTGGATCGTCTGTTCCTGGACGGGGAACGTATCGAGCAGGGTCTCACAGCTGAGTTTGCGGTCGCCATCGGGGTCGCACTCGTCGGTCGCGGCGCTCGTCGCCGTAAGCGAACGGACCCGAAGTCGCGTCGGGCCGAACGAAAACTCCCCCCGCGGCGGCGTCAGTTCGTACTCGTGGCTAACCGTCTCTCCTGGTCTGACTGCCGTCGCAAACGCCGGGGAGCCACCCGTGACGGGGACGTCCGCCGGCGGCTGGTCCGCGAGCCGGACGTCGGAGACGACGCGGTCTCCCTCGTTGGTCACCGAAAGCGCCACCGTCACCGGCTTTCCGGGGCGGACTCGCGACTCCTCGAGGGCGCGCTCGACGCTGAGATCGGCGTCGGGTTCGGCGCTCGCCTGTCCGACCAGGACGAAGCCGAGCGCGACGACGGCGAGAAAGAACAGTTCGGAGACGCCGAGTGCAACCCCCAGAAGCGCCGAGACCAGCGCAACGACGAGCGCGCCATGCCATCGTGCCCGACGAATCGCCTCGGTCATTGCTTCCCCTCGAGGTCGACGCGTTCGTCACTATCCCTTACTCTCTCGTCGTCGCTTGTCGAACGCTCGTCACCGTCGCTCGCCCCCTCATCGCCGTTTCTTGGATTCCCGTCGCCGTTTCTTGGACTCTCGCCGTGGTCTTCGTTTCCGTCGGTTCCGCTCTCGCCGTCGCCGTCCTCGTCTCTCGGGGTGATCGTCGCCGTCGCCTGGATCGCCTCGATCTCGTCGACCGTCCGCTCGAGGCTCTTCGAGAAAGGGTCGGTCGCGGTGACGAGATCGAACAGCCAGAGCCAGATCGGCGTCGACGGACCCGACTCGTCGGCGAGAAACGCCGCCGCGCGAGGGTCGTCCGTCCAGGAGCCGCGCTCGATCGCTCGAGTCGCGTCATCCTGGACGACTCCGGCGCGGTTGGCGTACGCCCGCGCTGCGATCGGTCGAAGCGCGCCGATGAGTTCCTCGCGCGCCCTCGAGCGAACCTCGCGGTCGCCGTCGTAGTCCGTCGCGCGGTCGACGGAGCGGTCGAACGACGCGCCGAGGACGTCCCAGCCTCGCCCGGCTGACGGGCGGACGCGAGCGGTCGTCTCGCTCTCCCGCCGGCGTCGATCGCTCTCATTGCGGTCGATCGAGTCGACGAGGGGCTCCATGCGACGTGATCGGAGTTTGCCGGCGACGCCGAGCGTCGGGGCGAAAACCACCAGTAGCAGGGTTGCACCCAGGAGGATCAAACCGGGATCGACGGACGCGAGTATCCCCTCGAGCGCCGGCACGGTTCCCGTGAGAAGCCTCGAATCGATCGCGAAGACGATACCGACGGCGAGTAACGCTCCCGCGAAAAGCGTGACGAGTCCCAACCCGCGCCGCGACGGCGTCCGGCTCATTCGTCGGCCTCCGACGCCGCGTCATCACCGGGCGACTCGAGTGCGCTTCGAAGCCGTTCGTGGGCCGCGTCGGTCGGATCGACGTAAGGCTCGGGATCGCGCTCACCGTACTCGACGTCGCGGAACGCGTCGGTGATCGTCTCGACTGGGCCGGTCGGCGCACCCGCGCGCTTCGCGCTTCGGGCGACGTCCGAGGGCGTCGCCGTCGCGACTCGCGCCCGGTACATCGTCGAGGCGTCGATCACCGCCTCGAAGGCGCGTTCGATCCGCTCTCGAGCGCTCGCGTGTGTGCCGTCTTCCGGGATTTCGTCGGCGTCGGACCCCGTCTCGTCGAACAGGCCGATCGCCGATCCGACGGTCCGGGTTCGTGTCCGCGCCGACTGGAAAAGCCCGCCGATCGCCGCGAGCACGAGCGCCGGTAGCTCTCGGATCGAACCGAGTCCTCGCAGTGCCCCAAGCGCACGCTCGAGCGCCTGTGAGCAGGCGACGACGCCGGAGACGACGAACGACACGATACGGCCGGGAATCGACAGCACCGTGGCGATCGGGTCATCCAACCGGTAGCAGAGATAGCCGACGACCGCCGCTACGAGCGCGAGCGCGACGATCAGAAGCAACGTCGTCGATACGTCGGGCGTGGCGTCCTCGAGCGCCGATTCCCCGTCGCCGCCGTCGCCGCTCGAGTCGCCCGCCGCACTCGAGTCCTCGTCGACGGATTCGTCCGGCCCGTCGGTCGAAGCGGCGGAGTGGTCGCCCTCCCCGTCGACGTCGCCCGGTTCCTCGCCGACGAGTTCCTCGTCGCCGAGTTCACCGGCGGTTTCCCCGTCACCGAGTTCGTCGGTAAGTGCCTCGTCAGTGCCGTGTGCATCGATCGCCCCGTCGGAATCGATCGAGTCACTCGAATCTCCGTCGTCACTCGAGTCGAATCCGTCGGCCGCGTCCCCGTCGGATTCGAGTTCGTCAGCCGACTCGAGATTCGTGCCGTCGTCGGACTCGAGATCGCTCTCGCTCGTCCCCTCCGACTCGAGGCCGTCCGCACCCTCGAGTGTCGACTCGAGGGCGTCACCGTCCTCATCTCCCGGCTCGAGGGCGTTACCCTCGTCGGATCCCGACTGGAGTCCGTTCGCGTCTTCGCCGTCTCCGCCGGTGTGGTCGCCGTCGTCGTCGATCGGCGGTCCGTCCTCGTGGTCGGCGTCCGAGACGGCCGCGTCGTCGGCCGAGAGGCCCTCATTCGAGTCGCCCTCGTTGACGTCCGTCGGGATCGCGTCGTCTTCGCCGTCTCCAGCCGTCGGTTCTACGCCGTCGGTATCCATACCGTGCTCGTCGGGATCGTCCCCGTCGGTCAGTAACTCCCCGAACTCGCCGCCCATCCCGCCGTCAGCGGGGTCTGTGTCCTCGGTGGTCTCGTCCGCGAGCTCGTCTCCGGATACCCCCTCGGCCGCGCCGTCAGCTTCGGCGTCGGCGACGGCACCGCCCTCGAGTGTCTCGCCTGCATCGGCAACGCCGTCGTCACCGCCGTCGCCGCCGAGAACCGAAAATAGCGTTCCCAGTCCGTACAGAATACCGCCGGCAACTGTCTCAGCCGCTCCGAGGTCGCGATCGGCGATGGGCGCCCCGTCGAGTTGGGGCCCATCGGCTGGCGATCCCGAAACGGAATCGTCGTGGTGAGTGCCAACACCCTGTTGTGCGCCCTCGGCGTGTGCGCCGCCGAAATCGGTGGAACCGTGACGATCGTCGCCGTCACCTCGCTCCGTCGCCAGCCCGCTCACGGGGGCGTCCGACGCGAGCATCGGCATGGCGCTCGCCGCGAGCACGAGCCCACCGACGGCACAGATCACCGCAATCGTCGCGAGAAGACGTCGTCCAGCGTTCGATCCGCCTGCCATTAATCGGGTTATACTAGACGAAACACGCACTTACCTCTTGTTGCACCGTCGATGACGGTCCCGATCACGTGCCGGTCTGACTGTCCATCGATCACACGACGGTTCGACTGTCCACGGTCGACTGTCTGATCGAGTCTGAATCGGTCGGCTCGAGCGCGCCGATCAGGAGCCCCAGAAGTTCTCGCGACTGCCCAGCTGTTCTCGTTTGTCCGACCCGTCCGTTCGGCCCTTCCCGTCGGCCTCGGATTCGTCCTCGTCGTCGTCCTCCTCTTCGGGCGTCGGGAGGATCTCGAGTTCCTCTGCGCGTGCGTGATTGCTGTGGACGCGAGTAATCTCGACGCGGGCTCTGGCCTCCGGGAGGACGCCGTCGACCATGACGATGAAGCCGTCCTCGGTTCGGCCGACGCCGGCACCGCTTTCGTGCATGTCGACGACGTCGATGACGACCTCCTCGCCGGATTTGACCGGCTGGGTCTTCAGGTCCTGGATCGGCTGGCTGTAGTGGTTACACCACTCCTTGCCACCCCGGTCCCCGTAGTGTTGACACCCCATTCCCGAGATCCGTTCGGAAAAACTCGGACAGTCGTCGGCGAGTGGACAGTCTGCCATACCCGTAGTACCGGAGGCGTCGTTAAACCGTTTCCGTCTCGATACGGCCCTCGAGCGCGCTCGAGGGATCCGAAATACGAGGACGAATGAACGGCGAACGAGGGGATAGGGGTTTCGAAAACGTTTACGGCGCGGACGTTGCAGTGATACCGATGAAGATCCTCGTCACGGTTTCCGAAGTCGCCACCGTCGAAGACGAGTTCGAGATCGACGGGACAGCAATCGC
>NZ_JBGFCC010000004.1:0-446326 GCF_041205745.1 Natrarchaeobius versutus | reverse complement strand
CTCTCGAGTGACGGCTAACTGACGTCTCGATCTCTCGAGTGACGGCTAACTGACGTCTCGATCTCTCGAGTGACGGCTAACTGACGTCTCGATCTCTCGAGTGACGGCCGGTGGTCCGATCACTGCTCGAGAACGAACCGCTTTCCCGTCGCGGATATCCTGAGATCGAACAGTTCGCCGATGAGGTTTATCGTCGGTTTCGAACGGGCTTGTGAGTTACAGTAGTAGTGTGAGAGCGCGCCGGCGCTTTCGATCCGCGTGTTGAGCAGATGGATGAACCGGAACACTTGCTCAAGTTCGTACTTGTCGATGATTTCCGAGAGGATGTCGAACTCGACGGCGATGTCTACGTCCGGCCGCTCGTGTTCGGCGATCACGCGCGAGATCGTTTCACCGAGTCCTGCGATCCCGAGGCCCTTGTCCAGTTGAACGACCTCGAGTGGGATCGACGCGATATCCACGCCCTCGACGTCGGTCAGCGGGTCCGCCTTCGTCGTGACGACGATCGTTTTCGACGGCCACTCCTCGAGACGACGCTCGAGCAACTCCAGTCGCTCGGAGACGTTCATCGTCACCAGTATCGCGACGTCGCTGGGTGTAGTGAAGTGTGCTCGAGCGTTGTTCGCCCCGTCGCTTTCAGAGGGGGCAAGCACCAACACGTTGCCGGTTCCGTCGATCTCGTCGGCGACGTGGGTTCCGGTCTGCAGGAGTTGTTTCGCGTGTCCGAACAGGTGGCTCCTGAACGTCTGAACGGCGGCCGACTTGTCGTGGTCGAGTCCCCTATCATCACAGTACGGACAGCTCCAACTCACCTGGAACCCTTCTTTCGAGAGATGCTGGCGATGGTGGTCGACGAGGTGGTCCTGTACCGCAGTGCGTATCTCCCTCCCGTCCGAGGACCAGACGGCAAACTCACAACGTCGACATCGCCAGTTGTACACCATGCGGCTCGAGTTTCACTCGTTCGTTCACGACGATATATATTATGGGCGTCAATCGGCGGCCGAGACGGTCGTCCCCGACTCGGAGCCGTCAACCAAAACCAGATGAACGGTACTCGGGAAGAGTGTTACTCGTCCCGAAGATCCGACGGCTCGCCGCGCTTTTTTCGGGTGTAATCGGCCGGGTCGCTCACGTAGGTAAACTCGACGGAGTTCGTGACCGCCTCGCGTGACGGACTAGATTTGACCCGCTCGAGGACGAATTCGGCTCGGCGTTTCGTCGCCGAACCGTCCGGTTCGTCGCGGACCAATCGACGCAACCGTGACTCGAGCGACGGGTCGCCGAGCTGGACCAGACCAGTCATGGCGAACTTCGCGGTGATCTCGTCGGAATCGTCGAGCGCGCGGAGCAACCACTCCTGGACGTCCTCGCGGTGTTCGTCGTCGGCGATTCGTCCCAGCAACCACGTCCCGTTTCGTCGGACGTACTGCGGCGCGTTTCCAGCCAGTATCGCTCCCAGCTGTTCGACGAGCGACGTCGTATCTCCCTGCGAGAGTTCGTCGGAGACGGCCTCACGAAGTTCGTGACTCCGGTCCGGCGGCGCGTTCGCGAGCAACTCGAGTAGCGACCGTGCGGCCGTTCGTCGGACCAGTTCGCTGGGATCCTCGAGCGAATCGACGAGGATCGGAACGGGCTCCAGATTCCCGAACCGTCCGAGCTCGCCGACCGCGATGACCTGAACCGATTCTGTCGAGGAGCGAGCGGCCGGCGCCAGCGCCTCGAGTGCGTCTTCCGTCCCGATCTCTGCGAGCGCGGTCGCCGCCGCCCGCCTGACCTGCTCGCTTCGGTCCTCGAGTCGTCCCTCGAGGACGTCCACAGCCCGCGGATCGGCGATCGTGCCACAGGCCCGAACGGCGCGCGTTCGAACCCGGAGATCCGAGTCCGTACAGGCCCCCAGAAGATCGGGAATCGCTCTCTCGTCGCCGATCCGTCCGAGTGCGGCGGCCGCGAGCATTCGGAACTCGGGATACTCCGCCTCGAGCCAGTCGGTCGTCCGGTCGATCCCGACCCAGTCGGGAACGTCGTCGATGCGCTCCCCCGCGAGGTCCGCGATGAGTTGGCCCAAGCTGTCCTCGTCTCGAAGGTAGATCGCGTCGATCGCCGACGCGCGTACCGAATCGTTCTCGTCGTGTCTGGCCGTTCGGAGGAGTGCGCGGAGAACGCGTTCTCGAGCGTCGTCGCTCTTGCTCGAGGCCAGGCCGCCGAGAATTTCGGCCGCTCGGTACCTGATGATCGGCTTCTCGGACCCCGTCAGATACTCGATTAGTTTCAACTCCTCGGAATTGCGCGCGAGTTCGTACAGAAACGTCGGATCTTCCTCTGGCATTCGATCGATCATCGGCCGGCAGGCCGGTCACTCCATCCCGATGGGTTCACGACGATCACCCCTTTCCCCGTCGTACACACCACATCTCGTGAAGGTTTTACACACAAAGATATGTGTTCGCTTACATAATTGTTTTGATTACGACTACGGATCGGCGTGATCGGGCGGGCCTGTAGAATCAAACGCCCCTCTGGGCGATAAGATTTAGTGTGTTCGCTGATGTATCAGATGGGATGAATCGAACTTTCCGGCGGACGCGACGTCGACCGCAAAACTGAACGGCTCTCGAAGGAGGGGCGGCGATTCATCGGGGATCGTTGATCGGAGCACTTCTCGCTCTGGTGTCGGCCACGGAGTCCGCCGACTGCACTGGGTCGGCGACGTACTCGCCGGATGGGGTCGACGCACCGACCCATCCGCAGTCCGAACAGGCGAACAGGCCCTGTCCGTCGATCAACTCGCCGCCACAATCGGGGCAGGTATCGTCGCTCGACAGTTCCCGAGCGGCGGGTTCGGCCCCGAGCGGCGTCGGACGCTCGCCCGTTCGCAACGCCGCGATCACTTCGTCGGTCGTGTACGTCTCCTCATCCTCCGAGTGGGGGAACACCCCGACGAGTTGCTCGTCGACGTACACCTCGAGACAGAGCAGTGGCGTGACGAGCAGTTCCGTCGTCTTCCCGGTGATCTGTGACGTGCTGGTCCGTTCGCGAAACGGCGGCTGAACGCTCACGCCTCGGCGTTTGGCCCACCGCTCGAACCGTTCGAACGTCTCGAGTACTTCTCCGTGTGGGGTCTCGGACGACCGCGTCACTTCTTTTGGCCAACTCCGGAGCAAGAGATCGTCGATCGTTCCCTCCGACTCACAGGCCTGGAGGGTCTCGATCTGTCTGTCGACCGGCTCGAGAAGTAACGGCGCACGAACGTAACACACTGCAGTCACGTGATTTCGTTTCTCATCGCTCATCGTTTCACCTTGGTCGGGTGGGCAACGTCCGGTGTAATAAACGTACTGTCGGCCGTACCGATTGCGTCTACCAGACGTACCGGACCGTCGTCTCGACTGATCGGACGACGTTCGTCGAGTCGAATCGACGCCACGATCCGGGTAGAATCGACGCTATGACCGTTACAATCGCGACACGATCGGTTAGAGCCGCCGACCGGTTCGGCCCCGCCTCTAAACTGGTTGGGCCGGCTTCAAGACCGGTCAGGCCCGCTTCTGGACCAGTCAGGCCCGCTTCTGGATCTCTTCGCGGAGCAACTGGCTCACGAGGTCGCCGTCGGCCTTTCCGCGAAGCGCTCCCATACACTCGCCCATGAGACCGGAAAACGCCTGCATCCCTTCCGATTCGACCTGGCTCTCGTTGCGCTCGACGACCTCGACGACCGTCTCGCGGACGGCCTCCTCGTCGGCCCCACCCAGACCCGCGTCGTCGGCCGCCTCCTCTGGCGTTCGATCGGGATCCTCGGCGAGCGCCGCGAGCAGATCACCGACGCCCTCGTTGGGCAGATCGCCGTCTTCGGCCATCCCGAGTACTCCATCCAGATGCCCATTGGTCAGGTTCTCGACCGGGACGTCGTCTCGTCTGAGTTCGGTCAACGTCGACTCGAGGGTCGTTGCGGCGAGCGTCGGATCGATCCCGTCCGAAACGAGGTCCTCGTACAGTGGCATGTACTTCCCGTAGGCGACCTGTTCGGCCAGTCCCTCGCCGAGGTCGTACTCGTCCTGGTAGCGTTCGACCTTCTCGGTGAGCAGTTCGGGTTCGGGCACGTCGCTCGGGTCCGGCTCGACCGGTGGAACGTCCGTCTCGGGGTACATCCGCGCCGCGCCGGGAAGCGGACGCAGGTACCGGGTCGTTCCGTCGTCGTTCGCACCGCGGGTTTCCTCCGGTACGCCCTCGAGTGCCGTCTCTGCGCGTTCGACGACGGCCTCGATGGCGGCCTCCGCGACCGCGGTTTCGTCCGCGACGATGGCGACGGCGTCCGCGGGACCCGCCCCGACCGCCTCCCGAAGATCACCAACTTCCGCTTCGGTGACGCCGTAAGCCGGCAACTCGTCGGTGTGGAAGATCCCGCCCGCGCCGTGGCGTTTCGCGTGATCCGAGAACTCCGTGCCCAGCCGGCGATCGGGTGCGATTTCCCGGCCGACCTGCCCGTCGAAGCCGTACAGCGAGACGCCCATCACGGACCCTCCGGAATCGAGCGCTCCCCGAATAACGCCGCTTTCGGTATCCTCGAAGACGTCGGTAACGTCCTCAGGGTCGCCGACAGACGCCTCGCGCTCCTCGAGTTCCGCGGCGATCTCGACGAGTTCGACCTGTCGGGCGGCCTCGTTGCGAACGATGTCGTCGATGTCGTCGAGACTCTGGACGCCCTTGATCTCGACGCGGGCGCCCTCCTCGATCGAGACGTTGACGTCCTGGCGAATCGTCCCGAGTCCGCGTTTGACCTTGCCCGTCGAGCGCAACAGCATCCCGATCCGTTCGGCGGCCTCGAGTGCCTGATCCGGCGTTCGTATGTCCGGGCTCGTGCCGATCTCGACCAGCGGAATGCCGAGGCGGTCGAGGCTGTAGCGCACCCCCGATTCGGTTTCCTCGACGCGCTGGGCGCTTTCTTCCTCGAGCAGGAGGTCCTCGATCCCCACCGGGCCAGCACTCGTTTCGATCTCACCGTCCGTCGCGATGAGACTCGAGCGCTGGAAGCCGGTCGTGTTCGAGCCGTCGACGACGATTTTGCGCATGACGTTTGCCTGGTCGACCGGCTCCATCGCCATGAGCTGGGCGACCTCGAGAGTCGTCTCGAGGGCCTCCTCGTCGAGTTCGTGGGGCGGTTCGTCGTCCTCCTCGACGAGGCAGGTGCTGTCGTAGGCGAGGTACTCGAACTCGCGGTCGACTTTGCTCTCCTCGACGGCGGCGGCGTCGAGTTCGCCCAGTTCGCTCCGGGTGGGGTGGAGATACCGGGTGAACGTCCGGGTCGCCTCCTCGGGTTCGCGGAGTTCGGTCGGACACTGACAGAACAGCTTCGTCGCCGTATCGAGTTGCTGGTGGATCTCGAGTCCGGCGACGAGTCCGAGCGCTTCGTAGTCGTACTCGGTCTCGGTCATTGGCGAGGACTCGGGGGCGGAAGGGTAAAAAACCGTCCAGTTGCGTTCGGGCGTGACGAGTACACTCTCTCACCCCGATCACGGACGAATTCCGATTCTCCCTGACCCGAGAGGCCCCTACCATCCCCCTCGAGCGGATACGCCGCTTGACCCTCGTGCAGGTACGATTCCCGACGCTCGTGGAGGGACGACTCCTACCCTCGAGTCTTCGCTATGGAGATGGAGCTTCCGCGGCCGAAAGCGTAAACGAGAACGTCGATCCCTCGCCGGGTTCGGAGTCGACCCACATCTCGCCACCGTGTCGTTCGACGATGCGTTGACAGAGCGCGAGCCCGATTCCCGTCCCCGAGTGTTTTTCGTGGCTGTGGAGTCGCTCGAAGACTTCGAATACGCGGTCCTGATCGTCCAGATCGATGCCGATTCCCTCGTCGTGGACCGAGAGTACCCACTCGTCGTCCCGTCGTTCGGCGCTGACGTGGACGCGAGGTGGCTGGTCCCCGCTGTACGTGATCGCGTTCAGCAGGAGATTTTGGAACACCTGTCGTAACTGGTCGGCGTCTCCCTCGATCCACGGAAGGGAATCAGCCGTAATCTCGGCGTTCGACTCCGCCATCTGGAGGTGAAGATCCGTGAGAACCTCTTCGAAGACGGTGTCGAGATCGGTCGGTTCGAGGGGACCACCCCGCGTCTCGACGCGAGAATACGTGAGTAATCCGTCGATCATTCTTCGCATTCGCTCTGCGCCGTCGACGGCGAACTCGAGGAACTCCTCGCCGTCGTCGTCGAGGTCGTCGCCGTAGCGCCGTTCGATGAGCTGCAGGTAACTCGAGACCATCCGCAACGGCTCCTGGAGATCGTGTGAGGCGGCGTAGGCGAACTGCTCGAGGCGTTCGTTCGACTCCTCGAGTTTCGCGATCGTCTCCTCGAGCTTTCGCTCGTACTCCCGGCGCTCGGTGATGTCCTGGCCCATCGTCATGCCGGCGAAGACGTCGCCGCGTTCGTCGGTGATCGCCACCGCGTGGATCTCCCACTCCCGACCGGCGTAGGTGTGCTCGACGGTCCTGTCTTCGCCTTCGAGCGCGGAGCGCAACGCCGGTCCGAGGATCTCAGCGGCCTCCTCCGGCCACACGTCACGGAGGTGTCTTCCCTCGAGGTCGTCGGGATCGACCGGGATTCGATCGAATCCACGCCCGGCCGCCAGCGTGTACTCGAGATCGTGATCGAACAGGGTAACAACTCCGTTCGGGAAGTGCTCGGCGAGGGTGCGGTAGCGCCGTTCCGATTCCTCGAGCGCCTGTTGTCGTTCGCGGCGTTCGGTAACGTCCCGAAAATAAACCGAGATACCGGTCTCTGAGGGGTAGAGGTTCGCTTCGATCCAAAATCCGAGCGTCTCGTAGTAGAGTTCGTAGCTGGTCGTCACCTGCTGTTCTCGTGCCGTCTGGAAGGCGTCCCAGACCTCGTCGATCTCGGCGGCGCTGGGGAATACGTCCCAGAGTCGCTCGCCGAGTAGCTCCTCCTCGGAGTGCTGGAGTAACTCTTCGGCGCGATCGTTGACGTGTGTAAACCGGAACTCCTCGTCGACCGCGTAGAACGCATCCGAGATCCGGCTGAGAATACGCTGGAGTTCGCCCTCGAGTTCTCGTTCTCGGTCGCGGCGAGCGGTTACGTCTCGGGTCACCTTCAGAAAGCCACGGTGGGTGCCGTCGTCGGCTCGAACCGGCGTGATCGTCACGTTCGCCCAGAACCGGGATCCATCCTCCCTGATTCGCCACCCCTCGTCTTCGGTGGAGCCGGTCTCGAGTGCCATCTCGAGGTTGCGTTCGGGGACTCCTCTCGATCGATCGTCCGCGGTGTAAAACTGCGAGAAGTGTTCGCCGAGGATTTCTTCGCGTTCGTATCCCTTGATCTGTCTCGCGCCCTCGTTCCAGCTGATGACGTTCCCGGCTGTATCCAGCCGAAAGATCGCGTACTCCTCGACGGTGTCGACCAGGGAGTGAAAGGCCTCTTCGCTCTCGCGTAGGGCGTCTTCGGACTGTTTCCGATCGGTAACGTCGTAGTAGAGTTCGACCCGCCCGCCGGCGAACTCGCCGGATTCGATCGGCTTGCTCTGGTACTCGAGCCAGCGTTCGTCGTGCTGGCCGTCGGTCCAGTCCGGAACCGCACACTCGAGGCGGTCGACGTACGTTCCCTCCGCGTACGTCTCGAGGAGGGTATCACCGAAGGAGTCCGGTTCCACGATTCGGTCCGCGAGCGTCTCCTCGATCACCGTCCGTTTGTCTCGGCCGATGGCTTGCTCCCACTCGAGATCGAGGAATGTCTCGATCGTCTCGTCGATCCATTCGATCTCGAACGTCTCGTCGAGGACGATAACGCCGATGTTGGCTTCGTCCAGTACGTTCGTGATCGAATCGTACGCCGCTCGCGGTGACTCGCGGATCCGAGTAGCCCCGTCCCCACCGGATCGCTCTCGAACCGTGGCAACTGCGCCCCGGAACTCGTCCTCGTCCTCGTCGCCGACCGGATTGACCCGAAGTTCGCAGGGAAGTCGTTCGTCGTCGGCGGTGAGAACGGCGAGTTCGAGCCGTTCGCTCCGTTCGCCGTCCGCGTAGCCTCCAGTCGAAACGATACGATCGATCGCCTCGCCGTTTTCGTCCGCGAGAATCTTCGAGACGTGTGTCCCCAGTAGCTCGTCGCGAACGTATCCCGTCATCTCGATGATTCGCTCGTTGACGGCCTCCAGGTGGCCTTCGGAATCGAGTTGAAAGATGCCGTCGTCGATCGCGTTTATTAGCGTCCGGTATCGCTCGAGCGTCACCTCGTCTGCCCCTTGGAACACCTCATCGGTGTTTTCCGAACGCGTGTCCATGGTCGATCAAGTCGGTCGTGATGGGGATAAGTCACTCGCCCAGATCACCGAACGAACGGGGCGTGATCGACGCGGGCAACCGTCGACGCGACCCCATCGCCGCCTACAATGCCAAGCTGTTTCTCACTTCGAGACGGTGTTCGACGACTCCGGGCTGTCACTCACCTCGAGACGGTGTTCGACTACTCGTTCGAGAGCCTGGAGTCGGAATCCGAACGCCGGTTACCGTCGGCTCCGCCTCCCGTCGATCGCTCTTCGAGCACCGTCTGAACCGCGTCGAGAACGGAGTCGACCGTCGCTTCCAGTGCGCGGTCCCGACACGATTCGTATCGGCGAAGCCGCGCACTCTCCTCCTCGTCACCGACGATGCGCTCGTCGGTGGGCCGGCGTTCTACGACGACGAGCGGGTCCGCGTTTTCGACCGTCTCGAGCACGTGGCGACTTCCCACATCGGGGCCGATCACCACGTCGGCGGCCACCGTGACGTCGGCCGCCTGGACCCGCTCCGCTAGTCTCGATCGAACCGCCCCAGACGGGGGCGAGAAGGGATCCGCCTCGAGGCAGTCGACTCCGAGATCCCGAGCGGCTTCGGCTGCGATTCCGCCCGCCGGAACCGGGCCGATCGAGACGGATAGCCCGTCGACGTCGAGGCGAGCGAGGACGCCTGCCGCCGTCGTTCCCGTACCCGCCACGTGAACTGCGGGGGCAGTCGACCCGTCGCCGCCGTCGGTTCGTCCGCGGCTGGCACCGGTCCCATCGATGTCGGTCACCTGCCGATCGGCCAGCGCGGTAACAGTCGGCGTTCCCGTGACCGGGTTCGGCGTGATCGTCGCGTTCGCACAGAACGCCTCCGCCAGCGCTTCGCGGGTCAACACGTCGGACGGTGAACCGTCTGCGTGGACGGCTCCACCGGCTACCATCACGAGTCGATCGCAGTACCGCGCCGCCAGGTCCAGGTCGTGGATCGCCGCGACGACCGTCCGACCGTCGTCGACGAGGTCGCGGACCAACTCGAGGGTTTCGACCTGGTGGTTGATATCCAGACTCGCCGTCGGTTCGTCCAGCAACAAGACCGGCGTCTCCTGTGCCACCGCACGCGCGAGGACGACTCGCTGGCGCTGGCCGCCGCTGATCTCGTCGATCGGCCGATCCGCGAGTTCGGCGGTTCGGGTCCGCTCGAGGGCGTCTTCGACTGCGAGCCGATCGTCGGCCGTCGGCGGAGAGAACCGCGACCGGTGGGGGTGTCGGCCCATCTCGACGACGTCGCGAACGGGGAACGAAAACGAAAGCGAAGTATCCTGGGGAACGACAGCAACGAGCCGACTCGACTCCCGCGAGGAGACGCCGTGGACGTCCACGTCGCCGATCTCGATCGAGCCCGCTGTCGGCTCGAGCGCGCCGCTTATCGCGCGCAACAGCGTCGTCTTCCCCGCTCCGTTCGGGCCGACGAAGCCGACGAATTCGCCGGGGGAAACGGAGAGGGAAACCTCCTCGAGCACCCGAAGATCGTCGAACGAAAGCGAGACGTCCTCCACGCTTATCTCCGCAGAGTTGGGGACGGGACGGCCCTCGTGGGGATCGGATGGAGGACGGACGTCTCCGAAGTCGGGTGCAAAGCGCTCGCCGTGGGGATCGGGTGCGTGAGGATCCTCGCCGTGGCCGCTCGAGCGCCCTCGTCTGACGCCCCGTTCGGACGCCGATTCGTTCGCGTCAGTTCGATCGAACGGCGATTCGTGGGCGTCCCGCTTGGATGGCGGTTCGTCCGCGTCAGTTCGGTCGAACGGTGACCCGGTCATACGGCGTGCACCTCCCGTCGAACGAGTAAGAAGAGGAAAAAGGGCGCGCCGAGTGCGGCCGTGACGATGCCGACCGGCACCTCTGCGGGTCCCGCTCGAGCGATCGTGTCGGTCGCGACCAGAAACGACGCGCCGGCCAGCGCGCTCGTCGGGAGCAGAATGCGGTGGTCGGGGCCGACGATCAGTCGCATGATGTGGGGGACGACGAGGCCGACGAAGCCGATGACGCCCGCGACCGCGACCCCCGCGGCGGTGACGAGACTCGAGAGCGCGAGCAAGAGGAGCTTGGTCCGTTCGACGTCCACGCCGAGGTGGTGGGCGTCCTCCTCGCCGAGTAAGAGGACGTTCAGGTCACGAGAGTACGCGAACAAGACGAAGACGCCGACGACCGTCACCGGGAGGGCGAACTGGACGTCACTCCACGTGCTGTTGTGGAGGTGTCCCATCATCCAGATCACGGCCTGGCGGAGGTCGTCGCCGCTGTGGACGAGCATGTACGAGATCATCGCGCCGAGAAAGGCCTGGACGGCGACGCCCGCGAGTAGGAGCGTCGCAACCGGCGTTTTCCCGCCGCTGGTCGCGATCGCGTAGACGAGAAAGGCGGTCGCGAGCGCGCCGACGAACGCCGAGAGGTGGAGGCTTCCGAACGGGACGAGCGCCGGAAACGCGATCGCCGCGACCGCCCCCGCGGCCGCGCCGGAGGAGACGCCAATGATCGAGGGGTCCGCGAGCGGGTTCCGGAAGAATCCCTGCATCACCGTCCCTGCGGCGGCGAGTGCGAAGCCGACGATCGCCGCGAGCACGATTCGGGGCAGGCGGATGGTGGCGACGATCGTCTGGTGGGTGTCGGGAACGTCGAACGAAAACACGGGGACGTACTCGAGACCCGGAATTGGAACCCGCCAGCCGACGAGCGGGACCGTCGCCGCGTTCCGGGTAACGACGTCGGTCGGGATCACGACCGCGTTGAGCATCGCTTTCCCAACGGTCACCGGATCGATCCTGACCGGGCCGAGTGCGGCGCTAACCACCGTCACACCGAGGAGGACGACGAGTAAGCCGACCGTCCAGGAAAGCGTTCGGGCCGGCGAGATCATACCCACAATCTCGGTTGCAGTAGCCAAATATTTGTTGAAGTGCGTGGTCGTACGCGTAATGAGCAAACTACGCACGACACTGCTCGCAGTGATGCTCGTCGTCGGAACGATCGCGCTGGCGACGGGCGCCGCGGTCGGTGCGGCCGTTCCGGCTTCGACCGGATCGACGGCGTCCGCGAGCGCGACTTCTGCTACTTCGACGTTCGCCGACTCGACGTCCGTTGCTTCGACGCCCACCGCCACGCAGGCGATCGACGCCGACTGCGACTACCCCCTCGAGCGAACCGACGCCCGAGGCGAGACGATCGAACTCGCGGACGAACCCGACGCAGTCGTCACCCTCTATCCGGGTGATGTGCAACTGGCCTATCAGATCGGCGCCGAAGACCGCGTCGTCGGGATGCCGATCGGTCCCTACACCGACGACCTCGAGACGGGCGACCGAACCGATATTACCGAAGACGACGGCGTGACGCCGGTCGCAGAGGAGATAGTCGCGCTCGATCCGGACGTCGTGCTCGCGGCGAACGTCGCCCTCGCGGACGAGCAACTCCTCGACCAGCTCGAGGACGCCGGAATTCCGGTGTACGTCCTCGACACCGCGACGTCGATCGACGACGTGCGCGAGAACGTCGCGGCGACCGGCGAGATAACCGGCGAGTGCGTCGGTGCCGAGGAGGCCGTCGACCGGATGGACGATCGCCTCGAGGTGATCGAAGGCGCCCTCGAGGACGAGGAGGAACCGCTCGCCTACTACGTCAGCGACGATCAGGGAACGACGCCCGGAACGGAGACGTTTCAACACGACGTGCTGACCGCGGCCGGCCTCGAGAACGTCGCCGAACGCGCCGACATCGAGGGATGGCAGGAGATCAGTCCAGAAGTCGTCGTCGACGAGGATCCCGAGTGGATCGTCTACCCCGACTGGACCGACGAACCGCCGATCGCCGAGAGCGTCGAGGAGACGACCGCCTACCAGGACGGGAACGTCGTCGCCGTCGACGACAACGCGATGAGCCAGCCGGCACCGGGGATCGTCGACGTGATCGTCAACCTCGTCGAGACGGTCCACCCCGACGTCTACGCCGATATCGAAGGCGACCTCGAGGCTATCGACGAGGAGTACGGGGACGACGTCGGAACCGACGGCGCCGACGCGGAGGAAACGTCCGACGACGATGCATCCGCCAGTGACGACTCCGACTCGAGTGACGATATCGAGGACGACGATGCCGAGGACGACGGCGACGGGACGTTCGCGATTCCAGGGTTCGGTGTCGCGACCGCGGTGATCGCGCTTCTCTCGTTCGCCGTCGTCCGTCGGTTCCGTCTGGACTGACCGGCCCGGACTGGGCCAATCTCCACTGGTCCACTGCTCGCCGCCGCCGGTCGAACCGTCGGCCGAAGCAGGCGTCCCGTTTTGAAAAGGGTTTACTCGTCGGCCTGCCGAGATGAACGCATGGTCGAGAACGTCATCTGGCCCGCCTATCTCGATGCAGAGCGCTCGCGAACCGAGGGACGACGCGTATCGGGGGATCTCGCGGTCGACGAACCGACGGTCGACGAGATCGCCAAGGCCGTCCAACAGATCGGGTACGACGCCACGATCGAACGCGACAAAGCCTACTCGAGGGAGCCGTGGGCCGAGCGCGGTCGCGTCGTCGTCCGAGGATCGGACGACTCCTCGAAGAACGATCTGGTCCAGGCCGTCGCGGCGTACGTCGTCGCGATGCGAGAGTAGATGCGTCGGGTTGGAACCGTCGTCCGTACGGCACAGGGACTCGCTGTCCTCCGAACGGACGACATGGACGGTCGGGAAAACGGCGACGACGCCGATCATCGGGAGACGATCGGCACGATGGTCCTCGACGACTCACTCGAGGAGGTCGGCCGCGTCGTCGACGTCTTCGGTCCCGTTTCCCGGCCCTACCTCGCGATGACTCCACACGACGACGTCCACCTGCCCGCGCTGGTCGGATCGACGCTGTACGCCAGGTGAACCGCCTCGGCTTGCCAGGCCAGTAGACGTCGTTCTTACTCTCCCCGCGACGAACTCGAGAAGAAAACACCCATAGGAACGGGGCCCAAACGCGGGGTAATGAACCATCGGACGCGGATTATCGCGGCCGTCGGGGTGACGCTGGTGCTCTTTCTCGGCGTCCAACTCGGCGCGCTCGCGTTGATCGAGCCGTTTCACGAGTCCGAACGTCAGGCCGTCGACAACCCAGATGATCCGACGAACAGCGTTCTTTACTTCGGAATTATCCTGGTCGCGACCGTCCTGATGCTCGCGGCGTTCAAGTACGACCTCCAGTGGATGATCCGCGCGCTGATCGTCGGCGTCAGCGTGATGCTCGCCTGGTTCGTCTTCACGGAACTCGTCCCGCCCGTGGTCACCGTCGGCCCAGCCAACGTTCTCGCCGTCCTCGCGGCGCTCGGGGTCGGGATCGCGTTACTTGCCTACCCAGAGTGGTACGTCATCGACCTCTCGGGGGTGTTGATGGGAGCCGGCGCGGCCGCACTGTTCGGTATCAGCTTCGGACTGCTCCCCGCGATCCTCTTGCTCTCGGTGCTCGCGATCTACGACGCCATCAGCGTCTACGGCACCGAGCACATGCTCGACCTCGCAGAGGGCGTGATGGACCTCAAGATCCCCGTCATCCTCATCGTCCCGATGTCGCTTTCGTACTCCTACCTCGCGGCGGGAACGACCGACGACGTCATCGAGGACGAATCCGAACGTAGCCAGGGTTCGGCCCCAGGGGCTACCGACGGCGGGGCCGACGACGAAGCGGTCCCGGCGAAATCCACTGAGGGCACCTCGAGCGGGTCCGACTCACAACACTCCGATGCCGACTCGGAGTCGGGTACGGACGACGGCGTCGACCGCGACGCGTTCTACATCGGACTCGGCGACGCCGTCATCCCATCGATACTCGTCGTCAGCGCCGCCTACTTCATCGACGTCGGCACCCTCGAGGTCCCGTGGATCGTGCTCAACCTGGCGGCGCTCGGCGCGCTGGTCGGAACCCTCGCGGGATTGCTCGTCCTCATGTACATGGTCGTCAAGGGGCGACCACACGCCGGCTTGCCACTCCTGAACGGCGGCGCGATCGGTGGCTACCTGATCGGCGCGACCGCAAGCGGCCTCTCGGTGCTCACCGCGCTCGGACTGTAGGCGGCGTCTATCGGGTCCGAAATAGTTCTCCACGCGTAACCGGTTCCGAGCCGTGATCTTCACGTATTTGTAAATATGTCACATCACAAATAAATTTGTGGTAAATACAGTCTCTGAGAGCGTCCGATACACGAAGGTAGCGGAATCGAAAATATTGTATCTGTGACTGATTCGAACGAATTCGAGGATCGACACTCGAGACGCGATGTGCTTTCCGGCGTCTCGTCGGCCGGCCTGATAGCCGGATTAGCCTGGGGTGGGTCGAGGACACTGAACGGGGACGGGGTCGAACCTGCGGAGCCGAAGACGGGACAACAACCGCCGCCGAGAATCTCACTGAGTCCACCGACGCCCGGCGAGACGGCGACGTACACGATCACGATCGAGAACGTCGCCGCGAGAGGCGGCGCGTCGGCCGTCGATCAGGTCGTCATCGACGCGTCGGGATCGGGAATCAGTTTCAACGCCGTCCAGCCGACGGACATCACGCTGATCAGAAACCCCCAGACGGCACCGACGCCGCTCGTGGTCACCCAGACGCGAACGAGGCTCGCGGGTGAACGACCGACGATCGGCGTGAGCCGCGCATCGGGACAGCCTCGCGTCTCCGAAGGAGATACCCTCCAGATCCGCATCCCTGGTGTTCGAAACCCGCCGACTGGGGGCCAGTCCCCGGTCCTCGTCCAGCTCAACGAACTGGCGACCGGCCAGCAGGCCGGGTTGCTCGACTCCCGGGCGACGCAGTTTACCATCGCGCCGGCGACCGGGACGATCGCCGGAACGGTCGCCGACCCGGCCGGAACGCCGGTTCTCGAGACGGTGACGGTCGCCGACGCGGACGGCGCCGTTCTCGGGACGGCCGAACCCGACGTTACGGGATCGTTCGTCGTCGAGGAGGTGGCGCCGGACACCGACGACCTCACGATTACAGCACCCGAATTCGAGCCGGGGACGATCCCCGATGTCACGGTGGAGGCCGACGAAATCGTCACCGTCGACGCCGAACTCGAGGCGATCCCCTCGGAACTCGAGGCCGACATCGTCGACGTGGAGACGACGGTCCCGGTCGACGGCGAGCTCGAGGCAGACGTCACGATCACCAACCGCGGCGACGAACCTGTAACCGAGGCGGTGACGTACGAACTCGTCGAGGCCGACGGCGACGTGGTGGCGACCGAGACCGAGGAACTCGCGCTCGCGCCGAACGAGTCGGTGCCGACCGACGTGGCGTTCGACACAGAGGAACTCGACGTCGAACCGGGCGAGTACTCGGTTCGCGTCTCGACGCCGGACGACGTCGTCGCCGAGTTCGTCACCGTCGTGGACGAGCCGTTCGACGTCGAGATCGTCGACTCGGACGACGTCGTCGAGCGCGGGGAAGTGGCCACCATCGTCGCCGAGGTCGAAAACGAGGGTACCGAATCCGAGACCCAACACGTCGACTTCCTCGTCGACGGCGAACTCGTCGACACGGACTCCGTCACACTCGAGCCGGGCGAAACCGAAGAAGTCCCGCTGGAACTGGCGACGATCGACGTCGAGCCCGGCGTCGTCGCCGTCGAGGCGGTGGTCGACGGCAAGAGCGACGCGACGGTGGTGACGGTCGACGAACCCGCCGCGTTCGACGTCGAGTTGCCCGATCTCCCGGACCCGGTCGAGGTCGGCGAACTGCTCGAGGTGCCCGTCGCCGTGACGAACCTCGGCGACGTCGCGGGGACCGACGTCGTCCAACTCGCCGTCGACGACGTCGTGGTTGCAACCGAGACGGTGACGCTCGAGCCGGGGGCAACGGACGAAATCGTCCTCGAGTGGACACCCGACGTCGAGCCAGGCGTCTACGAGTTGGGCGTCACACTCGACGGCCAGGTCGACGTGATGGACCCGCTCGACCCGACCGAGCCGGTCGAGGGCGTTCCGGTGACGATCGTCGGCCCGGGAGAGTTCGCTGCCGACGTCCTCGAGGCGGAAGCAGAGACGGACGTGACCGTCGTCGCCGAGGTGACGAACGAGGGGCCGGTCGCGGAGGCCCAGCAAGTGGCCCTGATCGTCGAGGAGACTGTCGTCGACGCGGAGACGGCGACACTCGATCCGGGGGAAACGGACGAACTCCCCCTCGACTGGCCGGTCGACGTCGAACCCGGTACGTACGAACTCGCCGTCTCGTCGGCCGACGACGAGGCTTCGCTCACGATCGACGTACTCGTGTCTCCGGTCGACGTCTTCGATCCGGCGACACCCATCGCAGTCGACGAACCGGTCGCGGTCCCCGTCGGGGCGACGAACGTCGGCGACGTCACGATCGCGGCCGACGCGTTCTTACTCGTCGACGGAGCGATCGTCGATTCGGAACCCGTCGAACTCGCGCCTGGTGAAGCTGCCATCGAGACCCTGACGTGGACTCCGACGGAGGCCGACGTCGGCGCACTCGACCTGGCGGTAGCTACCCGAGACGCGGTCGATGGGACGACCATCGACATCGTCGGCGACGGGGAGTTCGACGTTGCGATCACCGAGGCACCCGACGAGATCGAACCTGGCGAGACGATCCGTCTGAGTGCAACCGCCACGAACGTCGGCCCCGTCACCGAGACCCAACGGCTCGCGCTCGTCGTCGACGACCGCATCGCTCACTCTCGGACGATCACGCTCGAACCCGGCGAATCCGCGGAGGCTGTCTTCGAGTGGCCAACACCCGTCGAATCCGGTACGTACGCCCTCGAGATCAGATCGGCCGACGCCCGCGACCCGGTCGTCGTCGACGTTCTCGAGCCCGCTACGTTCGATGTCGATATTCGCGAGATCGAGACACGGGCGGGTCGTCTCGAGGTAACTGGCGAGGTGAGAAACGTCGGTGACGTCGTCGCCAGCCGCACGATCGTGCTCGCGGTCGACGATAGCGGTGTACTCGCCCGACCCGTTACCATCGCACCGGGGAAGGCACGTCGTGTGACGCTGTCGACGCCGATCCATCAGAAGCCGCGTCTGGCAACGATCGACCTCGAAGCCGTCTCCCCCCGTCCGCCCCATCGGTTTTTCACCCGTCCACAATCTCCACGTCCACGCCGGCCCCGTGCTCGATACCTTCGATCATCGTATCGACGCGGTCAGTCTCGGCGTCCACGTCGAGTATCGGGACGTCCGGGAACGCGCCAGTGATCACGAAGTGATCCCCGTCGCGATCGGGCTGTGAGATATCGACGATCACGTCGACGTCGTCGATCCCCTGAAACGCCGCCTCGCCCTCGAACGTCTCGACCGTGGTCGTCCCCCCGAGCATCTCGAGGGAGCGACGCGCCGTCGACTCGGGATCGATCTCGAGTTCCTCGTACTGGTTCTGGACTCGTCCGACGATCTGTCCGGGAGTTAGCTCCCCGATCGGGTTGAACTGTTCGTCGCCGATCGAAACCTGCGGGGTCGTAAGGACGGCGAAGATCCCCGCTTCGGTCTCGTCCTGATCGAATATATCGAGGGGAACCTCGATCGTTCGGCGGTAGGTACTGACGTAGTTTTTTGTCTGGACGAAGCCTCGGGCGACGTCGTGTTCGCGGACCACCTCTCGGGTACCTTGATACTCGTATCCAGTCTCTGCCGTCGATTCCTGGGAGACGACGGCGGGGGAGGCTGAAAACGTAGAAATCTCCTCGAGGGTCTCCTCGAGACACCCTGCCGTCGCACCGAGACAACACGTCGCGACCGTCGCGACGAACAGCCGCCGATCCATAGACGGGCGACCACAGATCGGTGCATAAGTACCGACCCCACATTCAGCCGCCGACGAACGGTAAGCACACGTTCCCGTGAGTATACGGACCGGTTACCGGTTTTCTACGATCCGTTACTCTCCCGAGGAAAGCCGGTAGCTCGGTCCCTCGTCGGTGTCCTGGATCTCGATTCCCAATCGCTCGAGTTCGTCTCGCAACTCGTCGGCGCGTTCGTAGTTTCCGTCCCCGCGTTCGCGTTCGCGAACGTCGAGGACGAGTTCGACGACATCTCCCGCCAGATCCGCCGTGCCGGTCGTCTCGCCGACGAACGAGAGACCGAGCACGTCGCCGAGTTCCTCGAGGCTCTCGACCGCGCGTCGAAGGCCGCGGTAGTCGTACCCGCTCTCCGCCTCGTTGTCTCTTACGGTGTCGGCCGACTCCGCTACGTGGCGGTTGATCGCCGTCGCGATCGAGAGCAACGCCGATTGCGCCTCACGCGTGTTGAAGTCGTCGTTCATCGCAGTCGTGAACGTCTCACGAGCCTCGTCGACGGTCGCTCGAAGCTCCTCATCATCGAGTTTGGTCCGCGCCGCCGGCGAATCCAGCGCCTCGACGGCCGAGTCGTAGGCCCGCTCGAGGCGCTCCCACCGTTCCTCGGCTTCGGCGATCGTCTCGTCGGAGTAGAGCTGTTTGCTGTTGTACGAACCCGCTGTCAGGAACGTCCGGAGAACGTTCGTCCCCCACTGTTCGACCGCGTCGTCGACGGTAACGAAATTACCAAGGCTCGAGGACATCTTCTCGTCGTCCATCTGGAACAGTTCGCAGTGAAGCCAGTAGTTCGCGAACACCTGGCCGGTCGCGGCCTCGGACTGGGCGATCTCGTTTTCGTGGTGGGGGAAAACGAGGTCCCGCCCGCCGACGTGGAGGTCGAGCGTCTCCCCGAGGTGGGTCATGCTCATCGCCGAGCACTCGATGTGCCAGCCCGGTCGCCCCTCTCGCCAGGGAGAGTCCCACGTCTGGGCTGTCGTGTGGGCACACTCGAAATTGACGCCGTCGTGTCGGTGCTCGAGAACCGCGTGCTCGTCGACGCCGCCGGCCTTCCAGAGCGCGAAGTCCGCCGGGTGGCGTTTCTCCGTGCGCTCGTCGGGGTCGCCCTGGGATTCGATCTCTTCGAGTTCCTGGTTCGAGAGCTTACCGTACTCGTCGAACTGGGTCACGTCGAAGTAGACCGAGCCGTTCGACTCGTAGGCGTAACCCTTCTCCATCAAGGTCTCGACGAGGTCGACGATCTCGGGGACGTGTTCTGAGACGCGCGGATAGACCTCCGCCCGAAGAAGGTTGAGCGATCGCATGTCTACGAGCGTGCGCTCGATGTACGTCCGTGCAACCTCCGCTTCGTCCTCGCCGAGGTCGTCCTCGCCGACGCGGGCGACGATCTTCTCATTTATGTCGGTGAAATTCTCGACGTGACGAACGTCGTAGCCGAGATACTCGAGCCACCGGTGCATGACGTCGACGTGGACCCACGAGCGTGCGTGGCCCAGGTGGGGCGGGTCGGAGACCGTCAGGCCACAGTAGTAGAGTAAAACGTTATCGGGGTCCTGTGGCTCGAACGGCTCCGTCTCGCCCGTCAACGTGTTCGTCACGTGTAGGGTCATTACACTCACTTTCCCCGGACGAAAGTTAAAGCGTGTGATGGCACCCGGCGCACGCGAATCTCCCTTTCCTCGATCCGCTTTTGATCCCGGTCGTTCCGCAGCTGAAACCCCCGACTCGAGGTCGCCGGTGAGACCGCTTCCGACCCGGGCGCCAGCGACGCCGTTCGTCTCGGTTAGTCACTCGAATCGCGATCCGCGAGAAACGCCGTCGCCTCCGTCTCACCGCGTTCCACCAGCTCCTCGAGGAACCGGGGGCTCCGATCGAGTTTACTCGCATAGTGGTATCCCTCGAGTTGGATCCGCCGGACGTCGGTTTTCGTGTACTCCGGGTGATCGAAGTGGCCGCCTTCGATCCACTCGTTGATCCGTTCGATCATCCGCAACTCCTGGTTCAACGAAATGTTGCCGCCGAGTTCGTTTCGCCGGTCGCTGATGTCGGAGAGTCGGGTCGGCACGTCCTCCCTGTGTTGTGGGTTAATCTGGATCACCCACAGCTCCTCCGGCGTCCGGTCTCCGGGGACGGACATGAGGTCCTTGACGGGCGGATTCTGCGAGAACAACCCGTCCCAGTACTGGTCGCCGTCGATGTCGACGGCCTCGAACAGCGTCGGGATCGCCGCCGACGCCAACACGGCGTCGGTCGTCACTGCCTCGTTGGTGAACGTCTCGAAGGTGCCGTCGGTGACGTTGACCGTCCCGACGACGAGCTCGGGCTCCTCGTACGCACAGAGGTCGGGAATCTCCTCGAACGCGACGTGGCGCTCGAGCGCGTCGGCGATCCGCGCCTGTCCCCAGTCGGCGGCCGGGGAGTGGTACGGACTGACGCCCGGAACGGGTCCGCCTTCGCTCTGAAAGCGTGAGTACACTGAGACCCAACTGTTGACCATTCGGTCGTGGTAGCTCTCCGCCGCGAGGTCGTCCCAGATCCCCTCGAGTATCTCGATCGCCCGCCGTTCGTCGGCGGTGACTAGGCCGTACCAGACCGCGAGGGCGTTGAACGCGCCGCCGGACGTGCCGCTGATACCGACCAGTTCGTACTCCTCGGCCCAGTCGAGTTCACTCAGCAGCGTTCGAAGGACACCGGTGGTAAACGCCGTGTGGCTCCCGCCACCTTGACACGCGATCGCCACCTGTGTCCGTTCGTCACCCGTCGTTTCCAGTTCGTCACCCGTCGTTGTTCGATCGTCGTCCCTCATCGTCCCCTCCTCGGAATCAGTCGCTCGTTCGTCTCTCATCGATCGTTCACTCGTAGGTCGTCGTGTAACCGCCGTCGAACAGGAGATCGGCGCCATTTAGATGGCTCGCGTACTCGGAGAAGCCGAACACGAACAAGTTCGCGACGTCGGCCGGCGTCATCATCTCCTTCGTTCTGGCCGGCCCGAGCATCACCTCCTCCAAGACTTTCCGTTCGGAGAGGCCCCGGTTCGACGCCGAATCCGCGATCTGATCGGCCATCAGTGGAGTCAGCACGTAGCCGACGCTGACGCTGAAGCTCCGAACGTCGCCCATGCCCTCGGCGGCGATCGACTTCGTCAGGCCGTTGATCGCATGTTTGGCCGTAATGTACGCCGCCTTGTCGGTCGTGGCGTAGTGGCCGTGGACCGACGACATGTTCGCGATGGCTCCCGTCCCGTCGCCGCTTTCCGCGATGTGGTCCATCGCGTGTTTGGCGAGCAGGAACGGTGCCCTGACCATTACCAACTGTAACAGATCGAACTGCTCTATCGGGAACGAGCGAATCGGACTGATATGCTGGAGTCCAGCGACGTTGGCGACGAACGAGAGATCGCCCTCCTCGGCCGCGGCTTCCACGACCGCCTCGACGTCCCCATCGTCGGTCAGATCCGTTGGAACCGACAGGTAGCGCCCGTCGTGATCGAACGAATCGACGAGATCCGCGGTCTCCTCGAGTCCATCCTCGTCGACGTCGGCACCGACGACGGTCAGCCCGTTCATCGCGAGGGCGGTCGACAAGGACCGCCCGATACCCGAGGCCGCTCCGGTCACGACGGCGACCGTCTCGGGACCGAAGCTCGGATCGTCGAGAACTAAAAAATCGTTCGCAGTTGGAGCCGGCGGTTCGAGATCGTGAGTCGACGGTGACATCTCGAACGAACGATCGATACCGATGCAAATAAATTCAGCGCGTCGGTCGGTCGATCGAATTATCGAGCGCTCGTTCGACGGCTCGAAGGGCGTTCGCTCCCTCGAGTCGGTCGACGACGACGAGCACCGTCTCGCCACCGACGGCCGCCGTCGTCGGATCGATCCCCTCGAGTGTGAGACGCTGGAGTGTTTCTCCGAGCGCCGCCGCGTCGACGTCCCCGGTGGCGACGATTGCGGTCCGGTCGCCGCCGTCCGCCCCCAGGGAGACGCCACCGACGGAGACGAGCGCGTCCTCGGTTTCTGGGTCGACGGGCCCGATGCCGCTTTCCATCCGAACCCGCACGTCCCGCCTCGACGTCTCGTACGCCGGGAGTTCGGACGAGTATCGTCGGAGGGCCGTCGCGATCGCGTCCGTCTCGCCGTCGACCTCGAGAAACCGGGCAGCGGCGGTGTAGTTGACGACGCCGGCACGAAGCGCCGCGACGAGAAACGGGTGCTCGTCGACGGCGCGCCGAGTTGCTGCTGCCAGTGACATGCTCACCAGCGGGGGCTACGATACTATAAAATCGATGCCCACGTTCCGAACGAGAGGAGAGCCAAGCGGGATACCGCCTCGGGTGTGGTCGACGCGGACGGACCGCGGCGCTTTTGCCGCGAGCGCACGTTCGATCCCGTATGAAACCCGACGACGTCGAAGCACTCATCGAGGCGGAACTCGAGGACGCCGACGCAACCGTCACACACGCCCGCGACGAACACGACGACGACCACCTCGCGGCGACTGTCGTCTCGCCCGAATTCGAGGGACTCCCCCTGGTCCAGCAACACCAGACCGTGTACGACGCTCTCGACGGTCACATGACGACGGATATCCACGCGCTCGAGCTTTCGACGTACACTCCCGAGGAGTACGAGGAGAGGACATAGCCGGTGACTCGTTCGCACGGCGTTTCGACCGGAACCGTCAAACCGTCGCTCCCGCCCGGTGGTTTCCCCCTCTCACCGCTGGAGAGGAACCGCAGGTTTATCCTGAGTTGCTGATACGATACTTGTATGGAATCGCTTCATCCGCGGATCCGGCTACTCTGGATCGCACAGTGGGTGATCACGGTGGTCGTCGTCGGCGTGGTCATCGCCGCCGTGGACCGACTGTTCGTCGACGTCCCGTCGGTCGCTCTGTGGGGTGTCGTCGTCGCCGGAATCGCGATCGCGGTCGGTTACGCGATCCGTCTCTATCAGGTCTGGCGGTTCGAACTCCAGTCCGACGCACTCTATCTCGAGCGCGGCGTGGTTACGTTCGTCGAGACCGCGGTCCCCTTCGTGCGCGTCCAACACGTCGACACCCAGTTCGGTCCAATCGAGCGGGTTCTCGGGCTCTCGAGCGTGGTCGTCTACACCGCGGGATCCCGAAATGCGGACGTCCGAATTCCCGGGCTCACGCCCGGTCGTGCGCGCGAGTTACAGGATACGCTCCGCGAGCTCGCCGTCGAGAGCGAGGCCGACGACGCCGTCTAACATGAACCGACTCCATCCATTCAGCGCGGTGACGATGGCGCTCCAGCAGGCCGTCACGTGGGTGACAATCCCGTTCTTTCTCGTCGTCTTCCTCTCCGGGGTCGTCGACAGCGTCGAGTACTCCTGGGTGTTCGTGATCGTCCCGCTCGGCCTGACCGTCGGCGTCTCCTACGCCCTCGCGTACTACTACCGCTTCGAGTACGGCATCACGCCCGACACGTTCGACGTTCGTTCGGGCGTCCTCTCCCGGCGATCCCGCGAGATTCCCTACGGGCGGATTCAGAACGTCGACGTCGCTCGCGGCGTCCTCCAGCGGTTGTTGGGTCTCGCCGTCGTCTCCATCGAAACTGCGGGAGGCGGAAACACCGAGGCGACCCTCCGGTTCGTCAGCGAGAGCGAAGCGAACCGGCTTCAACACCAGATCCGGCGACGTACCGCCGAGGCGAAAGAGCGCCGACGTCAGCGAGCGAACGCCGACGCGAACGCGGTCGAATCCGACGAGTCGTCGCTGACAGACGAATCGGCCGTGGGGACGTCAGATGAAATGCCGACGTCGGGTGCCGATCCCGAACGCGCCGACGCGAAACCGGCGGACGAATTCGATCTGCAGACGGACGAATCCGATATCGGGGCGTACGAATCCCGCCGTCAGCGGCTGTTCGACCTCGAGTCGAAAGAGCTCCTGTTGTACTCGTTTACGTCTTTCCGACCCGCGGCGGTCGCCGCGGTGTTGTTCGTGTTCTTCCTCGCGACGGAAACCATCCTCGAGTTCCTCGTCACGATCTCTCAACCCGTCGGCGGCCCCGCCGATCTCGACGACGGGACGACCGGCAGTTACGGCGTGCTCACGATCGTCTCGATGATCAACGGCCTCGTGATCACCTACGTGTTGAGCGTGGCG
Organism: Natrarchaeobius versutus; assembly: GCF_041205745.1. Classification (NCBI taxonomy): domain Archaea; kingdom Methanobacteriati; phylum Methanobacteriota; class Halobacteria; order Halobacteriales; family Natrialbaceae; genus Natrarchaeobius; species Natrarchaeobius versutus. Next base: position 422,076 of record NZ_JBGFCC010000004.1, on the reverse strand, counting down.
TACACGTTCGCGACGTACTACGACTTCCGGCTCGGACGGGTCGACGAGGACTTCGTCTACGAACGGGGTTTGCTCCAGCGTTACAGCGGGTCGATCCCGGCCGAGAAAGTCCAGTCGGTGACCGTCACCGCCAATCCGGTCCAGCGGTTGATCGAATACGCGGGTCTGTGGGTCGAAACCGCGGGGTACGGTCCCGACAGCGGATCGGGAAGCCAGTCGGCCGTTCCGCTGGCCCATCGAAGACGGGTATACACCTTTACCGAAAACCTCACCGGCGTCGAGCGGCCGAGATTCCACAAACCGCCAACCATCGCCCGGCGCCGGTATCTGGTCCGCTACTCGTTGATCGCGGCGGCCATCGTCGCGGTCGCGTTCGGACTCGCATGGGTCACCCCTCTCGAGCGCTGGTACCTCGCCGCGGTCGCCTTCCTCGTGGTTCCACCCGCCGCCCACCTTCGATACGCGAACCTGGGCTATTTCGTCGGCGAGGAACACCTCGTCGTTCGACGCGGATTTTGGCGACGGCGGACGACCGTCATCCCGTACTACCGAATCCAGACCGTCTCGACGCGACGGTCGATCTTCCAGCGTCGTCTCGGTCTCGCCTCGCTCGTGGTCGACACCGCGAGTTCGCGTACGTTTTACTGGGCGACGCCCACTATCTACGATATCGACCTCGAGGACGCTCGAGACATCCACGGAGCCGGTCGAAAGCGCTTGCAGTCGGCGCTTCGGGAACGAGCGAAAGCGGACGACGTCGGCCTCTCCGTTGATTTCACCCGAACTCCTGACGGACGCTCACGCGCCTAGCGACGGGAAGTGTCGGCGCGCCACCGGGCCGTTTCGGTGGATTTTACCCCGCCGGCCGTGACCCTCCGCGCATGGACGAAGACGATTATCGAATCGAAGCGGACAGCCTCGGTGAGATGCGGGTTCCAGCGGATGCCTACTGGGGAGCCCAGACCCAGCGTGCCGTCGAGAACTTCCCGATTTCGGGGATCGCGTTCGGCCGACGGTTCGTTCGCGCACTCGGCGTCGTCAAGAAGGCGGCCGCGCAGGCGAACCGCGATCTGGATCTCGTCGACGACGACGTTGCCGACGCGATCGTCGAGGCCGCCGACGAGGTCATCGCCGGCAAACACGACGACCAGTTCCCCGTCGACGTTTTCCAGACCGGCTCCGGCACATCCTCGAACATGAACGCAAACGAAGTTATCGCCAACCGCGCCGCCGAGATCATGGGCGCCGACATCGGCGACCGCGTCGTCCACCCCAACGACCACGTTAACTACGGTCAGTCGTCGAACGACGTCATCCCGACCGCGATGCACGTCGCTTCGCTCGAGGCCATCGAGAAAGACGTCATCCCTGCCCTCGACACGCTCCGTGAGGCGCTCGAGGAGAAAGAGGAGGAGTTCGACGACGTCGTCAAAACGGGCCGTACGCACCTCCAAGACGCGACGCCCGTCACGCTCGGCCAGGAGTTCGGTGGGTACCGCACGCAGGTCGAAAAGGGGCTCTCTCGAGTCGACAAAGTTCGCGAACACCTCGCGGAGCTCGCACTCGGCGGCACCGCGACTGGCACCGGACTCAATACCCACGAGGAGTTCCCCGGCCGAGCCGCCGAGTACATCACCAAAGAGACCGGCGTCCAGTTCCGCGAGGCCGACGATCACTTCGAAGCGCAGGCGGCCCACGACGCGATGTCCGAAGCCCACGGCGCGCTCCGCGTCGTCGCCGGCTCGCTCAACAAGATCGCAAACGACCTCCGACTGCTCGCCTCGGGGCCGCGAAACGGGCTCGGCGAGATCGAACAGCCCGAAAATCAGCCGGGATCGTCGATCATGCCCGGGAAGATCAACCCCGTCGTCGCCGAAGCCGTCAACCAGGTTCACAAGCAGGTCGTCGGCAACGACGCCGCAGTTTCTGCTGGCGCCGCCGAGGGACAGATCGACCTCAACCTCTACAAGCCCGTCCTGGCGCACAACTTCCTCCAGTCCGCGGAACTGATCGCCAACTCGAGTACCGTCTTCGCCGATCGGTTCGTTCGCCCGCTCGAGGCAAACCGCGACTACTGTGCCGACGCGGTCGAACAGTCGATGGCGCTGGCGACGTCGCTCAACGTCCACATCGGCTACGACAAGGCAAGCGAGGTCGCCAAGACGGCACTCAAAGAGGACAAGACGGTTCGCGAAGTCGTTCTCGAGAAAGAGTACCTCGACGAGGAGGAGGCCGACGAAGTGCTCGACCCCGCGAAGATGACCGAACGCGGAATCCTCGGCCGCGACGAGTAGACTCCGGACCCTCATAACCTTCTAAATCTGTCATAGTGCGTCGACGATAACCGGACGGGTTCGATCCGGCGGGACCTGACACGGATCGAAACGTCTACTCCAGTCCGAGTTCGTGCTCGTGATTTCTCAGACGGTCATAACTGAATCGCCGTAGCAGGTCCAGATCGCCGACATTCCCGGCGGAATAAACAAACCCAAGCAGTTTTGGGGGATGCTGGCGTCAGACCAAATATGCACACTTGTCGCAACTGCAACCAGTCGTTTCAAACCGAGCTGGCACTCGAGTTACACCGGGATACGTGTAAGAAGGGACAACTGTTCTGCCAGGTCTGTGGCGACAGATTCCGCGAACGGGATGCGACCCAGGACGGGTGGCACTACGATTGCCCGAACGAGGACTGCGAGGGGGAAGGGCTACAGGAGGATCTGTATCACGTAGACGACGTTCGAACGGCGACACACTGATCTTACTCGCGGTTTTCTCGGCTCTGTGTTCGACAGGTGAAGCACGCTCGAGGCCGGGAGCGAATCCCGGTTTGTGGCTGAACACCAACTCAACTCGGTCGCGGACGTAATCTGGAGGCCGGCATCAGGCTACAACAGACGAAATTCGTGGGGTCGCTCGAGCATCGAATTACGGTTCGTCAACTGCTGGATCTCGACGGAGAGATGCCAACGAGGTCGCGTTCGAATTGGCCTTGGTAACCCAACCGAGTATTCTCGACGTGACAGTACCGGGCCCGTTGTATAGATATAGCACTACTTGGTTTATGTGTGGGATTTCACTGCTCGAGACGACCACGTCTCGAAGCGATGGCCACTATGAGAAGCAACGACTATCGCTAACCAACCCGCGACTCGTCAGTCAACCACTTCGCGACCCGACCGCGGACCACTCGGTCCGTCACGCCGCCCGGCTGTCGCCCATTCGGGACGTTCGCTCGATGTACTCACACACCGACTTCGTCAACGACGAGTGATGACGGTCGATAAATCTCCCTAGGGTTGACCTCCTCTACGCCCTGAAGGACGTGGAATCCGACCATCGGATTTCCGCCGAGCGTGGCGTTCGAGGTTCCAACCCGCACTCAAGGGGAACCGGCAGCATCTCGGAAGACACAGTCTTCCGACGGTCCGCGAGAGCTTGCTCTCGCTTGATACCGGCGAAACTCTCGTTTTCTCCCCTGTGTAGGGCTGTGGCCCGGTCAAACAGGCCCCATCGGAATCCGTGTCATCGCCGTACGAACCACCGCTGGTTCGCCACCCCTTGTGGTTCGGGGCCGGCATCTCACCAATTCCGTAGCATTCCGTGCTACACGGGGCCATACAAAACTTTATCAGGACCGCGCTGTGGTCTCCCCCTGAAACCGTTTGGACGGGCCGTCAGTGAAACGCGTTCGTAGATACGAACGTTTCCCAGGTCTCGAGTCGGGGCGCTCTCTCCCCTCGAGTCAAGCTACGCTATCGGAACCACTGGCCAGTGCATCCCCGATCGCCAGCGGCCGTGCGATCGTCTCTAGATCGCCGTAGTCGCTACTTGTCTTCTCGAGTCCACACAGTCGCTGTACGGTCCGTGTGATAGCGTTGGTCGCCTTTTCCCACTTTTCCACCAATGGCGCCTCGAGGCGCTTGTGCGGCCGTAGACGGCCGGGGAAGTCACACCGGCGCCACCGTTTCAGTTACCCGCGATTCGGAAACGACCGACTGAACCTCGGGCATCCCCTCGTCAATCAACCCTCGCCGTCTGGGCCATGGTCTCACAAGCGGAGAATCGACGCACTCGCTTCGTCGAAGTACGCCGGCTCGAGACGGCCCGCCGACCAACGTTCGATCGGCGCAGATGAGTGTCTCAGTTATCGCTCGTCTCGTCGAAGACGTCCGCGAAAAGGCGATTCGATCGGCACAAATGAGCGCCTCATTCGTATCCCGACTGAGCCCTATCCTCCGTTTGTATAAGAAGATAGACTGTTAAAGAGAGCATTCGATTGGACGATTTGTCCCGATCTGACTGGTCTCACTCGAGCTCGTTTCAATTTAGATCCCAAATTGTGGCACCATCCATTGGAGGTTGATATCTGGAATAGTACAGTACAATTTGATAATATCTCGGACCATGGGACCGTAGACGCGAGTAATATACCATCACAAAATCGGATAAGATACCTTAGACGGATTCGTAAGATACATTGATACTCCTCGAGTATGATGGGTGCGTATGGAGGAATCGGCGAACACCGAGCGCACGTCCATCAGTACCTATCTGCCTGCATACCAAAAGGCCGAGTGGGAATCTCACGCCGACGACCTCGGAATGAGCCAGAGCGAGTTCGTCAGGACGATGGTTCAGGCCGGACGAAAAGGGTTCGAACCCGCCGAAAAGGAACTCCCTTCTGAGGGGTCAGACCCCGGGGGTAACGGCCTCGAAACACGGGTCCTCGAGTTACTATCGACTGACACGTACTCGTGGGACGAGTTGTTAGAAGCGATCAGCGACGACGTCGAATCCAGACTCGACGATGCCATCGGCGACCTCCAGGCGAACAACCGGATTCGATACAGCGGACGCCACGATGGGTACGTGCTCGTGGGGGGTGACGATGGCGACTGAGGCGACTCCTCAGGCGGTCGACGATCCGATCGCGTACTTCCTCGAGGACCAGCGATACCACGGGAAGAGCGAACGAACGCTCGAGGCGTACGATCGGGTGTTGCGGGCGTTCGAGGCGTTCGTCGTCGGCGAGTTCGCCGTCGACTCCCTCGAGGGGGTTTCCCGCCGGGAGTGTATGGCCTGGGTTCACTCCTTGCGCGGAGAGTACGAGCCGAGTACGATCGCGACCTACGCGTCCTACCTGAACCGATTCTTCGATTACATGAACCGCATCGGGGTGTTTGACTCTAATCCGATGGCGCTCGTCATGGAAGAGCTGTCCGAATCGATCGACTCGAACCCGACGCGACGTGACGTCTCGATCCCCGACATGCGCTCGTTCGTCGCCTCGATCGGCCACCCACTCGAGCGTGCAGTGGTGCTTGTGCTCTTGAAAACCGGGATCCGTGTCGGCGAACTGTGTAACCTCGATCTTCGGGACCTCAACCTCGCGGTCGACGACCTCGAGTTCGAGTGGGACGCTCGCGTCGAACTCGAACATCGAGAGTCGTCGATTTTCGTCGGCGCTGAGCCCGCTCGTGGAGAAGTAACCAACGGCGAAGAACGGACCGCGTCGAACAAGCGCAAGCGAGATACCGTCGTTCCCGTCGACGACGAACTCGATCGGGCGCTCGTCGAGTGGCTCGCCATCCGTCCGGACGCCATTTCACCGGCACGACCGCTGTTCGTCGATACCCAAACGTCGTGGGGCCAGCGGCTTACGACGGCGGACGTCCGATACATCGTCGAGAAACACGCCCGCGAGTTCGGCTGGTATCGAACAGGTGGCGGGACGACCGAGAACGTGACGCCACACTACTTCAGACACTTCTTTACGACGCATCTCCGGGATCGAACCGGTGACCGGGGCGTCGTCCAGTACCTCCGCGGTGACGTCGCGAGTGAGGTGATCGACACTTACACGCACGACTGGGGCGATCGCGTCCGCGAGACGTATTTAGACCATATTTATTCTATGCCGAGTAAATAATCTTCCCTAATTTGTGCGATACCGATCGCATATATCCTATATCGCTATATCAACTTGGTCGCCGACCAGGAGTTCGACTACAGTCTCTAATCACATACACTGCGCAGAAATTCGACCGAGAGACGGGCTACGTCTCGACGGCAAGTTTCGTCTCGAGATCCGGCCCATTCAGAAGAGCACGCACCGCCTCAGCGGTTTCGGTAACCTCCGGCGTCGTCTCGAGCAACACCGTCTCGCTCGGGAAGAGCTGTTCCCCAAGCAACAGCCCGTGTTCGCGGGCGGTCGATCCCGTAACCGTCAGGTAGACACCGAGTCCCGTCTCGGCGATCGCCGCCTCCTCTTCGCGTCCGTTTTCGGGATACCGGAAGTCGATTCCCTCGAGTGTTCGCGTGCCGAGGACGGCTCGAACGAGCCGTTCGTACCGCGGTTCGATACACAACGGGCCGTCGTAAGTCTCGAGAAACGAGCGGTCGATCGCCGAGCCGGACGGCGCGACGTTCGGCGTCGCCATGAGGGTGTGATAGACCGTGTCTCCGAGACCAGTCACGACGCGGACGTCGGATTCGGCCGGATCGATCCGGGCGTTGACGTCCGCGATTCGGTCGAGCGGTTCCGGTCGAAGCTCGACGACCTCCTCGAGGACGAGGTCGGCGCTGTCGAATCCAAGTGCGAACTCGTGGGTTCGAAGCGCACGAAACGGCTCCTCGCGTCCGACGAGCTGGACGTTGGTTCCCTCCGGAACCCCGTCGATACCGTCGATGGGAACCGTGACGCTGTCGAAAACGATTCGGCGTGGTTTCCCCGCACGGTCGTCGCGTACGAGCGTGTACTCGGGCTCGGTCGGCTCCGAAACCGTGCTGTAGTCGGCGAGGCGATGATAGACGTTCTCCTCGTCGGAATCGAGGTTCCCCTTCGTGAGGGCTTTCTCGTGGCGGAGCGTCGAGGAAATTTCGTCGGCGAGTTCCGTCACGTCGAGACGGCGAGCGAATCGCTCGAGTACGGATTCGAGCGGCCGCCCCTTTCGAGGAACGGCGATCGGAATCGTCTCGCCCATTGAACGAGTTTCGTTCGGCGGCGGATAAACGAGTTGCGTTTCGAAAACGCCGTCAGTTCTCCGAGAACATCGAACCGAGTTGGTCGCGCCAGTCCTGGATCTCCGTAACGTCGCTTCGAACGTCCTCGAGGTCGGATTCGACGGCCTCGAGCGTGTCCTCGAGTTCGTCGACGTCGTCCTCGACGGATTCCAGCCCGTTTTCGAGATCGGACTCGACCGTATCCACCGTCGACTCGAGGTCCTCGACGTCAGCCGAGACACTCGAGACGTTTGTTTCGACGTTGCTCACGTCGTCACGGACGTCGTCGACCGTTGCATCGAGGTCGGTAACGTCTCCCTCGAGATCGGCGAGCCCCGTCTCGAGGTCGTCGACGTCGTCGCCGACGGATCGAACGTCGGACTCCACCGACTCGAGTCCGTCTCCGAGCGAGTCGAGTTCCGATTCGGTGGCGTCGGCACGATTGTCGAGCGTTTCGACGTCACCTTCGAGGTCGGTCGTCCACTCGGTCAACGTCTCCAGTTCGGATTCGACGTCGCCGACCTGGCTTTCGGTCCGGTCGAGTCGGCTCCCCATCGTCTCGAGTTCGTCGTCGAACTCCGCGACCTCGTTCCGGAGGCTCTCGATGATTTCCGTGCCCGTCCCGTGTTCGCCGATGAACTCCTCGAGAGCGCCTGCGTAGGCGGCGACTTCTTCGACTCGCGACTGAAGGTGGTCGATTTTCACCTGTTCGAGATTCGAGGGCTCGATCTCGAGTTCGGATCGGAGTACCTCGAGATCGTCGTCGTCGACCGTCCCCTCACGGAGTTCGGCGGCGAGTTGCGTGCTGAGCGAGTCGGTGGCGGTCTCGGCTGAGACGTCCGCCCCGTTGTGATCCGGGGTGGGTGTCACGTCCGCGTCGGGTTCGCTTGGCTCGCTCTCGGGTTCGTCGACGTCTTCCTCGACCTCTTCGGGTTCGTCGACGTCTTCCTCGACCTCTTTGGGTTCGTCGACGTCCGCGTCGGATTCGACATCCGCATCGTCTTCGGCGTCGCCATCCGCGGGTTCGGTCTCGAGTTCGATCGGGTCCGCGCCGTCTTCGGATTCGGCGTCGGAGTCCTCGGCGTCGACATCGGTGTCTTCGGTATCCGCGTCGTCTTCGGCGCCGGTTTCCTCGACGTCGGATGTCTCGTCCTCGAGGCCGAGTTCGACGTCCTGCTCCGGTTCGACGTCGAGTTCGGCATCCGCATCGTCTTCGTCGTCTTCGTCCCCGCCCAGGTCGAGCGTGATCTCCGGTTCGTCCTCGGCGTCGTCGGTCTCCGGTTCGGTCGATTCGTCGGGTTCCGGAATCTCCTCCTCGCCAAAGTCGAGGTCGATATCGGGTGCGTCGTCGGTTTCGTCTTCCTCCGGCGTCTCCACTGGCTCGGTGTCGACGTCGCCCAGATCGAGATCGAGGTCGAGATCGCCGTCGTCTTCGGATTCGTCCGCATCTTCCTGCTCGAGGCCCGGGACGGCGTCCGTGTCGCCGGAGAGCATGTCTTTGACCGGCTGGTTTCGATCGTCCGAAACGATGCTATCGATGACCCCGTCGTCGACCTCCTCTCGATCGGAATCCGCCTCGTCTTCCTCGGAGCTCACTTCGACGATCGCCGGTTCGGTCAGAAACTGCGCCGCTGACTGATCGTCGTCGATACGAATCCCGTAGACGGTTACGAGTTGCTCCTCGGGGTCGAGCGAGCCGGTGAACTCGACGTGGTTGTCCTGAAACGCGGTCCACTCTTCGCTGTGATAGTCGGGGTGGAAGCCGACTTTGTCCATCGGAAACGATTCGGGAATGTCCTCGGAGAGTCGAAACGTAACCTGTTCGTCGCGATCGGATTCGATCTCGAACCGGATCGCAGGGACGGGAAACTCGTCCGCCGTGAACGATTTCCGGACGGTCAACCCGTCGGAACTGACCTCGATCACGTCGTCCGTGTCGGCGGTGCTACTCATGGCCACAACGTTACCTCACCATTACTATAAATGGTACGGACAGTATCAAATATAAGTCATTACCGGTCGCCGACGGATCTCACTCGAGGTCGATTCGGTCGCCGATCTCGATCACGTCGACGCGATTCGGGAACTCGAAACTCTTCGCGTGATGGTGCAACACTTTCGGATCGGAAGTGAGTCCACGCCACATATCCCAGTGACTCGGTAGGAGTCGGTCGAGTTGCAGGTCGCTTGCGGCCTCGACGATCTGGTTTTCGTCGCTGTACCAGCGGGTTCGTTTCCCTTCACCGGTCTCTTTGTCCGGAATCTGGCCGACGGTTCCGAACGCCAGTATCCCGACGTCGATGTCGTACTCGCTCCCGATGCGTTCGAACTCCTCGCTTGGCTTCGTGTCGCCGCCGTGGAAGACGGTTCCGGCGTCGTTTTCGAAGACGTAACTGACCGGATGCGTCGCGTCCGGGTCGTACGCATCTTCGACGTGGACGGTGAACTCGCCGACCTCGAGGGAATCCCCTTCGGTGAGTTCGACGAACTGATCGGCGTCGAGATCCCACTCCTCGAGCCACTGTTCGTCTTCGCGCGCGACCGCGAGGCTGTCGTCGGCCCCGTAGAACGTCGCACCCGTGTTCTCGAGGATCGGCGCCTGGCTCGGACCGTCGACGTGATCTGTGTGTTCGTGGGTCGCGAAGACGGCGTCGGCCTCCGCGACGTCCGCGGGGGCGAACGGGACCGGAATCATTCGGACGGTTCGAGGCGGATCGCCCAGTCCGACGTACGGGTCGACGTAGATCGTGGTTCCTTCGCGTCCCTTGAGAATAAAGCCGTTACAGCCGAGATACCAGATCGCCACTCCCTGTGGGGTAGCGTCCTCGACGTCGCGAACGAGCCAGTCGCCCCAATCGCTCGTAATTTCGGGCATGCACGACGATGCGCGGACCGGCAGGGTAAATGTTGTTGTCTTCGCACGTCGGCCCGACAAACTGGTGGCTCCTTCCGACTCAAACGTTCCCGCGCTTACCGACGGTCCGTGAAGGGGACGTCGACTCGCGCCCTTCTGGGGAGGAATCCGATTCGGTAGCGGATCGATCCGAGGCGAACGACCGGCGCTCGCCGGTCGAGATCCGATCGGTGGCGACGTCGTATTCGACGAGGTCGGCGTCGGCCAGAACGGGAAGATGGACGTGAACGAGTGCGGTACGGAGGCGCTCGAGCCGCCGGTCCGAGATCGCTTTCCTCGTCGAGTTCGTTCTGGCCGCCAGCGAGCGGGCGAGTGGTTCGACGCCGATCGGACGATCCCGTTCGTCGAGAACGGTCAGAATCAGCCGACGCGTCGAGTCAGCGAGGGCGTCGATCAGCGTCTCGAGATCGTCTTCGAGTCCGTCGAGTCGCCCCTCGACGATGGCCTCGAAAACGAGGGTGTCGAAGATCGGATGATCCGTCGTAACGATGCCGTCTCCACTCTCTTCGAGAAGGCCGACCTCGATCAGCGCGGGCAGGAGCCGGTGGTGACAGTCGACCTGTTCGCGTCGGTACTCTGGGTTAGTAACGTCGTCGGGTGGTTTATCGTTCGTTACCGCCGCGAGTTCGTACGCAAGATCCGTTTTCGAGATTCCTGCCGACGACCGTTCGTAAACGAGTCGGAGGACCGCACACTGTCGAGCGTCTCCGAGCGACTCGAGTGCGCCGCCCCGAGGCGTGCCAGACCGGTCGCCGAACGTCGTGGTATTCATCGACTACTGATCCGTACTGACCGGGCAAAAGAACACTCCCAAACGGATTTGGGTTCAATACAGTATTACTCGAAACTCTCGAAATATTGGGACTATCGTTGTTGTCAGTGTGTCCTTCGGCACAATTTCAGCATTTCAGAAGCGTATCGGAAATCTGTGGTTCGGGGTGGTCGAACCGAGACCGGCCACCGGGAACGCCGTCGAACCGTCACCAGGTTCCGTGGAAGGTATCGAACGAGAGTTCCTCGAGCGATCTGTTGCCGACGGCGATTTCGTACTCGCCGGGAGTCAGCATCGGCTTGTGGAACTGCGGGCCGTCGTCCGTCGTGATCCGCGGACAGCCGGTGTTGACGAACGCGTCCATATCGAAGTTACGCAGACGGTCGGGGGTGACTTCGTCCATTGTGATGAGGTAGGCGTCGTCGTTGTCCTCGAGAATGTCCTGGGCCTGTTCCCACCGGCCCTGTCCGATCTTTGTACAGAAGATGACGCCCCACTTCTCGGCGTCCATCGCCCGATGGACCGCGCCGTAGCGTTGTTTCATGAACTTCTCCGTGTCGGCGACGGTGACGACGTTGTTGACGGGATCGGCGATGACGACGTGTTTCTCCGGATGTTCCATCGCCAGCCCGAGCGGGTGAAACTTCCCGCCGCCGACGTATAGTACCTGATCCGCGGGCACGTCCGCGCTCGCGTAGTTGCAACCGAGTACCTGTCCCTCGTGGGTCAGTCGGTCGTCACCGCGACGGCTGTGGACCTCGTAGCCGCGGTCTTCCAGGAATTCGCGCATCTCCTCGTAGCGGTTCATGTGCTGGGCGGTGGTGACCAGGCCGACGCCCTCGGTTTCGGCCGGTGGCTCGAGGGTGTCGAGTGCCTCCTCCATGATCGGGAAGACCTCGACGTTCGAGAAGAGGGGCACGTAGATGACCTTGTTCGTGTCCTTCATCGGCGAGTGGCCGAAGTGGACGAAGACGTCGGTCCGCTTCATCAGGTAGGTATCCAGGTCACACGCGCCGTAGCAGGGCTGGCCCGAGAGCATGAACGTCACGTCGTCGCCGGTCAGTTCACGGAGGTCGTCGGCGACCGACGGGCCGCGCCGTTTGAGACCCTCGGGAAACTGCAGGCCGACTTTGGTCGCGTCGCGTTCTTCGATCGCGTCGATGATCCGCTCGAGTTCGTAGTCCCACTCGCGGTCGTGTTTCAACTGCATCCCGGTGTTTCGGAGGTCTCCCTCGGTGTACCCAGACTCCTGGCTCATTGACCGTGCTAACGGCCACGGACGTATAACGGCGGCGTTTTACCGACATGTCGGGTACGTTTCATCGACACGACGGAGCGGCGACCGACTGTTTTCGAGCGGGGAGTGAGAGATAATTTCAACCCAACAGTGATAGTACTGGAGTGTAAACGGGGAATTAATGGCAGCGGAATCGTCCGAAAACGGTTATCTATTCGACCTCTATCGCCGATACATCGGCGAACCTGAGGACCGGACCGACGTCTATCTGGGCTTCGGCCTGTTCCTCGGCGGAATCGGACTGGCAGCCGTGGCGCTGGTGTTGTTCCTCTGGAGTAACACGCTCGAACCGCGCACCACGGACCACGTCGCGTGGGCACAGCCGGCGTACGCGATCGTGATGGCCGCACTCCCGATAACGATGCTCGGCATCGTCGTCTTGCTCCCGAGCGAGCGTCGGGTTCGCTACGCGTCCGTCGGCGCCGTCGCAATCACGTTCGCCGCCATCGTTGGCTTCCTGATCGCCTATCCCTACGACTGGTACGGCGTCGGCAACGACTACACCGCCGAAGTCGTCGCGGTCTACGCCGTCGGCATGGCGGGGCTCACCGCTTCGACCGGCGCGGCGCTGATCGCTCACTACCTCGACATGGCTCGTGCGGCCGACCGCGTCGACGCCGAAGCCGAAGAACCCGACGAAGACGAGGAGTCGTACTCCGACGAGGAGATTCGCCGCGACATCGACGAGGCGATGGACGGCGTCGAACTCTCGTGGGGCGGCGTCGAGAAGACCGAACACAGTCGCCTGACGTTCTCCGAGGACGAGTTCGACGACGTCAACGTCAACGTCCAGGCCAAGACGACGCGCTCGACCGGGGTCGACTCGCAGGTCGCCGGTCTCAAGGGACTGAAAGGCGGGGAGACAAAGACGACCACCTCGAGTTCGACCGTCGACGACCAGACCGCGAAACTTCGACAGCTTCGTGAGGAACAGCAAGCAAAAGAGGCGTCTTCGTCCGCGGCCGAATCCGAATCCGCCGTTTCGGGCCTGTTCGCCCGAATACGATCTATTCTCGGGAGAAATTAAGAGAGTATTACTGCGGTAAATATTATATTGTTCGCGGATCTTTTCAAATAGAATTAAGGCACATAGATTTATAATCCGTCGGCCACCTTGGCCAACTATGGCCAAAGGCCTAGACGTTGGAACGATGAACATTCTGTCTGCACAGCAGGATGGGAACGACACGGTTTTCGTGCAACAGCGTAACTCCTTCGTAGAGATCGAGTACTCGGATATGGCCGAGCAGATGCTCTCGCGAAGCGAAGTCCTACACATCCGCAAGGACGACAAAGTGTACGTCGTCGGCGACGACGCGTTGAACTTCGCGAACATTTTCAACAAGGAGACGCGCCGACCGATGAAACACGGGATCCTCTCGAACGACGAGAAGAGCGCGATCCCGATGATGAAACTCATCATCGAACAGGTCGTCGGCGAGCCCGGCTATCCGGACGAGAAACTGTACTTCTCGACGCCCGCCGACCCGATCGACTCCGATCTCTCGACGCTCTACCACCAGAAGACGATCGAGTCATTCCTGAACGATATGGGCTACGACGCCGAACCGATCAACGAGGGGATGTCCGTCATCTACTCCGAACTGGCGGACAACAACTTCACTGGCCTCGGCATCTCCTTCGGCGCAGGCATGACGAACGTCTGTCTGGCGTACTACGCGGTACCCGTCATGAAGTTCTCCGTCGCCCGCGGTGGCGACTGGGTCGACGAGCAGGCCGCCCGCGCGACCGGGACGCCCGTCGACAAGGTCACCTCGATCAAGGAAGACGACTTCGAACTCGACTTCACGACCGACGTCGGCGGCGTCGAAGGCGCACTCTCGATCTACTACGAGAACCTGCTGGACTACGTCATCGAGAACATCGTCTCGGAAGTCGACGAGGAGGACGTCGAGGAAGGACTCGACGTTCCGGTCGTCGTCACCGGCGGTACCTCGAGTCCGAACGGGTTCGAGGCGCTGTTCCGTGACCACTTAGAGGACGCCAACATTCCGTTCTCGATCAGTGGTGTCTCTCACGCGAGCGAACCGCTGTACAGCGTCGCACGTGGTGGACTCGTCGCCGCACGATCCGACGAAGACGTCGACCACGACGACGAAGAAGAGGCCGAAGCGGCCGCTGCGAGCGAATAACTCGACAATTCTCTCCGTTTCTTTGAATCGGGTAGGGTAGACTACGCCTCGTAGAATCGGTTGAACGCGTCCTGCCAGGATTCGCGCTCGTCCGGTGCGCTCTCGTGTTCGACCGGGATGTCGGCGTACGAACAGCGCGGACAGGCGATGGTGGTCACGTCACCGAGGGCGAGGCGCTCGAGTGGTGTTTGACACCGAGGACACTCGTCCATACGGAAACGTCTCACGGACGACCCTTAACTCTATTCGAACCTGTCGTGAAAGATACGATTCATGCGCCCCGTGAGCGCAACAAACTGCGCTCTGATCCCGACGTAATTACTACTGTGCATTTACAAAGGTTTTTGTATGCAACTCATGTATGTGGTGGTAATGAGCACGACCCCGTCTTCCGAGTTTGCACCGACGATCGATCGCTGTCGGCCGGCCGACGCGACGCCGGTTTCCCTCGAGGCGACGGACCTCGAGTCGACCGCGCCGGCGTACCTTCGTGATCTCAAACGCGAGTTCGCCGAGGAAGGGCTCGTTCCCGCGGCCCTCACCGTCGAGGCGTGTTTCGACGAGGACTGTTCGCTCGCCACCCAGGAGGAAGTCGACCGGATTCGAAGCTACGTTCGCGCCGGAGCGTTTCTGGGCGTCGCCTCGGTGTCGGTCGCCGTCGACGACGTCGCCGATCCGGAGAAGGTTCGGCCGGCGCTTTCGGCCTGTGCCGAACGCGCCGAACGCGAGGGCGTCGTGTTGGACCTCGATGGACCGTTCTCGATCGAGCACTGAATTTTCGGAATGGCGGGTCTCTCGCGGCGACAGCTTGCACGCACGCTCGAGTCGGTCGACGATTTTTCCGATCCCGCGGTCGAACTCGAACAGTATCTCACGCCGCCGGAACTCGCCGCACACGTCCTTCACCTGGCGAGTCTACACGGTGATCTCGAGCGTCGGGTGATCGACCTCGGAACCGGAACCGGCATGTTCGCGATCGGTGCATCGATCGCCGGTGCAGACCGCGTCGTCGGGATCGACGTCGACCTCGACGCGCTGGCGCTGGCCCGGGAAAACGCGCGCGCAGTCGATCGTGGCGGCGATCGAGTCCGCGACGTCGACTGGATTTTAGGAGACGTCACCCGCCATCCGTTCGCGACGGCCGGGGCGACGGCGATTTCCAACCCGCCGTTTGGCGCCCAGCGCGGAAATCGTCACGCGGATCGGACGTTTCTCGAGACGGCGAGTGCAATCGCGGACGTCTCCTATACGGTCCACAACGAGGGGAGCCAGGCGTTCGTCGAGTCGTTCGCGGCCGACAAAGGTGGCGACGTGACCCACGCCTTTCGGGCGGAGTTCCCGATCGACCGTCGGTTCGAGTTTCACACCGCCGACCGCGAGACGCTCGAGGCGGAGGTTTTTCGGATCGAGTGGGATCGATAGCGTCGTTCGATCGACGACGCGGTGAGCGAGGCCGTCAGACGGTCCGCGCTCAGACAGTCTCGACGCGACGACGAGACGGGTTGTCGTCGTGGCGATACAGCGATCCGCCTCACTGCTCGAGGTGTTCGATTCGGGCGTATCGGCCGGCGCGCCATCCGGTGACGAGCGCCACGACCGATCCGAGCCCAACCGCGAGCACGAGCCCGGCCACGTACACCTCGAGTGGCGTCCGGAGCAGATTCTCGAATCCGACGACGGACGCCGAGAGGTGGTTGAGCCCGGCGACGATCAGCGGGGTCGCCACAAGCCCGGCGAGACCGCCCAGGGCGCCGATTACGAGCCCCTGTACCCCGATCGTTCCGGCGAGGAGCCACCGGGAGAGTCCGAGCGCCCGAAGCGCCGCGAGTTCGGTCCGCTGGTGGTAGGTCACGAGCGCGAAGAGGTTGACCGTCAGGACGGTGCCACCGACGATCGCGAGTCCGACGAGTGTCGTCCCGCTGGCGATCACGATCGGGCGATCCGCCGCCATGGCTCCGATTTGTTCGTCGCTCGTCCGAACGTCGTAGTCGGGATGCTCCGCCGCGATATCGTCGCGAACCGCGTCCTGGTCGGCGCCCTCGGTGACGTTCGCCGTGATGAACGTCGCCCTGTCCGATCCCGTGGTTCCGGTGAGCGCCTGGAGGTCGACGAGCGGAAGCGCCGCAGTTTCGGAGCCCAGAAACTGCGAGTAGTACGACGACGTCCCGACGACGGTGAACTCGTATCTCGGTGCGGTCTCCTGGCTGGCCCCGACGTAGATCGTATCGCCGACGGTGACGTCGAGTGCCGATGCGACCTCCGGGTCGAGGACGATTTCGTCGGTCGTCGGCTCGTCGGATCGTCCTCCCTCGAAGGCCTCGTCTGGCGTCCTGAATCCGCCGCCCTCCTCGAAGTCGAATCCGTCGTGCGTTCGTTGTACTCCGACCGCGGGGACCCGCTCGAGTTCGTCGGGATCGGAACCGAGGTACAGTTCGTGCATTCCGATCGGGGACGCGCCGCTTACGTCGTCACGTTCGGAGACCTCGTGAGCGACCTCGTGGGAGCCCACGATCGAGTTTTCCGCGGGCCCGGCCGACGAGTCGACTGGATCGCCGGAGATCCAGATGTCCCGTCCGGCCGTGTCGAGGCCCTCCTCGCCGGCATCGATCACGCCAGCGCCGAGACTCGCCAGGAGCGTGACGGACAACACCGCGAGCCCGACCGCGAGAATCGCGATCAGCGTCCGTCCGGGGGACCGGCGAAGCTGTGCCAGCGCGATGCCGATGACTGCCCGCGACCGAATACGGGATTTCGCGCGTATCACCGCCCCACCTCCTCGAGAACGGACGTTCTGGCCGCGACGGCGAGTGGATACGGAACGGCGATCACCGTCGCGACGAGTGCGACCCCGACCGCGTACGGAACGAAAAGCGGATGAGCGGCGGCGACCGCGCCGTCAGCGCCGGTTCCGGCGGCGATCGCGTTCACACCACGGATGCCGACCAGCCCCAACGCGGCTCCCAGGAGTGCGCCACACACCGCGGTCGTCACCGTCGAGAGTGCGACGATCGCGAGTCGGCCGCTAGTGGGAACGCCGACGGACTCGAGGACGGCGAGGGCCTTCCGGTCGTGGTCGACGCTCATTCCTGCGGTGGTTGCGACGAACGACGCACAGATCGCGATACCGATGACGAGCGCGAGTAGTCCGGTCGCAAACGCTAACCCGTCGTCGAACATCGCCGACGGGCCGCCGTCACCGACCGGCTGGACGGCCGCGTTCGGATAGGCGTCGGTCCCCGCGGACGTCGCGGCTTCGGACTCTCCCCACACGAGTACCGTATCCGCCAGCTCGTCGTCTCCGCTTCCGGCGAACGTCTGTAATTCGCTCAGATGGACGAGCGCGACCGGAACCTCGGTGTTCGAGTCTCCACTCCCGTCCTCGACTGCGGTGACGGTCCGTGAGAGGTAGGCCGACTCGGCCTCGAGGTGCGAGGCGGGAACGTCGAGTTCATCACCTTCCTCGGCGTCGAGGCGGTCTGCCGCGGATTCCGAGAGGACGATCTCGCCCGTCGGTGGTCCGTCGTACGAGCCGTCCGCGTAGTGGGGGTCCCCCGGCTCCAGGCCGTCGGTCGGCACGCCAGCGACCGTCCGTGATTCGTCGTCGGGGATCACGCCGACGAGAAGGACAGTCTCGTGATCACCGCCATCGGCTGGCTCGAGTCGGCCCGTCTCGGCGAGGACGGGCGAGGCGTGATCGACGCCCTCGTGTCCACGAATCGCCGCCGACCGCTCGCTCGTCTCCCCGAGTCGCGGCTCCTCGACGCCGTCGATGTTCGAGAAGGCCCCACCGTCTTCCGGGCCGATCCGAACGTCAGCGTCGGTCTCGTCCGCGACGCCGCCGGCCAGCGCGAGCGCGATCCCGGTCAGGACCACTAGCAACGCGATCGTCAGCGCCACGGCGACGACGGTCGCGGCCGTACGGCGCGGTCCGGTTCGCATCGCACGGTTTCGAAGCCGCACGAGCGAGAGTTCGGCGAGTCCGCGCCACCGCTCGCGACGGCTCCCCTCCCGATCACCCCTCATCCGACATCACCGACCCGTCGCGAAGCGTCACCACCCGATCGGCGATCGCGAGCGTGTCGTCGTCGTGGGAAGCGATCACCACCGCCCGGTCGCCGCCGACGTCGGTCAACAACTCGAGGACGGCCGCCCCGGTCTCGGTGTCGAGTTCGCCCGTCGGTTCGTCGGCGACCACGACGTCCGGATCGGTCGCGAGCGCCCTGGCGATCGCGACGCGCTGGCACTCGCCGCCGCTCAACTCGCTCGGCAAGTGGGTGGCTCGCCCCGCGAGTCCGACCTCCGTCAGCAACGCAGTGGCTCGTTCACGCCTCTCAGATCTCGGAACACCGGCCTGGACGAGCGGCAAGGCGACGTTCGCTCGAGCGGAAAGCGACGGGAGGAGGTGAAACCGCTGAAAGACGATCCCGACGTGTCGACGCCGGAGTCGGGTTCGTTCGTGAGCCGACAGCCCGGTGAGATCGGTTCCGAGTATCTCGACGCGTCCCGCTGTCGGAACGAGTAGCCCGGAGATCGCGTGGAGAATCGTCGACTTTCCGCTCCCGCTTGGCCCCTCGAGACCGACGATCTCCCCCGAATCACACCCGAGGGCGACGTCCCGAAGCGCAGTCACCGTCCGATCTCGGCTCGTCTCCAGACGCCCGCCCGTCGCCCCGTAGCTGTGAGTGACGCCCGCGAGACGAACGGCAGGTTTCGCGTCGCTGTCCCCGTCCGACTCTGAGCCCCTCGCGGACGACCGCCGGAGTACACGTTGGATCATCGTCCAATCTCGACCTGTCCGATACCTCAGGGAGGCGAGGCATTGTTTCAGGCCGGCTTCCGATCGGGGTCCGGACGTTAACCGCCGCCGGACCAGTTCACTTCGTCGCCGCCGATCGCCGCGTTCGTCGTCGACCGCCGAAACGTCCACGTACAGCCGACTGTCCCCAAACCGTGTCCATCACGCGCCGGTACGAATCCCTCGCTTCGCTCGAGATGCGGTTTTGCTCGACGGCTCGTGGGGACCCTCTGAAGTGGTGTTTCGTCCGTCCGGTTTCGCCGTCTCACCCCACACGGGGTCCAGGCGGCGGACACAGCCGGTGGCGACTCGAGTCCGTCGCATAACAGTCGCGTTTGCGATGTGGCCGTCTGGTGGGCCCAAAAGCGACTGTGTTCCGCTCGTTCACTCGTACGTTTCCGCGCTCGCGACCGCGACTTCGGTTCCGTTCGAGGAGGCGTACACCGTCTCGTTATCGTGGTCGAACGTCAGCCCGCCGACGTCGACCGACTCGTTTTCGACCGGAACAGGTGCCGTCGAAACGTCGCCCGTCTCGCGTGACTCGACCGCCAGGAGGAACTCACCGTCGTCGGGAAGGATCGACACGGTTCTGTCGTCGATCAACACGTCGGCCCGGGAGGGCTCGGATTCGTATGCGTGCCGTGGCTGGTCGCCGTCCTGCCACAGCCAGACCTGGTATACGGTATCGTTACCGACGGGTTCCCAGCCTTCCCGTTCGACGTGAACCGTCTCTCGCCAGCCGAGGCCGCCGACCGTGACCGTCTCCGACCCGGAGAACGCGAGCCGCTGGCTGGTCACCGCCTCGATCCAGGCGTGGCGCGCCTCGCTCGAGACCACGACGCCGCTGGCCGTGAGCCCGGCGTCGTCTTCGACCGCCTCGATACCGATCCCCGAGACGAGTTCGTGGTCGGCCTCCTCGACGTACTCGATGGTGTAATCTTCGACTTCGACCGTCGCCCGGTCGGCCCCTGAGTCGCTCTCGAGGAGGAGGAAGTTGACCGGAATCGCCATCCCCGAAAGTACCGCGAGGACGAGAACGACGGCGACGAAGCCGACTCGGCGACTTCCCGGAGCTGTCCGTCGAGTAGCCCCGTCGGTGGCCCCGGTCGCGATTTCGCGCACCCGCCCGAGGCGGTCGACCGTCGAGTCGCGATCGGCCTTCGGTCGGACCTCGAGACCCAGGAGCCGCCCGAGGCGGGTGCCTGAATCCCGATCGTCACTTCGGACGTCACGGTCAGACAC
Source organism: Natrarchaeobius versutus (assembly GCF_041205745.1). NCBI lineage: Archaea > Methanobacteriati > Methanobacteriota > Halobacteria > Halobacteriales > Natrialbaceae > Natrarchaeobius > Natrarchaeobius versutus. The sequence goes on along the minus strand of NZ_JBGFCC010000004.1, from coordinate 401,898 downwards.
CTCGCTCGAGGACCGAATCGGGGCGAGTGCGCGTTCGAACCGATCCGGAACGACGTTCCGGTCGGTACCGGAGACGGCGAGCGTGATCACGATCGCGAGGGCCGCGACGATCACGACGCCGGGGCCTCGAAAGAGGAGGTAGGTGTTCCCTTCGCCGAACCAGTAGATCTGCCAGAGCCCCTTCGAGAACGCATACAGCAGGACGGCGATCCAGATACGAAACGCGGTCGGCCGACCGCCCCGACGTTCGAGCAAGGCGAGCCCGAGGACGATCCCGATGAAAAAGCCGAGGGCGTGGCCCTGGATGGCGACGTCGGCCCACGACGGCGACGTGGGTGGACTCGGCTGGGCGACGTAGACGAAAACGGGTGTTCGAATCGAGTTGTAGATCGTCACCAGCGCGCCCTGGAGGCCGATCGTTGCGACGAGCGTCGGGATCGGGTAGCGAACGATCGCGAAGCCGGCGAACGCGAAGACGAGCCCGGAGAAACCGATCACGGGACCGAGCGCGAACAGGCTCGTGAGGATGCCGATGGCGAAGACGGCCAGCGGAAAGATCACTAGGGCTCGAATCCACGGGTTCGCCCGCCAGGAGGGGACGCCGTCGTCGGGGTAGTGTCCCCACGCGTACTCGGCGATCGGGGCGACGACGGCCGCCGCGATCAGGTTTCCGAGCAGGTGGCCGAGGCTGGCGTGGGAGAACGACGAGGTGACGATCCCGAGCGGGTAGAAGTACGACCACGCCCGGTAGGGGATCGTGACGGGATCGGAGAGATCCGTGATCCCGTCCTGTACGAACAGATACACGCAGGCGACCCCCGCGAGGACGACGAGCGTCCCCCACGGCACGCCGTAGTGGAGTCGCGCTCGAGCGACGTCCCGAAACCGACGCTCCGTCCCGTCGAGTCGAGAGACGACCGCGACGGAGCCAAGAAGCACCGCGAGAACGAGCACTGCGAGGAGAGCCGAGAGCATACCCGGTACTGTCGAGCGAAGTCGTATAGTGATTGCTTTCGATCACGGAAGTCGACCGAACGCCCTCGAGCGACCCCACAGGTGACGACGAGAGCGCACCAGTACGCCGATCGTGAGTCCGTGGGTGGCGACGGACCAGCGGTGATCGCTTTCCGTGGTACCCGCACGGAGACGCCTTCGAAAGGTACAAGCGGCCGACGAACGGAACGTCTTGCATGGAACTCCGGGTCACCGAGAGCAGTGAGAACGAACTCTCGATCGAGATCGCGGGCGAGGATCACACGTTCATGAACGTCCTCAAGGGAACGCTCCTCGAGCACGACGACGTGAGTGCCGCGACGTACGACGTGAACCCGGAACAGTCGGGTGGACAAACCGAACCGATTCTGACGATCAAGACCGTAGACGGCGTCGACCCGCTCGACGCGCTCGAGGAAGCTGCAGTCGACGTTCGCGGGAAGGCCGTCGCGTTCCGAGACGCCTTCGAAGCCGCGGCCTAACAGGCCACGTAGTAGACGTAGACGTCACCGTCCGGCCCGACGTGGAGGTCGACTCCCTCGGAGTCGGATCCGGTTCTCACCGCGTCGGCGATCTCCGACTCGAGCAGTCCATCCGCGGCCGCCTCTGCAAGTTCGTCCTCGTCGTCGAACGCCGTAATCGGCCCGTCAGCGAGCGTTAGCTGTCCGCCGGTCGGTCTCGTCGAACACTCCGCCCCGAAGTCGTCGACCTGGGCGCCGTCGGGACGATCCTCCTCGTAGTCGATCACCACGAACGCGCGGTTCATGTACTCGGCGTAGCCCGCCAGCCCGCCGTCGTACGCTCTCGAGTCGCCATCGGTTGCCGCCCGTTCGGCCTCGAGGCGGTCGTGGATCTCGCCTTCGGTCGCCTCGAGGTCGATGCCGGCGGCTTCGGCTCCCTCGCCGGGGGCGTCCGGCGGGGACGGCGCGCCGATCCCCGGCAGGATCGACGCCGGGATGATCCCCGTCGCGAACAGGAGTGCGACGATGCCGATGACCGCAAACGCCGGAGCGTACGGTTTCGCGACGTCGAGCCAACTCGGCGTCTCGAGTTCCCTGTCGATCTCGTCGTAGGTTTGCTCGACTTTCTCGAGTTCGTGATTGTGACACCGCGAACAGGGCGGGTTGTTCCGAACGTGATCGCGGCCACAGTCGGTACAGCGCCAGACGTAGGTCGTCCCGGTGTCGACGGTTTTCGGAGGCGAGTCCACAGGCTCCTCGTCCGCCCGAACGACCGCTTTTTCGAAGGTGTTGTGTCCGCAACTATCACACGGGGGGTCGTTCTCCTCGTGTGGTTTCCCACACCACGTACACCGCCACTTCACACTTGAACAATCGACCGATACGAGAAAAGGGTAGCGACTACCGCCTCTCAACACGTCGCGTAGAGGACGTAGACCGATCCCTCCGGTCCGACGTGAACGTCGAGGGCCTCCTCGGAGTGGGTGGCGAACAGTTCACGTTCGAGCGCCCGGTCCAGGCGAAGGGTCGTCTCGATCGTCTCCGCCAGTTCGGATTCATCCTCGTAGGCGTCGATACCGACGTCGCCGGCGAGGACGAGCGGGAAAACGGTGATGGTCCGGGAACAGGAGAGGCCGAACTCTTCCGGACGGATCTCCCCGGTCGGCTCGTCGCCGTGAGCGCTTCGAACCTCGTTTCTGTTCAGGTGGGTCGCGAGTGAGGCCAACTCCGTATCGTAGGACCGACTGCCCACGTCCCGCTGTTCGCGTTCGGCCTCGAGATGGTCGTGGACTTGGTGTTCGACGTCTTCGAACTCGAGTCCGGCGGCGGTTTCGCTCTCTCCGGGGGCGTCGGGAGGTGCCGGCGGACCGTGCCCGGGGAGCATTCCGAGCGTGACAACTCCGGTGGTCGTGATCCCGATTACGACGGTAAACAGGAGGATCAACGGCGCGTACTGTTTCGCCGCGGAAAGGTAACTCGCCGACGGAACCACCACGTCTTCGTCGTCGAACCGCTGTTCGCGGCGCTCGAGCAACGGATTTCCACAACGCGAACAGGGCGGATTGTTCTTGACGTGCTCCCGGTCGCACTCGGGACACGCCCAGACGAACGACTTCGACGATTCGACTCGACCGCGAGTCTTCGTTCGAACCAGCGATTCGTGTCCGCACGAGCGACACGGCGGGTCGTTCGTCTCGTGAACCGTACTGCACTCCTCACATTGCCACGGCACGGATCATCTATTCAATTTACTTATCATAACGTGATAAATTCTACGGGTCGGAACGTACAGATTTTTCCCGCTCGCCGAGGTACTTTGTTCCCACCGTTTTCCACTCGGGTTCGTTTCACTCACCACTCGCGCAAAAATCTGGACCAAAAAAATCGCTCACTCGTCGCTCGCTCGCGCTTCGGGTCTCGTCGTTCAAAGGCGAACCGGGACGCCCCGCTCGTCCAGATACTCCTTCGTCTCCTCGATCGAGTGTTCGTCGAAGTGGAAGATCGAGGCCGCGAGTCCGGCGTCGGCGTTCGCCTCCGTGAACACGTCGTACATGTCCTCGGGACCGCCACAACCTGAGGAGGCGATGACCGGCGTGTCGACGACGTCACAGACCGCGCTCGTCAGCGGCAGGTCGTAGCCGTCTTTGGTGCCGTCCTTGTCGATCGAGTTGACGAACAGTTCGCCCGCGCCGCGGGACTCGGCTTCGGCCGCCCACTCGAGGACGTCGATGCCGGTCCCCTCGCGGCCGCCTTTCTTCGTGCACTCGAACCAGCAGGATTCGCCGTCGATCTCGACGTAGTGTTCGCCGCCCTCGTCGAACCGGCGCCGGGCGTCGACGCTAATCACGATACACTGGCTTCCGAACGCGCGCGCACCCTCGTTGACGAGTTCCGGGCGCTCGAGCGCCCCCGTCGTGATCGAGACCTTGTCGGCTCCGGCCCGGAGGGTCTCTTTGATGTCCTCGGTCGTGCGGATGCCGCCGCCGACGGTCAGCGGGATGAACACCTCGTCGGCGACGTCGCGAACGACGTCGAGCATCGTCTCTCGGCCCTCTGCCGAGGCGGTGATGTCGAGGAAGACGAACTCGTCGGCCCCGGATTCGTTGTACGCTTTGGCCATCTCGACCGGGTCGCCGGTGTACTTCAGGTCCTCGAAGTGAACGCCAGTATAGACCGCCGGATTCCCGTCGTCGTCGAGATCGACGTCGATACACGGGATGATTCGTTTGGTCAGCACCATTTCCTACGCGCCCGTTCGCACCGGGGATAGTAAAGGCGAGTGGATCGTGCAACGATCGTCGGCGGATCGATTCGCGGGCCTGCCCCAGACGATGGTCGTGCCGGGTGACCGCCTCGCGGCAAACGACGGTTCGAGTCAGCGAAGCCGATAACGCCGGTCGACGAAACGGAAGACGACGACCCCGCCGGAATGGACGACGATTACTCGAGTCGGTACGCGGTGACTATTACTCGAATCGGCGAGACGCCTTCGTCACTCGAGCAGGCGAGATCGAACCGTCTCGGCGGCGTCCGGAAGCGCGTCGAAACGCGCCCGCAAGCAGGCGTACTCGCTGTACTCGCCGCTCACCGACACTCGGCTGTCGGGATCTCGATCGGCGTCCCGCTGAATTCGGCCGTCCGTCCACTCGAACGACTGGAGCGTCTCGGCGAGTCGGGCCGACGTGAGCGTGGGTGTCGTGAACTCCGAAATCGCCGACTCCGCCGCCTCGATCGCGGCCTCCCGTTCGGCCCGCACCTCGTCGATCGACTCCGGCGTCTCGAGGTCGCCGTCCTCGAACCGGTCCCGGACGGTTCGGAAGGCCCGAAGCTCCTGTTCGAATCGGGTGGCGGCCGCAAGTCCCGTCCCTAGACGGCCGTCCTCGCGGGCGTCGGTCATCCGATCTCGCGCGTTGTACACCGGCCGAACGGCGTCCCAGAGTAACGTCTGGGGGAACCCCATCTCGAGTTCTCCCTCGACGAGTTCGTCGAGCCAGTCCGACTCGCCCTGTTCGGGGAGGTCGACTAACTCCGCATCGGCGATCGACGTCTCGAGTGTGTCGGCGAACGCCGGCTCGAGGTCGGCGTCGCCGGCGCCCTCGTCGAATCGGGCGGTCAGATGATCCCAGGCGTCGACCGTCGCCGCGACGAACTCGACGTCGCCGAACGCCTCACCGAGATCGACGACATTCGTGTGTTCGGATACCCGCCAGCGATCGACGGTCCGTCGAGCGGAAACCAGGTCGTCCTCGAGATCGGCCGCGACCAGCGCCGCGCGGAGTCGTCCGTCGTCGGTGTCGTCACCGCGGTACTCGATCGCCTCGAGGCGGTCTTCGACGATCGATTGTGCCTCGTCGTGCTCGGCGGCGAGGTCGTCGAGGTCGGGGTCCACGTCGACGGCCGAGAGGGTTGCGGCCGCCGCCCGAGCCGACTCGCGCGCCCCGGGGACGGCGACCCGGAGCGCACGGTAGTTCGACTCCGGGGGCTCGAGTGCATCCGCACGGTCGGCCGTCGCGCTCTCGCGTCGCCGATCGATCGACTCTCGGACGACGCCGTTGGGGACCGCCTCGACGCCGACGGGGTCGGGAACGTCGGCGAGGAGGTCGTCGACGCGCTCGATCGCACGGGAGATAGCGTCCTCGTCGGGTTCGATCGGGGTCGGTCGATCGACCTCCGGGCGGGACTCCTCGAGGATCGGTTCGACCTCCGCCGGGGAGAACCGGGTCGGGCCGTCGTCCCCGCCGATCGAAACGTCGGTACAGCCGGCGGCGACGGTCATCGACGCGGCGCCGATTCCGGCGAGGAACCGACGCCTGCTCGCGGCCTGTCGGTCCGTCATGGCTCGCCTCCGGTCGACTCGTCGTCCGTTCCGGCGGCGTCGTCGACCGACGTGTTCTCCGCTTCGTCGTCCGCACTCGTTTCATCGGTTTCGGGTGCTCCGTCAGCCGAATCGTGGACCGTCGGAGGACACGACATGCTGTCGCTACTCGAGCGACTCGAGGGTGGGTCGTCGTACGCACGCTGGACCCGGAAGAACAGCGCCTCCATCACCTCGAGATCCGCTTCGCAGGAGGTCGTCGGACTCTTTAGCGATCGACAGAACTCCGTCCGGAAGTTGTCCTCGTTCGCCTGGACGCTCAGGACGTGGCGGTGATAACAGTCCTCGATGGTCCGCTGTTCGACGACGACGGACTCGAACTCGAAGTCGGTCTCCTCGATGAACGCTCGCGCCTCCGGTTCGTCGGGCGAGTCGATCACGAGGTCTGCGTCGTCGTCGGCATCGACGATAAACTGCGGGCGGCGTCTCGAGAGTTTCGCGTGGTACTCGTCGTCGTCTTCGGGCGGCTCGTCGCTCGGATAGACGATCGCCTCGGCGTCGTCCGACCGGAGCGTGAGCAGGTCGTACTCGTCGGACGGACTGGGCTGGCCGCCTTCGCGAGCCTCGTGTTCGGCGCTCGTCGTTTCGCGGGTGTCGGTCCCCGTACAGCCGGCGACCAGTGCCGACAGGCAACCGGTTCCGCAGGCTATCAGCCGGCGGCGGGTGCATTCGCTGGAGGGCATTCATCGCGAGTTGTCGTTCGGTCAGTAAATACTCTCTGGATCGGTGACCATCGTCGCGAACGCCGGGCCGCGATGACGACCACCCACTCAGATCACTACTGTACGGCATTTGCGGTGTGACCGTAGCCGTCCTTCGGTCGCACTGGTCTATCGAACAGTGGTCCGTATCGGCCGACCGCGCAGCGAACAGTATAAGGGTTCGAGTCGGTAACGACGGAGTATGGCAGACGACAACGAACCGGCCACAGCCGACGATTCGGCCGCCAACGTCGGTCACGACCTCGAGGCAGAGCGGACGACCGCACCGATGAGCGAGTACACGTCAGGGGACGTGACGATCGGCGTCGCGGTGTTTCTGATCGGGTCGGCGATCGCCTTCGGCGTTCCACTCTTGGCGCTCGGACTGTAGAAATTAGAAGACGTACTCGTCGTCGTGGCCCATCATTCCGTCGTCCTCGAGGCCGGGGCCGCCTCCTTCCTCTTCGTCCATCGGTCCACTGGTCTTGTATGCCTTGATACCCGTCGAGAGCAGATCCTCGATGGCTTCCTCTCGGTTGACGAACTCGCCGCGCTCGACCATCTGCGTGATCTGCATCTCGAGGTGTTCCGGGATAGTGATCTCTACTTTCGGCATCTGATTCGGCTTTCGGCGAGGGGGTATTTAGGTTTGACGGGGATTTTCCCCGGATGGGTCTCTCAGGTCGTTTCCGGCGAGAAGAACGGCTCTGCCAGTCGACCGTCAGAAAATCGTCGGGATCGGTGGACGTTCGACACGTCCGAATTGACGCCGAAAGTGGCGACTGATGGGCGGTCCTGTTGTGACCGACCGGTGGTTACCGTCGTAGAATGGTGGTTACAAGAAGGGACGGTGGCGGAACCGAAACTCAGCTGTTCCCCATCATCGAATCGATCGCGTTCTTGATCGACGTCCCCGGTTTGGTGATCGTATCGAGCTGTTGGCGCATCTTTCGCTGATTGAAGTAACTCGCGAACGCGAGGATGGTCGGGGGCCAGAGACCGACGAACAGTCCCCGCTGGCGATCCCCGCGGATGAAGAAGTAATACCACGAGAGTCCGACGGAGGCGGCCGACGCGAGAACCGCGGGCCCCATCGCCTGTTCGCCAACTTCTTCAGCTGCCTGTGTGGATACGTCCCGTTCTGCCATCTGTTGTTTACTCGCCATACGCTACTCGAGTCGGTGAGACGCTACTAAGGAGTGGCGAGGGTTTCGTGAGAAAGGTCGCGACTGGATCCGGTCGGTCGCTTCGTTCGAACCGTTTCGACGGCCCCATCGTCCCTCAAATTTCGGATTACTAAAGGAACTCGAACAGGAACGTTCGGCTTGAATTCCGGTGGGCCCTGTCCCTATAACAGGGCCACGCTGACTCGAGACTGGGCTCAATTCGAGGGGAACGCCACACCTACGTCCGTTCGTCTCGACGTGCAGGTATGGCAGAAAACGACGTAACCGATCTCTACCAGGAGTTCGGCGAGCAACGGCTTCCACCCGGGCAACACGAGACGTCGAAGTTTCCGGTACTCTCGATGGGCGAGACACCTTCCTGGGATCCCGACAGCTGGGAGTTCACCGTGACCGGCGCCGTCGAGGAGGAGCTCTCGTTTACGTGGGAGGAGTTTCGGGAGTTGCCAGCCGAAACGCAGACACAGGACTTTCACTGTGTCACCGGCTGGAGCAAACTCGGCTGTTCGTTCACCGGCGTTTCGTTTCCCGAACTCGCAAAACGTGCCGGCGTCGTCGACAACGCCGACGACTGTCGACCGAGAGACGAAGGACGGTCTGTCGGCGCGCGAACCGACTCCGGGCGGGCCGTACACGTCATGTTCTCCGCACTCGACGGCTACACCACGGATCTGACGCTCGAGGACTGTCTGCGAGAGGAGGTGTTGTTCGCGTGGGGGTACGACGGCGAGCCGTTGCCGGCCGGTCACGGCGGGCCGCTTCGGGTCGTCACCCCGCACAAGTACGCGTACAAGGGGGCAAAGTGGGTCGACGGAATCGAGTTCCTGACGGAAGCCGAACCCGGCTACTGGGAGCAACGAGGCTACTCCCGGACGGCGAACCCGTGGCGAGAGGAGCGATATAGTTAGGCTGAAGACGGACCGGTCCTGAATCTCGGTCGATGGATCGTACGTCGGGGGAGGGGCATCTGACGGCCGAATCGCCAGCGGATTCGGATCCGGACGAGCAGGCAAGCGACCTGATCGCCCGCAGTCGAGCCGTTGGTGACGTCTCGTTTACGGCGGTCGTCGACGGCGCGGACGACCCGCGGATCCTGTGGGCCGCACCCGACGGACTCGAGATCGCCGGACGAGGAATCGCCACTCGCTTTACTGCGACGGGACCGGACCGGTTCGACCGGATTCGGACGCGGGCGGAGCGGGTGTTCGAGACGCTCGAGTACGACGGGCCGGTCGTGGCTCGCCCGCGAGCGTTCGGTGGCTTTTCGTTTCACGACGGTCACGAATCGACGCCGCCGTGGACGGGATTCGACGCCGCCTCGTTCGTCGTTCCCCGCGCGTTCGTGACGCGAACCGAACGGGACGGCGTCTGGTTGACGGTCGTCTCGGACTCGACGGACGACGCCGAAGAGCGTCTCGATCGATGGGACGACCGATTGACCGAGGGCCCGACGATGTGTTCGAGCGGCTCCGGTCCCGGCGTCGCCTCGACACACAGAACGACGTCGCCGTCCGTGTGGGCCTCACAGATCGAACGCGCACTCGACCGAATCGAAACCGACCGCCTGGTCAAAGTCGTCCTCGCACAGGCGCTTTCGGTCGACCTCGAGTCGGCCGTCGACGTCCCCGAGACACTCGAGCGGCTTCGCCGACAGTATCCGAACTGTTACCGATTTCTGGTCGGCCAGGGCGGCGGCGGGACGTTCTTCGGTGCGCCCCCGGAGCGCCTGGTTTCGAAACGCGGCGAGGACGTCGAAACCGAGGCACTCGCGGGATCGGCCCCTCGCGGTGAAACGCCCGAATCCGACGACGAGTACGCGGACCGAATGTGTGACGACGAGAAACTCCAGCACGAACACGACCTCGTGGTTCGAGCGATCCGCGAACAACTCGACCCGCTCGCACGCGAGTTGACGATCGCCGACCGTCGCGTTCGGAAGCTGGCGACGATACAGCACCTCCAGACGCCGATCGCGGCGACCCTCGAGTGCGACCGGCACGTCCTCGAACTCGTCGAAGCGCTTCACCCGACGCCGGCCGTCGGCGGCGTCCCGCCCGACCGGGCCTGGGAGACGATCCGCGAGACGGAGACGTTCGACCGCGGCTGGTACGCCGCACCGGTCGGCTGGTTCGACGGCGACGGCGACGGCGAGTTCGCGGTCGGCCTTCGATCCGCGGTTACGAGCGGCGAAACCGCGACGCTGTTCGCCGGAAACGGCATCGTCGCCGACAGCGACCCGGCCGAGGAGTGGGAGGAAGTGGAGTTGAAGTTCCGACCGATCCTCGACGAACTCAGGGACCGATGACCGCACCGAACCGATCGAGTCTCTGGGGGCGAACGCTCGTCGACGAACTCGCCAGCGGCGGGCTCGAGGCGGTCTGCATCGCACCCGGGAGCAGATCGACGCCGCTGACCGTCGCGTTCGCCGAGCATCCGGACGTCGAGGTGTATTCACACGTAGACGAACGGTCGGCCGCGTACTTCGCGCTCGGACGGGCGCGCCGAACCGGCGAGCCGACGGCGCTCGTCTGTACGTCGGGAACCGCCGCGGCGAACTTTCACCCCGCGATTCTCGAGGCCGACCGAGCGCGGGTGCCGTTACTCGCGCTTACCGCCGACCGGCCGCCGGAACTCCGGGACAGCGGCGCGAACCAGACGGCGGATCAGGTCAAACTCTACGGCGACGCCGTCCGGTGGTACGCCGATGTACCCGAACCCGAAGCCGACGAGCGGAAGGTCCGCAGTCTCAGGACGACCGCCGCGCGGGCGCTCGCCGAGACGATCGGCGTTCCCCCCGGTCCGGTCCACCTCAACTGCCCGTTTCGAAAGCCACTCGAGCCGATCGCCGACCCCGGCTCGGTTCCGGACTCGTTCTCACAGACGCTCGCCGGGTCGGGACGCGAGGGGGCGTTCGTCGAGACGGACGACGGACGAGTGGTCCCGACGGATGAGTCGATCCGCTCGCTCGCGACGGCGCTCGAGGGCGCGGACCGACCGCTGATCGTCGCCGGGCCGGCCGATCCTGCCGATCTGGTTGCCCTCGATCCCGAACGAATCGTCGGCGTCGCCGAGCGGATCGGTGCGCCGATTTTCGCCGACCCGCTTTCGGGCATGCGGTTCGGTCCACACGTGGCCGATTCGGAAGCTTCGGGGTGGACGTCACCGGTCGTCGGCGGCTACGACGCGTACGTCTCGGAACTCCCCGAACCCGACGTCGTCGTCCGGTTCGGAGCGTCTCCGACCTCGAAGCCGCTCCGTCACGCGCTTTGCGACGCCGACGCAGAACAGACGCTGATCGATCCGGCAGGCGCGTGGCGCGAGGCGACGTTCACCGCGACCGACCTCCTCGTCGCCTCACCGGATGCGGTCTTCGAGCGACTCGACGTGGAACTCACGGACTCTCCCGACGGAACCACAGACTCCGATCGGGACGGCTGGCTCGAGACGGTTTGGGAGGCCGAACGCCGACACTGGACGGTTTGTGAGGACGCGACGACGAACGAAACGCTCGAGGCGAATCCCTTCGAAGGTGCGATCCTCGCCTCGGTATTCGAGCACGCGCCGAGTCCGGCAACCGTGTTCGTCTCGAACAGTATGCCGATCCGGGACGCGGATCGGTTCGGTCGGCCGACAGGCACGAAGCTGTCCGTCCTCGCGAACCGTGGCGTAAGCGGGATCGACGGGATCACGAGCACTGCCCTCGGCGCCGGGAGCGCAACCGACGAGCCGCTCGTCCTCGTGATCGGCGATCTCGCGTTCTATCACGACGCGAACGGCCTGCTCGCGGTGGATCGTTGTAGCGTCGACGCCACGATCGTCCTCCTCGACAACGACGGCGGTGGTATCTTCCACAAACTGCCAATCGAGGAGTTCGACCCGCCGTTTACGGCGCAGTTCAAGACGCCCCACGGCCTCGAGTTCGAGCACCTCGCGGCGCTGTACGACCTCGAGTTCGACCGGGTCGATCCCGTCGATTTCGCGGACGCGTACCGCCGTTCACTCGATCGCGACGGAACGCAGGTTCTCTCGGTCGGATTCGACTCCGAACGGAGCCACCGCCGTCGAGACGCACTCGAGGAGCGACTCCGCGAAGAACTCGGTACCGAGTGATCGAGCAGGGAGTTTTCCGGGGCAATCACGGGCGGAGAGCCCACCAGAGCGCTACCGAGTAGCCAAGCGGAATCCAGACGAATCCGATCGCGAGCAGTCCGCGAAGCGAGAGGGGATCGGCGATCGAGAACGCGGCGAACCCGACCGGAAGCACCACGGCCCAGGAGCCAAACAACACTGTCGCGATCCGTGGCATGGTAAGGAGGTAGGCGACGATTCCGAGCGTACACAGGATCAAAATTCCGTTGAACACCGGCGAAACCAGCGGTGCAACGCTGGTGTAGACGAACACCGGGTAGAGGAGCCAGATACAGACGAGCGTCACCGCGGTCGAGTGTTCGATCGATCGCCCCTCCCACTCGAGGTCGACGTCGCCGTCCCAGTCTTTGACGCTGTACCGAAATCCCGACGCCTCGCTTTCGGCCGTTTCCCCATCGGTTTCGTCGGTGGTCGCTCGCGTCGAGCCCACCCGGTCGGTGTTCGTTCGCGTCGTTCGTTTTCGATCGGCGTCAGTGAATCCGGCGCTGGCAAACGGGTCGGCCGACGACTGGCGTGATTTCGATCGCTGACGGTTCCGCCGGTGGCGAGCGTGGTGACTCGACCCGTAGCCGCCAGCCGAGGTCCCGGTGTCGCGGCGGCCGCTCGAGCTACCGGTAGCGTTGCGTCCCCTCGAGTCACTGCTGGCGTGTCGGTTGCTCGAGTCACTGCTGGCGTGTCGACCACCCGATGTCCTGGTACTGTGTTGGCCTCTCGAGTTCGTTTCGGCCCCGCGCCCCTCGCGATTTTCCGACCGTCCCTGGTCGGCGTCCGACTCACGGCTCGAGTCCGCGGTTGTCTGCCCCGAGTGTTCGGCGAGTCGGACGTAGGCGTCGTGGCCGAGTCGGTCGTACCGGACCCGTTCCGCTTCGTCGGTGAGGACCGACTCGGCGGTCGAGACGCGCTGGAACTGCTCGGCGGCGTCGGGCGCGTCGTTGTGATCGGGATGGGTCTCGAGAACCCGTTCGCGGTAGGCCTCCCGGATGCGGTCTTCGCTCGCGTCCGGATCGACCTCGAGGACGTCGTAGTACGTTTCACCCATCCGCCGACCTCGATTCGACCGTCCGTCGTCAAAAACTATTCGGGTTGGTGATCTGTCACCTCCGGTGGCGGTGTCGTCGGCGTGACTGTTCTCGGCGGGCAAACGCGACAGACAAATCGTATATTGCTATATAAAATTTCGTCGAAGTGGAACGACGAACGAGGAGTTTTGTTCCGCCCCTCTCGAATCTATAACCGGTTCTCGACCGCGCTGTCACCAGCGCGGCCGTCGCTGACGGCGCGGCCGCATCGACGCGAGTATCTCGAGAACAGTAGCGATGTGTGAGGTTGGGAACCGACGAGAGAGTGGCGCCAGGCGACTTCGTACGGACGGAGACCGGTGTCCTGGGACCCGTTTGTCGCCATATTATCGGTCACGATCGATCGAGGGTTCGGTGATCGCGACATGGTCGATACTACTGCGATCTGTGTCGGGTGTTCCGCGGGGTGGGGGCTCAGTCGATACCGATCGCTCTCGCCGCGGTCGCTTTGAACGAGGCGGTGATCGGCTCGCCTCGAGCGATTTCCAACCGATCCGAACTGGCGTTCGTGACGAGCGCTTGCAACGCGACGTCGTCGCCGAGTTCGATCGTCACTCTCGAGACCGCCTCACCCGAGTCCACCTGGGTGATCTTGCCCGTAAATCGATTTCGAAGACTCGTGTGGTCCGTTCGTGGCGTTTGCGCGGGATCGGTGAGGACGACCGCATCCGAGCGGACAGTGACCTGTACGGTCGTCGCGGTTTCGGGGACCAGTGCGATTATCGGCCCGACCTCCGTCGCGACCGTCGCGAGCTCTCCGGTTCGCTCCTGTACGGTTCCCGCAAACACGGACTCCGTCACCCGCGCGACGCCGTCGAGTTCAGCGTCGTGTCGGTCGTATTGGTTGAGCAACTCGCGTGCGGCCGCCGTCAGTTCGGTCCCGCCACCACCGCTTCCGCCTCGCTGACGTTCCGTGATCGGTCCAACCGCGTCTTCGATCTCGACGACGCGATTTTGCAACCGGGCGTAGGATCGCCCCAGCGCCTCGGCCGCCCTGTGCATCGACCCCTGTCGGTCGATCGCCTCGAGCATGTCGACGTCGCGTCGGTCGATCGTAACACCGTCGACGGTCAGTTTCGTGCTGTATTCCTTTTCGATCGTCATCTCTGGCTCCATCACGTCGGTGTTCGAGGTCAGTTGTTGGCGCTCGAGGTCGGTCTCAGTATACCAGTTCGCCCTCGATAAATTTCCGGGTTCGTTCGTCGGTTGGATCGTCGAAGACCGTCTCGGGGGATCCGACTTCGATGACGTCGTTCTCGAGAAGTACCGCTACCCGGTCGGCGATTCGTTCGGCCTGGTGCATATCGTGGGTCGCGATACCGACGCCTATCCCGCGGTTTTTCGCGTTCAGGACGGCGTCTTCGATAACTGCCGTGTTCCGCGGATCGAGGTCCGACGTCGGCTCGTCCAGCAACAGGACATCCGGGTCGTACGCCAGTGCGCGAGCGAATGCGACCCGTTGCGCTTCACCTCCGGAGAGCGACGACGCGTCCTGATCGGCTTTCGCCCGTAGCCCGACGGTGTCGAGGGCGTCGATCGCATCACCCGTTCCGTTGGTCCGGCCAACGAGCGTCGTGAGTTCGTGGCGAACCCGATCCGGCCAGGATTGGCGAACCCGAAGCCCGTACTCGGCATTGCGCCGAACGCTCGCGTCGAAGAGACTCGCCTCCTGAAACACCATTCCGATGCGTCGGCGGTACTCGAGTCGGCGTCGCTCCGGGACCTGCCAGACGTTCTCGTTCTCGTATCTGACCGATCCCCCGTTCGGAGCGTCGAACAGCGCGAGCAAACGAAGGAGCGTCGACTTTCCGACGCCCGACGGGCCGATGATCGCGAGGACTTCCCCGGGTCGAACCGAAAGCGAGAGGCCCTCGAACACCACTTCGTCCCCGTATGCGTGGTGTACGTCGATCGCTTCGAGGGTCATCCGTACCGTCCACCTCCGTTCCCGAGACGAACGACGAGCGCGTTAACGACCAGTACGAGCACGACGAGGATCGCACCGAGTATCATCGCAGTCCTGAACCGACCCTGGCGAGCCTCGAGTTGGATCGCCGTCGTCAGGGTCCGGGTCACCGAAGTACCGTCCGCGCTCGCGATATTTCCGCCGACGATGAGGACGGAGCCGACCTCGCTAATCGCCCGACCAAACCCAGCGAGTATCGCCGTCGCGATGCCGTAGCGAGCCTCTTTGATCGTCACGAGCGCCACGTCGACTCTCGTCCCGCCCATCGCGTACGCCGCGTCGCGGACGTTTTGCTCGACGCTACTCACGGCGGCGAGGGTGACGCCCGTGATGACCGGCGCGGCGAGAACGAACTGCGAGAGAATCATCGCTTCGGGCGTGAACACGAGATCCCACGAGCCAAGCGGCCCCTCGTTCGAGACTGCGAACAACACGACCAGCCCGACGACGACGCTCGGAAACCCCATTCCCGTGTTGATGATCGACGTGAGTAGCGTCTTCCCGGGAAACTCCCGGAACCCGACGAGCAGTGCGACCGGCAGACTGAACGCCGTACTCAACGCGACGGCCGTGATACTCACGTAGAGTGACACCACGACGATACTCCGGATGTAGTTCCACTCGAAGGGAAAGTCGACGAGCAGTGGCGAGAGTGTCAGTGACTCGAGTGGCATGGGTGTCCAGTTAGCCGTCGCCTGCAGAGCCGTCCCAGTCTTCGGGGACGTACTGTTGGAAGTTCGGCTCCTCGCTGAGCGCTCTCGGGAAGAACAGCTGTTCTCCCTCGACGGTGTACTCCTCGATTAGCTCCTGGCCCTCGAGACTCGTGAGAAAGCCGATGTACGCCATCGCGAGATCGTAGTTGACGTTGTCGTGAACGGCGGGGTTGATCGCGAAGATACCGTACGGGTTCGCGAGGATCTCCGGGCCGTCTTCGACCGGCCCTTCGACGTAGATTTCCAGGTCGGTCTCGTTTCCCATCGAGAGGTAGGTACCGCGGTCTGCGAGCGTGTAGCCGTCGCGTTGACCGGTCTGGATGATCACCTCGCCCATTCCCTGGCCTGCTTCCTGATACCACTCGCCGAAGGCCCCGTGTTCGAGTCCAGTCTCGTCCCAGATCTCGAGTTCCTTGGTGTGCGTACCCGAGTTGTCCCCACGCGAGACGAACGGTGATTCCGAGTCGGCGATCCGGGCGAACGCCTCGATGGCATCGTCCTCGCCGGCGATTCCGGCTGGGTCGTCCGGGGCTCCGACGACGACGAAGTCGTTGAACATCAGATCCCGTCGATTGATCGCGTAGCCCGCTTCCATGAACTCGTCTTCCTGAGAACGGGCGTGGACCATCACGACGTCGGAATCGCCGCTCCGTCCGGTTTCGATCGCGGCACCCGTCCCCTGTGAGACGGTTTCGACCGTGATGCCGTATCGATCTTCGAACGCGACGTTGAGTTCGTCGAGCAGGCCCGTATCGTAGGTACTCGTAGTCGTCGTGAGCGTCAGGGTCTCGTCACTAATCTCCGCCGATCCACCCCCGTCGTCGTCTTCACGGGCACTACACCCAGCAAGCCCGACCGAGCAGGCCGTCCCGACCCCAACAATAAACTTCCGCCGATGTATCGACATGGATACCACGAGGTGATCGTCGTACAAATAGCTGTGGACCTCGGCGTAACTCATTTAAGTTTATCTGAGTGGGTCTGCTGACCACTGGGAAGATATCGTAACCGGAATCAATTTCCCCACCCTCGGAAGCGTTCGACGTGGTCACGACGGTCCCGACGTCTCAGGAGCACGCGGAATACGGACTCTCCGTTTCGGTGCGATCGAAGATCACAGAGACACCGGATACGACTCGAGTCGGCCTATCGAAGGGACCGTTGTGAGTCGTTATCGGCCAAACCGCGAGCCGCAAGTGGTTTCCCCACGCGAGACACCGGTAACTCGTTCCACCAATCCCGCTCAGAGGGCGATCAGCGTGACGCCGACGACCGCCAACACGGCGGCGACGAGTCGGATCCGGAAGTGTCGTTCACCGAGTAATATTCCGCCAAGCACGACCGCGACGATCGCCTGGGTGTTGATGATCGGCGAGGCGATACTCGCCGGAAGGATCGCGAACGCGAGCGTCGTCAGATGTTCCCCGAGTGCGACGATCGCACCCGCAAGCGCGAGTTGCGGGAGATCGCCGCGAATTTCCTGGGGCGGATTTCTGATCGCGCTCGGCAACAACACGACCGCGACGCCGACGAGTAACAACGGTACCCACAGTCGCTCCGGAATCGCAAGCTCCTGAAGCGAGATCCGTTTCCCGAGATCGCTCACCGCATAGCACATCGCACTCAGCAAGGCGAGCTGGGCCGGTCTCGAGTTCGCCGCTTTGACGAACGGTTCGAAGAATCCGCCGGGGTCGTAGTTGGCGACGTACACCGCGAGCGTCGCGACGACGACGCCGACGACCTGAAGCGGCGTGAGCAGTTGGCCGAGGATCACCACCTCGAGGGGCAGGACGAACATCGGAACGATCTTGTTGATCGGCGTGACGTAAGAGACGTCTCCGTCGGCGATCGCCTCGAGAAACAGGACGAACGCGACGGCGGTCATGACGACGGTAAGACCCGTCACGCCGACCTCGAGGATGCCGAAGTTACCGAGCGCGTCGGCCGAGCCGCTCGCCTCCGTCGCCGCGACCGGCAGATACCACGCGAGTGCGAACGTATTGATGAGAACCGTCAACGCTGCCGGAGGATAGCCGGAGAACGCCTGCTTCAAGACGTAGATGTAGACGCCCCACACGACGGCGGCGATAATCGCGACCCCGAGACCGGCATCCATACTCCGATCGGATGGAGGTGTGTCATAAGAGAGAATCGATTATCCGACCGATGGTGATAGCTTGCCGACGTGTGGTGATTCGAGGCGACCCAGAAATGACAGTATGTTGCTAACAGTCGTCACCCACTCGAGCGTTCCGATCCGGTCACGGGTCCGCCGGAGACGACGAGGTGAAGCCGGATCCCGTTGCGGTCACCCGGTGGCGATTACGGTCGCTACCGCGACGAATCGAATCCGTGACGAGAACCTATATCTGGCGCCGCGTTCGAGACGAGAGCGAGCAATGGTTTCGGAACTGTTCGATCCCGAGTGCTGGGAGACGGCGGCCCTGAACGAGGACTTTCGCGACGTTACCTACCACCGCGCGGTCGACTCCGGGACGGTGCGGATCGCATTCGACAGGCCAGCGGTTCGGAACGCCTTTCGACCGGGAACGATCGACGAACTGTACGATGCGCTCGATCACGCGAAACGTCAGACCGACGTCGGCTGTATCCTGTTGACCGGCAACGGCCCGTCGCCCAAAGACGGCGGCTGGGCGTTCTGTTCCGGGGGCGACCAGACGAGTCGCGGCGAGGATGGCTATCAGTACGACGGCGACGAGGACCGTGCCACAGAGCAGGGACGACTTCACATTCTCGAGGTCCAGCGGCTCATCCGGCACGTCCCGAAGGTCGTCGTCTGCGTCGTTCCCGGCTGGGCGGTCGGCGGCGGTCACTCGCTTCACGTCGTCTGTGACCTCACGCTCGCGAGCGAAGAACACGCGAAATTTCTCCAGACCGACCCCGACGTGGCGAGTTACGACGCGGGCTTTGGATCCGCCTACCTCGCGAAACAGATCGGCCAGAAGAAGGCTCGAGAGGTCTTCTTCCTCGGAAAGACGTACTCCGCGGAGGAAGCCGAAGAGATGGGCATGGTCAACGAGGCCGTTCCCCACGAGGAACTCGAGGAAGTCGCCCTCGAGTGGGGCGAGCGGATCAACGCGAAGAGCCCGACCGCGATGCGGATGCTCAAGTACGCGTTCAACATGACCGACGACGGCATGATCGGCCAGCAGGTGTTCGCCGGCGAGGCGACACGTCTTGGCTACATGACCGACGAGGCCACGGAGGGACGCGACGCGTTCGTCGAGGGCCGCGAACCCGACTTCGACGAGTTCCCCTGGCACTACTGACCCGTCCATCTACGCACGTGCTTACCCCGGGCCGATCAGGTTCGCCATAACCGGCAACACCGGCCGCCATCTATCGTACGCTTGTGGCCACCGGTGAGCGTCAGTTTCGCCTCGAGAGTCCATCGTGATCCGTGCTGGGCCCTGTACTCGCCACGGGCCGCGGTCGGAGACGACGGTACGTTCGGGCCGAAGCGCAACGTTTTGGGCGTTCCGGCCCCGACTGACGATCGGTGACGATGGTTCCCGATCGGTCCTCGCTGTCCCGCCGAGAGTACGTCCGTGCGCTGGTAGCCGCAGGTGGGGCGAGCGCGCTCTCGGCTTGCCTGGACGCGGTGGGCGACGACGACGCCGCGGCGGTCGACGTTCCGTCCGGGGCCGACGACCCGAGCACGCTCCCGGATCGCCAACACGCCTGGAACGACGTCCTCACGACCGACGGCGACGGGAACGTGCTCCTTCCGGAACACCACGCACTCGTCGCGCTTTCGCTTCGGGAGGGGCCGGACGAGGCGGCCCGTGAAACGACCGAGACCGCATTCCGTGCCCTCGAGCGAGCCTACGAGTGGAGCAACGAGGGGTTGGTCTTTACCGTCGGCTACACGCCGAGGTACTTCGCGCGCTACGATGAATCGCTTCCCGAAGCGATCGACCTTCCAGATCCCGTCGCGTTGACCGACCGGGAGGACCCCGAATTCGACGAGTTCGACGCCGTAGTCCACCTCGCGAGCGATCGGCCGGAAGTGGTCCTCGAGGCCGAGGAAGGACTGCTCGGCGAGCGGGAGGCGGTCAACGGAGTCGATCTCGAGGCGGATCTCTCCGGCGTCTTCGAACGACTCGAGGAGCACCGACGAACCGGGTTCGTCGGCGACGGCCTCCCTGCCCAACAGACGGATCTCTCAGGCGTTCCCGAATCGATCCACGAGGAGGCGCCGTTTTTCATGGGCTTTCGGTCCGGGTTCCGGGAGAGCCAGGCGAGCGAGGATCGCGTGACGATCTCCGAGGGGCCGTTCGCCGGCGGGACGACCCAACAGCTGTCTTCGATGGATCTCCAACTCGAGGTCTGGTTCGAACAGGACAATCACTATCAGCGGGTCTCGAAGCTGTTCAGCCCGGAACACGCCGAGGAGGGCCTCGTCGGGGAGTTCGGCGAGACCCTCGAGACGTCGAGTGCGTTGACCGACGATCGGATCGAGGCGACCGAGGCCGACGCCCGCGGACGCGGCGTCGTCGGCCACGCCCAGAAGGCCGCTCGAGCCAGGGAAGCCGGTAATCCGCTCCTCTTACGCAGGGACTTCAACACCGTCGACGGCGACCGGCCAGGATTGCACTTCCTCTCGCTCCAGCGGGAGATAGACGAGTTCGTTCGCGTACGCGAGGCGATGAACGGCGACGACCTCGACGTGCCGTCGGCGAACAACGGCATCCTCCACTACATCTTCGTGAACCGACGCGGTAACTACCTCCTTCCGCCCCGAGCCCTCCGTGCGTTACCGCCCGCGAATCCGGATTCTGGGGCGTGAATCGACCGACGACGATACCAACACGACACATGCAGGATCGCGACACCATCGATCGACGAACGTTCACACGACGGACAGCCGCCCTAACGGGTGCGATCGCACTCGCCGGTTGCATCGGCGGAGGCGACGAGGAGCCCGGAGATGGGGACGAAACCGACGAAGACTGGAACGGTAACGGAGACGACGACGTTTCCGCCGTCCCGGAGCTTCCCGAGATCGAGAACCCGCCCGACGCCGTCTACGTCCCAACACACCGGGAGGCGATGCGGATGCTCGAGCCGATCGACGCCGGCGATTTCCGCCTCGCGCCGATGCTCTCGTACCCCCACCCGTTCTGGGTGATCGCGGGCGGCGGGAGCACAGCGGACGAGGTCGAACGCGTCGACCCCGACGACGGTCGCGGCGTGCACATGATGTTTACCCTCTGGGACGCCGAGACCGGTATCGTGCTCCCGGTCGACGAGGGTGCACAGATTACGGTCTCCCGAGATGGCGAGCAGGTGGGCTCTCCCCGGTCCCCGTGGGCGATGATCTCCCAAGAAATGGGCTTTCACTTCGGCGATAACGTTCCGCTTCCAGAAGACGGAACCTACACCGTCGACGTCAGAATCCCTCCGGTGTCGACCACCAAAACCGGCGAGTTCGAGGGTCGACTCGAGGAGGCCCAGACGGCGACGTTCGAGTTCGTCTACGACGACGAGTTTCGCCACGAGGTGGTCGGCGGCGTCGAGTACTTGGACGAAGCCGACTGGGGTCGACGCGGCGCGCTCGGACCCATGGATCACGGCCACGGAGACGGTGGACACCACAGCGACGACCACGGAGACGGTGGACACGACGAGGGCCACGACCACAGCGACGACCACGGAAACAGCGACCACGAGCACGACGACCACCATCACGAGAACGGCGGTCACGACGATGACGACCACGGCCACAGCGACGACCACGACCACCACGACGACGAAGAACACGACGACCACGGCAACGACGGCCACGATGACCATGAACATCACCACGTCCCCTACTCCGAACTGCCGGACGTCGGCGAGTACCCCGGAGCGTTGCTCGTCGATCCGGACGCCGGCGAACGGCCGGAGGAGACGGCCGATCTCCCGCGAAGCGGCGACGCCGCGGTTCTGGCGACCCTCACGGAGTCCGGATTCCGGTTGGCCGACGGCGACGAGCGATACCTGCTCGTCTCGCCGCGAACGCCGTACAACCGCGTTCCGCTGGCGGATATGACCGTCTCGACGACGATCGAACGCGAGGGCGAGGTCGTCGTCGAATCTTCGCTCGAGCAAACCCTCGATAGCGACCTGGACCTCCACTACGGAACGTCCCTGACGGACGTTCAGCCGGGCGACTCGGTGACGATCACGGTCGAATCACCCCCGCAGGTCGCCCGCCATCGGGGATACGAGACGGCGTTCCTCGAGATGCCGCCGATCGAACTAACCGTCCCGGAGGAATCCTGATGGCTCCAGCCGGCATCCTCGAGGGACGATCGTCCCGGGTTAGAGCCGGCTTCGCGATCGGCCTCGTCTGTCTGCTCGCCGTCGGACTGGTCGTCCCCGGACCCGCATTCGCGGGCGACAACACGACGTTGTTCTTCTTCGAGGAGACTGAGATCGACGCCGAACCCGGCGAGACGATCGAACTCGAACTCGTCGTGAGCGACCACGGCGATTACAACGCCAACGGTATCGACCAACTCGCGTTCGAACTCTCTTATGACCCCGACGTGTTCACCGCGAGTGATCTCGAGCACGGCTCGATGCTCGCGGCGGGCGATTCCGACGCCGAAGTCGTCGGGACGAGCGAGATCGACGACGAAACGGGGACGATCACGGTCGAACAGGAACGCGACCCTGCCGGCGACGGCGCGAGAGCGACCGAGACGGCGGCGACGGTCTCCTTCGACGTCGCCGAGGACGCGGAGCCGACGACGGAGACGATCGAGATCGCCGACGCGTCCGCCGTCCTCGTCACCGACTACCCGCAGGCGGTGATCGAGCGGGACGCGACGGTTCACGTCGACGGCGGCGCCGAACCGGTCGACGACGAGACCGACGAGACCGACGGCGTCACGTTCGCGGACGACGCTGGCGGTGAAGCGGCCGACGATTCGAGTGACCACTCGAGCGACGGAACGGTGGCCGATTCGGACGAATCGGCGTCCGAGGACCCGATCCCCGGATTCGTCGGTGCGGCCGCGGTCTTCGGTATCGCCGCGGCGCTCGTACTGGGACGCATCGGAAACCGGCGTTGAGTCCCGTCCCGAGAATCGATACCGAGTTTCGCTCACGTAGACGTTTCGAGTGCGTGGGCAATCGTGTGCGGATGGGTGGTCGTGTGCGCCCGCAATGCCAACGTTGACACTCTCTCGAGTGGGACACTCGAGCGATGAGTACGGCCGAGGTCGAGATGTCACGGACGAAGGCCTGGGTGATGGCCGCCCGGCCACAGACGTTGCCAGCGGCCGCCGCGCCGATTATCGTCGGAACGGGTCTCGCGATGGCCGAGGGCGTCTTCGCGCCGATACCGGCGCTGATGGCGTTCGTCGGCGCGGCCCTAATCCAGGTGGGAACGAACTTCGCGAACGACTACTACGACGCGATCAAGGGTGCCGATACCGACGACAGGGACGGGTTCACGCGCGTCACGCAGGCGGGAATCATTCCGGCCGAGCGGGTGAAACTCGCGACGATCGTCACGTTCGGACTCGCGGTACTCTCGGGAACCTATCTCGTCTACGTCGGCGGGCTCCCGATTCTCGTGATCGGACTCGTGAGCGTCCTCTGTGGGTGGGCGTATACCGGCGGCCCGTACCCGCTTGGCTACCACGGCCTCGGCGACCTGTTCGTCTTCGTCTTCTTCGGAATCGTCGCCGTCGTCGGCACCTACTACGTACAGGCCGCGTCGTTCGCCGAACCGCTCGCGACGAGCGTTCCCCAGGGGACGATCACCCGCGAGGCGGTGCTCGCGAGCCTCCCGATTGCGGGGCTCTCGACGGCGATCCTCGTCGTGAACAATATCCGTGACCGCGAGACCGACGCCGAGACCGGAAAACGAACGCTCGCGGTTCGCCTCGGCTACCGGTGGAGCCGAATCGAGTACACCGCGATGGTCGGCCTCGCGTACGCCGTCCCCGTCTGGTTCTGGCTGGTCGAGGGGATCGGCCTCGGCGTCTTGCTCCCGTTCCTGTCGCTTCCCTACGCCGCCTTCACGGCCCGAACCGTCTGGACGCGGACCGACGGCGAGGCGCTCAACCCGGCGCTCGAGGCGACCGGCAAGCTCCTGGCGATCTACGCACTGCTGTTCGCGGCCGGGCTGGTGATCGCATGATCGAGGACCGCCTCTCCCTCGAGTACCGGCAGTTCTCGCTGTCGCTGTCGTCGCCACTCGAGACGGCCGACGGGCGGATCGAGAGCCGGGACGGGTTTCTGGTCAGGGTCGTCGACGGGGATAGTAGAGAGGACGGGAAACCCGACGACGCGACCGTCGGCTACGGCGAGGCGACTCCGCTCGCCGGCTGGACCGAGTCCGTCTCGGATTGCGAAGCGGCTCTCGAGCGCGCGCGAGAATCGATTCGCGGGAGTGTGAACGAGGCTCTCGAGGCGGTCGAACGCCAGGTCGCGGCCCGGCACGCGGTCTCGCTCGCGCTCGCCGACCTCCAGGCAAAGCGGGAGGCGACGCCGCTGTACCGGTATCTCGGACGGGGGCCGATGGTCGGTCGCGTGCCGGTGAACGCGACGATCGGCGACGGCGATCCGTCGGAGACTGCCGCCGACACTCGCGAGGCCGCCGAGCGTGGATTCGGAACCTGTAAGCTGAAAGTGGGGATCCGAAGCGTCGAGGAAGACATAGAGCGGATTCGCCGAGCCCGCGAGGCGACCGGAGACGGTGTGACACTCCGCGCGGACGCAAACGAGGCATGGACCTTCGAGGAGGCCGAGACCGCTCTCGATGCGTTCGACGAAATCGGCCTCTCGCTGCTCGAGCAACCGCTTCCGGCCGGCGCCCTCGAGGGACACGCCACGCTCCGGAAGCGATCCAACGGCGTACTGATCGCTTTGGACGAGGGGTTACTCGAACACGGCGTCGACGCGATTTGTGAGGCGGGGGCGGCCGACGCCGTCGTCCTGAAACCCATGGCGCTGGGCGGCATCGACGTCGCGCGCAAGATGGCGGTCTGGGTGAACGAACTCGGATTGACGCCGATCGTGACGACGACGATCGACGGCGTCGTCGCGCGCACCGGAGCGCTCCACCTCGCGGCGTCGATCCCCGACGTTCCGGCTTGCGGGCTCGCGACCGCCGAGTTGCTCGCCGAGGATCTCGGACGTGATCCTGTCTTGCTCGAGAACGGGGCGGCCGTCGTCCCGCAAGCGAAAGGGTTGGGCGTCGACGGGGTGTGGGAGGAGTGACGGGCCACCCCCTCGAGTGGCCGACGCGTGATCTCCTCACCCACCGCGTCGCGACGAGTCCCGACGCGACGGCCGTCGTCGCCGTCGACGACCGGGAGTTCGACGCGGGGGCGGAGTGGACGTACGCCGAGTTCGACCGGTGTGTCGATCGCGTCGCCTGCGAACTCGAGGGCGTGGTCGCACAGTCGGACGAATCAGTATCGCTTGGTTCCGACGACCGCCTCGGCGTGTTGATGGACACTCGTGTTGCGTTCGCCGCCGTCTACTTCGCCGCCACGCGCCGCGACGTCGCGGTCGTCCCGCTGAACGTCCGCGAAACCGCCGCGGAACTCGAGTCGAAGGTTGTGCGGACGGAACTGGATGCGATCGTCTGCGAGGCCGGAACGGAATCGCTCGCGCATTCTGTCGCGAGTTGTCCCGTCGCCTCCGTCGACGACTCAGACTGCGGCGGAGTACGGTCGATTCGGTCGGCGTTCGAGGCCAACAGGGACGCGAACACCGCGTCGAGAGCGAATGCACCGACCGGCGGCGACGTGACTCCGGTCTCGCTCGAGCGCGACCACCTGATCATGTTCACCTCGGGGACGTCCGGAGAGCCGAAGGGCGTGCGTCTGACGGTCGGCAACCTCGTCGCCAGCGCCACCGCCTCCGCGTTCCGTCTCGGCGTCGATCCCGACGATCGGTGGTTGTGCTGTCTCCCGATGTACCACATGGGCGGGCTGGCGCCGGTCGTCCGGTCGACCCTCTACGGGACGACGGTCGTGATCCAGCGGGAGTTTTCGCCCGAGGCAACCGCTCGCGTGATCGATGAGCGCGGAATCACCGGCATCTCGCTCGTCCCGACGATGTGCAAACGGCTCCTCGAGGCGGGGTGGCGCCCGCCCGACTCGCTTCGGTTCGTCCTGCTGGGCGGTGCGCCGGCGACCGACGAGTTGCTCGAGCGCTGTCGCGACGCCGGCGTTCCGGTCCACCCGACTTACGGCATGACCGAGACGGCTTCCCAGATCGCGACCGCAACGCCCGAGGAGACGGCCGAGTACGAAGGAACCGTGGGTCGGCCGCTCGTCACCACCGACGTCGCCATCGTCGACGACGAGGGTGAGTCAGTTCCTCCCGGAGAAACGGGCGAACTCGTCGTGTCGGGGCCGACGGTGTCGCCGGGCTACCTCGAGTCGACTCACACCGAGCGAGCGTTTTCCGAGATGGGTCTACACACGGGCGACGTCGGCTACAGGGACGATGGTGGACGGCTGTGGATCCTCAACCGCAGGAGCGATCGGATCGTCACGGGCGGCGAGAACGTCGACCCCGGCGAAGTGGTCGACGCATTGGGATCTCACCCGAGCGTCGACGACGCGGCAGTTGTCGGCCTCGAGGACGAGGAGTGGGGCGAACGCGTCTCGGCGCTTTTGATCCCGACCCACGACACTACCGCGCGCGCACTCGAGATCGAACCTATTCTCGAACACTGCTCGACTCGCCTCGCCGACTTCAAACGGCCGAGGACGATCGCGGTCGGCGCCTCGCTTCCCCGGACCTCGTCGGGAACGGTGGACAGGGCGGCGGTGCGTGACAGACTGCTCGAAGACGGGATCGACGTGACCGACGCCCCCTAATCGACGTGGGACAAGGCAAGGCATATCCCGTCGACGGCCGTAACCCCGCACATGGATTTCCCACCGAATCAGGGTCTCGATCAGGAGGAGGTCGACGAGCAGGTCGAATCGGTACTCGCGGACAACGAGGTTGTTCTCTTCATGAAAGGGACGGAACTGATGCCACAGTGTGGCTACTCTCGACGCGCGCTCGGACTGATCGACCAGTACCGCGACGAGTACGAGACCGTCGACGTCCTCGAGTCGCTCGACGAGTATCGCGTGGCACTCGAGGAACACAGCGGCTGGGAGACGATTCCACAGACGTTCGTCGACGGTGAGTTCGTCGGCGGATCGGACATTCTCGTGGAACTCGAAGAGCGCGGCGAACTGGCCGAGACGCTCGACGCCGAGTAACGGATCGCTTCGTGGCTGTTTCCCTTCGTGCTCTACGGAATCCATCCTCGAGCGTCGGAGTTGAATTTATCCGGAGGGAAACCACACGTAGTTAATAGCAGATCATATAAGTCACGCGCCCGTACTAGCAGGTACGAACACTGTCGTCGCACACCTTCCCCACTATGTCAACAGAGGATTCCAGACACGTATATCGGTTGCACTCGACGCTCGAACTGCCGCTCGAAGATCTTCGCGAACACATCGACGAGGCGGCGTTCCCGGACGGGATCGACGACGTGGAGATCACCCGGCGAAACAACACGCTCATTCTCAAAGCGGTCGCCGAGGACCAGTCGGTCAGCAAGTACACTCCGAGCGCACAGCTCAAAGCCAGCGTTACCGAAAACAGGGTGTACGAGGAAGATCCCGACGAGCGACGAAACTCCTTCCGTTGGGACGAGGAAGAAGAAGAGGAGATCGAATCCGAACTCGTCGAGTTCGCGGCGTTCAAGGGCGATCGTGAGACCGTCCTCCAGAACTCGTTGCTCCAGTACGAGATGTTCCTCGTCCTCTGTGAGATCGCCGAAGCCGCCGAGAAAGGAACGCTGACGGCGATCTCGGAACACGACGGCGACCTCGAGGCGACCCGGATCGTCGAGGGAGAGCCGCGTCCGGCCAACATCGAAGTCGTCGAGGGCCCCCGCGATCACGGCTCCGGCGAGTCCGGCGTCAACTGGCGGGACAACAAGTTCATCACCGACTAACCTCCTGGTTCTCGAGGTCCGATCTCCCGATCGACCAGCCTCGGGCACGGAATGTTCTCGTTAGTAGCCGAGTTCGAGCAGTTCGTTCGCGAGGAGTGTAAGAAACGAGATGAAAAAGAGGACGGCGAGCGTGGCGAACGCGACGGGCCAGCCCAGGAAGTCGGCCGTGAGTCCGACGCCGGCGGAGCCGGCGGCCCCGACAACGGTGTAGACCGTCCGCACGAGGCCGAAGCCGGCGCCGCGTTCCTCACTCGAGAGCTGATCGATGAAACGCGGGTCGAGCGCGGAGAAGAAACTCGAGCCCAGACCCGCGAGGAGGATGGCGGCGGAGACGACGAGGAGGTCGTCGCTGAACAGAAAGAGTGCAACGCCGACCGCGCCGGCGATCATCGATCCGGCGATCGCGAAGTCACGGCCGTAGGCATCGGAGACGCGGCCGAGACCGACCTGCGCACACGCCCGAACGACGAAGAACGCGGAGAACGCGATGCCAGCTACCGTCGGTGAGTACTCGCGGAACTCGATCAGAAACGTCGGGAGAAACGACATCAGCCCCTGGACGACGTACGTACCCGCCATCGCGATCACCAGTGGGAAGGCGATTGTCGGCCGGGTGAGAAGTCGTCGCAGTGGTGTGAGTTCGAACCGATCGCGCATCGGCTGGGACGGACGCCGGGGCTCGGTCGGTCGGATGCGCCACAGAAAGAGGACGAATATGGGGGTGCCGACGAGGACGGCGAGCGCGACGGCGGGGCGCCAGCCGTATCGGACGCCGACCCAGGCGGCGGCTACCGGTGCGATCAATCCGGCGAGTGGGCCACCCAGCGAGTGGATGCCGACCGCAGTCCCGAGGTCGTCGTACGTCCGCGAGAGGAGCGTCGTCGCTACGGAGTAGTGGAGCCCGGCGACGCCGCCGAGGGCGACCGCACACAGCACGAAGACGGCGAACACTGGAGAAATCGCGAGCAGGAGGCTCGCGACTGCGGTTCCGCCCACGGCGACGAGGATGACCGGTTTCTCGCCGTATCGGTCCGCGAGGACGCCGCTTGGAAACTGCGAGAGGCCGTAGGCGAGCCACATTCCGCTCAGGGCGAACCCGATTCGTGCGTTCGAAATCTCGAAGTCGCCGGTGATGAGCGGCACGACCGGACCGATCGCCATCCGCGCGAAGTAGGTGACGAAAAACGCGAGCATACAGAGGACGAGTACGGTGTGTCGGTAGCGCCAGTCCATGCCAGGTTCGGTACGTCACCGACTCGGGCGGAAGCGTATGAGCGTAGTGTTTTCCGACGTTTCGTTCGGCTCACACGTCCGGACTCGGTGGCGATCGAAGAACGCCCGAACTCGCTTACGGACGAGAGACCGCGGACTGAGTGGTCGTACTCGAGACCCGACACCGACTCGACTCGAGGGACGGCAGTACTCGAGACCCGACACCGACTCGACTCGAGGCGGATCCGGGAGAAAGTGGGGCGTAACCCTCCAGAGTCGATCGAACGGTTACGCTACGAATCGAGCCGACGCCGTACTTGGACGCAGACGCGCTGTCCCGGGAGGAACGTCGAACGGAGTTGGTCAACCGATCGACGAATCCTACCGACCGGTAAGGCGGACGCTCGAGGCACTAGGACCTACGTTAGTGTCCGCGTTTCTCTCGGCGAGCGGGCGTAGGGGCGTCGGTTTCGTGAACGTCGCTTGTGCGAAAATCCGGGTAACAGCCAGATAACGATATACTCCGTTCTAGAACGGGTGACTGCCATGAATCACGAGGTGATCGCACGTGTGGCGTCTCCGTTCTGAGCGCTCTCCGTCCTCCGACTGCCTGTTCGATCCAGAAATCTCGGTACGCGGGGCGAGTCAGGTCACAGTACGCAGGGCGAACTGGGGTACTACCGGACTCGAGGCGAGGCCATCCACGAAAACGACGGCGCGGCCGAACGACGGCGGGAGAACCCAGAGGGTCGTGGGTCGGAGGTGGGGGTACTGATGCGGGTCTGTTCGGTCGTCGGTGCCAGACCGCAGTTCGTCAAGGCGGCGGTCGTCTCCCGGAAACTCCGCGAGGCTGGCGAGGAGATTCTCGTTCACACGGGCCAACACTACGACGAAGAGCTCTCCGACGTCTTCTTCGACGAACTGGACATCCCGGAGCCGGGGTACCACCTCGGGGTCGAGTCGGACACGCACGGCCGCCAGACGGCGAAGATGATCGCGGCGCTCGAGCCCGTCGTCGAAGAGATCCAGCCCGACGTGTTGTTACTCTACGGCGATACGAACTCGACGCTCGCGGGGGCGATCGTCGGCTCGAAACGCGACGTCACCGTCGCACACGTCGAGGCGGGACTCCGAAGCGATAATTGGGAGATGCCCGAGGAGGTAAACCGGGTGCTGACCGACCACGCGTCGGATCTCTGTTTCGCGCCGAGTGAGGCCGCGGTCGCCAACCTCGAGAACGAGGGAATTACGGCGGGCGTCCACTGGACCGGCGACGTCATGTACGATGCAATCCTCGACGCGCGAGAGCGCTCGCGACGGCGGTCGACGATCCTCGAGGATCTCGGCGTCAGTGAGAATGGATTCGTCTTGGCGACGGTCCACCGCGCCGGAAACACCGACGATCGGCCGACGTTGACGAGGATACTCGACGGACTCGCCGATGCGCCGCGTCCTGTCGTTTTCCCCGCCCATCCGCGGACGGTCGGCCGTCTGCGGGAGTACGGACTCTGGGCTCGGGCGACGGACGAACTCGAGGTGATCGAACCGCAGGGATATCTCGATTTCGTCCGACTGCTCGACGCCGCCGAGCGCGTCGCGACGGATTCCGGCGGCGTCCAGAAGGAGGCGTTCTTCCTCGGAACCCGCTGTCTCACGCTTCGAGCCGAGACTGAGTGGGTCGAGACCGTCGACTGCGGATGGAATAGACTCGTCGGTGCCGATCCAGACGCGATCCGTGCGGGGCTTCGCGAGGAGTGGACGCCGGAGGCCAACCCCCATCCCTACGGGGATGGGGCAGCGGCTCGCCGGATCGTTCGCCTGCTCCAGCGAGGCCTCGACGCCGACGAACCCGACCGGGCGTTCGAAGCGCCGACGCTCGACTGATCGCCACCGCTGGTCCGTTCCGATCGGCAGGCACGTCCAGTCGAGAACCCTTCCCCATGTTTCGGTAGCACCCAATATCGCCGGGGTCTGTCTCGCCGGCTCGAAACTCGATTCGACGACGTCACGCCACGAGTTCACGCGTTTCACGAACACGACCGTCAACTGATCGACGAGAGAACCGCCTCGAGACGGCCCAGATGTCGAGATCATGAATAACAGCGAATCGTTCGGCAACTCGAGTGGTCTACGCTATCGACGTCACCACAGCGTCCGGCCGATCTCAGTTTCCGTCAGAGGTTTCCGGTCTCCCAAACGGTTTAAGTATGGTAATTATATCTAATTACACGACGATGCCAACGAACTTCCCCGAGTACGTCGACGTCGACTACGACGACGGCGACGGCGAAGATCCGGCCGACTACCCCCACATCAACGACAGAATCGAGAAAGCGATCGAGGTCACTCGAGAGGGACTCGAGCAATACGAGAATCCGGCGGTCATGTGGACCGGCGGAAAGGACTCCACGCTCGTGCTCTACTTCGTGAAGGAGGTCGCCGAGCAGTACGACCTCGAGGTGCCGCCAGCGATCTTCATCGACCACTACCAGCACTTCGACGAGATCCACGACTTCGTCGACCGCTGGGCCGACGAGTGGGACCTCGACGTGATCTACGCGCGCAACGAGGACATCGGCGACTACGTCGAGGAAAACGACTTAGAGCCCGGCGACGACGTTCCCGTCGACGAACTCTCCGAGCACAACCAACATCACGTCGAGAACATCCTCGAGTACGAAGAAGAGACGTTCCCGTTCCTGCTCGACACCTACGCGGGCAACCACCTCCTGAAGACCGTCGCGCTCAACGACGCCTTAGAGGAGTACGACGTCGACGGCGTCATCTCCGGCGTTCGCTGGGACGAACAGGAGGCCCGAGCGGACGAGACGTTCTTCTCCCCGCGCCACGATCCGGACATCTACCCGCCCCACGACCGGATCCAGCCCATCCTCCAGTTCGACGAGGCGGCGGTCTGGGAGGCGTTCTGGAACTTCGTCGTTCCCGACACCGTCGCGGAGTTCCCGGACGACGGCTACGTCCCCGAAAGCGACGACGACCTGCCGAACGACCTCGAGCAGGACGACATCCCCGTCTCGCCGAAGTACTTCGCCGGATTCCGGTCGCTCGGTAGCGAGATCAGCACCGAGAAGTCGGACGAAGATCCGGCCTGGCTCCAGGACCTCGAGGGGACGACCGAGCGCGCCGGCCGCGCACAGGACAAAGAGGACCTGATGGAGCGACTTCGCGACCTCGGCTACATGTAGCCACCGCCGAGTTCACTCCGTCGCGGCGGCGTATCCGCGTCCGACCCGTCGACTCGCGACGAGAACCGCGTAGGTGCCGACGAACGAGCCGATGACGGCGAAAATCCCGCCGATATCGACGAACGCGCTAGCGATACCGATGCCGACGAGGAGCACGATCGAACCCGACGCCCAGCCGACGAAGTAGACGGCGTCGCCGGCTACCGCACCGAGTCCCGTCAGTCCCCCACGGAGCGATCCGGTTCGAGCGTAGTTCGCCAGCGCGATCGGTACGAGATACGCGTACGCCGCGAGCATCGCCAGGACCGCGGTCGATCCGACGAGGACGAAGAGGGCGTCCGCGTCCGTCGGCGGCTGATCGCCGCCGGTCAACAACAGTATGGAGATCAGCGCGGCCCCGACAGGAACGACTCCGTACCCGACGACGAGAACAGTCGCTCCGAGACTCCGGCCCACGAGCGCGCGCTCGAGAAACGGTGGCGGCTCGTCGCTTTCACCTACGAGGACCGTCGCGACGTAGCCGACGAGGGGAACGAGTGTGACGATCGGGATCACGATTGCGTGGACGAGAACGCAGAGCCACGCCGAGAGCAGGGCTTTTTCGGCGTGGTCGCCCCGAAGCGGATAGCCAAGCGCCTCCCTCATGGCGAACCCTGGTCACTCCGGGCTGTTATACTGTTCGTTGTCCGCCCGCGAGCGGCTCGTGGGACGCGCTTTCAGAACCGACGATCCGGTGGCGACTCGCGACTCGTCACCGTCGATAACTCGAGCGCCGCGGTCGTCCAGGACGTGTCTCGTTACCAACCTTATAAAATATATAACTACTCAATACGGAGTAAATACAACAATCTTATGTGAGTCTTCATCGAAAGCGAAGTGGAAGCAAGACCCATGGGGAAGGAAAAACGACTTTCACGACGACGGTACCTTCAAGGCACCGCGGCGGCCGGCGCGGTCGCCTTCGCTGGATGTGCGGAGGACGAAGAGATCGACGACGGAAACGGGGACGGTAACGGAGACGCCGGAACCGACGACGACACCGGTAACGGCGACGGTGACGGGGAGGAACTCGAGATCGTCCACTGGTGGACCGCCGGTGGGGAGGAGCAAGCGCTGAACGCGTTGCTGGACGGCTACCAGGAGGAGTACCCCGACTACGAGATCGAGGACAATCCGGCACCCGGCGGCGCCGGCGCGGCCATCGACGCCGCGATCCAGACGCGGGTCATCGACGAGGACCCGCCGAGTACGTTCCAGATCTGGCCCGGCGAAGCGCTCAGACCGTACACCGATGCCGGTGCGCTCGAACCTGTCGGCGATCTCTGGGAGGACGACGCCCACGACGCCTACGTCGAGGGGGTCGTCGACGCGGCCAGTCCCGAAGGCGACATCGTCTCGGTCCCGATCAACATCCACCGGCTGAACAACGTTTTCTACAACGTCGAGGTCGTCGAGGATGCTGGTATCGACGTCGACGCGATCGACAGCCCCGAGGATCTCGTCGACGCCTTCGCGACCGCCGAGGACGCGGGCTACGTCGGTCTCGCCCAGCAGACCCAGGAGCCGTGGGGTATCCTTCAGTTCTGGGAAGTGATCTTCACCGGCCAGCACGGCGCCGATACCTATCAGGAGTTCCTCGACGGCAACGCCGCCGATCTCGAGGAGGAGATCTACGAATCGCTCGCACTCGTCGCCGACTCACAGGAGTACTTCAACGAGGACGCCGGGACGGTCGCTTGGGACGAAGCCAACGCCGACGTCATCACCGGTGACGCCGCGTTCCACCACAACGGCGACTGGGCCGCCGGCGAGTATCAGGCGGCGGACGACTTCGAGTACGGTGAGGACTGGGAGTACATGGCTGTCCCCGGTACCGAGGACGTCTACACGCTGGTCATGGACTCGTTCGTCATGCCGACGAACAACCCGTCGCCGGAGGCGACGGAGGCGTTCATCAACTACTGTTCGACGATCGACGCCCAGGAACGATTCAACCCGCACAAGGGTTCGATCCCGCCACGAACCGACGTCCCGACCGACGAGTTCCCGCCGTTCTTGCAGGATCAGATGGCCGACTTCGAGGCCTCCGAGACACAGGTCACGTCGATCTCACACGGAAGCGGCTTAGAGCCCGCCCTGGCGAGCGAGGTCGAAGAGGAGTTCGCGGTCTTTACGGACAACTGGGACCCCGACGAGACGACGGAAAACCTCGTCGCTATCTTCTAGGCGACGCCTCCCGAATTCGTCATGGTATTCGATATGGATCGGTTACTCGCGCGTGTCCGGCGGCGTGAGAAACAACTATCGAGAAACGACGACTCGAGTGACGACAACAGCGTGTTGACCGACGGTGGGACGACTGAGCCCGAGCGTCGAGGTGGGCTCTCCCGGCTGAGACACAGCGACGCCGTCCAGGCGTTGCCGTTCTGGCTCCCGCCGGCGCTGTTGATGGGGTGGTTCGTCTACGGCGCAGTCGGCTGGAACCTCCTCATCTCACTGACCGACTGGAGCGGGCTGGGCCAGCCGGAGTATACGGATCTCACGCTCGAGATGTACGCACAGATGCCGGACGATCCGTCGTTCTGGGCGGCGTTTCGGAACACGATCGTCCTGTTGATCGCGTTTACCGTCGTCTCGCTGGCGATCGGTCTCGTGCTGGCGATCCTGGTCGATCAGAACATCCGATTCGAGAACACGTTCCGGACGATCTACCTGTTGCCGATGGCGCTATCGTTCGTCGTGACGGCGATTTTCTGGTCGTGGATGTACAACCCGAGTACGGGGACGATCAACGTCGTCCTGAGTGCGATCGGGCTGGATTTCCTCGCCATGAACTGGATCGGTGATCCCAGAACGAGGCTAGCGTCGATCATCTTCGCGCTCACGTGGCAGTTCAGCGGATACGCGATGGTCGTCTACCTCGCCGGCTTGCGGGCGATTCCGGACGAACACTACGAGGCGGCGACAGTCGACGGCGCGAGTACGTTCCGGATGTACTGGCGCGTGATCGTCCCACAGTTGAGCGCGTCGACGACCTCCGCGGCGGTCGTGTTGATGGTGTTCGCGCTGAAGGCGTTCGACTTCATCTTCGTCATGTTCGGGGACAATCCCGGTCGCTCTGCGGACATCCTGGCCGTCATGATGTTCCGCGTCGCCTTCTCGCGAACCCAGTGGGCCTACGGCGCGGCGATCGCGACCATCCTCTTCCTGATGGCGCTCGCCGTCGTCGCCCCCTACCTGTACATGCAGTACAGACGAGGTGATCTCTGATGACGACCGCCGAACCGACCGACGCTGGCACGGGCAAGGATCGCCTCTCGAAGACGCTCGAGACCGTAGATACCCAACGCGTCGCGTTGTACGTCGTCCTCGCCGGTCTCATCGGCTTTTACCTCTCGCCGCTGTGGGCCGGGCTGACGACGGCGTTCAAGACCCAAACCGGATTCGTCGAAACCACGCCGGTGACCCCGCCGACGCCGGAGTGGTTCACCCTCGAGCCGTGGGAGCTGGCGTTCGCCGCGATGCAGGGTGGGGTGATCAACAGCGCGATGTTCGTCGTTCCGGCGACGATCCTCTCGGCGACGCTCGGCAGTCTCGCGGCTTACGGGCTGACGAAGCTGTCCTGGCGCGGCCAGATCGGTATTCTCGTGATCTTCCTCGCGGGGGTGTTCCTGCCGTACCAGTCGGTACTGGTTCCGCTTCGGCAGTTCTGGTCCGCGGTCGATCTCGCCGGATTGCTCTCGTTCGCACCATTTCTCGCGAACCAGGCCGACCTGATCGAGCTGACGATCACCCACACCGCCTACGGGATTCCGATCTGTACGATCCTCTTTCGGTCGTACTACAAGACGTTAGACGACGAGATGATCGAGGCGGCGAAGATCGACGGCGCGAGTGCGATTCGCATCTATAGACGGATCATACTCCCGCTGTCCGCGCCGATGTTCGCGGTGACGCTGATCTACCAGTTCACGCAGGTCTGGA
This sequence comes from Natrarchaeobius versutus, assembly GCF_041205745.1. Taxonomy (NCBI): domain Archaea; kingdom Methanobacteriati; phylum Methanobacteriota; class Halobacteria; order Halobacteriales; family Natrialbaceae; genus Natrarchaeobius; species Natrarchaeobius versutus. The sequence continues at coordinate 365,877 of NZ_JBGFCC010000004.1, read as the reverse complement.
ACGACCTGCTGTTCGCGCTGGTGTTGGTCACCTCGCGGTCGAACTACGTCGTCACCCAGTCGCTGAACGAACTTCAGGGGTCGATGGCACAGGAGTACAACATTCAGATGGCGGGAGCGTTCATCGCCGCTTTGCCGACGATCATCATCTACGTCATCTTCGGCAGGCAGTTCGCGAAAGGAATCACAGGCGCATCATGATCCGACACGAGACGATTTGGCACTCGAGTACGTACGAACAGGCAGACGAAACCGAGGATACTCATGGCTAAACTCACGCTGGACGGAGTGACGAAGCGATTCGACGACGGCGGCGACGTCGTCGTCGCGGTCGACGACGTCTCGATCGAGATCGACGACGGCGAGTTCCTCGTCCTCGTCGGCCCCTCGGGGTGTGGCAAGTCGACCACCCTTCGAATGATCGCCGGCCTCGAGACGATCTCGGACGGGCAGGTTGCGATCGACGGCGAGGTGGTCAACGAGGCGCCGGCCCAGCAACGGGACATCGCGATGGTGTTTCAAAGCTACGCGCTGTACCCCCACATGACCGTCCGCGAGAACATGCGCTTCGGTCTCGAGGAGTCGACGACCCTCGACACCGACACCATGAACGAACGGGTCGAGGAAACCGCGACGATGCTCGAGATCGACGACCTCCTCGAGCGCAAGCCGGGTGAGCTATCGGGCGGCCAACAACAGCGGGTCGCGCTGGGACGGGCGATCGTCCGCGATCCGGCCGTCTTCCTGATGGACGAACCGCTGTCGAATCTCGACGCCAAACTCCGCTCGGGCATGCGAATGGAGCTTCAACGCCTGCAACACGACCTCGGCGTGACGACCGTCTACGTCACCCACGACCAGACCGAGGCGATGACGATGGGCGATCGGATCGCCATCCTCGACGACGGCGAACTCCAGCAGGTTGCAACTCCCCTCGAGTGTTACCACCGGCCGACGAATCTCTTCGTCGCCGGCTTCATCGGCGAGCCGTCGATGAACTTCTTCGACGTTACCCTCGAGGGCGACCGACTCGTCGGATCCGGCTTCGAGTATCCGCTCTCGTCGTCGATCCGGTCTGAACTGACCGGTCGTGACGCTCTCGTTCTCGGCATTCGACCCGAAGACGTCGAGATTCTCGAAGCTCGTGAGACGGCACACGACTTCCCGGTTCGCGTCGACGTCGTCGAACCGATGGGTAACGAGAACAACCTTCTAGCGGGCTTTCGAACCGACGAGAACGACTCACAGTTCAACGTCACGACCGACGGAATGCGTCGGATCGAGGAGGGCACTCACTACATCGCCAGGTTCCCCGAGTCCGCGATCCACGTTTTCGACCGCGAGACGGGGGCCGCGTTGCATAGCCGGGAGATCGACGACGAGGCGACGTTGCTCGAGTCGCGGATCTGAGTCGTTCGGAGGATCACGGGACCCGACAGTTTCGAAGAAAATCCGCTCCGAGATCGTCAAACGGCGTTACTCCTCGGACGGCCGGACGAGGTCGGCGAGTGCAATCGGGATGCCGAGGAACCAGCCAACGGGAAACGAGATGCCGACCCACATCGCGGCGTAGGCCGCCCCCTCGAGCGTGAAGTTGGCCCGGAGCCACTCGTTGAGGCCGCCGACGAACAACACGTTGTCGAGGATCCAGATCGCGAACTCGTAGCTGGGGTCCAGTATGTGGGGCTGTAGTGCCGGCGTGACGAGCGCCGCGACGACGGGCGGGAGAAACAGCGCCGTCATCGCGAACGGGTACGCGAGCATGACCGACGTTCCGCGGCCACCGACTTTCGAGAACGTCGCCGCGAGCGCGGTCGAAACGATGGCCACACCGCTCGCCGCGGCGATGGCGAGGAACGCGTCCCACGGCAGTTGGAAGTGGGCAACGACGGTCAACGTTCCCCAGGCGAGCACCGCGATCCCGGTGACGCCGACGATGCCGAGTCGAGCCTGCGTCGAGTCGAGTTTCACCGCATAAAAGCGGGTCGCGAATCCGAGTACTGTCAACGGATAGAGGAGGAGCAAGCCGATCGTCCCGAACGTACTCCAGGCGTAGTAGCCGATCTTCTGTGGGAGAGTTTCGGGCTTCCACTTGCCCATGACGGAGTGGCCGCGGCCGCGCTGGCGTGGAAAGACGAGCTCCATCCAGGCGCCGTGTAACCGGGCGAGGTCGGCTTTGATCGCGCCGACGACCCCACCTCCACCGCCTCTTCGAGAGTGGGTTGACATACGCAAGCCAAACTGCCGGTGTACCGTAAACTTTCCTTCTCTTTCCTCACTAACGACAGGTCTGAGACTCGAGAGGGAAACGAAGAGACGGGCCCGGGGAGCCGGATCGCCGTTTTCTCTCCGGCTGTCAACAACGTCCGTGCGGAGCGTTCGAGACGGATTGTGACCCCGAATCCTCGAGGCGGCGAAGACGGGTCGCGACTGTACGCCGCCTCGAGAAAACGAGCCGTATCGGAGGATCGTTGTAACGACGTACAGCAGTCCTTCTCAGTTCCAGGGAGCGAAGCCAGGGTCGACCTGGCGCTCGTCCGTCTCGATGGCATCGATGGCGTCGATCTCGTCGGCGGAGAGTTCGAGCGAGAGCGACTCCCAGTTGTCGCGGATGTGGGCTTTTGAGGTCGCTTTCGGGATCGCGGTTACGCCTTTCTCACGGAGCCACGCCAGGCTCACCTGGACCTCGCTGACGTCGTGTTCGTCGGCGATGTCCTGAACCACGGGCTGATCGAAGACGCCACCGCGGGCGAGCGGGGAGTACGCGACGACTTCGACGTCGTGGCTCGCACACGCCTCCCGAATGTCGGCTTGCTGGAGTAAAGGGTGTAACTCGACCTGATTGGCGAGGATCGGGACGTCGCTTACGGCGACGGCCTCCGCTAACTGCTCGGGGAGGAAGTTACTGACGCCGACGTTCTCGATCAGCCCCTCCTCGTGGAGTTCCGTGAACGCTTCCAGCGTTCCCTCGGGGTCGTACGCCCGCGCGGGCCAGTGAACGTACAGCAGGTCGACGTACTCGACGCCGAGTCGGTCGAGGCTCTCGCGGGCCGTCTTGAGGACGTCTTCGGGGGCCAGATTCGAACTCCAGATCTTCGTCGCGAGGAAGACGTCCTCCCGGTCGACGCCGGCCCGTTCGATCCCCTCGCCGACGGCCGTTTCGTTCTCGTAAATCTGTGCGGTGTCGACGTGACGGTAGCCCATCTCGAGGGCCGTTCGGACGCTCTCGACGCACTGTTCGGGCTCCTCGTTTTGCCAGGTACCGAGCCCGAGCATGGGCATGGGACCCGCGGACGGATAGGATTTCGGTGCGTTCGCGTCGGCGTCGTCGGTTACCATGTGCGATCGAAGGGCGAGGTCCGGAAAATGGGTTTGGGTTGCGGGTAAGGAGGGAGGGTTCGAAGTCGCCGTCGGGCACTCGAGGGTTGGTTCGACGCTTTCGCGTGTGTCGTACGGTTTACTGTCAGTCAGTTCCGGCGCAACCGCGACCCGAGCGGTGGTTGCGCGGTAAATCGTTACCGTATCAGTACTTCGGCTCGGCCCCAGTGACCTCGTACACCTGCTCGAGGACGCCGTCGCGCTCGCTTTGCCAGGCATCGAAGTGGTCGGGCGAGGCGGGGTAGCTGTCGTAGACGTCCTTGATCGAGGCCGCGGCGTTTTGGACCTTGTAGAGTTCGTAGAGGACGTCCCAGTGGCCGAACGTCTTGACGAGCGTTTTGAGCTTGAGCCCGAGTCCCATGTCCGCCGTTCCCTTCTTTCCGATCGCGTCGACGAGTTGCTGGCCGGGTAGGGCGGTGATAATCGAGACGAGTTCGTCGAGTTCGTGGGCGGTGCCGAAGATGTTGTAGAGGTCCATCGCGGCGAAGCGCTTGCCGAAGTCGGTCTGGACGCGCTCGTTGTACTCCCACAGCGCCGCCTCGCTCACGTCGCCGTCGGCGATCGCGTCGATCGCGACCTGTGCGGCCCAGTGGCCGGCTTTCGCCGCACCGGGGATTCCGCCGCCGGTACAGGGGTTGACGTGTCCGGCGGCGTCGCCAACAGCGACGTAGCCGGGGTGGACAGCCGAATCGTACGGCCGCCGGGTGGGAAGCGCCGCCCCGAGTTTGTTCTTGACGGTCGCGCCCGCGAACTCCGTCCGGTTCGCGATATCGTCTTTGAGTACGTCGACGAGTTCGATCGGTTCCTGGGTCATCTGAAAGCCAAGTCCCGCGTTGATCTCCGTCGACGAGCGAGGGAAGTACCAGAGGTAGCCGAGTTCCTTCGTCGGCTTGAACACCAGCGCGTCGTCCCACTCGACCGGTTCGGGCACCTCGAGTACCTCCCGGTAGGCCGAACAGAACTGGGAGTAGTTGACGTTCGTATCGAACGTCGAGGACGCGAAGTCCGCCTTATCCTGCAAGACCGAGAGCGCCCCCGCGCCGTCGACGACGACCTCCGCCTCGTACTCGAGGGGATCGCCGTCGCGAACCGCGGTGACGCCGGTCACCGTTCCGTTCGGCTGGACGACGTCGTTGACGACCGTATCGTAGTGGATCTCGGCGCCTGCCCGGTCCGTCTCGTCGAGCAACACCTGCCCGTACGCAAAGCGGTCGACGACCGCGCCGGTCTGGCCGAAGGGAATCTCGAGCGATTCGCCGCTCGCCGGGTTCTCGAAGATTCCGCGGCTAATACTCCGGTTCGTAAAGGACTCTTCTTTGATTCGCTCCCGGTCGACGACGTCGGGGAACGAGCTCTTTCCCTTGATTCCGTCGCCGCAGGCGATCTTCCCCGCTTTTGCCTCTGTCTTTCGCTCGAGGAGGGCGACGTCGAGGCCGGCTCGAGCGGCGGTCGCCGCGGCGAAACAGCCGCCGGTTCCGCCCCCGACGACGACCATATCGTACGACGCAGTGGACGCAGGCATCTCTGTTCATCCCGGACGGGTTCGACAATAAAAAACACGTGGGAATTGTTCTGACGCCGATACGACGACGGATTCCGTTCGGAACGGGGCCGTCCCGATCTCGCGATACGGGTTACTGTGACTGTTTACCGGTGAAACCTCACGCGAGTCGTGGGTTCGCCGGTACTGACTGACAGCAATCCGTACGAGTCGGCGTTACTGATACATTCGCAGTGGCTGAGCCTGCGTGCTCTCGTCCTGGCCGATAGCCTGCATCTGCTGGGCGAGCCGTTCGCGTTTCTGTCGGATCTCCTCGGCCCGTTCGACGAGGTGGCCCACGTCGATCGTGAGATCCGCGATCGGGGCGATAGCGTCCTCGAGGAGAACGCTTGCGGCTTCGGGGTCGGGAAACTGCGGGTTGCACTCGACGACGAGACCGAGGCTAGCGGCGTCGCGCTGGGCCGCCCGGTTGATGAGTGCGCCCGTCGGACCCGTGATGACGCCGTCTTCGGATGGGGCCGGGATGTCGTGGCGCTCGAGTGTTTCCCCGGTGTCGCCGGTCGCGACGCCGTAGATCTCGGGTCGCTCCCCGTCGCGTTCGGCCGGCAGGCCGCTCAAGAAGATCGGCGTCGCCCCTTGACCGTCGATCCAGGCGCTTACGCACTCGGCGACGCTCTCGACCGCCTGTGAGGCGATCGGGGCGTCGCTCTGGAGGGCGAGGAGGTCGTGTTCCTCGCTGACGTAGATCCGGACCGGTGGGCGCACGGTCCGATCGCCGCTCCGGTAGACGCCGATCCGGGGAAGTCCTTCGCAGTGGACGCTCGCACGGTAGGCCATCTCGAGTTCGTCGATCAGGTGATCGGTCGCGATCTTGCCGACGAGACCGACGCCGGGGAATCCCTCGACCAGCATCGGCTCGTCGAGATCGATCTCCGTCCCCTGTGTGCAGATCCGTGCCATACTCGAGAGAAACGTCGGAACCAGCATAAAGACGGGGGCGACGAGGTGTCCTCGAAGCCTCGGTACGAACCGTCGGCCGTCGACCTCGAGCGCTCAAAGACGGAGGACGAGCATCTCCGTCGACCCCGACTGAAACTCGAACGGAACGGATTCGATCGCCGGCTCGTACCCCTCCGTCTCGAGGGTTGTGATACTCCCCTCGAGATGGTCGGAAGGTTCTGCGTCGAGTCCCTGGAGCGGATAGACGCGAACTTCGTCGGTCGCGACGCGTGCGAGTTCCCGGATCGCCTCGAGGTGAAACTCGTAGTCGAACCGGTCGTCGTACAGAAACAGAAAGTGCGCGGAAAGGACGAGCGAGAACGAGCCCTCGGCGAACGGAAGCGACGGCAACGCCGCGGGGACGTACCGCCCCGCCTCCCGTCCGTCGGGATAATCCTCGAGGAACCGTTCGGACGCCCGCTCGAGGTAGCGCCGGCGGTCCGTCGGAGAGTCGTAATACGACCACTCGAAGAGGTGCGTCTTCTCGGCGAGTTGTTCGGCGACGCTCTCTCGATCCTCGCGACAGCGGTCGGCGAGGTCGTCGGGCGACCAACGGTAAACCACGTCGGCGCCGACGGCGTCGACGCCGCGGTCGGTCGCCGTCGCGACGAACGACGCGACGCCCGACGGACAGTCGAGCACGCGCCGCCCCTCGAGTTCCGCCGGCTCGAGTCCGAACATCGCCAGATACTCCTCGTACGTGCGTCCGATGATCGCGCAATCGGTCACCTCGAACGTCGATTCGTCCGTCATGTCTCGGTATCTCCGTTCGATGTGAGTCTTCCCAGATGTATAATGGTGGCTATAGATAGACAGTATCATGCACTAATGACTGTATCTGTTCAATTGGACTGGTTGTGACGGTCCGAAACCCACAAACGCGGGGTGGCCAAACCTTCAGTCGATGGAGCCACTCGAGCGGTATCGGCCGATCGTCGACAATTTCGAGGCGTTTCTCGGGGCCTGCGAGCGGCCCCTCGGCAACGCCGTCCGCGTAAATACGATCAAAGCGTCCGCCGATCGGGCGACCGCCGTACTCGAGGAGGAGGGCGTCGACTTCGAGCAGGCGTCGTGGAACCCCCGTGTGTTGCGCCTCGAGACCGACTCGCCGGGATCGACGTGGACGTCCTTTCACGGCGTTACGCACGGCCAGGAGGAGGTGTCGGCCGTCCCACCGGTCGTCCTCGATCCCCAGCCTGGAGAGCGCGTCTGGGACTGCTGTGCCGCCCCGGGCGGGAAGGCGACCCAGATCGCCGCGTTGATGGGTGACGAGGGGACCGTCGTCGCCAACGACAACAACCTCGGGCGGATTTCGGCGCTTCGGTTCAACGCCGAGCGACTGGGCGCGACGAGTCTCGCGGTGACGAACGACGACGCCCGCAACTACTCGATGAAGCGGTTCCCCTTCGACGCGTTCGATCGGACGCTCGTCGACGCCCCCTGTTCCTGTGAGGGGACGATTCGGAAGAACCCCGACGCGCTCGATACCTGGTCCGAAGGTCACCTTCACTCCGTCGCGGGGATCCAGAAGGGAATCCTCCGACGGGCGATCCAGACCACCCGCGAGGGTGGGACCGTCGTCTACTCGACGTGTACGTTCGCTCCCGAGGAGAACGAGGCGGTCGTTCAACACGCCATAGAGAACGAACCCTGTCGCGTCGTCGACTTCGACCTCGAGATGGCGTACGCCGCCGGAGTGACCGCCTGGCGCGACGACGAGTTCGATCCGTCGCTCGAGCGGGCCGCCCGAATCTACCCCCACCAGAACGACACCGGCGGCTTCTTCGTCGCGAAACTGGAGGTGACCGGCTGATGGCCGACGACACCGACGCCGACGGAGCGTCCGAAGACGGCGGGGAGGGTCTCGCCTCGAACGACGGCCAGCGTTTCGACCGCCTGCCTGCAACCGACGCCGAACGGACCGTCGAGGGACGAGTCAGCCGTGAGGCGGTCCTCGAGTACTTCGCCGATCGGTTCGAAATTTCGCCCGACACGTTCGAGGAGTACACGTTCTGGGAGAAAGGCGCCGGAAAGATCTGGATCTACGCGGGCGAGGCGACCACTCCGCTCGAGATCGAGGCGATCGGGATGACCTGCCTGCGGACCCGCCAGGAACACTGGAAACCGACGACGGATTTCGTCCAGCGCTTCGGCCGCCACGCGAACGAGTGCGTGATCGACCTCGAGCGCGAGGAGGCTCGCCGGTTTGCCGCCGGCGAGGATCAGGAACTCGAGTGGGACGGCGACTGGGGCTACCTGATCGCCGCCCACGAGATCGGGGGCGAGCGTGAACCGCTCGGGGTCGGGCTGTACGTCCACGGCGAACTGCGCTCGATGGTTCCGAAGGGACGCCAACGCGACCTCGAGTAATCGCACGACGGACTCGTTACCGAACGCTCTTCTGTAGGAGATTGTTGATATCGCTCAGCTGTGGCTGTCGAATCAAAGAGGACAAGGACACCGCGTCAGCGGTGTCCGATACGTATGATTCCGCTGGATGTGTTTGGGTCGGAATCGGTCGCAACGGGCCTGCTCCAACAGGTTCGCTGGCGTAACGGAGTTTCCTGTCCCCGCCGCCGCTCTGACCTGACAATCGAGAAGGCAGCTCTGGGCACTTTCCGGTGACTACGCTTTGTCGAGAGGTCTATGATGAAATCCACTGCTTGATGATTTCCCTGCGGAGGATCGGATGAAGCGTGGGAAATTATTCTATGTTTATGCTCCGATTGCTGAGTTCAACCGGACCGTCCGGGCCTCCTTCCCATCGGATTGCGATAGTCATGGAGCTGTCCAGGGGTGTTAGATCAACTTCATCGCCTTCTTCGATGGTATCGTCTGCAGGCAACCCAGCTGCGTCTGCCCACGTCTGCCCGTCTTCCTCAATGGTGCCGACGAACCGAAGCTCTCCTGCTTTCACCGACTCTCCGTGTTCGTGCCGGATAGTTACGATCTCGGGGTCATTTAAATGGTTATCCCACGCGAACGTCATTCTGGGTGGGCTATTAGGCCCTCTGGGTTCCTCGTTGTTGAGGCACCCCGGAATCAGAGCGAGACCAGCCACTACCAGTATCGTGCGCCTCCCAATGTCCGGGTTCATATGGATCCGGTTGGGGTGGATAGGGTTAATTGTTATGGATATATCTATTATCATATGGGGGAACAAAATATAATTATAAGTTATAAATATATACTAAACACAACGTTTGTCACATCGTCCAGACAAAATGAACAAAGACAACAAGATTTTCTATAGGAACGGATCGTAGAAGGGCCTGGCTCACTCGAACGGGCCACACTTCAACGAGAGATAACTCACACGTTTCACGATAGGATTCGTACGGATTAACATCGTGAAGGAGTTTTGGTGGGGATCATTCACGGTTCCAAATATGTTCGCTAGCGGATTCTCCTACACATCCATATGAGGATCGGCATGATTGGACAATTGCTTCTGCTCAGTAGGATTGCTAGCTAGAACCGCTCTAATCGCGTTATCTCCATAGAAAGTGAAGAGATAGAGTGTTCCGATCAGCTGTCCACGTTATATCTAATCTCCTTTGACCGCCTAATTAAAACTCTAATAGTATTAGTTAATTATAAGTTCTATGGGCTATTACCAACCCACATGCAGCGAAGAAACATATTGAAGCTGCTCGGTGGTAGCGCCGTTTCAACAGGAGTCCTTAGCACTAGTGTTGGGGCGAAAGAAGACAGTGAGAACGCCGATCGTGAAGGATATTACATTCTCGTGTACGACGGGAAGCATGGAAAAGTAGTTGACACTCCCTCGGGTAATCTCCAGTTCCGCAATTTCGACTCACCTGCTGACCGGACGAAACTCGAGTCAATCGCACGAGAGTACAGAACCGGTGACCGTACGCAAGTCAAGCAGATTTCGCCTGCCGATTATCAGCAGTCGGTACATACCCAGGACGTTACTATCTTGGGCGCTACCACCTCCGGTTTCGATTATAATGAGATAGTTTCCGGAAATGGCTGGACTCACCAAGTGACTGCGAACGTCAGTGCGCACGGATCGACTTTCACCCTCGAAGATGGACAGGTCACCCTCTTCTGGGACAGTGATGTGATCGAAGAGGTGGATTGGGGAGCCCAGTTCCGGACCAGATTCCAAGAAACAGTAACGACAGCCTCCGTTGACGTTGGCGTCGACATCTCTGAAGATGGGGCGTTTGGTATCAATATAGGGAAAGAGGTTGCGGTGAGCGACGATGTGGCGGAGGTAACAGTCTTCCCAGACCGATCAATAATTACTGAAGATTACGATCAGGAATGGGCTTCATTCACCTACAATCAAGAGCAAATTTCAAGCGATCTGGGTGAATGTATCGTTAGGGGCGAGTTCGAGTCTGGTGCGGAATTCGACTATCGGGATGATCCCGGTGCAGCTACCCAAACACAACTCTTAGAATTTTCAGAGAATGAATACGGGACCTGTATCGGTGCTGATGATTTCCCAGTCTCGCCTATTACGCCACTCCCACCGTGGTTTTGAGAGCAACCCGAACACCACTGCCAGCGATTACACTCCCACTCCAAGCCCATTTGGTTCCCTTGGCTAAGTGAGATATCGAACATTGATTTTCACCCGTCCGACACGAGTCGCAAGAGAGCCAGCGCAAGCTTCCTCTGCACGGAGATTGCAACTGATCAACATAATTAACATTCTTGTGTATCACATTGTTAATAGAGCCCCCCTCTTGCAATTGTGCCCTGACTGCGAGGAATAGAGTCATCTGTCAGGAACCGCTCTACACGTAGATCTCAGTCAACCAGAGAGCAACGAACTGGATCAACAATCTCCTACGGAAGGACGTTACGAAATCGCCGTAATGGCCGCTCGAGTCGGCTTTACGTGGAGACCTCGGTGAACTCCGAGAGCACGTCCTCGGGAACGGGGTTCGTGTACTCGAACGGTTCGTCCGCACACAGCGTCTCGAAGTCGCGGTCGGTCGTCACGAGCGCGTCAGCGTCGGCCTCGCGCGCAACCGCGACGTAAAAGCAGTCGTAGACGTCGTGATTTTTCTCGGCGCTGATCTCGTACGCCTCGAGAACCGTCTCTGGGGTCACGTCGACTGGTTCCATCGGGTGTCGAAGGAGCGAGCTCACCGCGTTTCGCGCCTCGACAGTAGAGAAACCGAGGTCCTCGAGAACCCACTGGACGCGAAGCGGAAGGTACCCGAACATGAGAAGTGTTGGCTCGCCCCGGAGTGCCGGGACGAGGTGTTCCGCGACGTACGGATGTCCCGGATGATCGTCGATCAACTGAATGGAGAGTGCGTTGAGATCGGGGAGAATCCGCATTACCGACCTCCGAACGTCGCCTCGCCAGCATCGCGAAACGCTTCCTCGCCCCATTCGTCTCTGTCTTTTCCCGACGAGACCGTCTGTAACTCGGGGAGTTGGCGCACGAGCCGAATGGACGTTCCCTCCCGGATGACCGTGAACGTCGTCCCATCTTCGATCCGGAGATCGTCACGAAGTGCTTTCGGGATGGTCAACCGGCCGCGTTCGTTTATTTTGGCCTCTCCGTACTCCTCTTCGCCGGAGGGATCGTCGGTCGAACTCATCGATCACCACTATTCGATCTGAGGGCTTCGATCACCATAAGTCGTGGTGACGAAATTCCCGAGGCGGCGATCGTGGTTCGTACACCGTAGACCGTATCAGTACGCGCGGTCGCGAACCCGCGCCGTCTCCCCCTCGAGGAACCGTTTCGTCCAGTTGTCGAACGCCTCCTTTCGCTCGAGGAAGACGCCGTGTTTGGCCCCTCGAAACATCGCCAACTGGGCGTCGGGGAGCCCGGCGTGGGTTTCTCTGAGGATCTCCTCGGGGAAAAACGGGTCGTCGTCGGCACCGATGACGAGCGTTCGCGGCTCGATCTCCTCGAGTCGGTCGGAGCCGTCGTAGGCGAGAACCGCGTCGATAGAGACGACGACGTCGCGGGGAGAGGCGGGTTCGGGCGGTCGGAGGCGGCCGAGAGTTCGTGAGTACGCCGGATAGAGTCGGCGACGCACGCCCGTGAACATCGCCTCGTGGAGCTGACACTGGATGTCGATCCACTCGCGTTCGACGGCGAACTCCCGCATTTTACGGCCCATCGGCCGACTGCTCGCCGCGAGCCGACAGCCCGAGACGGCGACGACGAGGCGCTCGAGTAAGTCGGGGCGAATGCGGGCGAGTTCCTGGGCGATCAGCCCGCCCATCGAGATGCCGAGGACCGACGCGGAGCCGACGTGTGTCTCGAGGACCCGCGCGTAGTCGTGGGCCATCGTCTCGATGGTCCGGTCGTCCGACAGTCCGCGGGGTCGGCTCACGACGTACACCGTGTACTCGTCAGTGAAGTGGCCGAATCCTCGCCACGTGAGAAACGCTCCGGTCCGGCCGTACTCGCCGTCGAACATCGCGTCGCTGAGCCCCGGAATCACGAGGAGGGTTTTCGGCCCGTCGCCGATTCGGACGTACGGGTACGTCTCGTCGAGCCACCCGGTTTCGGGAGTGATCGAAGAAATCATCGCTCTCTCGAGGGCTTCGACGCGACGGGACAAAACGATTGCACGTGTCGGTAAGCGATTGCACGATGCGGTGTGGCACGGACGATTTGAACGGCGGCGCCGTCGAACGCCTCACTCGAGACGTCGAGACGGAATCGCTCATTCGGGCTCAGTCACGAACTGCGCCGACGAGCGAGCGAACGGTTCCCGGTCCGCTCTCGAGCACCGCCCGCGGAAATCGCCGTCGTCCGCCCGCGAGCGCGTTCTCGAGCGCCCGCGTCGCGTCGTCGAAGACGCCCTCGCCGTGGCCGACGAGGATCCGATCGGGTTCGAACCGGCGGAGCCTCCGTGGCGGTGTGAGTCGTCGGAACAACTCGAGGCCGATTCGCTCGTTGCCGGCGAGAAACGCGTCGATCGTCCCCATCGAATCGGGGACGTACAGGGTCCCGTGGGACTCCCAGTAGAGGATCGCCTCGTCCCACATCGGGATCGGTTCACAGCGAATCACCCGGACCGACGGGTCGAACGCGCCGCGGTATCGGCGGACAGGCGCGTCCGTTCGCTCTTCGACCCGATCCATCCACTCGGGGACGAAGACGGGTACGTCGTACTCGCGGGCGAACCAGTCGGCGTCTCGAGCGTGCCAGCACGAGCAGACGACGACGCCGGCGACGTCCCCCTCGAGGTCGGCGACGAGCGTCTCGACGCCGACACCGCGGAGGGGATCGAGTAGCCAGATCCCGTCCTCGCCGCGAACGGCGTGACTCGCGCGGCGACCGAACTCGTCGGGATGGGCGAGCCAGCCGACGCCGTCGTCCCAGCGATCGATCGCTCGGATCTCCTCCGGGCCGGTTCGTGCGTACGCCATACGTGACGTTCGCGCCGACCCACGATAACAGTTGGCGAATCGACAGCAACGACGCCCCACGGCAACGTCGTCGGAGCCGGCGGTGGCGGCTATCGTTCCACGATCGTTCCGCCGGCGAGCCCCTCCCACTCCACGCGGTAGCCGAGTTCCGAGAGGATCGCACTCGAGTCGGTCGCGCCGTAGCTCTCGAGGACGGTTTCGGCCTCCGAGAGCGTCATCCCGACGTCGATCTCTTCGCCAACGGCCTCGAGCGTCGACGGTCGGATCAGCGTCCGTCCGACCCGCTCGTGGTCCGGAAAGGCGACCGCCTCGAGGGCGTCCTCGCCGACGCCGCGCTCGTCGGCGACTCGTTCGAGCGAGACGACGTCTGCGTCCGGACGGAGTTCCGCCGGCAGATCGGCCGCGCTCTCGGCGACGAGTTGCCGCTCGTACTCCCGGAGGACGTCGGCGACGTCTTTCAGCCGGACCGACCCGGAGTACGGAACCGCCCGGAAGTCGCGGGCGGCGATCTCCTCGCCGACCCCGAGCGATTCGTCGACGGCGACGATCAGTTCGACGTCCTCGAGGCCCTCGAGCTGGCCGAGTTTCTTCTCGACGTACTCGGGCGTCCAAAAGCCCATGATCTCGAAGAAGACACGGAACTCGCCGTGGTGGTACTCGAACGCGAAGTCGGGGATCATCACCCGCGTTCCCGTCGCGAGGGGCTCGGGTTCGCGGACGAGATCCCACTCGAGATCGAGCGTCGAGACGCGGGCGGCAAACTCCGCCTCGACGCTACTGTCGAACTCGACGTCGGCGACGGGGGCGACGTCGGGGACTTCGATCGGGTCCTCGTGGGAGAGCGAGAGGCGCCTCTCGGTGCCGCGGTCGTCGATCGTCGCCTCGAGGAACCATTGCTCGGCCGTCGCGATCGTTCGCAGGAGACGGGCGAACCGCGTTCCGTACCGACGGGTCGCTCGAAAGAGGTGCGTCGGACCGGTGACGACGACCTCGCGGGTGCTCGCCCGGTCGTCGATCCCGTCGCCACCCTCGACTGCGTCGGTCGGCTCGTCGTCCGGCGCGTAGATCTCGTACATCAGCCGCAGTCGCTTGACCGCCGTCACCAGCGCCTTCGGATCGCTCGAGCGAACCCGGAGTTCGGTCGCGTCGAACAGCGCAGTCTGTGCGAGCGAGAGGTTGTACTGGGCGATCAGGTCGTCGGGGTCCCACCGTGAGTCGACCGCCGTAAGGACCTGCCGTTCCTCGAGGTCGGCGTACAGCGATCGCTCGAGGTCGTCGACCGAGCACCTGAGTGAGCCACCGGCGTCCGCGAGCGCCGCCGCCCGGTCGTCTTCGCTCACGACGCCGACGGCTTCTGCGGCCTCGAACGCGCCTCTCCTGGCGCGTTCCGGATCGACCGGCGCGTCGGTTTCGAACGTCGCGTCGCGTTCGAGCAACGCCGCGAACCCGCGGACGAGTTTGAAGTCGGGAGCGTCGGCCTCCAGTTCGGCCAGGGCCGCCTCGAGATCGCCGCGTGTCTCGCCAGCGTGGCCCTGGTAGGTCCCGACGACGCGAGCGGCCAGCGGCCGGTGTTCCCGTCCGGCGAACTGCGGGTGATAGCCGCCACCGGCTCTCGAGACGCGGAGCAGGTCCTTGGTCAGCATCCGGCTCGAACTCGGGTACGCGACGGCAAAAACGATCCGCTCCCCGCGAGTTGGCCGGACGTCGGGCGTCGAGACGATCCGAGCCGGGGCGGCTATCGCACAGCCCACGCTTTTGCCCGTCGACGTGGAACGAGAAACGCAATCGGACCGCACGCTAATGCCACGGAATCGGACTCTAACGGAGTTTCGACGCGTACCACATGGATGACACATTCCTGCCGATCGACGCCTACGGTCTCATCGGCAACGACGATCGTTGTGCGCTCGTCGGCCACGACGGATCGATCGACTGGTGTTGTTTCCCCCACCTCGAGTCGCCGAGCGTGTTCGCGGCGATCCTCGACCCGGAAGACGGCGGGCAGTTCGCCGTCCGTCCCAGCGGGGAGTACGACGGGACGCACGAGTACGTCGAGCGGACGAACGTCCTCGAGACGACGTTCGAAACGGACGGCGGAACGGCGACGTTGACCGATTTCATGCCCGTTTCGGGGCCAAGTGCAATCCGAGAGTCGACGACCGACGACTCAGAACACGAGCGGGGATCGACCGACCAGTTCGCACAACAAGCGATCTACCGGAAGGTCGAGGCCGTCTCCGGCACCGTCGAACTCGAGGTAGTGTTCGAACCGCGATTCGACTACGCGCGGTCTGCGACCACGCTCGACCGCGACGATCGTGGCGACGTCGTCGCAATCGCCGGCGAGCGCGAAGGCGACGGCGGGGGCCTGGAGGCGGCGCCCGAGGACGACCGGATGCGCGATCACGAACCGGGCCGTCTCTATCTGCACACCGACGTCGACCTCGAGATCGATGCGGCCGAGACTGTCGCGTCGACGACGCTTTCGATCGAAGCGGGGGAGTCGTGCTGGCTCTGTCTCCAGTACGGGGGGCCGAACCGCCGGAGCGAAGGCGAGTACGAGCAGAGTCACGACGACACGGTCGACTACTGGCGGACGTGGCTCGAGAACTGCGAGGAGTCGGCGACGGACGTCTTCAGTTTCGACGACGAGTACCAGGAGATACTCGTCAGATCGGCGCTCGTTCTCAAACTCCTGATCCACGACGAAACGGGGTCGATTCCGGCCGCCCCGACGACGTCGCTCCCCGAGGAGATCGGCGGCGAGCTCAACTGGGACTACCGGTACAACTGGATCCGCGACGCGAAGTTCACCATTCAGGCGCTTCATAGCGTGGGCCAATCCACCGAAGCCCACCGCTACTTCGAGTGGTTCCGGGAGATCGGCCACGAGACGCCCGCGGAGATTCAACCGCTGTACGGGCTCCACGAGGAGACCAATCTCGAGGAGGAACACCTCGAGCACCTCTCGGGCTATCGCGACTCGAAGCCGGTCCGGATCGGCAACGCCGCCGCGGACCAGGAGCAACTCGACATCTACGGCACGATCGTCCAGGGGATCTACGAGACGGTTCGGTACGAGAACGGCCTCTCCGACTACGACTGGGAGTCGACTCGCGCGCTCGCCGACTACGTTTGCGAGCGCTGGGAGGACCGAGACAAGGGAATCTGGGAGTTTCGCGACCTCCACGAACACTTCCTCCACTCGAAGCTCCTGTGTTGGGTGGCGATCGATCGGGCGATCCGGCTGGCCGAGGAGTACGATCGTGAGGCGCCGGTCGATCGGTGGGAGCGCGAGCGCGATGCCGTTCGAGAGGCGATCGAAGAGCGCGGTTACGACGAGGAACGCGAAAGCTTCGTCCAGTACTTCGGTGCCGAGGAGGCACTCGACGCGACCGCCCTCCTGATCCCGCTGTACGACTTTCTGCCACCCGACGACGACCGCGTACAGAACACGATCGATACGATCCTCGAGGAGTTGACGACCGACGACGGACTCGTCTTTCGATTCGCCGACAGCCCCGCCCGACCGAAAGAGCCCGGGGGATTCGTCATCTGTACGTGCTGGCTCGTCGACGCACTCGTCCTCTCCGGTCGTCTCGAGGAGGCCACCGACGTCTTCGAATCGCTTCTCGAGCACGCGTCGTCGCTCGGATTGTATTCGGAGATGATCCACGCCGACGACGGGACGTTTCTCGGCAATTTCCCGCAGGCGTTCAGCCACATCGGGTTGCTCAACAGCGCGATCTACCTCGCCAGCGCGACCGACGCCGAGGAGTTGCCGCCGGATGCGCTCTCGAGCGGTGCCGCGGCGCCGCTGTTTCGACGACACGGAACCTGATACGCACCGCTGTCTCGATCGAGGCCGGTTTGCGATCAGGCAGAGCCGACGGCCGACAGGCCGCTCGAAATCAGCCGTCCTCATCGAACACGAGCGAATCACCACGCGTTACCGCGGGAGGATGTCAACGCCGCCGAGACGCAGTGCTCTCCTCCGACGTGTCCGCGGTGACGACCTCGTAGAGCAACGCCCGATCCGTCTCCTCGCTCGGTCGGAGGATGCGACCGAGACGCTGGGTGAACTCACGCTCGCTCCCGCTTCCGGAGAGGACGACCGCGACGGAGGCGTCCGGGACGTCGACGCCCTCGTCGAGGACGTTCGAGGTGGCGATCCGGGTGTAGGTCCCCTCGCGGAATCGCTCGAGGATCTCTCGGCGTTCGGCGGCGCCGGTCTGGTGGGTGATCGTTGGGATCAGAAATCGTTCGCTGACGTCGTACGCGAGGTCGTTGTGGGCCGTAAAGACGATCGTTCGCTCACCGCGGTGGTTCTCGAGGATCCCCTCGAGCGCCTCGAGTTTGGCCGCGCTCCCGAAGACGATCTCCCGCGCGCGCTGTCTGGCGAGCAACGCCTCGCGAGCCTCGGGATCGTTTCCAGATCGCTTGACGAGTTCCTGATAGTCCGAGCCGCGTTGCATCCGTATGTTCGACCGCGCGAGGTAGCCCGTGAACGTCTCTTGGTTTCGCTCGTAGGCCTCGCGCTCGTCGGCCGTCAGGTCGACCTCGAGGCGTTTGACGTCGTAGGCCGCGAGGTGGTCGCCTGCGAGTTCGTCGGCGTCGACGCGAGAGACGACGGGGCCGACGAGTTCAGCGATCACCTCGTGGGCGTCGTCTGGCCGTTCGAACGTCGCGGTGAGCCCGAGTCGCGCGGGGGCGGCGAGCAATCTGCCGATCTGGCGGTAGCCCTCCCCGCCGAGGTGGTGGACCTCGTCGAAGACGACGAGCCCGAACCGGTCGCCGACGGCGTCGGCTTTCAGGTACGCCGAGTCGTACGTCGAAACCGTGATCGCCTCCCGACGCTGTTCGCCGCCGCCAAAGCGGCCGATCGGCACCTCGAACTCCGCCTCGAGTTCCCGTTGCCACTGCTCTAGGAGGTCGATCGTCGGGACGACCACCAGCGTTGGCACTGAAAGGCGTTCGATCGCCGACAGCGCGATGACGGTCTTTCCGCTCCCCGTCGGCAGTTCGAGAACGCCGGCGGGAGCGCAGTCGACATCGGTTCCCGTCTCGATGGGACGATCAAGCCATCGATCCGTCTCGAGCCAGGCCAACAGCGCCTCGTGCTGGTAGGAACGCAGTTCGTAGGCCGACTCGAGGTCGGGAACGGACTCGAGTGCGAGCACCCGATCCTCGACTGGGACGTCCCGATCGCACAACTCGTTCCGAACGTCGACGTAGCGAGTCGCCGGAACGCGCCAGCCGCCGGAACGTCTATCGCTCGAGAGCGAGGGAATCGCCGGCTCGAGTGCGTGAACGACCGACTCCTCGCCATCGATCCGAATCGTTCCGTCCTCGTACCGGAGTTCGACCGCCCCGGCGGCGTCGGATGATCGCGACACGACGGGTAGTGGGGACCGGTCGATCATATACTGTCGGGGTCTCAACGCCCGGTCGGGCGACTCAGACGGAACGCTGTCCCGATGTATCGACGCGACCATGGGACTGGTCGCGTCGCGCCGGAGCTGACGGACAGCAGACCGCCTGATACAGAGAGTCAGGAGCCGTCCACACCGGCGCCAGACGGGGACCTCAACCCTTTTATTTCCGCTGTTCGTTGAGCCGAACATGAGCGAAGACGAGGGCGCAAACTCCGCCCAGGAAGTCCCGTCCGAAGACGAACCGGACGAGGGCGAGGCGACGGCGGCGGAAACCGACGGAACGGTCGAGGAGGACGAGCCCGAATCCGACCCGGCGCCAGCCGCGGCGGAATCGACCGAGGACGAATCGTCCGACTCGAGTGAACCGGATCGACCGAACGAGTCCGGCGAAGAGGTACAGGAACTCCTCGATCGCGTCACCGAATACGACGACGAACTCGCCGAGCAGATCAGTTCGGTCGTCGAGGAGCTACAGGAACTCTCGTCGACGGTCGGCCACCAGCGCGAGGAACTCGAGGACCTCTCCGAGCGCGTCGAAGCCCAGGCCGACACGATCGGCGACCTGCAAGACGACCTCGAGAGCCGCGAGCAGACGCTCACCGAACGCGAGAACCAACTCGAGGAGTACGAAGCGGAGGTCGAGGAGCTGAAAAGCCGACTCAAGCGCAAGCAAGCCGACTTCCAGAACTACAAGAAACGGGCGAAAAAGCGCCAACAGCAGGTCAAAGACCGCGCCACCGAGGACCTCGTCGAACGCCTCATCGGCGTTCGAGACAACCTCAAGCGCGCACTCGAGGAGGAAAGCGACGACGCGGCGGGGCTTCGCGAGGGCGTCGAGATGACCCTCCGGGAGTTCGACCGGGTGCTCGCCGACGAGAACGTCTCGGAGATCGATCCCGAGCCAGGAACCGAGACCGATCCCCAGCGCCACGAGGTCATGATGAAAGTCGACAGCGACCAGCCCGAGGGCACGATCGCGGACGTCTACACGCCCGGGTACGAGATGGGTGAGAAGGTCATCCAGAACGCACAGGTGACGGTCTCGAACGGCGAACTCGCAACCGATTCCGAGGAATCCGAAGAATCCGAAGGATCCGAGACGGTCGCGCCGGAGGCGGACGGAGAAGAGACCGCAGACGCCGAGTCGGCAGATTCGAGGGCCGACGCTTCGGAGAAGTCTGGCGGCGGCGATTCGGCGGACTCGAGTGCCGACGAGGGCGAAGACGCGATCGAACTCGGTGGCGAGGTCGAGACCGGGGACGGAAACGGCGACGAGTCGCCGGAGGGCACCGGCGACGCCTGAGACGGTTTACTGTCAGCCACCGCAAACGTCTTTTTTGGTTTTCTTCCCGTCCGCTCCACGACACTCGGTGCGATCCGCTGACGACACGCAGTGAGGACTGGTTCGTGACACGTATGTAATCCGATTGGCGACGTTGGGCATACTGATGACACTCGGTATGATTCGGCTGTCGAGACGCGGTGTGACTCGACTCGAGGGCGTTTCGAGAACCCGTTTCGACGTGCGATTCGATCCAGTCGAATATCGGCCACAGGAGTTTTATTCGCCTCCCCACCCTGGCTAGTAACGTTTAAACCAAAGTGCGCACAATGCCCTCCTAATGGCGAGCAACAAAATTCTCGGTATCGACCTCGGAACGACGAACAGCGCGTTCGCGGTGATGGAAGGCGGCGATCCGGAGATCATCGTCAACGCGGAAGGTGACCGGACGACGCCGTCGGTCGTCGCGTTTACCGACGACGACGAACGGCTCGTCGGCAAGCCGGCGAAGAATCAGGCGATCCAGAACCCCGAGAAGACGATCGCGTCGATCAAACGGCACATCGGGGAGGAAGACTACACAGTCGACGTCGAGGGCGAAGAGTATACGCCCCAGGAGATCTCGGCGATGATCCTCCAGAAGATCAAACGCGACGCCGAGGAGTACCTCGGCGACGACGTCGAGCGAGCCGTCATCACGGTTCCCGCGTACTTTTCCGACAAACAGCGTCAGGCGACGAAAGACGCCGGCGAGATTGCCGGCTTCGAGGTCGAGCGGATCATCAACGAGCCGACGGCGGCGTCGATGGCCTACGGCCTCGACGACGACTCCGACCAGACTGTGCTGGTGTACGACCTCGGCGGCGGCACGTTCGACGTTTCCATCCTCGACCTCGGCGGCGGCGTCTACGAGGTCGTCGCGACCAACGGCGACAACGATCTCGGTGGCGACGACTGGGATCACGCGATCATCGACTACCTCGCCGAGGAGTTCGAGGCCGACCACGGCATCGACCTCCGCGAAGACCGTCAGGCCCTCCAGCGGCTCAAAGACGCCGCCGAGGAGGCCAAGATCGAACTCTCGAGTCGCAAGGAGACCGAGATTAACCTCCCGTTCATCACGGCGACCGACGACGGCCCGATTCACTTAGAAGAGAGTTTGACTCGCGCGAAGTTCGAGTCGCTCACACAGGATCTGATCGATCGCACCGTCGAGCCGACCGAGCAGGCCCTCGAAGACGCCGGCTACGGCAAAGACGACATCGACGAGGTGTTGCTCGTCGGTGGCTCGACCCGGATGCCCCAGGTCGCACAGAAAGTCGAGGAGTTAACAGGGAAAGAACCCCAGAAGAACGTCAACCCCGACGAGGCGGTCGCACTCGGCGCGGCCATCCAGGGCGGCGTTCTCGGCGGCGAAGTCGATGACATCGTCCTGCTCGACGTCACGCCGCTCTCGCTCGGTATCGAGGTCAAAGGCGGCCTCTTCGAGCGTCTCATCGAGAAGAATACGACGATTCCCACGGAGGAGAGCAAGATCTTCACCACGGCGGCCGACAACCAGACCTCCGTGCAGGTGCGGGTGTTCCAGGGCGAGCGCGAACTCGCCGAGAAGAACGAACAACTCGGCGAGTTCCACCTGACCGGCATTCCGCCGGCGCCCGCGGGAACCCCACAGATCGAAGTCACCTTCTCGATCGACGAGAACGGCATCGTCAACGTCTCCGCGGAGGACAAAGGAACCGGCGAGAGCGAGGAGATCACCATCGAGGGCGGCGCCGGCCTCTCCGACGACGAGATCGATCGCATGCAAGAGGAAGCGGAGAAACACGCCGAAGAGGACGAACAGAAACGCGCCCGGATCGAGGCCCGCAACACCGCAGAGGCGACGATCCAGCGCGCCGAGACCTTACTCGAGGAGAACGAAGAGCAAGTCGACGACGATCTGCGAGAGTCGATCGAGGCGGCCGTCGAGGATCTCGAGGCGACGATCGACGACGACGAGGCCGACGCGGAGGACATCGAGACGGCGGTCGAAGAGCTCAGCTCGGAGCTCCAGGAGATCGGTAAGCAGGTCTACCAGCAACAGGCCGGTGCCGCGGGCGGAGCCGGCGGTGCGGGTGCGGCCGGTGCCGGCGCAGGCCCTGGCGGCATGGGTGGCATGGGCGATATGGGTGGACCGACACCCGGTGACGCCGACGCAGACGGCGACGAGGAGTTCGTCGACGCTGACTTCGAGGACGTGAGCTTCGACGAGGACGACGAGGACGACGAGTAGAACCGACTCGAGCCAGCTTCCGGCGTAGCTGGCGACGAGTCCTGCGGTGGCGCCGATTCCGAGCCGACTTCTGCGGTGACGATACGTTTTTGTTCTCACCGACGGAGTACCCAGCCATGCGTGGCGCCGTACTCGAGGAACACGGAGAGCCGCTCGTGATCGAGGACGTGGAGTATCCGAAGCCGGGGCGGAACGAGGCGGTCGTCGAGACGCGAGCGTGTGGGATCTGTCGGAGCGACTGGCACGCCTGGCGGGGCGACTGGAGCTGGGTTGGCGCGTCGGTCCCGGCGGGACAGATCCTCGGCCACGAACCGGCGGGCGTCGTCGCGGCCGTTGGCGACGCCGTCGAGACGGTCGAGGAGGGCGATCGAGTCACCGTTCCGTTCCACCTCGGCGACGGCACCTGTTCGCACTGTCGCCAGGGGCGATCGAACAACTGCGAGTCGGGCCTCGCGCTCGGCCTCTCGGCGGGTGCACCCGGTGCGTTCGCCGAGGCGTTCCCGGTTCCGAACGCCGAGTTCAACTGCGTCCAGTTGCCCGACGACGTGGCGTTCGCCGAGATGGCGGGGCTTGGCTGTCGGTTCGTCACGGCGTATCACGCGCTGGTCGACCGTGCCGAGATCCAGCCCGGGCAGTGGGTCGCGATCCACGGCTGTGGCGGCGTCGGTTTGTCGGCGATTCACATCGCGGAGGCACTCGGCGCGCGGCCGGTCGCCGTCGACGTCCGCCCGGAGCCCCTCGAGCGGGCGCGGGAGCTCGGGGCGGCCGAGACGATCGACGCGACGGCGGTCGACGACGTGGCCGAGGAAGTCGTCTCGATCACGGACGGTGGGGCGGACGTCTCCATCGACGCGCTCGGAATCGCGGACACCTGCCGCAACTCGATCCAGGGGCTTGGAACGAGGGGGACGCACGTCCAGGTCGGTCTCACGACCGGCGAGGAGGCCGGCGACGTGGAGTTACCGATCGACGTCATGACGCTCGAGGAGATCGACTTCTACGGTTCCCACGGCATGCCACCGATCCATTACCGGGAGCTGTTCGAACTGATTCGACAGGGGACGCTCGACCCGGGAGAAATCGTCGGCGAACGACTCTCGCTGGAGGAGGTTCCGGAGACGTTGGCCGCGATGAGCGAGTACGAGACCGTCGGGATGCCCGTCGTCACCGAATTCTAACGTTCGACAGTGGGGACGTGACGACCTGAAACCTGGGCGGGGGCGGGGCCCACCCCGGTGTGAGAGACATGAGCTAACTCGAAGCGGGGGCGAGTCCACTTCCGAGCGATCCGGGCACGAACGCACGCAATCGGCTGGTCAGCGCGGTGATGTCTGAGCCGAACGCATACCCGGCGGGGCCTTTTCATCCCCGCACGTGTTCCGTTGGCAGAGACTCACATTGTTATGCGGACGGTTGGCAGACAGTAGCAATCGTCCACCGTCAGCAGGGGGCGTGTAACACTCGTATAGCACGATGCTACGAATCGGTTGGGGCGGCGTTCGAATCGATAGCGTCGAACTATCGCCAACCGTTATCGGTAGACTGCGGCCGTGCTCGATAGCCGACGATCGAGCGGGTAGACTCGATTTCGAAGCACGACGTTCGGTTCCTCAAGCGAGCGTCCGATCGACGTACTCGAGGATGTTTTCTGACTCCGCCATCGTGACGCCGTGTTCCTCGTCGACGAGTACCGGGACGGCGCGTTGTCCGGAAACGCGTTTGACCTGGTCTCTACCGGAGTGAAGCGCGGGAACCCACTCGTACTCGTAGTCGACGTCGATTTCGTCGAGTCGATCGGTGACGGCTTCGCAGTACGGACAGCCCTCGAGGGCGTAGATCGTGACCATCGTACTCCGTCGTTGTTCACCCGGTCGGAAAGCGATATGGGTGCGAATTGTGATAGGTTCCGGTACGTACAGGCGGTTCGAGATGGTGTCGTCGATATGGACGGATCCCGTTCGACCGCGCCGCTTCGAATCGGTATCGTTGGACTCGGATATATCGGAACCACCGTCGGCGGCCAGTTTCACACCAACCCGGACGCGACGGTGAGCGCCCTCTGTGATCTCGACGCCGACGCCCTCGCGACGACCGGGCAGGCATTCGACGTCCCGGGAGAGCGCCAGTATACCGACTACGACGATCTGCTCGAGGAGGAAGCGAGCGAGCTGGACGCGGTGTTGATCGGAACGCCACACACCCTCCACTACGAGCAGATCGTCGCCGCACTCGAGTACGATCTCCACGTCTACTGTGATAAGCCCCTGACGACCGACCTCGCGGACGCACGCGACGTCGTGAACCGCCTCGAGCGAAGCGATCGGACGCTGATGGTCGGCTACCAGCGCCACCTCCAGGCGGCGTTCCGGACGGCACGCGAGCGCTTCGCCGACCACGAGCCAACCTGGCTGACCGCGACTATCACCCAGGACTGGATCGACTTCTCGAGCGGGACGTGGCGTCTCGATCCCGACCGCTCCGGCGGCGGGTTCCTCTACGATACGGGAAGTCACGTCTTAGACGGCGTACTCTGGACGACGGGTCTCGAACCCGAGTCGGTCGCCGCGAGCATGGAGTTTGAGGACGACGACCGACGGGTCGATCGGCGGGCGCACCTCGACGTCCGGTTTACGAACGGCGCTACGGGGACGTTCTCGTTCAACGGCGACGCGCCGTCGGTCCGCGAACACATCCACCTCTGGGACGACGACGGGGCGGTGTACCTCGAGGGGACCCAGTGGGGCTCGCGCGAGGTCTTCGAAATCGACGCCGACGCGAGCGAGTTCTCCCCCTACATCGATTCCCGTCGCGATCCGTCTCGCGCTGACGCCTTCGTCGAAAGCGTTCTCGAGGGGACGGAGCCGCCGGCGACCGCTCGAGACGCACTCCAGGTGACGGCTCTAACCGAAGCCGCCTACGAGGCGGCTCGAACGGGCGAGCGGATCGCCGTCGATCGATAGCTCGAACGCGGGATGAGTGTGACGAGCGGTCTTACCGGGTCCCACCCCACCGCCGCCCGGAATCCAGTCGACGTCGATCCTCACGACGGCCATCGCAGCGGAGACGGTCAGTATCTCGTTCCTGTCGGTCGCTCACACGATGAGAACCGGTAAGCGACCCCTTACGCGCCGTATTTCGGTCAGCCAGCGCCGTTCGCCCGGAATATCTCGATCGAATCCGAATCCGTTGTGAGCCCGCTCCTGTCCCCGGGGTAACCGATAATTACCTCCCGATCTGACCCCGAACGCGCGACGTATTGCACGCGAGTGTGTGTTAAGTTAGCACGACCTCTAAACCACCGGTAATACCGCCGTAGAACCGGTTGCCGCACCGTTACAAGCCGGATAACTACAACCGGTGGTGCCTATCCGTCAGGTATGATCACCTGCACAAACTGCGATACCCCCCAGTTCCTGCAGATCACCCAGAGCCGCATCTACTTCGAGAACGGCGAGGTGATAAACGAGATATCCGAGACCTACGAGTGTACGCTCTGTGGGTCGACCGGACAGTACGTTTACGACGACGACCGGGACGAGGAGGTGGTCTCCGGCGACGTCGAACTCACGACCGAACGTCCGAAGTTCGCGTGACCGTCGATCGGGTCGTGGAGAGACTCCCCACGCCACCGTCAGGAACCAGCGGGGTATCGCCGGCGCCCGATCCGTTCACGAATCATCCGACCTCTGCCCTCCGTTCGACCTGTGCTTTCCGATCGTTTCGCGTTCGCTCGACTGCCCGGATCTATCCTCGCTCGAGCGCCGCGGCGCATGCTGTCGACGGGTGATCGGGGACCGACGCCGTTCGACGTCCCACTCCTCGAAGAGACCGTACTCGGTCATCGTCTTCATGCCGGCGATCGCCGCGGTGAGTTTGATCCCCACGAGCGGGACGTCGGCGACTGAAACGATCACGTCCGCCCGGAGAACCGCGCCGTCTCTGAGCAGAACATCGAGCACGTCGACGAGCGCCTCGTCGTCTTTTCTCGGTTTCATCGTTGTGATGGGCCGGTCGATTCGCCGCCCAACTCCGGCGCGAACGTGTACGGCGGCCACGGTCCAGTGAACCTGACCTCGAGTCCGTCGGTCGAGGCCACCTCCTCGAGAACCGAGCCGATCGCGCCCTCGTCGTCTTCGTGGGCGAGCAGGGTGAGTCGACAAAGCGTTTCACCGCCGTCGCTGTCGGCCGTTTCCTCGTCACCGTCCGCCGTCACGTCGTCCGAGAGCGACGCGGTAGGCGAGCGCTCGAGGGGGTGTACTTCCCGTGTATGGGCCTCGAGGCGCTCCGTCACGTCGGTCGAAATCGATTCCCGACGGGCCGCGCGTAACTCCCCGAGGCGCTGATCGAACTGCTTTTCGAGTAGATACGCCGTCCCCTCACCGGCGTCGTCGATTCTGTCGGCGAGTTCGCGAAGTCGATCGTCGCGCTCGACCAACGCGTCGTCGCCGATCGGATCGGTCTCGACGACCTCGACTCGGTACTCCCAGTGACCTGCGAGTCCCGAGAGCGCCTGCTCGAGGGTTTCGGACTCCTCGCGGAGCCAGGCGCGGACGGCCTCGTCGTCGCCACGGAGGATCGTGTCGAACTGGAACGGGACCGGGGTGCCAAACGCCTCGCCCGCTCGGTCGACGACCAACTGGTGGCGAACGAGCCAGCGTCTGATCTGCTCTATATCCGACGAGTCGTAGAGGCCGCCACAAGCGTGGACGACGGCGCCGACGCCGTTCTCGACGACGACCGATACCGGCTCGTCGTCGACGCCTGCCGACTCGAGGGATGCGTCTTCTTCGGCCCGGACGAGACAGTAGAGATACCGTCCCTCGTCGATCGCCGGCGGCCCATCGGCTTCGCTTCCGACGGAAGGGGACTGTCGATTCTGGGCGTTCGGATCCGTGGATCGATCGGTTACGCCGTCGTCGGTCACTCGCGTTCACCTCCGAACACGGAGTACCCGGGTGCCGACACGGCGCCGGCATCGCCACGAAGTTGCTCGATCGCGTCCGAGACGAGGCCGTCGAGGTCGCCGTGGAGGTCCTCGACGCTCTCCTCGATCCCCTCGTCGCGTTTGAGCTGGTCGATCTCGGCTTCGATCCGCGCGAGTTGACTTCCGAGACGCTCGATCTCCTCGTCGGTGAGCGAACCCGACTCCATGCGTCGAACCGCCTCGCGTTCCAGGGCGGCGATCAGAATCTCCACGACGGTGACGACGAGGGTGACGAGCCCGTCGCGTGCGTCCTCGCCGTCGCCGACGTCGATCTGGGTCACGTCTTCCCCTCCGTCTCCGCCGTGGGCTCTTCACCCGACTCCTCTCCCGTGGATTCGTCCGCCTCATCTTCCCCCGCGTTCGAGTCGTCTCGCCCATCTGACTCGTCGCTATCGCCGTCTCCGCCGATCATCTCGAGGCCGCCGCTCGTCGGCCGCTCGGGGTCCGGTCGCGCGCCGAGGTGTTCGGTTCCGCGATCCGGCGGCTCGAAGCTCACGTCCTCGCCGCGGTTCTCGTCATCGTCGGTCGCCTCCTCTGCGTTCTCGCTCGAGTCGGATTCGTCCTCGATCCGCGTCTCGTCTGCGTACCGCTCGTCGGGCGTGACGTTTACGCCCCTCGTCGCGTCGATCGGGGGCCTCGGCCGCTCCATCTCGGCGAGTTCGGGGTCGCCGGCCGCCGCCGCAACCCGGCGCATGTCCGTTCCCTCGGGGAACTCGAGGCCATACTTGGCCGCGGTTTCGAACGAAGCGATCGCGGCTCGGACCTGGACCCCGAGCAGCTGTGTGTCGCCGATAGAGACGGCGATATCAGCGTTGATGACGATTCCCTTGTCGAGTAACATCTCGACGACCTCGGCGAGGTCCGTCTTCTGCCGACTCGGCTGGAAGTCATCGACCACGCCGACCACCTCCCAGGTTCGCCGTCTCGTCGACGAAGCGCACCGGCGGGCATCGGCCGTCCGCGACTCGGCCGCCGTCTCGGGCGACGCCACTGGCGTCCGCACCCCGCCTCGTGGGTCGCGGGGAGCGATCGGTCGTTTTTCGTACGATGCATTCGGCTCGAGTCTGTCGTCGTGGTGGATCAGTCATCGTCGTTTCTCCGTTTCTTTCGCTCGCGCTCGAAGCGCTGTCCGTAAATCCGCGTCCGGCTAGGTGCGGTCGAGAGCCGAACGGATTGGGGAACCGTCGCGTGTTTGACGCCGCTTCCGACGGCCGCTCGCTCGGTCGGCATCGTCGAGACCGCCGTCGGATTTCGCGAGTTTGCGCTGGTGTCTCGACGGCGCATCTTCTCGCGGTTGAACTCGTACAGGCGTTCGAACTTCGCGTGGGTCTCGAGCAACGCCCCGCGGAACGCGTCGATCCCCTCCATCGCACCCTGCTGGATGGCGACCTGGTAGGCCTCCGGATCCTCCATCACGTCGATGTCGCCGAGTGCGTCCGACGGGTCGGCGTCGTCGAAGAGGTCGCCGTCTCCGCCGATTCCGCCCTCGTCCGTCACGCCCGAGGCCGCCTGCTCGAGGATGCCCGCGTCGTCACCGTCGTCCGCCAGATCGTCGACCGCGTCCTCGAATTCACGGCCCTCCGCTACGATCGAGCCCAGATCGGCCGCATTCCAGGCCGACAACAGATCGACCGCTCGAACGAGTTCGTCGAAATCGACGAGTTCACCGAGTCCCTCGTCGTCGTCCGCGAGCACCTCTGGAATCTCGCCTATTTCGATCGCCTCGAGCAGATCGTCTCCGTCGACGGCCTCGGGGAGGTCGTCGAGGTCGATCGCCTCGATTAGCTCTCCCGCCTCCGCCGCGGCGGTCGCGAGCGTCTCCAGGTCGCCCACAGTCGACTCGAGCGCGTCACCCTCGAGGTCCTCGAGGGCGTCGACGTCGGCGAGGCGCTCGGCGACCGCCTCGAGACGTTCGGTTCCCTCCTCGAGGAGTGAGCCGAACTCGTCTCGGCCCTCGGTCGCGGACGACTCACTCATCGTCGACCTCCGTATCGTCCGTCCCGTCGCCACCCGCGTTGTCCGCCCCGTCGATCCCGACGCCATCCGTCTCGTCGTCTCCTGTGTCGTCGGTTCCCTCGCCTGCTGTCTCGCCGGCTTCGGCGTCCTCTCTGTCGCCGGTCTCCTCGCCGGACCGTGGCTCGACGCGAACCGTGAGAACGCCGTTTCTGATCCCCGCCTCGGCCGTGTGGTCGGTCCAGGGAACTTCGACGCGGTCGAGTTCGCGACCCGCGAGCCCGACGACGAGCGCGGCTCCTTCGAACCCGACAGTCACGTCGTCGGCGTCGGCGTCACCGACGTCAGCCGTCACCAGCAGTTCGTCCTCGTATCGACGCGTCGCCACGGAGGGGCGACTCGAGGAACGCGTTCGAGTGCGTTTTCGCCGCGATTCGTGATCGTGCGGATCGCGAGGGGTCCCCGTCGGCCTGTCGCCAGCGAGTGACCCTCGCTTCGGCCGTGGCTCGTCGTCCACCACGTCGTCGCCGCGACGGACCGAGAGGTCGACGTCGAACACCGACCGCCCGCTCCGCCTGCGCTCCGACGTCGAGAGGTCCTCGAGGCCCTCGAGCGCCGACAACAAACTCTCCAGCCAGTGGTCGTCGTCTCCGTCCGCGCGGTTGCGTTCGGTCTCGTCGTCCGATCCGCCGGGTCGGTCATCCGGGTCGTGATCGTCGTCGGTCATCAGGATTTCACCTCCACGCGACCGCTCGCGAGCCGTTCGTGGACCTCGCGTGCGATCTCGAGTTCGTCCTCCAGTTCCGCTTTTCGTCGTCGATACTTCTCCTCGGATCGTTCGCCGAGTTCGTACAACAACTGGTTTTCCTTGAGTTCGTCCTCGAGGCCGTCGACGTCGTACAGTTCGTCGAGAGCGATCGTGTGGATCGCGTCGACGATGCCGACGAACGGCCGAAACAGGAGGTCGTCGAGGACGAACATGGTTATCGCTGGGCTCCGATGGTGACGTCGACGAAGCTGTACGGCGCGAACGGACCCGTGTAGCTGACGATGAGGTCGTCTTCGCCTTCTTCGAGTCGAGCGATCGCCTCGT
This sequence comes from Natrarchaeobius versutus, assembly GCF_041205745.1. Lineage (NCBI taxonomy): Archaea > Methanobacteriati > Methanobacteriota > Halobacteria > Halobacteriales > Natrialbaceae > Natrarchaeobius > Natrarchaeobius versutus. Next base: position 335,595 of record NZ_JBGFCC010000004.1, on the reverse strand, counting down.
CGAACGCCTCGCGGTCCTCGCGGTCGAGGAGGTACGAGCGGTTCAGGACGAGACGGTCGCTGAACAGGTCGTTCGCGACGGACTGTGCGGCGATCGGCTCGAGTTCGTCGGCGATTCGTTCCGCGACGGCGTCGGTGTCGACGTCGGCGTCCTCCTCGCGGACGATCTTGACGCCGAGTTCGACGCGCCCCTCGACGTCGTTCAACGCGCGCCTGAACGCCGGGAGTGCACCCCTGAGGACGTTCTTCAGCGCCCGATCGCTCTCGAAGGCCATGCCGAACTGCATCGGCACGACCGCTCGGCCGTCTCCGTCGTTCATGATCCGTCGAAGCACCTCGTCGTGGCGTGTGGCGTCCTCGTCGGTCTCCTCGGGATCGGTGGTGTCGATGTCGGAGACGACCGCCCCGAGTCGGCGGTGTGAGATCGTGTAGACGACGTTCGCGCCGCCGACGGCGTCCGCTTCGAACTCGACGGGATCGCCCCGGACGACCCCGTAGACGTACCGGTTGGTCACCGGGAACGCACCCCGGTCGTCGCGTGCTGTTCGGCGCCCGCCTCGAGGCGTCTGGGTAGTGTCCGTATCATAGCGTGTAGCCTGGAGACCGCACCCGCGGGTCTCGAGGAACTCGTCGGCGAAGATTCGACGGCGTGGCGGGTGTTCGTACTGCTTGCAGTCGCAGTCTCCGTTTCCGGCCAAATCGAGGACTGCAACACCGAGTCGGCGGTTGGCCTCGAGCGGAAATCACCGGGATGGTGACGAGCGAGGCTCTCGTACGGACTGCTATGAGTCCGTCCCGGTCGATCGCGAACCGACGGGCAACGGTCGATCGCAACACGACAGCCACCGTCCGGTCGTGAACCGATTGGTCTCGTTCGATCACGAAACGGCGGCCGACGACCGTCGATCGGTCTCCCCGGACCGTCTCACGAGGAGACGTCCGCGGTCGTTTGCCCCGCTTCCTGGCTCGAGCCGTAGATGCTTACCATCGCGAGCACAGCGACGAGCACGCCGAGAACGACGGTGGCCCAGAACAACAGCCCCTGCCCGACGCCGAGGACGAACGGGGAGGCGATCGCCCACAACCCCGCCAGGACGACGACGGCCGGAGCGGCGAAACGCGGGAGTCGCCCACCAGACGGAACCGCCGCGGTGTACGCCGCCGCGATCGCGACGATCGCACCGACGATCACGTTGTTGAGGATGATCCACCCGGAGCCGGTAAAGAACACGCCCGAGATCAAGAGCAGAAAGCCGAGTCCGGCGGCGAGTCCGGCCGTTCGCTGTGCTGTCGGCGACGTTCCGTCGGCCGGCGTCCGATCGCTCATACCACCGATACGACGCGGGTCGGACTAAAACTGGTGCAGGCAGATCTCGGGTCCCTTTCGTACGGTACTCGAGTGCGAACGTGGGTCGGGTTTGGATCTCGATTGGAGCCGGGTCGACTGGAGCCGGGCCGGACCTCGATTGGAGTCGAACCTGAATCCCGAACTCGAGGTGGCATTCGACGGAATCCGGCCGGGTGAATCACGGTCGAACTGACAGAGTGCGGGCGACCCGGCTCGTAGTGAGAAAAGCGCGGGTGACCGGCTCGTCGTCGGAGTGCAATCGGCTTGCAGTCGCAGTGCAAGCCGTGTTACGAGCAGGTCGTGAACGATCGCACGTCTCATGGCACAACCACAGCGCAGACCAGATTCCTCGAGTCTCGCGGAAGTACTCGACCGAATCCTGGACAAGGGCGTCGTTATCGACATCTGGGCTCGCGTCTCCGTCGTCGGGATCGAACTCCTGACGGTCGAAGCACGGGTCGTCGTCGCGAGCGTCGACACCTTCCTCCACTACGCGGAGGAGATCGCAAAAATTGAGCAAGCCACCGCCGAGGGCGAACTCGAGGAACTCGAGGAACTCGAGGTCGAGCGCCGACCCGAATCCTCACCCCAGTCCGCCTCAGAGTAACCCCGATGGCGGACGACTCCTCGCGCAAGCGGACGGTTCGCGGTCGAAAGATCAGGTCCGATCGCGAGCAAAAGTCGGGACGTCGAGCGAAAAAAGAGCTCACACGACGGGCCGCGAGCGTCGGCGATCGAAACGGCGACAGTCCGCTCGCCGACCCGGAAACGGTCGTCCCGGAGCCGTTCGTCGAGACCGACGCGGTCACGTCGCTTCGGGATCGGATCGGTGGCTGGCTCGAGGCGGATCAGCCGGTCCACCTGCTCGGCCCGACGGGCTGTGGCAAGACGGCGCTCGCGCTGTCTGTGGCGGCCGAACGCGGTCGACCGGTCGTGTGGCTCAACGGCGACGAGGCCGTCGATACGGCGGCGCTCGTCGGCGACCACGCCGGCGGCGAACGATACAAAGAGGACGACCGCTTCGTCGGCGGCGTCAGCAAGCAGACCGAAATCGTCCGCGAACGCTGGGTCGACAACCCCCTCTCCGTGGCGGTTCGAGAGGGTGCGACGCTCGTCTACAACGAGTTCTCGCGTAGCGACCCGGCGGCACACAACGTCCTGTTGTCTGTGTTCGAGGAGGGCGTCCTCGAGCGACCGGGCAAACGCGGCGAGGGTCGATCGATCGACGTCCACCCCGAGTTCCGGGCGATCGTCACGTCCAACGACGTCGAGTACGCGGGCGTCCACGACCAACAGGACGCGTTGCTCGACCGGTTCGTCGGCGTTCACGTCGAGTACTACGACGAGGAGACCGAACGCGAAATTGTCGCCTCGCACGTCGACCTTCTGGCCGACGACGTCGACGCGATCGTCGAGACCACACGAGCGCTTCGCGACGACCTCGAGATCGTCGTCGGAACGCGGGCGGCGATCACCGCGGCGAAGGGGATGACGGTATTCGACGGCGACGATGGAACGGGAGACGACGAGCTATTGACGGACGTCTTCACGGACGTCCTCGCGCCGAAGATCGCCGGGACAGACGACGACATCGAGGAGCTACGAGCGAGCATCGACGACACAATCTAACGTTTAGCCATGGCAGAAGCCGACACCCAGGGATCGACCGACCAGTGCAAGGCGCTCACAGCGGACGGCGAGCGCTGTTCGCGGCCGGCCACCGATGACGGCTTTTGCTACCAACACGACGAGAGTGATCCGACCGTGAGTGATAGTCAAACAGTCGACGAAGGCGAACAGGAACAGCAAGGTTCAGAGACCGAAGGTGACAGTCGAAGCCGGGAACTCGGCGCCGACATGACCGCCGAGGAGAAGACGGATCCCGACTCGATCGACGCCGAGGACGTCGATGCAGACGAGAAGATCGAGGGCGTCCTCGCCGTTCGACGGACCGTCCAGTCGAGTGCGGGCGACCTCATCGGCCGGGAGTTCGACGCGGTCAGCGAGATCGTTCCGACCGACGACGGCTGGCTCGCGACCGTCGAAGTCGTCGAACGACGGTCGGTTCCCGACACCCAGGACATCATCGGCCGCTACGAGGTCGAACTCGACGACGGCGCGACCGTCCACGGCTACCGGCGACTCGATCGCTACCGTCGCGGAGATACGACCGCATTCGAGTAGCGTCCTCGCGTCGGTTCCGGCGGATGGTTTCAGACGAGGCGGTTCATGCGGTTTGCTGTACCGATTTACCGCACGACCGCATCTGAGGCGTAGTTTCGCCAGAACTGACGGACACCGGACCGTACCAGTGACGACTCCTCGAGGCCGGCGAACAGCGAAGCGTAGGAGGTGGCGGTATCTCGCTCTCCCGACTGTTAGGAGAGGTGAGCCGTAACGTCGGTCGAGGAGACCATCCCGACGTAGTCGTCGTCGACGACCGGCAAGTGTTTGATCCCGTAGGTGGTCATCATCGCGGCGACTTCCTCCATGTAGAGATCCGGGGTGGCGGTCTCGACGTCGGTCGTCATCACGTCGCCGACCTCGAGGTCCGAGACGTTCCGTCCGTCGGCGACGGCATCGAGCACGTCCGTACTGCTGATTATCGCTCGAGGCGTCGTCTGAACGACCAGCGCGTTGATGTCTTTCTCGCGCATCCGCTGGGTGGCTTCCATGACGGTGGCATCCGACGAAATCGTCTCGAGTGGCGTCGACATTACGTCTTCGACGGTGACCCTCTCGGGAGAACTCATATCACCACGAACGGATGCGATCGTTATGGTACTTTCCGTCGCCCCGTCAGGTCTCCGGCGCAGTGCGCTTCTGGGCCGATCGTCCGGACCACAACGCCGAAGCCAGCGCTCCCCGAACTCGAATACGTGTCCGATCCGACCATCCGCGGCGTCGACGTCGACTCGGCGACGCGGTGTGCCCACTACCACACCGACCGCGACGTCGTCGCCTTCAAGTTCGCTTGCTGTGAGACGTACGTTCCCTGTTTTCGGTGCCATCAGGAGGTGACGGATCATCGGGCCCGGCCGTGGCCTCGAGACCGTTTCGACGAGCCGTCGGTGCGCTGTGGCGTCTGCGAGAGCGAGTTCTCCGTTCCCGAATACCTCGAGGCGGAGTACCGATGTCCCTCCTGCAGGGCGGCGTTCAATCCGGGCTGTGGTGCCCACGCCGAGTTGTACTTCGAGACGGACACTGGGTAAGGAAACCCCCGATCGATCGGACGCCGGTCCATCGGCGTGATCCAGCAAGCTATTTCCGCATTCGGCGGCGGCATTCGGGTATGGATCCGGCGCTTGGCCCTCCCGAGGAGATGGCCGAGAAACGAGACGAGTTGACGCCGATGATGCGTCAGTACCACGACCTTTGTGCCCGGTACGACGACGCGCTCGTGCTCTTTCAGGTCGGCGACTTCTACGAGACGTTCTGTGGCGCCGCCGAGCGGACCGCGCGCCTGCTCGAGATCGCCCTGACTAGCCGCGAGGACAGCACCGGCGAGTACCCCATGTCCGGCATCCCGATCGACAACGCCGAGTCGTACATCGAGACCCTACTCGAGGCCGGCTACCGGGTTGCCGTCGCAGACCAAGTCGAAGAGCCCGGCGAAACCTCGGGTGTCGTCGACCGCGCGGTCACGCGCGTGATCACCCCCGGAACGCTCACGGAGGACGAACTCCTCTCGAGCGACGACAACAACTTCGTCGCCGCGCTCGCTCGAGGCGACGGAACGACGGGCTGCGACAGGAACCGGCCGGCCGAGGACGACCGCCTCGCGATCGCCGTCCTCGACGTCTCGACCGGCGACTTCCTCGCGACCAGTTCACGTTCGACCGAAGCCATCGCGGACGAACTCGGCCGTTTTCATCCCGCGGAGGCCGTCCTCGGCCCGGACGCACCACGGGAGGTCCTTCCCGAGGAGTGTATGGTCACCCCGTTCGACCGCGAGGCGTTCGACCGTGACCGCGCCGGCGACCTCCTCTCGCGGTACTACGGCCACCCCGACCGACTGCTCGCAGACGACGCCGAAATCCGCGCCTGCGGCGCCCTCCTCGCGTACGCGGAGTACGTCCGCGGTGGGGAACACGCCGCAAGCGGCGGGAACGACGACGCCGAACCTACCGTCGAGCCAGCCGACCCCGACGACCGCAACCGCCTCGAGTATCTGACCCACCTCACGCGGTACGATCCCCGCGAGTACCTCCTGCTGGACGCGGTCGCCCTGCGGAGCCTCGAGCTGTTCGAGCCGCGGACCATCCACGGCCGCGAGGACGCGACGCTCGTCGGCGCACTCGACGAGACCGCGAGCGCACTCGGCGGCCGAAAACTGCGTGACTGGCTCCGTCGGCCGTTGCTCGAGCCTGACCGGATCGAGTCGCGCCTCGACGCCGTCGAGGAACTCACCGGCGCGGTACAGACCAGAGAGGAACTCCACGACCGCCTCCGGGACGTCTACGACCTGGAGCGACTGATCGGCCGGATCTCGCGCGAACGGGCGAACGCCCGCGATCTGCGCTCACTTTGCGATACCCTGGCAGTCGTTCCCGAGATTCGCGAGCGCCTCGCGGACGCCGACTGCGATCGGCTCCGGCGCCTTCACGAGGACCTCGATCCGCTGGTCGACGTCCGCGAGGCGATCGACGACGCGATCGCCGCGGATCCGCCGATCGAGATCACCGAGGGCGACATTATCGCCGACGGCTACGACGAGCACCTCGACGGCCTGCGCTCGACCGCCCGGGACGGCAAACAGTGGATCGACGACCTGGAAGCGCGCGAGTGCGAGCGCACCGGGATCGGCTCGCTGAAAGTCGGCTACAACTCGGTTCACGGCTACTACATCGAGGTGACGAACCCCAACCTCGAGTCGGTCCCCGACGACTACGAGCGCCGACAGACGTTGAAAAACTCCGAACGGTTCGTCACGCCGGAACTGAAACGCCGCGAGGACGAGATCGTCGGCGCCGAGGAGCGCGCGGACGAACGCGAGTACGAACTCTTCTGTGAACTCCGTCGCGACGTCGCCGACGAAGTCGAACGCGTCCAGGCGCTGGCCGACGCGGTCGCGACCCTCGATGCGTTCGTCGCGCTCGCGACCGCCGCCGCGGAGTACGACTACTGTCGGCCGGAGATACTCGAGTCGGCCGACACCGGAGGAAGCGAGGAGCGGACGAACGAACGGGACCCGATTGGCACCGTCAACGGAGACGACGAAGCGGATTCCGCCCGGGAAACCGGCCTCGAGATCGATATCGAGGGCGGTCGCCACCCGGTCGTCGAGCGCACGCAGGAATCGTTCGTGCCGAACGACGCGCGCTTCGCCGACGATCAGCGGCTCGCGATCATCACGGGCCCGAACATGTCCGGAAAGTCGACGTACATGCGTCAGGTGGCCCAGATCGTCCTGCTCGCACAGGTCGGCAGTTTCGTCCCCGCCCGGTCGGCCAGGGTCACGCCGGTCGAACGCATCTTCACCCGCGTCGGCGCGAGCGACGATATCGCCGGTGGACGCTCGACGTTCATGGTCGAGATGGACGAACTCGCGACGATTCTGCGCGAGGCCGACGAGCGCTCGCTGGTCTTACTCGACGAGGTCGGCCGAGGAACGTCGACGGCTGACGGCCTCGCCATCGCGCGAGCGATCACCGAACACGTCCACGACGAGGTCGGTGCGACGACGCTGTTTGCGACCCACCACCATCCGCTGACGGAACTCGCCGAGGACCTCGAGGCGGCGTTTACGCTCCACTTCGAGGTCGAGGGGGTCGACGGCGAGGTCGTCTTTCACCACGAGATCGCCCCGGGTTCGGCGACCGGCTCCTACGGGGTCGAGGTCGCGACCGTCGCGGGGGTCCCCGAGACGGTCGTCGAACGATCGCGCGAACTGGCCGATGAGGCGGCAAACGGGATCGGTGGGACGGCTCGAGCGGTCGACGAAGCTGAACGAGCGTCCGCGCCCCGAGATCCCGCAGATGCAACCGACACGTCGCCAGCTACGGCGGACGGTGGTGACGACCCGACCGATATCGCGGCGGAGCTACGGGCACTCGATCTGGGCCACCTCACGCCGGTCGAGGCGTTGACGGAACTCGATCGATTGAAACGCATGCTCGAGGAGTAGTCGCATACTCGAGGAGTCGTCCGGAACGGACGGCCAGCGGTCGATATCAGCGCTTGTACCCGCGGGCGTCTCTGAACACGTGTTCGACGTTTTTCAGATACGCTACCAGGAGGAAACAGACGATGGCGGGACCGTACCGCATGGTCGCCACCGAGAACGCACCGATCACCGTAAACCACATCATCGAACCGGCCCAGCCCCAGTGGCGCACCATCCACAGTCCATAGAGGAGACTGCTGTAGAAGGCACCGACGGCTACGAACGTGACGAGGGCACTCACCCGTCCGGTCGCGAGGGCGTTCGTGACGAACGGTACGTGATCGAACCCCACGAGAACGCCGACTACACAGCACAGCTTGACGCCGAGCGGCGCGGATTCGCCCTCGCTGTCGTCGGCTACTGGCGATACGGGCGGCGGTTCGCTCGAGATGTCATCGCGGAAACGACGGCCCATGGCACTCGGTCGCATCTATCCGGAGAAAAAAGATCGGATATAAAACAGCTATGGGTTGCGACGTATCATCCACCGACGTCACTGGCAGTTATCGAGGTGTCGGCTCGAGCGAGACGAACTCGAGGCCGTGGTCGGCGAGCAGTCGATCGGCCCTGTCGGTGACGGAGGGGGCAACGAGGATTCCCCGGACCGCGGCGTCGGCGTGGAGGTCGCGCTCGAGTGCGTCGACGTAACGTCGAAGCTGGCTCACGGCGTCGGGTCCGACGCGACGGCGTTTGAGTTCGACGACGACAGCCCGTCCCGTCGCATCCTCACCGTAGATGTCGACGGCACCGGCGGGCGTGTCGCGCTCGGTCGCGAGCGGCCGGAAGTCGGGCTCGAGCAGGTCCGGTTCCTCGAGGATCCGCTGGCGCAGGTCTTCTTCGGTGCCCGACACCGTGAGTTCGTTCTCGTCGGAGCCGGAGAACGCCGAGACCTGCAGAACGTCGCAAAAATGGACGAGTAATCGTTCGTCGGGGGTCGACCGGACGCTCTCGAGGACGAGCACGTCGTCGACGCGACGAACGCCGTGGTCACAGCCCGGTGGTTGCCAGTTGACCGGTTGCTGGCCTTCGTCGGTGTGGACCAGCGTCGCACCGTCGGGTTTGCACATCACGTGACGGTCGCCCGCCTCGAGGCGACTCGAGGCACGCCCCTCGTAGTCGACGGTACACTGTCCGAAGACGGTGACGAGCGCGCCACGGTCGATCCCGTCGGCAATCGCGTCTCGAGCGGTGTCGAGGGTGGGATCCTCGAAGGTCGTCACGGATGCTCGGTCGATCGTCACTGTGACGGAATACCCACCAGTCGGCTAAAAGGGAACCGGGATGAAACGACGCGGCCGGGGTCCCCCCGTGGGTGGGAGACCACGGACCGGTTCGTTCGGCGGGCCGACCGAGACCTAAACGCTTACCTGTCCCCCGTCCCGCGAGCTAGTGCATCATGACGAACCTCCACGACCGCCGCCGAGTGCTCCAGATCGCGGGAGCAGGCGCTATCGCGTCCGTAGCTGGTTGTTCCGACCTCGGTTCGCCAGAGACCGAAAGTATCGAGAGTGAAACCGATACCGACACAGGAGACGACCAGCAGGATGCGGGTGGTGGTGACGGTGAGCAAAACGACGTACTCACCGCGATCGCTGAGCCCGAGATGGACGATATGCAGGAGCTTCAAGAGGACGTTATGTCCGGCGAACTTTCCCAGCAGGAAGCGATCCAACGGCAGAACGAACTCCACGGAGAAGCGATCGACGAGTTCGAAGCGCGCGTCGATTCGGAAGACGACGACAACCTCCGCATCGAGGAGACCGAGGAAGGATCGGGCCTCTATCTCGTCGATGGCTCGGCTGACGTCTTGATCGACGCGCTCCGAAGCGGAGAGATCTCCGTTCTCGGCCAAACCGACCTTTACGATCAGGTTCTCCAGCAACAGCAACAACAACAGCCCGAGGGCCAACCGGAAGGTGAGGAGATCGACGAGGACCAACTCGAGGAAATCGAGGAGCAACTCGAAGAACAGATGGACGGAGACGGTGAAGACGACGAGTAACCGTTTTCCGTCGAGCGACGCCGAACGGGGATTCCCGATTACGTCTCGGGATCGACGCCGAACGGGCTCTCGCGTTCCGTCCAGTCCCAGCCGGGGATCCGTTCCTGAAACCCGGCGGCGAGGGCCGCCTCGAGGTCGTCGACGCCCGCGTTCTCGTCCCGCTCGCCGTGTACCTGAAGATCCGTGTAGTGAAACGTCGCTTCGCCGAGCGTTCGAAGCGGTTGGGTGCCGGCGATCGTCGCGGCGAGTTCGCGGCCGAGCAGTTCGTCGACAACGAAGCCCGGATAGTCACCCTCGACGTCGAGCTCGCGCAAGATGGCGACCATCGCCGCGACGTTGACCGCGAGATCACCGTCCGAAAAGACGGTATCGACCTCCCTTCGGTACTGAAGTTGAGTCACCGAGTCGACGTCAGTTTCGAACACCGCTCCCAGGTCGTCGCGGACAGCGTTTACGATCGGAACGACGACGTCGGCGCGGTCTCGAACCCAGTTGCGCTCGGCGACGACGCGTTCTCGTGTCAGCTTCATACGTTGCTTTCGACCTCGAGTCTCCTGGTCTTTGCGAAGGCTTTTATACCACGCGAGGAATACCGTCAGGTAAGCGGGTTCTCCCTGGAATCTTCCCGCACGAACCAGGACACCGACCTGGGAACGTATTCGTCACGACACGGAGCTACACAGATGATCCGGAAGAGAAGACGTACTGCGTCGTCTCTCCGAGTCGGTGCTCCCGAAGAATCGTTCCCCGTCGGCGAGTTCACGCAAGCCGAATCTGGCGATTATGAGCACTGTAGAGCAGCAACTCGACGATCTGCAAGCAGAGATCACGAGCGAGTTACCGAACGATATCTCGGTCTCCTCGGTGAAGTACGAAGGCCCCGAACTGGTCGTTTACACGCGCGACCCGAAGAAGTTCGCCCAACAGGGTGATCTCATTCGAAAGCTCGCGAGCAAACTCCGAAAGCGGATCACCGTCCGCCCGGATCCGAGCGTTCTCTCCCGACCGGAAGAAGCCCGGCAGGCGATCATGAACGTCGTTCCCGAGGAGGCCGGCGTTTCGGACCTCGATTTCCACGCCGACACCGGCGAAGTCGTCATCGAAGCCGAGAAACCGGGCATGGTGATCGGCCGCCACGGTTCGACGCTTCGTGATATCACGAAAAACGTCGGCTGGACGCCCGAGGTCGTCCGGACGCCGCCGATCGAGTCCTCGACCGTCTCGAACGTCCGGAGCTTTCTCAAACAGGAACGCGACGAGCGCCGCGACATCTTAGAGCGCGTCGGCCGACAGATCCACCGCGAGGAGATGTCCGACGACGAGTACGTCCGCATCACGACACTTGGGTGCTGTCGCGAAGTCGGGCGCGCTTCGTTTATCCTCTCGACGCCCGAAACCCGCATCCTCATCGATTGTGGCGACAAACCCGGCGCGGAAGGCGAGGTCCCCTACCTCCACGCACCCGAGGCACTGGGCGCCGGCCCCCAGAACATCGACGCAGTCGTCCTCACGCACGCCCACCTGGACCACTCCGCCCTGATCCCGCTACTCTTTAAGTACGGCTACGACGGGCCGATCTACTGTACCGAACCCACCCGGGACCTGATGGGGCTGTTGACCCTCGACTACCTCGACGTGGCCGCAAAGGAGGGACGCTCGCCGCCGTACGACTCCGAGCAGGTCCGCGAGGCGATCAAACACTGCATCCCCCTCGAGTACGGTGACGTCACTGACATCGCGCCGGACGTTAAACTCACCTTCCACAACGCGGGTCACATCCTCGGCTCGGCCGTCTCACACTTCCACATCGGCGACGGCCTCTACAACGTCTGTTTCTCGGGTGACATCCACTACAAGGACACCCGCCTGTTCAACGGCGCAGTCAACGACTTCCCGCGCGTGGAGACGCTCGTCCTCGAGTCGACGTACGGCGGTCGCAACGACTACCAGACCGACCAGGAGGACTCGGAGGAAAAACTAAAGGAGGTCATCCGCGAGACCCACGACAACGGTGGAAAGGTCCTGATCCCCGCCTTCGCGGTCGGTCGGTCCCAGGAAATCATGCTCGTCTTAGAGGAGGCGATGCGAAGCGGCGACATCCCGTCGATGCCGGTTCACTTAGACGGCATGATCTGGGAGGCGACCGCAATTCACACGACCTATCCCGAGTACCTGCGTGACGACCTCCGGGATCGAATCTTCCACGAGGACGAGAATCCGTTCCTCGCAGAGGAGTTCAACCACATCGACGGCGGCGAGGAGGAACGACAGGACGTCGCCGACGGCGAGCCGTGTATCATCCTCTCCACCTCGGGGATGGTCACCGGCGGTCCGATCATGTCTTGGCTCTCTCACATCGGCCCCGACCCGGATTCGACGCTCGTGTTCGTCGGCTACCAGGCTCAGGGAACCCTCGGTCGGCGCATCCAGACCGGCTGGGACGAAATCCCGACCAGCGAAGTCGGCGCAATGGGCAACGGCGGCGGCCGTGGCACCCTCGAGCTCAACGTCAACGTCGAAACAGTCGACGGTTTCTCCGGTCACGCCGACCGCGCCGGCCTCGAGAACTTCGTCAAGACGATGAATCCCCGACCCGAGAAGGTCCTCTGTGTTCACGGCGACGAGCGCTCCACGCAGGACCTCTCCTCTGCGCTATATCACGACTACAACATGCGGACGTTCGCACCGAAGAACTTAGAGACGTTCCGCTTTCTCTGATCGTTCGACATCGAGATTCGTATCGTCCGTCCCGGCCGTTATAGTACTCGTCGAGAGTCTTGCACTCCCGCTCATTCGAGCAGTGAGTAGATCGGTTCAACGACTCCTCGAGGATCGAATTGAACCTCGAGATTGTCTGTACAATGAAATTTGGACTAGCCTCTCGACGAACTCGAAAAATAACCGGGTGCCTGTCGTTCAGATAAAGAACGCCTTGATCACAGCTTCGAGCGTTGGACCGTTGACTTTGGCACTAACGAAGAAGTCACTAATCGCTTGCTCGAGTTCGGGGCCACCGATTTCGCCGTCAGAACCGGAGAGGCCATTGATGTACGCCTGATTGACTTGATCGTTGGTACCATCGTCGTCGCTGCCGTTATCACTGTCGTGAGGATCCTCACCTGCCCACTCGTGGTGATGGCCAAGCGTTCCCAGTCTGACTCGAGAGTCCACGCTGTGGCCGTTTTCGGGGTCAGTTACCACTGTCGGGGACGATCGGATGACAAAACCGATGCTGTCCGTAGACCACTCTTCGTCCCCCGTCTCGGCGTCCAGCGCGTACAAGGATCCGCCGTCGAGGCTCACGTAAACGATCCCGTCGTACACCGTTGGTGACGACCAGATCGGCCTACTCTCAGGGTTCGTAAACCTCCACTCGAGATCGCCCGTCGCTGCGTCGACGGCGTACAGATCTCCCTCTCTTCCGTGGTGTCCTGCACCGGCGTAGACGATTCCATTGACGACCGTTGGGGACGAGGTTACTGGTGCGTCAGGTTCGGTGAACGTCCACTCGTAGTCCCCTGTCGCTGCGTCGACAGCATATAATGCGCCGGGATGCGTGCTAGTGTTTCCTTCCCCAAAGTAGACGACCCCGTCGACCACGGTGGGAGACGATGCAACACCAGAAATGTCCTTCGTAACCGACCACAGTTCGTTCCCGGAATTGGCGTCTAACGCGTGGAGACCTGACCGCTCTACACCGACGTAGACGGTGTCATCAACGACAACGGGTGACGATGAAATCCGTCCCTCGTCGACATTGTACGACCATTCTTCGTCACCCGTTTCTGCGTCAATCGCGTAGAGCTCCCCGTCGTGGGACCCGACGTACACTGTGCCGTCGACAACGTGGGGCGAGGATTGGACCTGGTCTTCGACGTCGTCGAACGCCCATACTAACTCTCCATCGTCTGCATCAACTGCGAACACCGAGTAGTCCCAATCTTCCGTCGCTGTCCCGCCGCCCTCGCCGATGTAGACCGTGCCGTCGACCACGGTCGGCGACGAAAACACCCAGTCACCAGGATCGGTAAAGGTCCAGATTTCGTCGCCGGTCGCCGCGTCGACCGCATAGAGTGTCGCGTCGGAATCGTCGTCGCCGTTGTCACCAGCGTAGAGGACTCCGTCGACCACGGTCGGTGACGACCACGGGCTGCCCTCGGTCGGATACGTCCACTCGTAATCTCCCGTCGCCGCGTCGAATGCGTTGTAGCCTGATCCGCTTCCAACGTACACGAGAGGGGCATTTGTGTTGGCATTCGTCGCCCCGTTGGCCGCGCTTGCTGTTCCGGATATCGCTCCCACTCCGACGAGGCCTGCTGCGGTCGTTTGTAAGATCTTTCGTCGACCTATCTCGTAATCAGCCACCTCCGCTTGCTTTCTCTCCCCCGCTGGTCGATTTCTATTACCCATTGTTGTACCTCCGTTTGCGATCGAATTCCGTTTCTCCCCCATCACGTCGGTTATTCTGTAATATCATACTATCGAATGATTAGCAGATGTTGATAAAACCTTGGTAACTTTGCGGTAAGCATAGTGATTACTTCAACCTGATCAGTGTTTGCCTGTAAGGTAATAACGAACATTTTGACTCGACTCGGAGGTTCTGGACAGTACAGCCCGGTCGATTAAACAGGCGATCTGATGTCGCCACTCTGTCTCGAAATATTTCTCTACACGTCGGTCGGATCGACGATCTCGCCCGTCTCGGGGTAGACGCCGATCTGCTCGCAGACGTCACCCATCGGACAGGCGTCTGGGTCCTCGAGACACGCCGGGTTTCGCGCAGTACAGTACTCGCGGCCGAACTGGATCGACGCCGTGTGGCCGAAACCACACTTTTCGGCGGGCACCTCGCGCTCGAGGACGGCCCGTACCTCCTCGTGGTCGGCGTCGGCCGGCGCGATTCCCAGCCGACGGTAGATTCGATGGACGTGCGTGTCGACGGGAAAGACGCCGGGCCGACCGCCGGCAAATAGCAGGACGCAGTCGGCAGTCTTCGGCCCGACGCCCGAAACCGAGAGGAGGGTCTCGCGGACCTCTGTCGGTGGTTCGTCCTTGACGAACGCGTCGAACGCCTGGGCCGACCCGAACTCCTCGAGTACCCACTCGGCCGCTGCGATGATGACCTCGGACTTCTGGTTGTAGAGGCCGGCCGAGCTGATCGTCTCCGCGAGGTCGGCGTGCTCGGCATTCGAAAGTGCCGCCGCGAGGTCGACGTTACCCCCTCCAGATGGATTCGCCGCGGCGGGCTCGTTCCCGTAGCGTTCGATCAGGGCGTCGTGGGCGGGCTGGCTCGCCACGTCGCTCGTGTTTTGACTCAGAATCGTCCGGACGAGACAGGGAAAGGCGTCCCGGCCGCCGTACGTTTTCTGCCAGTAGCGTTCGCCCAGCCGGTCGACGATCCGTTCGGCTCGCGTGTCGGCGGTCGCCGGATCGAACTCGGCCGCGACGCCACCGCCGGATTCGCCGCCGCTGATGTTGACTGACGGCTCCCGATCGTCGCTCATAGGTGCCCGCGACTACGCACTCGAGGGCAATTTGCGTACTGATTTTCCCACGAGACGTTCGCCGGTCACCACTTCGTTTTACAACTGAACGTCTCGCCACACGACGAGCAACTTGCCGACTTGGCGAACCCTTCTTTCAGCGATCCGACCGATTTGCTCGTCCGAGTGACGGTCATATCGATCTCTACGGTAATCGATTCGTCGCAGTGTGGACAGACGACCCGTTGTGGCATACGAATCGGTTTCGAGGAACGTTAATCAGGATTGTGGCCAGTTGTCACACCACCGTAACGTAGGCTGAAATTCGGCAGTTGCCTCGAGAGCCGGTTAGACGCCCGAATCGAGTCAGTCAGCCGCGGTCGCAGGCGAGGAACTGTCGGCGCGCGTCGAGCGCCAAAAGCCCTGAATGTAGGCGCCGACGAACATCCCGGCGATACCGTAGAGAATCGGGAAGTTCCCAATCCCGAGGCTCGCGTAGGCGGCGCCGGGACAGATCCCCGAGAGGCCCCAGCCGACGCCGAAGACACCGCCGCCGATGACGACGTTTTTATCGAGGGTCTTCAGCCGTCGGCCGTAGGCCGCGCCGGTCAACGGTGCGTCGCTTCGGAACTGTTTCACGCCGAAGAACGTGATCCCGGTCACGACGGCGGCACCGAACATGACGAACAGCAGGCCGAAGTCCTGGAACTGCAGGAAACTCAGGACGACTTCGGGCTGGGCCATGTGGCTAAATCCGAGGCCGAAGCCAAAGATCAGGCCGCCGACGAACACGAGCGGGAGAAACAGCGGGTGTTGCTCGTGTTCGGCGCTCATGGCATCACCCCCACGGCCTGGACGAGTTGTGCGGTGCCGATCGCGATCAACAGGAACGTCGCGACGCCGACGAACGACGCATTCGAGACGGAGCCGACGCCACAGACGCCGTGGCCGGAGGTACAGCCCTTACCGACGCGGGTTCCGATTCCGATGAGGACGCCGCCGGCGAACAGCCGCCACCACTGGACGTCGGTGGTCCAGATGCCGTCCTGAAACGCGAGCGCGTAGACGGCCGCGCCGGCGACGATCCCGACCGTGAAGACGACCCGCCAGTCTCGAGACGGGCGATACTGTTGGAACCGCGACAGATTCGAGCCGTACGAGAGCGTCGACTCGAGGAAGGTACTCGCGCCGGCGGGGATCCCGGTGCCGAGGTAGATCACGGCGACCCCGAGGCCGACGAACAGTCCGCCGATCGCGTAGTGGCTGATCCCGTTGGGGAACAGCTCCGCGAGCATGGCGACGAATATCGCAGCGGTTGCGGTCATTACGCGAGAAAAGGGATTCTCGGCGTATCAATGCTCCCCAGGCGGGGAAAATTGTGCGTATCTCGGTTGGCTCTGACGACGGTGTGGAATCGGTGGTCTCGAGGGCATTCGTTCGTCTCTCGACGTCTCTCCAGCCAGCGGTCCCGGCTACGGCATCGGTACTGGCTGGGATCGGCGCGCGAAGAAAGCGCCGGAGGACGTTAGAACTCCCAGTCCTGCGAGCCGACCTGGGTCTCCGTTTCGGACTCGTTGATCACGGCGATCGCTGAGACGGTTCCGGCGGGCTCGAGGTCGTCCGCTTCGGTGTAGGAGACGGCGTCACCGACGGTCAGGAGTGTGGCGTTATCTGGTTCGGTACCGGCCTCCCAGTCACTCGAGGTGAGATTGACGTGATCGGCGTTACCCATCGAGGTGACTTCGACGTGAACCGCCTCAGTATCGTGGTTCACGTCGATCGAAACCGCCGCCTGCGCTTCCTGGCCAACGCTCCCGCCGAGGTCGAGGACGAATGCGGCGATGACGGCCGCGAGAATAACCGTGATCGCGACCATGAGAATGACGCCGATAACGGGCGATACCGCACGTTCCTGCTCGGTTCCAACTAGCTTATCGCGTATCTGTGTTGCATCCATTGGTGATCCCGTTTCCATCGCACCCAAACGCCCGGAACGGTCGTGGGCGCCGACGTGACGTCGTCGGCATCCGTGGGGGGTCAGAACAACCGTTCGGCGGCCTTCCCTGCTGGCTCTCCGGTGCTGATTCCAATCACTAAATTGGGGCTATATATAATCAGTCGTTCGTATATCGGCGTGGAAAAATAGTGACTCGAGGTCGGTTTCGACGGTGAGACTCGCCCCCTCGAAATCGGTTACAATCAGTTCCTGTGGCGTCGCTGTATTGCGGTTTTTCTTCATTTGGTTACAACACCGTCATCGTCCCGATATCCGATTCAAGTACCGCTATGACCGACTGCAAACCGTTGGTGATCGCACTACTTGTACATCGTCGGTAATCGAACTCCCCTCGCTACAACAGCGAGCGGAGTCGTGATATTCGAACGGCGACTGCCCTCGCCGTCCGGGAAAGAAGCGAAGAACGATCAACGAAAGTCGTAGTCGTCGCTCGTGATCAGGGTCTCCTGTTCGCCCGCGACCCCGACTGCGACGATGGTTCCGTCGTGACCGGCCGGCTCGAGGTCGTCTTCCTCGATTCGAACGCTGTCGCCCGTCTCGAGTTCGGTGAGATCGTCCTCCTCGATGGAAGCGCCCAGTGCAAGGTGCTCAGCCGGCTCGCCGGTGATGTTGATGTGGTCGGCGTTCCCGAGCGTCGTCACCTGGACGTCGATGTACTGCGGGTCGTGCTGGACGGTGATCGAGACGCCCGCTTGCACTTCTTCCTCGATGTCGCTACCGATGTCGAGGACGAACCCTGCGACGACGGCCGCGAGGATCACTGTGACAGCTATGACGAGGATGACGCCAATCACTGGCGACACGCCCCGGTCACGGTGTCGATACTGTGAGCTAATCATGGTGTGAAATAAAACCGAAAAGTGCGGGGCGGTTTAGAAGTCCCAGTCCTCGGAGGCGACCTGCGTCTCCGTCTCCGTCTCGTTGATCACTGCAACAGCGGAGATAGTACCGGAGGCCTCAATATCATCAGATCCAGTCCCACCAACGTCATGTTCTAGTGTAACGGTATTGCCAACCACCATATTCGTGATGTCGTCTTCATCGGGGCTATCGAACTCGCTACTGGTCAGGTTAACGTGGTCGGCGTTACCGAGCGACGTAATCTCAACTTGGACTTCCTCTTCAGTCTCGTCTACGTCGATCGAGACACCGGCTTGTGCTTCCTGGCCCACACTGCCACCGAGGTCGAGTACGAATGCGGCGATGACGGCCGCGAGAATGACCGTAATCGCAACCATCAGAATAACACCGATGACAGGCGATACTGCCCGTTCCTGCTCGTTTCCAACTAGCTTGTCGCGGATTTTTGTTGCGTCCATGGTTATCGTGTGATTTCGTTTCCATTGCACCCCACGACAGCCAGAAAGGTTATGCGCGCCGACGTGGAACCGTCGGCCTGCGCCCGGGGATTGGGGGTAAGCATAACCCGCCCGGCGCTTCCTTCCTGCTATCGATTTGGTGCTGGTACCAACCAGTGTAATCCGGGTATATATAATTAGTCGTTAGTGTATTGGCGCGGAAAAATACTCACCCGATGTCGGTTTCACATCTGATAATCAAGTCCCTCCAGAGGGGCTACAGCACCCTATTGAACTACCTCCCTCTTGCGATTTTTCGATAGACCTTGCCGCTGGCCCGAACCCCTTCCCGCGAGTTAGCTACCCCTTCCAATCAGCAATGGAAACCGCCATCGAACACTCTCAGAAACTGCAGTCACTCGAGGATTCGATACCATCGACGAAATCGACCCGTTCTATCGTGACCCGACTCCCCACCAGAACCCAACTCTTCACCAACGCTTGGCACCCTCGAGTGACCCCAGGCGGCTCTCTCCGATCGCCGTACTGAGGATCCTGCGCTCGCGACTGGCACACTCCCCCGCTCGACTATCTGGCGAATTCGGAACCCACCGCACGACTCCGCCCACGAGTTCGGGCCCGGGGCTAACGTTGCTCCGTCGACGACTTCCGGACGATCGCCACCCAGAACTCCTCGACCGATCGGACGAACTCGACGAACTCCTCCGGTTCGACCGGCTTCCGGAGATAGTGGTCCGCCTCGAGCCCGTGGGACTTGACGATCTCCTCGCCCGCATCGGAACTCGTCAGGACGACGAGCGGAATTTCACACAGCGCGGGATCGCCGTCGAGTTCCGAGAGGACGTCCATCCCGCTTTTCCCCGGAAGCTGTGGCTCGAGCAGGATGATGTCCGGCCGCGGTGAATCGTCGTGCTCGTCACGCTGGTGGACGAAATCCAGCGCGGATTCCCCATCGGAGACGGTGTGGATAGCGTTCAAGAGCTTCGCATCGTCGAACGTTTCGGTAAAGAGACGCGTATCGCCGGGGTTCGGCTCGACGAGTAAGATGTCGATCACCTCCTCTTCCCGGTCGTCTGTCGAACTCACAGCGAACAATTCGCGGGAGCAGTTAAAACGTCTCCGTCGCTCGAGTCGTTCGATCACACAAATCGACGCATTCGCCGACGGCGCGTGTCGGATTCGGACACTCTCCGAACGAACGGCATACGGTCGTGGTTTTGTCCACCCGCGGCGTAGCCACAGTATGGACCCACGACCCTCACCCAGCAGTCGACGGCCACGCCCGCCCGTTTCGCGTCTCGATCGGATGGAACGGCGTCTCGAGACGACGGAAATTCGCCTCGAGCGACTGCAGAACACGCTCGATGGCGTCGCCCGCGCGACGGGAGTCTCGATCGGCGGGCCGTGCAATCGCTGTGGCCGGAGCCACGTCCTCATCGAGGGCGGTCGGATCGTCTGTCCCGAGTGTCGGTTTAGCCAATCGGTGTGACCCACCCGATTGACGGGTCTACGACACCGCCAGTCGGCGGCGATTACGGGATCCGTTCGACCGCCTCGGCCAGCTCGGCCTCGGTCTCCCACCGATAGAGGCGCCCCTCCTCCTCTAGGAGGTCGAAGACGCCGTCTTGCATCCAGCCGAACGGGTGTTCCTCCGCTTCGTACTCGCGTTTGAGCACGTAGCTCTTCGAAAAGTACTCCTCGGTGCCGACGAGCAGACCCTGTTCGACCAAAAAATCGCTCGGATCTGTCTCCGCGACGCCGACAACGTGACTGACGAGGTCGGCGACCAGACAGAACTTCTGGATGCCGTTGTCCCACTCGCCGCGGACGTCGACCATCCGGAAGGCGTAGGCGTCGGGCCGTCGATTCAACCTGTCGACGACCAGGTTCAGCCGGCGGATCGGCTCCCGATCGTAGTTTCCGAGGACGAAGTACGTCCGCTCGTTCTCGTAGATCGGCGTCAACTCGCTCAGCGCCTGCAAGATCTCCTCGTTGTCGGCGAGGGTGATCTCGTCCGCCGCGAGGCGGTCGCTCGCGCTCTCGAGGAGATCTTCCTGCCGGGGCGGGCTCCTGTCGGTCATACCTCCACGTTCTCGGGAACGGGAAATAGTCGTTTCCGAGTCGTTTCCGTTTCCGATAGCTGTCGGTGTTCATCGATTTGCCGTCCGGTTTACTCTGGAGTGATTTACCCTGGGGTAAACTACTTGGTGTTCTACTCCGTAGGTGACCGTATGAGTACCAGTCTGGGCGCGGACGACGGAAGAGGGACGCGCGAACTCGTCCACTTCGTCACCCAGGAGACCCGGTTTTCGCTGATCGCCAACGTGGTCCAACACCCCGACGGACTGCCGTCGATGTACGAACTCGAGCAACTGAACCCGAGCGTCAGCGAGGCGACGGTGTACAAACACGTCCAGAAGCTCATCGAGGTCGGCATTCTCGAGGAGGTTTCGTTGGCCGAAGACGAGCGCCAGCAGGGCTATCCCTGGAAGTTCTACCGGCTGACCGACGGGGGTCGGGAGTTTCTCGACGACCACAACCTGTTGGCCGCCGAAGAGACGCTCAAACTGATCTACGAGTCGATTTCCGATAAATCCGAAAAGATGGTCAGATACGAGAGCGCACCTCGACCCGACGTCGACGCTTAACTCATAAACAGCCGCCGACCCGCGCGTTCGTGGCGCATTCCCATGATCTCCGCGAGCGGCGCGAACGACGCCATCGCGGTGACGTCGTCTTCGACGTGTCGGCGACAGATCTCGACGATAACGGGCTCGAGGTCGGCCAGGACGCGCTGAATCTCGGTGTGACCAAAGCGCCCGAGTCGTTGTGCGGCCCCGAGCAGACCGGTGACGAACGAGTGGGCGTGAGACAGGCAGGTCTCGAGTTGTGCCAGTCCGCGCCCCTCGGCGGCGACGCCGAAGACGACGGGATAGTGACCCGGCGTGTCGCCGACGTCGACCGCGTCGGCGAACGCGTCTAAGACACCACGGTCACGACGAGCGTCCGCGGACGCCTCGCCACCCGCGAGCAGTTCACAGAGTTTTGCGCCCGCTTTGGTCGAACTCTCGCGGAACTCGCGGGGCATCGTCACCGCGTGAAGGCGTTCGTCGACCGCGAGGAGTCGATCGAGGTCGCCCGCCGAACTCGCGGCGTGGGCGTTCGCGAGTGCGACGGTCTCGCAGGGGCCCACGACGCGGCGGAGATAGGCCCCGAGCAGTGCCCGAAGGTCGTCTCCGTCGCCGATTCGATCCTCGTTGAGGTACTGCTCGAGGCCGTATGACGCGGTGTAGCCCCCGACTGGTAAAAACGAGTCCGAGAGGCGAAGTGCGGTCAGGAACGCGCCGGGCTCAGTGGTCATGATCGTGGTGGTCGTGGCCGTTCTCGTAAGTCGTGTGTTCGTGATCGTGCTCGTGGTGCCCGTGTTCGTGATCGTCGTCTTCGTGGCCGTGTTCGTGAGCGTCGTCTTCGTGGCTGTGGCCGGGATCCGCTCCGCTCGCGTGTCCGCGTCCATGCCCATCTCCTGTGTCGGTCACGAACAGGTCGGCATCGACGGTCGTCTCTCGAACCTCGGAGCCGGGAATCACGTCGGCGACGACGCGTTCGACGATGTGGCGGTCGGCCGCGAGCGGGACGTAGACGGTCCCGTCGTCGACGGCCAGATCCCAGTGTTGGTTCCCGACGCGGTGGCCGAGTTCGACCGCCGCCGCGAGCGCCTCGGCACTCGCCTCGGGGAGTGAGACGGCCAGCACCTCGCGGGGTTCGAACGCGATGAGGATCATCCGGTCGTCCTCGACGAGCAAGACGTCGCCGGCGGACACCGCCGGCTTGTCGAGGACAACGCCGACGTCGGTTCCCGCGTCGGTGCTCGCCCGGAATCGCGACCGTCTGCGGTCGTCCGGATCGATGACGACCCGCTCTACCGTTCCGCGATCCTCGTGGTCGTCCCGACGCGCCGCGAGGTCGTCGTCGGCGTGGACGTTGCCGACGATTTCGTCGATTCGCTTCATCAGTATCGCCGGTCGGCAGGTGCGCCGACCCCCAGCGTCGCCCGTCTCGTTTCGTCCCACGCCGCACGGAGCGTCTCGCTCACGTCGGCCTCTCTGTGGCCGAGGATTCGGAGGATTGCCCCGGCGTCGTACGGGAGCGTCGAGACGGCCGCCTCGACGGCCGATCGGTTCGAGACGCAGTCGTGGACCGCCGCGACTAGCTTCTCGAGATCGGGTGCCTCGACACCACCAACGTGTGATTCTCCGGCCGATTCGGATTCGTTCCCCGGCGTGAAGACGTACAGCGAGCCGACGACGCCGAACTCGCCGACGCTCGCCGGATCCCGCGGGTCGCGTTCGTCCGGTCGGAGGTCGACCGCATCGGCACACACCAGCCCTCCGTCGAACGTCGCCTCGACGCGGGCGTGGTAGTGATCGAACCCGAACGGTTGGTGATCGCTCAACCCGCCCGGGACGAGTACGTCCCCGACGACGACGACCGACCGCTCGGCGAGGGCGATTTCGACCGTCTGCAGACAGCGTGCGTCTTCGTTGACGATCGTCGGGCCGGGCAGGTACTCGAGGTAACTCCCTGTCCCGGCTCGTATTCGGGCGTCGAGGTGAGCGTAGTTCCCGCGCATGCTGTGTACCTTCGTCGCACTTTGTATTGTCACGTGCGCGCGCGAGCCAGGACGAGCGTCGAGGACCATCCGGTGGCGGTCACCCTGGGCGACGCCACCCGTCGGCTCCTGGGCGACGAGCGTCGCCACTCCCGGTGCGGGATCGGTCTCGAGGGCCCCGGTCAGGTGGTAGGGCACCTCGACGCGGTCGTGGATCAGCCTGGTCGGTCCGTCGCCCTCGCGGGCGAACGTCGCCTCGAGCAGGCCGTTCTTTCCGGGGCCGCCGGCGGGTGCCTGGGCGAGTCGTTCCTCGCCGTAGGAGTCGAACGCCGGGGGGATCGTCACCGCGTCTATCCCGAATTCGCCCGTTTTGGCCCCGCTCACGCGAACAACACCTCCCGTTCGACGTGCTCGAGCACCGCGTGGACGCCCTCGCCGTCCTTACAGTTGGTGAAGACGAACGGCTCCTCGCCGCGGACGTCGGCCGCGTCGGATTCGATCACCTCGAGGTCGGCGTCGACGTACGGCGCGAGGTCGGTCTTGTTGACGACCAGCAGGTCGGCCTGGGTGACGCCGGGGCCGCGCTTGCGGGGGATGTCTTCGCCCTCGGCGACCGAGATGACGAACAGGAAGTAGTCGGCGAGTTCGGGGTTGAACGTCGCCGCGAGGTTGTCCCCGCCGCTTTCGACGATGACGACGTCCAGGTCGGGGTGGCGCTCGGTGAACTCGTCGATCGCGGCGAGGTTCATCGACGGATCCTCCCGAATGCCCGTATGCGGACAGGCACCCGTCTCGACGCCCGCGACGAGATCCTCGGGGACGAGATCGGCGAACGATTCGCGGAAGACGTCGGCGTCCTCCTGGGTCATGATGTCGTTAGCGATGACGCCCACTTCGTACTCGCGGTCGACGAGTTCGGGCACGAGCCGCCGGACGAGCGCGGTCTTGCCCGAACCGACCGGGCCGCCGATGCCGACTTTGGCGACGTCTCGGTAGCCCATCAGTCTCCCCCCGTCGTCTGCGGATCGTCCTGGTTCGCTTTGGCCTCTCCCGGTGGCGCCTCGAGATCGTTACCGGGACCTGGATCGACGGCCTCGAGTTGTTCGCGGCTGTCCGCCCGGATCGGGTCGTGGATCGTCACGAGTTTGGTGCCGTCGGGGAAGACGGGTTCGACCTGGACCATACCGATCATCTCGGGGACGCCATCCATGACGTCCTCTCGGGTGAGCAACTGCGTTGCCTCTGATCGAATCTGCGAGACGGATTTTCCCTCTCGGGCGGCCTCGCAGGCCCAGTCTGCGACGTACGCGACCGTCTCGGGGTGGTTGAGCTTCACGCCGCGTTCCTTGCGTCGGCGGGCGAGTTCGGCGGCCATGAACACCGTCAGGCGCTCCATCTCCTTCGGCGAGAGGTTCATTCCCATCGGCTCACCTCCGTCGCGCGTGGGGTGTACCCCGAGTTTGGTATCGCCCCGTTCGAGTCCGGTGTCGTCTCACTCGAGGCCGGCGTCGGTCGTCTCGTCGTTGCTGTCACGATCGTCGATTTCGGTGTCGTGTCTTTCGTATCCATATTCAGAGTAGGTATCGCTGTGCGAGTGGGATCTCGTCGGCAGGGTCACAGGTGACGTGTTCGCCGTCGACCTCGACTTCGAACGTCTGTGCGTCGATCTCGATCTCGTCCGGACAGTGGTCGTTGTGGACCATGTCGGACTTGCCGACCTCGCGTGTGTCACGGACGGGTCGGACGGGAGTTTTCAGATCGTAGGCGTCGCCGACGCCGTTCTGGAAAGCGGCGTCGCTGACGAACGTCACGGAGAGCCCGTGTTTCGCCCGACCCTGTGCCCCGGCGCGTTCGCGCCCGATAACCGGCTCGCAGGTCATCAGCGAGCCGTTTGCCTCTCCCATCTGCGACCAGACCGGGAAGCCACCCTTGATGACCGCCTCCGGCTTGACCCCGAAGAAGGCGGGATCCCACAGCACGATGTCGGCGAGTTTCCCCGGCTCGAGCGAGCCGACGTAGTCGTCGATCCCGGACGTGATCGCCGGGTTGATCGTGTACTTCGCGACGTAGCGTGCGATCCGGGCGTTGTCCGCACCCGTCTCCTCGTCGTCGGGGAGTGGCCCGCGCTGAGCCTTCATCTTGTGGGCGGTCTGCCAGGTCCGGCTGATGACCTCCGCCATTCGGCCCATCGCCTGGGAATCGGAGGTCATCATGCTAATCGCGCCGGTGTCGTGGAGGACGTCCTCGGCGGCGATGGTCTCCGCGCGGATGCGGGATTCGGCGAAGGCGACGTCCTCGGGAACGTCCGGATTGAGGTGGTGACAGACCATCACCATATCGAGGTGCTCGTCGAACGTGTTCACCGTATAGGGCATCGAGGGGTTGGTCGACGACGGCAACATGTGCTCGTCGCCGATGAGTTCGAGGACGTCCGGCGCGTGACCGCCGCCCGCCCCCTCGATGTGGAACGTGTGGATCGTCCGGCCGTCGATCGCATCGAACGTGTGTTCGACGAACCCCGACTCGTTTAACGTGTCCGTGTGGATACAGACCTGGACGTCTTCTTCGTCTGCCACCTCGAGGCAGGTGTCGATCGCCGCCGGCGTCGAGCCCCAGTCCTCGTGGAGCTTCATGCCGCAGACGCCGGCCTCGATCTGCTCGTAAAGCGCCTCGGGCTTACTGCTGTTGCCCTTGCCGTAGAAGCCGACGTTGATCGGCCACTCCTCGGCCGCCTGGAGCAAGCGCTTGACGTTTGCCGGACCGGGCGTACAGGTGGTCGCGCCGCCGCCGAAGCCGCCGCCGAGCATCGTCGTCACGCCCGATCCGAGGGCGTGGTCGACGAGTTGCGGGCTGTTGAAGTGGACGTGGATGTCGAGCGCACCGGGGGTCGCGATCAGTCCGTCCGCGGGAATCGTATCGGTGCTCGGCCCGATCACCAGATCGACGCCGTCCATCGTATCGGGGTTGCCGGCTTTCCCGACGCCGACGATTTCGCCGTCCCGGACGCCGATGTCGCCCTTGCGGACGCCCAGGACGGGGTCGATCACGACGACGTTCGTAAACGCCCAGTCGAGTGCGCCCTCGGCCTGGGTCACTCCCGACTGCATCCCCATGCCGTCGCGCATCGTCTTCCCGCCGCCGAAGACAGCTTCCTCGCCGGGAACGGTGTGATCCGCTTCGACTCTCGCGAGCAGGTTCGTATCGCCCAGTCGGACGCGATCACCCTCGGTCACGCCGAACAGGTCCGTATACTCGCGCCGAGGGAGTTCACGGCTCATCGCTCACCCTCCGTCAGATAGCCGTGCTCTCGAGCGCGCTTCATCGCGTCCCGTTTCGCGTCCTCGGCATCCAGCGGCCCGTCGACTAGCCCAGCCATTCCGCGAACGATCCGGTCGCCGCCGATGTCGACGAGCATCACGTCACGTTCACACCCCGGCTCGAACCGAACTGCGGTTCCCGCGGGAACGTTCAGACGCGTACCGTACGTAGCCTCGCGGTCGAACTCGAGGTCGGGATTGACCTCGAAGAAGTGAAAGTGTGATCCGACCTGAACCGGCCGATCGCCGGTGTTCTCGACGGTGACTGACCTCGTCGACCGCCCCTCGTTGATCCGTATCGGATCGTCCTCGATGAGGAGTTCGCCCGGCACGAACTCGCTCATACGTCGACCACTCCGGAAACTCGTCCGGAGACAATGAATGACGGATATCGCATTACGTGGTAAAATGGGAGACAAACGCCCTAAATACGCGCATGGGCAACAATATTTGCCCAGTCAAAGTCGATTTCAACTCAAACACGCAAGAGAACCACACATTCTCCATGTGAATTGTAGAATGGGATATAAGGATCGTACGTTTCCGTCGTTTTCAGCCGAAACGATCGGATTGTCCCAACCAGTGAAGATAAATAGTCCCCACCCAAGCCCCGAACGTATGGTTACGAGTCACACGCCCGGCCGATTCGGACGGTCGACTCCCCGGCGGTGATCGTTCGTGGGAGCCGACGACATCCGAATGAAACGAAAGATCCAGCAACTCGGGTCGTCGACGCTGGCAGTGACGCTTCCGGCCGAGTGGGCCCGCGAACACGACGCCCGGAAGGGCGACGAGGTGATCGTCCAGCGCGACGAGAGCGGCGGATCACTCCTGATCGTCCCCGATTCGTCATCCAGCGGAACCGAGACGGCGACGATCGACGCCGATCCGCTCGAGCCGGGGGCTCTCGAGCGAGCGATTCTCGCCCAGTACGTGCTGGGACGACAACTCATCCGTATCGACGGCGAGACTCCGCTGTCGACGGACGTGCTCGATTCGGTCACGTCGATCGAACGGCAGTTGATGGGCCTCGGCGTCGTCGAACAGGGCACGGACCACGTCGACGTTCGGTGTTCGGTCGCGCCGGGTGACTTCGAGCTTCCGACCCTGCTCGAACGACTCTGGCGGACCGAGGCGACGATGCGCGAACACGCGATCGAGGCGTTGACGACGGGCGACCCCGACGGTGCCCAGCGGACGATCCACCACGAACGCCAGATCGAGAAGCTATTTTACCTGTTCTTGCGGCTGTTGTTTACGACGTATCGCAACCCACGGCTGAACGAATCCGTCGGCCTCGAGACGGGATTCCCGCTGATCGGCTACCGATCGATCGCCCAGGACGTCGTCCTGATGGCCGGTGTCGCCCGCCGGATCGCCGGGATGGTTACAGAGGCAGGCGGGACGATCGAACTCGAGGAGACCGCCGCGACGCGGTTTCGAACCACGGCGGACACACTCGAGACGGCGGCGGCCGAGACGCGAACCGCCGTGACCGATCCCACCCACGAGACGGTCGGCCGCGCTCGCGAGTCGCTCGACGCACACTTCGACTCGGTCGAGCAGACCCAACGATACCTCGAGACGGAGCGACCCGAGCCGTTGCTCGTTCTCCAGCGGAGTCTCACGGCACTGCACTCGAGTGGGACCCACGCGACCGACAGTCTGGACGTCGCATCGCACTTCGCGTTTCGATCGGAGCCGACGGTCGAAGGGAGTGACAGCCTGTAAGCGTTCGATTCTATCGGGCGTTGATCGTCTGATACGGTTTACTGTCGGTCAGTTCCGGTGAGACCGCGACCCGAGCGACGGTCTCACCGGTAAATCGCACAGTAATCCGTATACCGGACTGTTCTCGACTGGCACCACCAGCCCTCCGAGCCGTGTGGTTCGTCAGACCGTCAGAATAACGGATCCTCTGGCGTCTGTTTTCGCGCGGCCCGACGAATTTGGCCCCGGACGTTCGCTCGGTACCCAACTGCAGGCGAACTCGAGCGACTACGGCGACCGTGATCGCCAGACTGACACCAGGATCGAGTCGTCGATAGTAGCCACTGAACGTCATTGCAGACCCGCTTACGATGGTCGGGCGGGAGACCGGTCCGTTGTCCGGTCTCCGGGCGTTTTCTGTGAGCGGTGTGTAACTCGTTTCAGTTGGTAGGATAGCGTGCGGACGGTCGAAGGGATGTACTAGGTGATACTAGGAGTACATGCCTCCACGAACCGTTTGCCTCCCCTCGCCTCATCGGGGATGTCGTAGTACACATTCGAAGGAACGCTTTTAGATACGGTTTCGAATGTCTACTCGTTCGGTTGAAGAAGACACGTTCGGGCAGATCCGAGCGAAGACCGACAGCAAACGACAATGACTGAGGACTCATCTGGACGCGAGATGTACGGCGAAGCGTACGACGAAGCGAACGAACCCATCTTCGCGGGGATTCCATCGTTCCTGAAGCTCCCGACGGTCGACCGCGATGCGGTCGCCGAGGCGGGTGCGGACGTCGCGATCCTCGGAGCCCCCCTCGATACGGCGACGACGATCCGACCGGGGACGCGGTACGGCCCTCGAGCGGTCCGTGCTGCGTCGACGGTTCCCTCGCCACCCTACCAGCACTTCAACATCGAGACGGGCGTCGACCCGTTCGACACCTTCAAAGTCGTCGACACGGGCGATGCGACGATCTCCCCGGGTGACACGAAAGCGAGCCAGGACAACATCGAGGACGCGGTTCGTGAGATCGCCCAACAGGAGGCGACCCCGATCGTTATCGGCGGCGATCACTCGATCTCTTATCCCGACATCAAGGGATGGGCTGAGGGTAACGGCTACGACGATATCGGCCTGATCCACTTCGACTGTCACGCAGACACCGGCGACGACGGCCTCTGTGGCTTCGAGTACGACCACGGCGCGTGGGTCAAACGGGTCCACGACAGCGATCTGATGGCCGGCGAGAACTACACCCTCATCGGACCGCGTGGCTTCTGGCCGGGCCCGGAGACCTACGAGGAGATGCGCGAGGCCGACATGAAGTGGTACACCGCGACCGAGGTCGCCCAGTACGACCTCACCGACATCGTCGCCGACGCCGTCCGCCGCGCGACCGACGGCACCGACGCCGTCTGGCTCTCCTTCGACGTCGACGTCATGGAACCAGCCTACTGTCCGGGCACCGGCGAGCCCGAACCAGGGGGCCTCGTTCCCCGCGAAGCCATCGCGATGGTGCGCGAGACGGTCAAGCGGCTCGATCCTGACCGCTTCGGCTTCGACGTCGTCGAGGTCGCCCCCCAGTACGACGCCAGCGACACCAACTCCTACAACGGCGGCATCACCTCCGGCTTCGCCAACCGGCTGATCCTCGAGGTGATGGGAAGCATGGCGCTCGCAACACAGGGTCGATCCGAGGGGTCGCCGATCAAACCCAAGGAACCGCTCGGCCCGAAAACCGACCTCGAGACGCCCGCTGACGACTGATACGGATCGTCGTCGAATTTAACCGGCGATCGCCGACTCCATCCGAGCGATCACCGGTAACGAACGACAACGATCCGTATGATCGGACAGTCCAGTGATCGGACGACTGCCTTCCCGTTTGCAGGATGGAGCCAATAGATGCTGGACAAAATTTATCGCTCCCTGGTAATTCTCGGCGCTGTAGTTGTCGAGACGACACGTTCTCGCCCGTTCGGATACATATTAAGGGCTGGAATTATTCGTGTTGTGCATGGCACGACAGTACGGACGACGGACGTTTCTCGCGGCATCCGGGGTGGCGGCGACGACGGTTGTCGCCGGCTGTTCCGACGAGGATCCCGTCGGTTCCGATCAGACGGACACAGGAGACGACGGGGACGTCGACGCCGGCGACCAGCAGCTACAGATGATGCAGATCGCCCAGCAGACGCTCGATCCGATCGGCATCAACGGCGCCGGCTCCGCACGGTCGAACTGGCAGACTCACGAACAACTGTTTACGTACGCCGACGGAACGCCGCCGGCCGAGCCCCAACTCGCCGAGGACTACGAGATATCCGACGACAACCTGACGTACACGTTCTCCCTGAAAGAGGGCGTGAGCTTCCACGACGGAAGCGAGATGACTGCCGACGACGTCGTCTACTCGTGGCGGCGACTCGCCGAGTCCGAGAACAATCGCGGCCACGCCGACGTCATCGTCGGCGGTACCATGTCGATCGAACACGAGGTCGACGACGACGACGACCTCGTCCCGGACTCGCTCGCACTGGAAGCCGTCGACGACTACACGGTCGAGATGACCCTCGAGTCGCCGTTCCACGGGACGCTCGGAACGCTCGCTGATCCGCGATTTTCCATCATCCCCGAGGGTATCGTCGGCGATATCGAGGGGTACGACGGCGAGATGGACTACGGGGAGTACGCTGACGGAAATATTCCCGGAACCGGCCCGTTCGAGTTTACCGAGTGGGATCGGGGCAACGAGATCGTCGTCGAGCGGTTCGACGACTACCACGGCGAGGTGGCGGACATCGAAGGGATCCGCTGGCAGATCATCGAGGACCCGAACGCGGAGTACAACCGGGCGATGAACCGCAACGCCGACCTCTTCGAGCTTCCCCGGTCGCAGTTCGATCCGAGCCTCCTCGAGGTCGAGGAGGAACTCGACGGCGACCGCCGACTCGGGAGCTACGGCCCGGTGTCGAACGACGAGACGCTCAACTACGGAGAGGCGACGCTGTTGCGCACGCAGTATCTGCTCCTCAACACGCTCGAGGTCGAGAAGCCGGCGCGACAGGCGATCGCGTACCTCATCAACCAGGAGGATATCGCCGACCGGGCGGTCCGCGGCCAGGGGACACCCGCCTACTTCATCACGCCACCGTCCGCGTTCCCTGGCGGGCCGGAGGCTTATCACGACCACGCTGAATCGGCGTACCCCTACGGCTACGGCACGTCCGATATCGACGCGGCGAGACAGGTGATGGAAGAGGCCGGCTACGGCCCGGACGACGCGTACGAGACGTCGATCCAGCACCCCTCGGATTCGCAGGCCTCCGAGTGGGGCGAGATCGCCGGCGAACTCCGCGACCGCGCGGAGAGTGCACACATAGACATCAGCATCGAGGAAGCGCCGTCGACGACGCTGACGAACCGCGCAATCGAAGGCGACATCGAGGTCTTCGGGACCTGGAACGCCCTCGAGTGGCCGGAAGCCGACGCGGTGCTCCAGTACGCCTACCCGACGGAGTTCACCTGGACCCGCTGGGGCCAGGGCGACGATGGGATGAGCGACGCCGCACAGGCCGCACTGGATGCGTGGGAACGGTACGAGGACCACCGAACCCCATCCGAGGAGAACCAGGCGGTCCGGAACGAGACGTACCTCACGCTCGAGGAGATGAACTGGGAGGACGTGACCATGCTGCCGCTGTATCACCCGATCAAGGAACACTACTGGTACGACCGGGTCGAGGGATACGAGATCAACGGCTCGCAGTACAGCCACTCGTTCAACGACATTTCGCTGAGCGACCGGTCGTAGACCCGCCGATCGGCCGATCGTCGACCCACAGAGCGCGACGAATCGTCGGAACCTGAGCGTGGGGATCGTTTTGCGGCGCTCGAGATGCTCGGCCTCCGATCACTCGGCGAGGTCGAGAGTTTCGTACTCCTCGAGATGGCGGTGACAACGGCTCTCCGTCTCGCCAGCGACACAGACCGGTGGCGACTCGGCCTCGCAGACGCTCCCGAATCGGTCGTCGAGTAACTCGCGAGCGCCCCTCGAGTCGCCGGCTTCGACGCGGTCGACCGCGTTCCAGACCGTTTCGTTCACCTCGCTTGGAACGTCGTGGTCGTCGAACAGCGCCGCGGCCACGTCTCCGATCGGCGTAAACCGGGTGTCGAACCCGAGACGGGACTTCAGACGCTCGACGATCGTCACGGTCGCGTGCTCGCGCTCTCGGACGACGCTCCGGAACTCGTCGACGCGTTCCCAGGTCTCATCGCCGAGATCGAGCTCGTCGGGACGAATTCTGAACGGACACCTGGTCGAGAACACGCAGCCCTCGGGGGGGTGACGCGGGTTCGGCGGCGTTCCCCGGAGCGTGATCCGTTCGGGGTCGGCGGTGGGATCGGGTTCGGGGATCGCCGAGAGCAACGCTCGAGTGTACGGATTCTCGGGGGAGTCGAACAGCGCGTCGGTCGGCCCACACTCCATCACCTTTCCGAGGTACATGACGGCGACGCGGTCGCAGATGTGTCGAACGACACTGAGGTCGTGTGCAATAAGCAGATAGGTGAGCCCGAACTCCTCCTGGAGGTCCGAAAGCAGGTTGAGGATTTTCGCCTGGACGCTCACGTCGAGTGCCGACACCGGTTCGTCGAGGACGATGAACTCCGGTTCCAGCGCGAGCGCTCGCGCGATTCCAACCCGCTGGCGCTGTCCGCCGCTGAACTGGTGGGGATACCGGTAGTAGTGTTCCTCCTCGAGCCCGACCGTCTCGAGCAACTCGAGGACCCGTTCGCGACGCGTCGCCGGATCGAGACGGTCGTGGACGTCGAGCGGTTCGCGGACGATCTCGCCGACGGTCATACGCTCGTTGATACTCGAGGTGGGATCCTGGTAGACGATCTGGGCGTTTCG
This sequence comes from Natrarchaeobius versutus, assembly GCF_041205745.1. Classification (NCBI taxonomy): domain Archaea; kingdom Methanobacteriati; phylum Methanobacteriota; class Halobacteria; order Halobacteriales; family Natrialbaceae; genus Natrarchaeobius; species Natrarchaeobius versutus. The sequence goes on along the minus strand of NZ_JBGFCC010000004.1, from coordinate 302,706 downwards.
TCGCCACGCCTGTCGCTCCCGGCGGTCAAACGCCGTTACGTCCTCACCATCGAACGTGACGGTGCCCGCCGTTACGTCCTCGAGCTGGAGAATGCTCCGCGCGAGCGTCGTCTTCCCGCAGCCGCTCTCGCCGACGACGCCCAGGGTTTCGCCGCGCCCGATCTCGAGGGAGACGCCGTCGACAGCCTTCACCGGGTCGCCGCCGAACAGACGGTCGCTCTCGTAGTACGTCCGGAGGCCGTCGACCTCGACGAGCGGGTCCGAGTCGGCGCCCGTCTCCGGGGCCGCGTCGGTCGTCGCTCGAAGCCCGCCGTCGGTCATCGCGACTCCTCCTCGTTGGCCGACATTCGGTGGACGTCGCGGCGCTCCTCGGGGGAGAGCGTTTCGGGATAGAGCAGACACGAAACGCAGTGATCGACCGAGCCGTCGTCCGTCGATGCCCCCTCACAGCCGCCGGAAACGGCCGTCTCGACCGCTTCGGACTCGACGGGGACGGACGCCGGATGCCGGTTCCAGCAGGCGTCGAACGCCTCCGGACACCGCGGTGCGTACCGGCACTCCGCCGGCGGTTCCGTCGGCGTCGGCACGCTCCCATCGATGGTCGGAAGTCGTCCGCCGGGCGACGTGTGCCCCGGAATGCTCTCGAGGAGGCCGCAAGTGTAGGGATGTTTCGGATCCTCGAACAGGGCCTCGACCGGCGCTCGCTCGAGCACCTCGCCGGCGTACATGACGGTGACGGCGTCCGCGATTCGGGCGATGACGCCCATGTCGTGCGTGATGAAGACGATCGAGAGGTCCCGTTCGCGCTGGAGGCGCTCTAACAGTTCGACGATCTGTGCCTGGATGGTGACGTCCAAGGCGGTCGTCGGCTCGTCGCAGACGAGCACGGTGGGATCACACGCGAGCGCCAGCGCGATCACCGCACGCTGTTTCATCCCGCCGCTGAACTGGTGTGGGTACTCCTTCAGCCGCCGCCGCGGGTCCGGAATGCCGACGCTCTCGAGGAGGTCAGCGGCGACGTCGGTCGCTTCGCTCCCGCGAAGGCTCCGGTGGGTCGCGAGCAACTCTCGAATCTGGTTGCCGACGGTGTAGACGGGGTTGAGGCTCGTCATCGCGTTCTGGGAGACCATCGCGATCTCGCTCCCGCGGACGGATCGGACGACCGCCGGCGGCGCGCTCACGAGGTCGACCCAGCCACGACTCGCCTCGCGGCGCGTCCCGCCATCTCCGTCCGCCGAGCGTGGGCCCACCGACTCGTCGACGACGACGAAACAGTCCTCTTCGCCCGTCCCGTTTCGCATCGCATCCTCGAGTGGGCACACCGATTCGGGGTACTCGCGTGCGATCCGTTCGACGAACGCGGGGTCGTGATACCTGATTTCGCCGTCGGGATGTACCCGCCCGGCTTCGTCGACCAAGCCGAGGATCGATCGGGCGGTGACGCTCTTTCCGCTTCCGGACTCACCGACGATCCCGAGCGTCCCCGTTCGCTCGAGGGCGAACGAGACGCCGTCGACCGCGCGTACGGTTTCCTTGTCGGTGTGAAACGTCACCCGGACGTCCCGAAGCGAGAGGATCGGGTCTGCCGGCGATGTCGACGAATCGTCGCTCATGCGCCACCTCCGCGGGCGCTGGTTTCGGCGTCGGCGGTCGTGCCACCGTCGCTTTTGGGGTCGACGGCGTCGCGAAGCGAGTCGCCGAGCGCGTTAAAGCCCATGACGACGAGCGTGACCATCACGCCCGGAATGAACGAGATGTGCCACGACGTCGTCGCGACGTACTCGCGACCCATGTCGACCGCCCGCCCCCACTCCGGGGTCGGCGCCGTGATCCCGAGTCCCAGAAACGAGAGCCCGGCGATGGCGAGGATGACGCCGCCGAGAACCATCGAGCAGTAGATCAGCAGGTAACCGACGAGGTAGGGGAGCATGTGCAGTTGCATGGTTTTGTGCGACGATTGGCCGTAGCTGCGCGCGGCGTCGACCCACTCCTCTTCTGCGATCTGGAGCATCGGGCCGCGAAACGCCCGCCACAGGTACGGCCAGCCCGTGGCGGCGAGGACGACGGCGAGCAACACGCCGCCGTCGTACAGCCCGCCCAGCCAGGTATCGGCCAGTAAGACGGTACAGAGGATGAGCAAGAGGAGTCGCGGAATTCCCATGATCGTGTCGCCGGTGACGACGAGAACGAGGTCGGCGAGGCCGCGGTAGTACGCCGAGATCAGCGAGAAGACGGTCGCAAGCACCGCGCTGAGTCCCACGCTGAGCAGACCGACCGCCAGCGAGACCCGGGCGCCGTGAGCGAGGAACGTAAACAGGTCCTTCCCGTCGGTCAGGGTCCCGAACGGGTGAAACCGATCGTACTCGTCGTAGCTCATCGGCCCGACGTTCTCCGCCTCGTAACCGACGGAACGGGAGTCGAGATTGGCGTCGCCGACCAGTATCGTTTCGACGCCCCCCGTCGACTCGTCGTAGTACTCGATCGAGTGCGAAAACGGCTCGTAGAGGTTCTGGTCCGCCGGTGCCGGCCCGAGCGAGTGAGCGAACACCGACAGTGTCAGGAAGACGAATACGACGCCCATTCCGAACTGGCCCCACCGGTGATACCGCAACCGACGGATCACGTCGTCTCGCGGCGTCCACTCCGCTCGCCGGTAGCAACGCCGGAACCAACGATAGCCGACGCCCGCCCAGACGACCCACGTCGCCGCGAACACGAAGACGACGCACGCGCGAAGCGCCCACGCGATCGCGGGCGAGAGCCCGAGGAACGTTCCGTGCCACGTCCCGTCGGGGGTTCGATAGCCCTCGTTCGGGATCGTCTCCCGACCGGTCAGCGTCGGCATCGTGGCGACGTGCTCGAGGAGCGGTCGGACGAGACCGCCGCCCGCGCGGACGACGTCGGCCGCGCCGAGCAAGACGGCCACGGCACCGATCGTTCCGATACCGGTCGCCACGAGCGTCGCGTCGATCGCCCGGTGTGCCCTGGCCGATCCGGGGGGCTCGAGTTCCGTCGTCGGCGTCCGCGGAAGACGCGGAGCGAGCCAGGTGCCGAGCGCGAACACGAAGATTGCGACCGTCCCGAGAACGACCGCCGCACCCGCTCCGCCCTCGGTGACGGCGCTCGCGATCGATCCGCCGACTTCGACCGCGGCGGCGCTCGCCTCGAGGGCGGCGCGTGCGATCGAACCGGCTTCGACGGCGAGCAGGCCGGCGGCGCCGAGGAGCCAGACCGCGGCCGGCCGGGGGTCGTCTCGAACGCGTTGGGTGAGCGGTCGCGGATCCATGGTTACTGGCCCTCGTATCCGACGCGGGGGTCGATCAGCACGTACAGCAGGTCCTGGACGATGTTTATCGCGACGACGGCGAGAATGAACACGAAGACGAGGGCGGTGACGAGCGGGAGATCACCGTTCAACGCCGCCTGGAAGAACAGCCAGCCGATCCCCTGAATGCCGAAGATAACTTCGATGATGACCGCACCACCGATGAGCAAGAACGCCTCGTTCGTGATCGTCGGTACGAGCGGAACGAGCGCGTTACGCAGGACGTGTTTCCAGACGAGTGAGCGCTCGGTGACGCCGTTTGCTTTGGCCGCCTCGACGTAGTCGGAGTTGATCGTCTCGAGGACGGCCGTACGACCGATGCGTAACTCGCTTCCCATCGACGCCGAGCCGAGAACGATCGCTGGCGGGAGGATCTGTTTCGTCGCCACGGCGAATCCCGAGGGAGAGGTGAGATTCGAGAGATCGGGCGTCCCGGTGACGGACGTCTCGACGAGCCAGCCCGTCCAGTCGAAGCCGATCAGCGACTCGGATTGGGAGAGCAACGCCAGCAGGACGACGCCGAGCCAGAAGTTCGGCATCGCCCGCCAGACGATCCCGAACGCGGAGACGACGTAGTCGATCCGGCTGTTCGCGTTGAGACCCGCGTAGACGCCGAGGGGAATGCCGACGAATATCGGGATGAGGACCGCCCAGAACGCGAGCCAGGCGGTTCTCGGTCCGTAGATGAACAACAGATCGACCGTGCTCGTACCGGGAGCGAGCACCCACGACTGCCCGAGGTCGAGCGTGAGGAGATTCATCATGTACTCGACGTAGTGCGTCGCGACGGGCTGGGTGAGGCCCAGTTGCTCTCGAACTTGCTCGTACTCGGCTCGAGAGGCTTCCGTTGCCGCCTCACCGACGATCGCGGCCGCCGGGTCGATGGGACCGAACCGGAAGATGACGAACGTGAGCGTGCCGCCCAGAACGACGACCGGAATCGTCAACAGCAGTCGCCGGGCGAAGTACTGCCACCGGCTCATCGACGCCCCACCACCCGGCTACCGAGTTCCGCCGATATGGCGAATGCGATCGTGAGAAGTCCGGTAAAGACGTGTTGTCCGCCCCACGCTCGCTCCTGTATCACTTCCTGTAGCTTCCGAATCCACCCCTATATGCGTTCGGAAACTCTCAAAGCGAATCCCGTCTTAGGCGTCCACCTCCGGAACGGGCGTTCCGGGCCCAGGATGCGACGGTTCTCGGGTCGTTCCGAGGTCGAACGCAGAGCACGAACGATCTGTCTCGGGGAGAGCCGATGTCGTGTCTCGTCGGTGTTAGTCATCGTCGGTGACTGTCGTGTACGCGGTCGGACTCGGCTCCGGCGCGTCGGTTTCGTGAGTGATCTGTGCGACGGTGACGAAGACGATCAACGCGAGACCCAGACAGAGGAACGTCGGGTAGCCGTCGAACGCCGGCGTGAACACGTCGTTGGGGACGTAGAGCAACGTGTTCTCGAGACCGTAGGTTTCGGGCATCAGGACGAACAGCCCGATCCGGCTGACGGCACCGGTGACGATGGCGGCGATGGCGGCCGGGGCGTTTGCCTTCGACCAGTACATTCCCAGCACGTAGGGGACGACCACGCCGGCGAGGCTGATGTCGAACGCGAGGACGAGCAACAGACCGGTTTCGGGAAGCCTGATCGCGAAGAACGCGCCGATGACGGCGATCGGGACGGCGATAATGCGGGTGAACAACAGGAGGCGATCCATCTCGGTCGCTTCGTACTGCGTCTCCTCGACGCGGATGCCGGCGATGTTGCGGGCGATCACCGAGGAGGTCGCGAGCACGGCGCCGTCGCCGGTCGACAGCGACGCACCGATGATGCCGGCGAGGACCAGGATGGCGAGGCTCGTCGGAACGACGTCCTGCATGAGCGCGTAGAGGACCGGGACGCCGTCCGCCTGAACGCCGGCCTGTACGAGGATCTCCGGGGCCGAGAGGGCGACGATCGAAAACGGGAGTCCGATGACGAGCGTCCCTACGGCCGCGGCGAAACACGCCCGCTGGGCTGTTTCGGGTGACTCGGCGGCGAGAACCCGCTCGTTGAAATCGAGTGCGACGAGGTTGCCGAACGCGAGCGCGACGATCTGCGCCCAGTTGATCATCGCACCCGCTTCGGGATCGGTCAGCTGTTCGGTCGCGCCGGGGCCCATCCCGTCCGGGATGGTGATTCCGTAGTTGATCGCGATCCATGCGAGCAACGCGATCGAACCGACCAGCGCGACGCTCGCCTGGATGATGTCGGTGTAGGCGACCGCGAACAGCCCCCCGGTGAGCGTATAGAGGAGGATGATGACGCCCAAGATTGCGATGCCAGTTACGTAGGACGTGCCGAGGAACGTCTCGAAGAGAAAGCCGCCCGCGACGAGGTTTCCCGCGAGAAGGATCGTGAAGCTGAGGCAGGTAACGATCGAGCCGAATATCTCGACCGGTCGGTTGTACCGACGCCGGAAGAAGTCGGGAAGCGTCATCAGGTTCATCCGGTTGAGCGGCTTCGCGAAGAACAACCCACAGATGATCAGACAGGCCGCCAGCCCGACGGGTAACGCGGCTCCCGCCCAGAACCCGAAGTCCGCCGCCAGATCGGTGTTCCCGAGCGTCGCGTTCGCGTCGAGTGACTGTGCCATCAGCGTCGCGGCCACGATCGGAAGGATGAGGCCGCGACCAGCGACGATGTAGTTCTCGCTTTGACCCTCCACCCGCCGGGCCATGTAGAGACCGATCGCGATACAGACCGCCAGAAACGCGCCGACGCCGGCGATGATCAGCGTCCCCGACATTCGATCACCCCACTCACTCGAGACCGATCCGGAGCAGTGTCGGATCCATCTATTCCGTTACTCCCGTTTCGAACGCTCGAGGCCGACCGCTCGAGGCGTGCGGTTCCGCCGACCGAACCGACCCATCCCAGGTGTTGGATCGGGCTGTCTACTGACATAGCACTGTAGAAATATTCACTATTGAAAAGATTTTCCGAGGTATTGTTTAGGGTGTTCGGCCGTATAGAAGACAAACATGGGTGAGACAAACGATTACGAACCGTTCGTACCGTACATGCGCATATTACTCGAGTGAATTGCCTAGAAGGGGCTAGAAGACTGGTGGTTCGTCGCCCATGTCTCGGCGAAAAACGACAGATCGGTCAGTGACCGACCGCAACGTGGTCGCCTCGATCCGTTCGGACGACCGCGGCGAGGTAGATTCCGATCGCGATCACGACGATGGTCGCGCCGGGGCGAAGTGAGAACGTCCACGAGAGGCCGATCCCGGCGAGGACGGAGAGCTCTCCGACGACGATCGCGGTGTAAAGCGTCTCGCGAAAGCTCCCCGCGATCAGGGACGCACACGCGACGGGGACGACGAGCATCGCGGCCACGAGGATGACGCCCAGAATCTGCATCGCGCCGACGATCACGAGTGCCGTGAGGACGATCATCAGGCTGTTGTAGGCCGATACCGGCGTTCTGGCGACTCGAGCGGCGCGTTCGTCGAAGGTGATGAAGAGAAACTGCTTGTACGAGAGCGCGACGACGGCGACGACGAGGAGGCTGAGGGCGGCCATCAGGAAGACGCTTCGCTCGTCGGTGATCGAGATGTTGCCGAACAGGTAGCTGTTGATGTCGACGAACGCGAAACCGCCGCCGACGTCGATGAACAGGGTTCCGAGCGCGAAGCTTCCGGTGAGCACGATCGCGATCGGCACGTCACCGTAGGACCCGGTCCTGTCGGCGAGCGTCTGGACGCCGAGGGCGCCCACGACCGCGGCGCCGAGTGCGACGAGCAACAGTCGAGCGTCCCATCCCGAAGCCGCAAACAGCAGGGTTCCGAACGCGACGCCGGCGAACGCCGTGTGTGCCAGCGTCTCGCCGATCAGCGACATCTCCCGGTGGACGAGGAAGACCCCGATGAGAGGGCCGACGATACCGACGAAGACGCCGACGGTGATCGTGTTCCACATGAATCGGTAACACGCCATCTCGGTGCCGAGCGCACGGCCGGCCGAACAGCCCGCGTCGAAGAATCGATCGGGCATCACGCCGAAGGCGATCGGGAAGAAAACGACGAGAACCGCACCTCCGATCACGCCGAGCAGTGCCCGAACGGCGAGTGCGAGCGATCGTCGCATCGGCTACCGGGCACCGAGCGCTTTCCGGAACGCGGGAAGGTTGATCTCCGCCATCTGGCCGACGTAGTCGCCGTAGCCCTCCTCGTCCCACGCTTCGACGACGCTTTCGGCCGGCGACACCATCTCGGTGCCGACGACGGTGTCGGCTTCCGCCGCGATCGTCTCCGCCAGGTCCGGACCGTCGAAATAGTCCCAGAGGACGTACTCGAGGCCGCGTTCCTCGGCGAACTCGACGGCGGCGGCGATCTCGGAGCCGCTTGGCTCGTCGTCCGGCGAGAGCCCCACCGGCGTGTGTATCTCGAAGCCGTAGCGCTCGCCGAGATACTGGAACGAGTCGTGTCCCGCCAGCAGAACGTGGTCGTGTTCCCGATCCGAGAGCGCGTCGTCGTACCGTTCGGCGAGTGCCTCGAGTTCCTCGATGTAGCCGGCGGCGTTGCCCGCGTAGACGGACTCTCGATCGGGGTCGATTTCGATTAGACGGTCGCGAATGGTCCTGACTCCCTGCTGTGCCAGGACCGGATCGGAGAAGAACTTCGCGTCGTACTCGCCGTGTGAGTGGTCGTGGCCGCTCTCTCCATGGGAGTGGCTGTGGCCGCTTTCGTCGCCGTGTGAGTGGTCGTGATCTCTTTCGCCGCCGTGTGGCTGGGAGTGGTCGCTATCGTCCGCACCGTCGTCGTTACCGCGTTCACCGTCGCCGACGCGAACGCCCAGTTCGGGAGATTCCCAGACGACCTCGCCGTCGGCGAATAACTGGACGACGAGGCTCGCGGTCCCCTCGCGTTCGCCCCGAACGTGGACGTGGTCGCCGCCACCGTCGATCGCGGCGACCGCATCGCCGTCGGTGATCCGCGCATCGATCGAGTACGATTCCGCGGAGGGATCGATGGTCTCGCCATCTTCGTCTTCTACGATCGACTCGAGGGTTCGCGAGTCGCCGACCGCGATCTCGAGCGGACCGCCGTGCCAGTGATCGGCGTGGGCGTCGGCGACGCGTTCGCCCGATTCGGAGTCGATCAGGTCGATCGCGTGAATCGATCGACCGTCGGCCTCCTCCCCGGCGCGTTCGTGATCGTCGTCGTGAGAGTGGGTGTGACCGTGATCGTCGTCTCCGTGATCGTGCGTGTGACCGTGAGAATGATCGTCGTACTCGAGGAGATCGATCCCGGCGGCCGCGTCGACGAGTGCCACGTTCTCGGGGTGGTCGACGTCGACCCGTTCGACGGCGTCGTCGACCCAGGTTTGGAAGCCCTCGACGCCGAGGTAGACGAAGACGTCCGACTCGACGACGGTCGGGAGGACGTCGATCGACGGCTGCCACTCGTGGCCGTGTTGACCCGACGGAACGGCGTTGTCCACTTCGAAGGTGTCGCCGACGACCGCGCGGGTGAACTCGGAGAGCGTAAAAAACGAGGCGTACGCTCGCCGATTGTCGGATGGATTGGACTCCCCAGATCGGCCGACTTCTCCGAGACAGCCGGCGAGGACGCTCGCCGACGCCGCGCCACCGCCGATCAAGAACGTCCGCCGAGACCGTTTCATGGCTCACCTCTCACGGGGGGACGGTAATATGTGCTGTGGATTGGACCAAATACTGCGCACACGAATCTCCGTCTTCGGAACACGTCCGATCACATTCGTCCGGTGTGTGGGATCGAATCGAACATTGTAGTCCAGGTACGTTGGAGATTTAAAGATAGTACTCGAGAGTCCGAAGAGTCGGACTGGTACCACGGTCCAATCGCATCGAACGGCCGACGTGTCGGCTCGTGACCGCGTTAGGAGAGGCGGCTCGCGACGTCTGCTTCGGTGATGATCCCCACCGTATCGCCGGCTTCCGTGATCATCACCGCTTTGTAGTGTTCTAGCAGGTTGCCGATCTCGTCGAGCGTCGCGTCTTTCGACACGGTCGGAAAGCTCTCGCTCATGTGCTCTTCGGTCGGTTCGTCTCGAGCGCCGGAGTCGACGTGGACCAGATCGCTCTGACTGATCGAGCCGACGGGAATCCCGTCCTGGATCACCGCGAGCTGGGAGTAGGCCTCCGATTCCATCTTCTGAGCGGCTTCGCTTACGGGATCGTCGGGGGAGACGCTGACGACGGCTTCGTTCATCAGATCCTCGGCCCGAACGACGTCGCTTTCGGCCTTCTCTAAGGCGTTGACGATTCGCCGAAGCGTCGAGAGCCGAGGGTCGACGTCACCGCCTTCGATACGCGCGATCAGGGGTTGAGAGACGTCGGCCTTGTCCGCCAGTTCGCTCTGGGTGAGTCCGAGGTCGGTCCGACGCTGGCGCAGATCCGCGGGTGTCGGCAGTTCCATACTCACACATAACCACGGGTTATAGAAAGTGTTTTGGGTGCCCTGCGGTCCCGGCGCGACTCCAGGCGGCGTGACTACTCGTCGGGAACCTCGATAATTTCGATAACCGAGAGTGGGACGTCGCGCAACGCACCACCCACTTCGCTCTTTGCGATCCTCGAGGCGTGTTCTTCCCCGTCGGCGTTGAACACTTCCATCTCGAGTGCGAGCCCGACGAGGGCGGTCTCGGCCGCGACGAACGCCGAATCGAACGGCTCCCCGCAGGCGGGACAGCCCGTAGCGCCGACCTCGACCTCGACGTACTCCATTCCCTCGCTGTTCAATCGTTTGCCCGCCTCGCTTACGGCGACGCCGATCGCGTCGTCAATCGCCTCGACGTCACGAACGAGCCACGCGGCTTCCATCGCGACGAGATAGTTGCCCATACGTCCCCGATGGTCCCGGGGGTTTCCTGCTTTGCGGTTCGACTTTTCGCTCCTCGAGTGCTCTCACCGAGCGCGCGCTTCGGTGCGCACGTGAGTCGAATAATGGCGATAAGTTACGAGAATTGTGCCAGTCGATTCCCACCTGCTTAGTCCGATCCCTGCTCGAGTACGCCTCGAGTGGTCCTCGATGAAACCACAGTTGAATCGCACGACGGCGTCGACCCGATCGATGATCAACAACCATTATAATTCTCCCAATTCAAGAAAGCTTATATACTCCCTGCGTCTGAGCCACGGCTGAACGCTGATGATATCCCGCGTGTACCGCGCGACGCTGTTCGCACTGTACCAGCTGTGCATTGTGATCGGAATCGTCGCAATGCCACTCGCAATCGCCGCCCGCCAGGCCGGGTTCACCCTGCCCATCCACCGTCTGCTCTCGAACGTCGAGCAGGCGTACGAGACCGCCCAACCCCGATGACGTAACCACGCTCACTCCCCCTCGTCGATCCGAATAGCCCCAACCGGACGACCGGCCATCGGTCACCGCCCGAAGCGGAAACGACGGAGGTGAACGCCGCTCTTTTATACCGTGCCGGTCGTAAAGGTCTGTCAATGCGAACACCGACTCACGACTCGGAGTTTTCCCGAACGGTCGATCAACTGGCCAGCGATCCGAATCCATACGAGCCGGAGGTCGGCTCCCTGCCGCGTAACAACGTTACGCGCGCTGACCTGGACAACGTGAACAAGACGGGAACGACGACCATCGGGATCACGACGGCCGACGGCGTCGTCATCGCGACGGACATGCGCGCGAGCCTCGGCGGACGGTTCGTCTCGAACAAGAACGTCCAGAAAGTCGAACAGATCCACCCCACCGCCGCGCTCACGATGGTCGGAAGCGTCGGCGGCGCCCAGTCGTTCATCTCGACCCTGCGCGCGGAAGTCAACCTCTTCGAAGCGCGACGCGGCGAGGACATGAGCATCGACTCCCTCGCGACGCTCGCCGGGAACTTCGCCCGCGGCGGGCCGTTCTTCGCGATCCACCCGATCCTCGGCGGGGTCGACGACGAGGGCAGCCACGTCTACAGCATCGACCCGGCCGGCGGCGTCATGGAAGACGATTACACCGTCACCGGAAGCGGAATGCAACTCGCCTACGGCCACCTGGAACAGGCCTACGAGGACGACCTCTCGAACGACGAGGCGACGACGATCGCCGCCCGCGGCATCAAGTCCGCCGCCGAGCGCGACACCGGCTCGGGCAACGGCGTCTTCCTCTGTGAGATCACCGACGAAGGTGTCGACATCCACGGCCACCACGACTTCGACGACGTAATCTAACGGGGACGGCCCCTCGCCCGACGGATCGACGATCCGTTTTTCCGTTCTCCACCATCGCGAGCGGCCGCTTCGCTCGTCGTCAGCGAGGGGCGCTCCGAGAGAGAGAATCGCTCGTCAGCGAACCGGTCTCACAAAACGGCGGCGGATCAGTCGGCTCGTGGTTTACACTCGAGTTCGGCCGTCGCGACGGATTCGGCCCGGCCGGACTCACTCGAGCGGTAGATCGCATCGATTACGCGCTGGACGAGCAAGGCTTCGTCGATCGTGTTGGCCTGGGGCTCGCCGCCGCCTGCGATCGTGGCGAGGAACTGTTCGTCCTGTTTTACGTAACCGGTCATCGACGGGTCTCCGGTGAGGTTCACGTCCGAATAGTGATCACAGCCGGTCGTCCCCGCTTCGAGGATGGTTAGGTTGGTTTCGCCGATATCGAACTGTGCACCCGCCTGCGTCCCGCGAACGCGAAAGTCCATGCTCTCCTCGCGGTTGGTCGCCCACGCCGCCTCGAGCGAGATCGTCTGTCCGTTCTCACATCGGACGAACGCGGTCACCGAGTCGTCGACCTCGTACGTGTCGGCCTCGGCGTTCCAGTTGTCGCCGAACCCGTCCGGATCGGCGTACTTCTCGCGGGTACCAAATGTTGTTCTGGTGACTCCCGACACCTCGGTGATCTCCGGAAAGTCGAGCGTGTAGAGTGCCAGGTCGAGTGCGTGGACGCCGATGTCGAGCAACGCGCCCCCGCCGGCCAGATCCCGATCGGTGAACCACGAACCAGGGCCGGGAACGCCGCGTCGTCGGACGTAGTTCGCCTCCACGTGGGTCAGGTCGCCAAACCGATCCTGGGCGTCGTACTCCTCGAACATCGCCATCGACGCGGCGTGGCGGTTGTGAAAACCCACCATACAGATGCCCTCTGCGCGTCTCGCGACGTCGGCGATCCGCTCGGCGCTCTCGAGCGTGTGTGCCAGTGGCTTCTCGACGAGCACGTGGTTGTCGGCCTCGAGAGCGGCGACGGCGATCGGCTCGTGAAACCGGTTTGGCGTCGCGATGACCACCGCGTCGACTGCGTCGTCGACGACGAGACCCTCGTGAGTCTCGTAGGTGGTCGCGTCGAACTCCTCGGCGAACCGACGGCGTTGTGCGTCGACGAGATCCGCACCGGCAACGACGTCCGCACCGAGATCCTCGAGGCTCCGGGCGTGGAGGGCCCCCATCCCGCCGAGCCCGACGATCCCGATCCCAATCCCCGCCCCAATCATGTGTAAACACCTGATTTATCGATGACAAAGGGGAGCGAGCGGTGAGAAAGATGCCGTTTCGCAGTCGATTGTTCGTGAGCCCGATGATCCATGTGAGTACCCGGTTCGCGATCGAAATAAGGGTTGTGACTGATAAATCGGTTCTGTTTGCAATATTTTCAGCTATAATTATACTTTTCGAGTGAACGTCCACTGGTTGTCGGTGTGGGCGTATCAGCGATCGATTTGTCGATCGGCCGAGCTAAGGGGCTGGCCGATTCACGAGACGTATGGCACGCGTCACGATCTGGAACGAGTACCGACACGAGCGCGAGGACGACGACGTCGCCGCGGTCTATCCCGACGGTATCCACGCCACGCTCGCGGACGTCTTCGAGGGCGACCACGAGGTCGAAACCGCAACACTCGACGAACCGGAACACGGCCTCACCGAGGACGTCCTCGAGCGAACGGACGTCCTGTTGTGGTGGGGCCACGAGGCCCACGACGAGGTCGACGACGAGATCGTCGACCGCGTCCAAGAACGCGTCCTCGAGGGGATGGGACTGCTCGTCCTCCACTCGGGTCACTTCTCGAAGATCTTCAAGCGGCTCATGGGCACCACCTGTAATCTGCAGTGGCGTGAGGACGGCGGGACCGAACGGCTGTGGGTCGTCGATCCCGGCCACCCAATCGTCGACGGGATCGGCGAGTCGATCGAACTCCCCGAAACCGAGATGTACGGCGAACCCTTCGACGTTCCGGAGCCGGACCGACTGGTGTTTACGAGCTGGTTCGAGGGCGGCGAGGTGTTCCGGAGCGGCTGCTGTTATCGGCGCGGAAGCGGCCGGATATTCTACTTCCGACCGGGTCACGAGACGTTTCCCATCTACGAGAACGACGAGATTCGGCGGGTGCTTCGCAACGCCGTCGAGTGGGCGACGCCGACGGAGGGCGCGCCGCGGACGTTCGGCCACCGCGAGTAGCCCCCGAACGCCCACATCGACGGCTCATCCGCTTCGTCGAGTGTCGACCAGTTCGACGACGACCTCGAGGTCGGTTCCGGTCGCCGTCTCGAGTCGGTCGCGCACCTGGTCCGCGAAGTCATCGGGCTCTTCCTCGCCGGGTGGCCGTTCGACGAGGACGGTGACGACCGGACGATTGTCCGCGTAGACGTCGACGAGTTCGTACTGGACGTCCTGTTCGCGAAACTCGAGTTCCTCGAACGCCGGATCGTCGCTCATCGCCGCGAGCTCCGTCTGGACGTCGTGTTCGACCGCGGCGGTCTGGTAGGTGCCGTACGTGACGCCGCCGAGGACGAGCGAGAGGACGGCGATGGCGACCACCAACACGGCGACTCGAGAGCGAATGCGACCGTAGACGCGGTCGACGTTCGCCCCACGGTGCGGCCGGTACCCCGAGATCCACAGCAGGATCAACGCGGTGAGGTTGATCGAGAGCATGTTGACGAGGACGAGCGTCCCCGCGGTGACGATCATCGTCGGATGCGCCCAGGCGATGCCGAGGCCGACCGTTGCGGCCGGCGGAACGAGCGCGACCGCGATCGCGACGCCGACGAGGACGGAGCCGACGTTGCGAACGAGGCTTACGACGCCGGCGATCCCCGACCCGAGCGCGAGAAACACGGCGAGGAGATCCGGTGTAATCCGCTCTCTGACCTGTGGAACCGTCGTGACGTCGAATCCCGGCGGGAGCAAGACGGTCCCGCGGAGGAGCCAGCCGATCAGGGCCGCCGTCGCGATCGCCGCCAGGAGGCCGAAGATCTGCAAGACGAGCCCGCGGGTCGCCAGTTCGTCGTCGTCGACGACGACGCCGACGCTTGCCGAAAGCGCCGGCCCCATCAACGGTGCGACGACCATGGCACCGATAATCGTCGCCGCCGAGTCGAGCAACAGGCCGGCGGTGGCGATCGCCGTACTGACTACGAGGAGCGTAAAGTACGTCGACGCCGCCGGCGCGAGATCCGCCGCTCGAGCGCGCAACTCCTCTCGCGAGATTCTCGTTCCGACGAACTCGTCGACCAACTCGTCCGTCCTGCTCGAGACGATCGTCTCCGCCTCCGTCACGACGGTGTAGGAGTCCTCGTCGAATCCCGCATCCCGAAGCGCCGAGAGCAACGGTTCGACGGCCGCCGGCGGGACGGGCATCGAGACGATCGCCTCGAACTCCCCGCGACTGGTCTCCTCGGAGACGGCGTAGTCGACCCCGGTCTCGTCGGCCGTCTCGAGGACGAGGTCCAAGTCCCCCTTCGGCACGAACACCTGCACGAGGCGCATACCCCACTGTACGGCGGTTAGCGGCTAATGCTCTCGCCACGACTCGAAGACTGTCACGCTCCCGAATGTGCGCGAAACCGACCGGTTCGGATCCCCGAACGGTGCGATCTGATGTCCGTCGCGCGACTGCGCCCGTCACCGCCGGAAACCCCGTAAATTCCTGACAACCTGCTACCGGCTCCCGCCCGACAGTATCAGAACTCGCGTCGGCCGTCGTCGGTGATCACGCTCTCGAGTAGCGACGTTGGCGTCGCGTCGTAGGCAGGGTTCTCCACGTCGAATCCCTCTGTGGGCTCGGGCATGACCTCGACTCTCGAGCGGAAGTCGTTCTCGAAGACGAACCCCTGGGAGATGATCTTCGACGCCGATCCGAGGACGGTGACGGGAACGTCGAGTTGTGTCGCGGTCGCCGCGATGGGGAGCGTTCCGACGCGGTTGTACAGCGTCTCCTCGACGATGCAGTCCATCCCCACGACGACCCGATCACACTCCTCGAGCGCGAACCCGTGGGCGCTGTCGGTGATCAGCGTTACGTCGACGCCGTCCATCTCCGCGAGCGTTCGGACCGTCTTGCGGCCGATATATCGGGGCCTGGCCTCCGTCGCGTAGACGTCGAACGTCTTGCCGGCATCGGTCGCCCGCTCGAGGGCCTCGATCACCGTCGAAGAGTAGTCGTGAGTCAGAAGCGTCGCACCGTCGCCGAGGTGGGAAACGGCGTTCTCGGCGGCCCGATCCTTCGCGGACTCGATCCGGGCGACGACCGCGTCGATTCGCTCGATCGTCAGTTCTTTGGCCTCCGCGACGCTTCCGGGATCGGCGTCCGTGACGTCTTCGACGACGCCCCTGACTGCGTTCTGGAGGGAGGCGTGGGAGGGGTTCGCCCGCCGGAGCACCGAGCCGTTGCGCTCGAGTGCGCGCGTGTACTCCTCGACGGTGGCGAACTCCCGTTCGGTCAGTTCCTCGAGCGCCCGGGTCGCGCGAACGGCGACCACCGAGGAGCTGTGGGTCTGCATCTCCTGGATCTCCTCGACCGTCTCGTCGATCATACGACAAAGGATTTCGGTGAACGGCAAAGGTGTTGCGTCTCACTCGGTCGTCGTAACTGCACAAAACGTTGGGAGAGTCATACGGTTTGCTGTAAGTCATTTCCGGTGCGACCGCGACCCGTCCTGCGGTCGCACCGGTAAATCGTTACAGCAAACCGTATCAGTCCGCCGCACCCGAGGCCGGTGCCGTGGCTTCGACCGTGCCGTCGTCGAGTTCGGCTTCGATCTCCCGGGCGGCCTGCACCATGTTCTCGAGTTTCCCGTAGGCGACCTCGCGCGGGAGGAGTTTGATCCCACAGTCGGGGCTGATCGTCAGCCGCTCGGGCGGGACGATCTCGAGGGCACGGCGGATGTTGGCCTTGATCTCCGCGACGGACTCAGCTTCGGCCGTGTGGACGTCGACGGCGCCGAAGCCGAGGTTCTTCGTGAACGTCGGCTCCCGGAAGACCTCGAGTTGGTCGTAGTCGCCGTTGTTGAGTTCGAGGTCGAACTCGTCGACGGGGAACTCGAGGATCTCGGGGTAGATCCGAGAGTAGTCGCCGTAACAGACGTGGAGACCGACGTAGACGTCCTCGGGGAGGCCGTCGACGATCCGCTCGAGACAGTCGCCGACGATGGCGTGGTCCTCGGGAGTCGTCGCGAGGGCCGCTTCGTCGATCTGGATGTATCGTGCGCCGGCGTCGACTAACTGCTCGATTTCGGCGTTGACCACGTCCGCGAGAGCGACCGCGAGCGCGGCGTCGTCCTCGTAGGCCTCGTTGAACGCCCAGCTCGCGAGGGTGTAGGGGCCGGTAATGGGGACTTTCACTGGATGCGTGGCGACGCCGCTGGTGAACTCGTACTCGTCGACCAGCCACGAGTCGCCGTACTCGACCTCGCGGTGAACGCTGGGTTTGTCGAAGTAGTTGTGCCCCCAGACCTTCACTCGGCCGTTTCGCTCGTAGCCCTCGATCCGGTCGGCGAAGAATTCGACCATCTCGGTGCGGCGCATCTCGCCGTCCGTGACGGCGTCGATCCCGGCACGTTCGTGCTCGTCGACGATCAGGCGTGCGGCGTCGTCGTTGGCCTCCTCCCACGCCTGTCGATCGAAGTCGGCGTCGGGGTCCTCGAACAACTCCCGCGCCCGGTCCTGCCAGGTCGGCTTCGGATAGGAGCCGACGACGGTCGTCAACAGGAAGTGATCGTTCGGGTGGTCCGGCGGCCGAAACTGCTCGCGAGGTCCCGTCATACGCGGGCCACCTCCGGTTCGGTCGAGCGAGCGAGCGCCTCGAGTTTCTCCTCGAAGCGGTTCGTCGGCAGGTAGAACAGCCCCGTGTTCGCGGTGACGTAAACCGTCTCGAGGCCGCCGTCCGCGGCGTCGACGAACCGATCGACCGCCGCACGGATCTCGTCGGGCGACTCGACGCGGGTGTTCTGGCCGTCGACGACGCCGAGCGCGACGGAGTCGGGCGTACCGTACTCCGCGGCGAGCGAGCGTACAGACTCTGGCGCGCGGACCAGATCGAAGCCGAGCGCGTCGACCTCGGCGTCCAGCAACGTCGCGTACAGATCCGCCTCGAGCACACCCCAGTAGGCGGAAACGACGACTGGCGCGTCGACCGCGTCGGCGACCGTCTCGAGCACCTCGCAGACTCGATCGGGCTCGTCCGGGTCGGTCACGCCGAGTGAGGGTTCGAGCAAGACCAGCGCCTCGAGGTCCGGAAACGCCGTCGTCTCGCCCGCGAGGAGGTCTGCGAGCGCCGCGAGGAATTCACCGTCGTCGCCGTAGTGGTCGTCGTCGGCCAACTGCGCGAGTGAGTAGGGACCGGGAAGCACCGCCTGAAGTGTTCCGTCGGCGAACGCCGACGCGGCCTCGAGTTCGTCGGCGACGTCGCCACTTGGCTCGAGGGCGTCCGTGACGACCGGCTCGCGGTAGAAGTTGTTGTTGTCGTAGTATCGAGCGATCCCGGTCGTCTCGACGCTCTCGTTCACCGAGAGCACGTGGGTCAACACGTCGTCCCAGCGGTATTGCCCCTCGACCAGCAGATCGAGCCCGGCGGCCCGCTGGGTCGACAGGATCTCGGACCGTGCGCGGTCGTAGACGGCTTCGATCTCCGCTCGCTCGTCGCCCAGGATCATGTCCTCTTTCTGATGTCCTTTCAGATCGGTCAGTTCCTCCTTGGCCCAGTCCGGGAGCGGGTAGAGCCCCGGCGTCGTCGTCAGATACTCGGTCATACGTGTAGCCCATTCTTCATAACCCATATTAATCTAGTATACACCGGAGATAATTGTGGATAATTGAGCGAGAGTGTCACGACGGCTTCGATCCGAGGAAATACGCTCGAGGGCGGCGAGTTTCGTTCGAGGACCCGTCGTGAGTGAGAACGACTGGTTCGAGGTCACTGAACGGGCGACAGACGGATGGGACGAGGAGACCGGAAAAGTGAGACGAGGCTCCCGGACGGATGTGACGGGACTCCCGGACAGATGAGACGAGACTTCCCACTGAGTACGAGGAAAAACCTGGCCGCTCGGGTCTGGCCTACCCGGGGCCGCTCGAGGCCGACGTCCCCGGATCCGCTGGGGTCCGACCTACTCGGCGTTCGGCGGCGTGGGGAGTTTGGGCGTGACGCGACAGCCACAGGGTCCGGCGATGGCCTCGGTCGGCCCGATGATCGTCCGCCGTGCGATCGGTCGGCCGCACTTCGGACACGGCCGAAGTGATGTGTCTTCGAGACGGGGTTCCTCGTTTCCGCACTCGGCGTCGTCACTGCTCATCGCGTTCCGACCCCTCGGTTCGTCGATAATCGGAGATTCGGTGCCGCCGCTGGTCTTAACGGGCGATACGTCGGTCGTGCGGGACGTTTATGTCCCGGTAGAATAAACGCAATCATGCTTGCAAAACCCTTGGCGGGTTTTGGAAGCCACGTCTCGGGTGCCTCACCACCCGGGGCATTTCGGCGCATGCCCCCTGTGGCCGCTGGAGTGTGGCTTCCGTCTGATTGTTGACTTGTATCGACTTATATCTACTGCTAATCATCACGTACGATGTCTGATCCTGGGCGGCGGCCGATCCAAGCGGTGGTCGAGGAGGGCAATCGATCTATCGATCGTCGTGTCCATTGCCGGCCGACGAATCGTTCGTTTCCGATATCGTCACGTCGAGTTCCGTTCCTGGCTCGAGGTCGGTCGACTCGAGCACTCGCAGGATCGTCTCGCCTTCCCCATCGCCGAGGACGCGGGCGCGGACGGTCCGGTCGGTCGAGTCGGTCTCGGCCGCGGTCGCCTCGTCTCTCTCTCGGGACGGACCGTCAGCGCGGTCGACGTCCGTCGTCGCTCGAGTGTCGGCGTCGCCAGCGGTGTCGGAATCATCCTCGACACCAACGGCGGGACTCGGCCCCGTGACGTCCGATTCGAACTCGAGCGTCGAACCGTCGTCGGTAGATTCTCCGCCGTACGGGTTCGAAATGGACGACGACAGCCGCGACCCGATCACAGCGAGGTCGACGCCTTCGGCACCGAGGTCGACCGACTCGCGCTCGAGCGCCAACGCGTCCGATTCCGCCGCGATCGGCTGGTCGCCTCGAGCACGCCACTGTTTTCGTCTGATCTGTCGCTCGGCCGACTCGCCGATCCACGGCGGTGCGATCCAGTCGCCGTCAGCATAGAGGACGTGTTCGTCGTCGTCGCTTACCCCCCAGGTGAAACAGCGATCGTACCGACGCTGAAACTGCCTGGAAACGTATCGGTTCGCGTGCTTGACGATGACCTCGGTCGGAGCGAGCGAGCGAACGAACTCGTCGATTTCGTCCAGCGACGGGTGATCGGTCGTTTCGACGTAGTGGGTCGTACAGGTCGCGTTCGTGACGGCCGTGGCGGCGCCACTCGAGAGCTGGACGAACACGTCGCCGGGTTCGTCGTGAATCGTCCGGAGCAGGCGTTTCGCGCTTCCGGCCGTCGGCTCGTCGGGTCCCGCGATGGTGACTCGGCCGTGCTCGAGGACCGTCGACGGCCGATCGAACACCGGACGCGTATCGACGCCGGGTTCGTCGAGTTCGAGCGCGTCGTACACTCTGGCAGTCTGTCCGACGAGGCTGATCGGGACCGGACGCTCCAGTGCTTGTCCCGCCCGCGCGAGCAAGACGGCGTAGCGAACGCCGGTCAGCGCACTCGCCGCGAGGACGACCCGAGAACCGCCGTAGGCGCGCTCGAGTACGGTTCGAATCGCCGCGGTGCGCGTTTCGGTGACGTCGCCGTCGCTCCTCGGAGCGTTGAGAAAGACGGCGTCGACATCGAACGGGAACGAGTCGGGCATCGGCGGAAACCCGGCGGACGGGCCCATCGTGAAGTCGCCGGTGACGAGGATGGTCTGTGTCGTCGTCGACAGCGGCGTGTCGGCCGCGGCCGTCTCGTCTCGAAACCGGAGCAGAAAACCGGCCGCACCCGGCGTGTGTCCGGCGGGAATCGGGCGCACCTCGAGGCCGTCGAGAACGCTCGTCCAGCCGTCGATCGGTTCGACGGCTCGAAGCACCGAATCGACGTCGCCGAGGTCGTTGTCCTTTCGCGCCTCGGGGAGCGACTGCTCTATGACCGCCGCAGTCGCGGGCGAGGCGTAGACGGATGCGCTGTGGCGGACGTTCTTGCCGAGCGTTCGGTAGTGGTCGATGTGGGCGTGCGTGAGCAACACCGCCGTCAGGTACTCCTCGTCGCCGAGTAGTCGGTCCAGATCGACGCCCTCGCCCGAGTCGACGAGGAGACACGCGCGCGTCTCGCCATCGACGAATCGAAGCACCGTCGATTCGTTTCCCTGCCTCGGATTCGCGTGCTGGAAGGAGACGCGCATTGTTCTTATTTCGACGGTTAAAATCCGTATTTTACCTACTTAACGCTGTTGCCGGGTCGCCGACCGACCACAACCTTACGTCCACGACGCACCTACGACGCTTCGATGACCGTCTCCGTCAGATACACCTGCCCTCATTGCGACGCCGTCACGAGCGTCGAACGCGCCCCCGACCTCGCGGACCGGTCGGTCACGATGACCGCCCAACCCGGCTGGGAGTACGTCGAACCCGGCGACGACGACCTCGAGTCCGCCGATGGGATCGCCTTCGTCTGCGGGGAAGACGGCCCCGTCACCGACCTCGAGGGCGAGCCCACCGAAGGCTGTGGCCGTCCGTTCTATCTCAACTTCGTCCGTTACGAGCGGGGCGTCGAACTCGAGCCGGATCCGCCGACCTACGGCGGGCCGCGGTTCGACTTCGACGCGTAGCGAACCGACGCTCTACGTCCTCCGACGGAGCCCCACTCGAGCGTCGGGGAAGGATCAATACGATGGCGTCTCCACGCCGAGTATGGGCGAATCGACCCTGCTTTTGGTGCCGTTTTTCGTCGAGGAACCGGGAGACGAAGCGGAGTTCGTCCGTCGGACCGTCGAGATACTCCGGGAACACGGGTTCGAAACGACGTACGACGGATGCAACGAATTGATCGAGGACTACGAGGCCGACGGCGCTCGGTTCCGCAACGCCGACGAATCCCTCGAGGAGGTCGCGGCGGAACTCGCGGACGCGAGCGAGGGAACGATCACCGTCTGGATCGACGACCACCGGATCAGAGTCGGATACGACTTCGACGCGGATACCGACGGCGAGGTGGAGCCGACCCTCTCGTTGTCCGGCGTGAACGAGCACTTCTTCCACGGCGACGACGTCTCCGGGGAGACGGCACGAGAACGCGCCGACCGCATCGTCGATGCGATCGCGGCGCTCGCGGTCGAGACCGACCCGTGGTACGTCGGCGGGTGGATGCACCCACACTACGGCCTCGATCCGTATCCCGATGGAAAACCGCCGGAAAGCGGCGTCGAGCGACTGGGCTGGATCGCCGTCTTCGGCGAAGCGTTTCACGATCGGTTCGGCGGCCGCCAACGCCTGCTCGAGACGCCCGCGTGGAACGTCCGGGACCTCGAGAGCGGTGTCGTCCTCGTCCGCCGAGGGGACCTACCGCGGTTTCTCGACTGTCCGGTCGATACCGGACTCGAGCCATCGACGGACGACTATCTCTTCGACCGCTGACCGTGCGTGGCGGACGATTTTTCGACCGCTGATCCCCGGGGGAGTGCAGGTGGCGACCGACCGTCGACGAAACGTACTGATCGAGACGGCGTCCGCCCGATTGCCCGGAGCGAACACAACCCTTTTCGACGCCCGGGAGTACCTACCGACATGGACGAAGCCGCCGTTCGCGACCGCCTCCGGACGGTCGAGGATCCGGAACTCGGAGACGACGTCGTTTCGCTCGGGCTCGTCAACGAGATCAGCGTCGACGGCGAGGAGGTCTCGATCGACCTCGCGCTGGGGGCGCCGTACTCGCCGACGGAGACAGCCATCGCGGGGGAGATTCGCGACGTGCTCGCAGAAGAAGGGGTCGACGCCGACCTCTCCGCGAGCATTTCCGACCGCGACGACGTCGCGAACGACGAGCAGGTGCTCCCGAACGTCAAGAACGTCATCGCCGTTGCCTCCGGAAAAGGCGGCGTCGGCAAGTCGACCGTCGCCGTCAACCTTGCGGCCGGCCTCTCACAACTGGGCGCGCGCGTCGGCCTCTTCGACGCCGACGTCTACGGGCCGAACGTGCCGCGGATGGTCGACGCCGACGAGCCCCCGATGGCGACCGAAGACGAGACGCTCGTGCCGCCGGAGAAGTACGGCGTGAAGCTGATGAGTATGGCCTTTTTGACGGGCGAAGACGACCCCGTGATCTGGCGCGGCCCGATGGTCCACAAGGTCATCACCCAGTTGACCGAGGACGTCGAGTGGGGCCACCTCGATTACCTCGTCATCGACCTGCCGCCGGGAACGGGCGACACCCAGCTAACGATGCTCCAGACGATGCCCGTCACGGGCGCAGTGATCGTCACCACTCCACAGGACGTCGCGCTCGACGACGCCCGCAAGGGCCTCGAGATGTTCGCCAAACACGAGACGGTCGTCCTCGGCATCGCCGAGAACATGTCGACGTTCGTCTGTCCGGACTGTGGCAGCGAACACGACATCTTCGGCGCTGGCGGCGGCGAGGAGTTCGCCGAGACCCACGAGATGCCGTTTCTCGGTTCGATTCCGCTCGATCCGACCGTCCGCGAGGGTGGCGACGACGGGACGCCGACCGTCCTCGAGGACGGCGACACGGGCGACTCGTTCCGGACGATCACCGAGAACGTGGCGAACAACACGGGGATCGTCCACCGGCGAGGCGTCTCGAGCAGTCGGGAGAGCGAGGCACCCGCTCCGGATCGATAACGGCTGATCGGACGGAGATCGGCGCGGCGAACGGATGCGAAGTGGACGGAGATCGGCGCTTCGATCGATGGAGAAAAACAGTGTTTCGATCTGATAAGGCAAAACACCGCTTTCATCTTCCTGAAGGCATTTATCCGTTCTGTCTGTACTCGTTCGTATGGAACGATTCAGCCGACGCGACGCGATCGTCGCTACCGCCGCCGTCGGCACGTCCGCGGTCGCGGGCTGTCTGGGGAATCAGCTCGGAAACGGCGACGGAAACGGGTCGTCGGACGACGGCGAGAGCCAACCGGGCGACGCCAGCGGATCCCTAGCGGCCGAGACGTTCCAGCTCGGCCCGTCGCTCGAACGACCGCTGTGGGCGACAGACGAGGACCGAAACGGGTTCGTCTCCGTCGCCGAAGCCGAACGCGAGGCGCTGTGGCCGGTCGACGACCCCGAGGAGGTCGACGGCCTCGAGGAGTGGATCACCGACACCGACTTCGAGGAGTCGAGAGTCCTCGTCGTCCAGACCGTCGGCCCGAACACGTGTTACGCCGAAATCGAGGTCGAAGACGTCGCCGTCTCGACCGAAGAGAACGGCGAGGATGGGGGTACGATCACCGCGACCGCCCGAGCCGTCGACGTGAGCGATCCCAACGAGGCCTGTGGAGAGGCGATCACCTATCCGTCGGCGCTCGTCCGCGTCACCGGCGGGGAACTTCCGACGGCGGCCACGTTCACCATCACCGACGGCTGGGACGAGACGAGCGAGGTCGACTCGAGTAGCGGACTGGTCGATCCGGATCACCTCCCCGGCTCCGTCCGCCCCGCCGAGGAGCCGACGTCGGTCCCGGACGCCCTCGAGTGTGAGAACCCCGAGTTCGAACGGCTCTGGAGCGATCGCGGGGACGTCGCGTGGGGAGCGGTCCGCGACGACGACGGCACTCCCCTGGTCGCGATGCGAATCGGCGGCTTCGGACCCGGCGACGAGGCGGGGACCCTCGAGTTCGAACGCGGAGACGAGATCGACATCTGGATGCGAAACGTCTCGACCGCCTACGTAACGACCGGCAACGCGAGCAAGTACGCCCTCGAGCGCCTGACCGACGAGGGGTGGATCGAGATCAGGGGAACGATCGGCGACGAGCCCATCGATTACACTGACGAGGGAATCTTACACCCGCCCGGCGAGGGCTTCGAGTGGTCGCTCGAACTCACCGAGGAGGGTATCCTCGCGGACCACTTCCGTGGAGAAGACCTCGAGATCTGTCCGGACCTCGCCCCGGGGCGCTACCGGTTCGCCTACTGGGGCGCCCCCGGTGACGACCCGCTGGCGGTCGCGTTCGACCTCCTCGAGTGAGACGGATTGATACGGATTACTGTAATGATTTACCGGCGTAACCGCCGCCCGGGTCGCGGTTGCGCCGGAAATGACTTACAGTAAACCGTATGAGTGGGTATCTGAGAGGGGACTCGTGGGATCGATGGCCACCGGATTGGTTCGACCACTCCGTCGCTACAGGGCGCGGTCAGTCGACGGACAGACAACTCGGTCGTCCCGCTGAAAGGTTTTATTTCTAAACGGATCGTTCTTCAAGATATGGTCCGGATGATCTCACCTCGCATGCGACAATTTCTCATAATCGCGTTCATTGGAGTATTCCCGCTTTTGAGCCTTCTCCGACTCGTGGAGGGTGCTACAATTCCGTGGGTTTCGATCGCGGGCGTCGGAGTCGTGACAGCAGTGCTCGTCGGCCCGGTCGTCTGGTTCGTGCGTGATCGGTTTTCCGAACGGCGTCGAGAACGGTTGACGCTGGTTTCGTTTGGCCTCGCCATGATACTCGTTCCGATCGCGCTCGGACTGTCACTTGCGTTCGGCGTCCCTCGTTTTGTTCCGTCGTTCGACAGCCTTATCCTCGGCAGTTATCTCGGCTGTGTAATCGTGTTACTCGGGGAGCAAACGCTCGTTCCGAAACGGTTGCGAGCGGCCGATTGACCGGAATCCTCGCGTCGCTTCCTCGAGCGGTTCACCATTCTCGATTGCTCGATAACGCGCCACCGTAGATCGGAGAAGCACACGCGCTATAGTAACAACTGAAACGATTCACACACCGATCGCCGATTCGTCTGGCGATCGGGTGTGCATTGACTTTCAGTGGCTACGATAGTAAACGTGTTTGACAGAGTAGATGGGTGTCTGGCGAGTGCTATATCTGTCGGTGCATTTGTACGGTTCATCTGGTCATGCAGCAACGGGCGCACCGTTTTTCGATCGCAAAAATGCGAGCAAACACTGCTGTCACCGGACGAGTTACATTCTGGTTTGTGTCGTCTACGAAATTGAGCGTGCTGTGAGCGATATATCCGCGGAACGTCCATGCACATCTGATCGCCAGATGGATCGCCGATCAATGTGTGGGTTGTTATCGTTATTACTATAAGAGAATCCAACGGTTTGTGGCGATGTACCACGAAACACGCTCAATTAATTTTATAAATATTTTATATACTCTAATATAGAAATCCCGCATTATGAATGTTGGGGTGAATTTCTCTCATAGAGTATAGTATGTGTAGTTTATATAAACCTCCGCGGATTATAGATCCATGAAACAGATCGACAATAGCCGTGGTACAAGGAGAACAGTGCTGAAAGCGATTAGTGGAGGTACAGCCTGTCTAATTGGTGTTTCAGATTCTGTGACTGCATCTAATTCTGGATTCCAAGGAATAGCGTATGATACGCTCACGCATCAAGTCGCTGGGCCGGCTCGCGCAAACATTAAATAATAAGGGTCCAAGTGGAGTCCTGAATATCGCAGGGTACTCCTTATCGTTGGAGAATATAGAGCATAATAATAGCTCAGAGGCAAAGGTTTTTCGTGGAACATTCGATTCAGAGGAGTTTCTAGAAGAGTATCAGGGCGAAAAATACCCGCTTTCATTGCAATTAATTGCACTTGATGATCCACGGCGGTTTGCAGGTGTTTTGCGCCGACCGTCTGGTCAATGGGGAAGCCTTGGATTCTATTTAATCCCAAGAAAGGATTTCAGTTACGAAGATTCTGTCGATACATTCTCATCGATTGATAAGTGGGAAGAAAGTTCGCTTACCTTTGCTGTGCCAAGTGAAGGACTTCCGACAGATTCTGGCTCTAAACGGCTTATCAACGGCTTAAATAATAAAGAAGTTGACCGAGGAGAAGTGACAACAAAACATAATTCTGGTTCACGATCAAATGCTGTAAACCAAGACTATGTTCAGTGCGGTGTTTTAGGTGAGAAGCCTTGGTTTGATCGCGGAGGTGACCGAACCGATTGCAGTGATAGAGACCCGACATGGAATTTAGTTACCGGAATCACAGGAAGGGGAACTGGCAAAGAAGAATACTATCAAATTGAAGCAGGACAGAGTGGAATGTGGGAGGCTCATATCTATTTCTCAGATAGACCTGATGATCATCTTATTGGTGACCGTTGCTCTTCTAGCACCACCCCACCGTACGGACGTCCATTTGGATTTGAATTTGAGATTCAGATCGGAGAAGACGAAGTTAGAGATGACCTCTACTTTACTGATCCAGAGCCACAAGACGGCGATGGTGGTAGTAGTAATAGTCAACTGAATAGACTGTTTAGTTTTGTCGACTCTATCCATGGAAATCTCCTCACTAGCATGGCAACTGCAGCAACCGGTTACGATCAAAATGGAAGCGCGCAGGTAGAACGATCCAGTCAAGGTGATGAAATAAATTTCTATATTCCTATGGACCCATATAATGACAACCTCCCCACTGGGGGAGAAGATGGTGATATTAGTAATGTCCGTTTCAGAGTGAACAATGAGTATGATTCCGGAACACATTCTGTTATAATGTACCCACGATTTGCCCTTAGCATAATGGGAACTCCGGGAGGATCGTTTATACAAGGTATTTCAGAAAGTCGTGGGCGTTGCTTCTGTGATTACACCAACCCGCTATTGATCCATTCAACACCACAACAACCGTTAGAAGTAGAATACCAGGCCATATCTTAGCGATCCATATATCTGATGATGCCTCTCTCAATATATTTCAACCCCATAATAGAAAGTATGATATTTGGCTATTACTGAATACCATTATGGAAAAGAACCTCTCCCGCAGAACTATTCTTTCGATCTTCCCGGTACTAGCGGGTGTTTTCTCCGGATGTACCTATTTTCAGGATAGACAGCATACAATCGGATTCACTGCAATAAATCATACCGACGAATCTTTTACAGCATATCTAGAGATCCACAAGGATGATGAACTACTTGTTCAACAATCTTTGGATCTTCCTAGTGAAAGTCCCGATCCTGACGGAGTCAATTCATCTACGACGACACATATTTCGCTGGATAGTACAATCAGAACTGCAGAGCTTACCGCAGAACTAAGCATTGATGAAAACCGTTCGGAAACCGTCGAGTTCCCGGCAAATTGTGACCATGGCGACGAAGTTGGATTCAGAATCCACGAAAGCCATATTGATTCAGATGTCACTTGTACAGGTGATGAGTTTCCATACGATAATTAAATGAGACTGTTCACGTTACCTCACTGTTATAACACAATTCGATATACATGAATGAAGTCTCCTGCACATTTCTTGAATGTTATTCGGAATAATTAACAGAGATATGCTGTGAAGACTGCAGATATTGGTTCGATAGTTATTAAAGACACTGCGAGCGGCTCGAGAGTCACGTCCGGCGCTTCGAAACTTCAACGAAATAAGGGCATGGCAATCGGAAAGCGACGTACTGGAAGATGCACGCTGTACGTTGCCGTCGTTCACTACTGGATCTCACTCAGACCGTGGGCGGTGACGTTGGACTTCTACTGGGAGCAGGGGACGATCGAAAGACGGGTCACGACCGGTCAGGAATTGACTGGTAGCAGTCCGTACGAGAGTACCCGGAACAAATTCGGGACCGACGACCTCGAGAAACCCCCGTTGCGTGGACAGGTAAGCACCCTTAAGAGCCACGGCGAACAGGATTCGGGTATGCAACCGCGCGACCTGTCCGATCACGTCGCATACGAGGCGGGTCGGGGCATCGAGGAAGTCGCCCGCGAACTCGACCGGGATCCCTCGGAGTTCGTCAAACTCGCCTCGAACGAGAACCCCCACGGCCCGTCGCCGGCCGCGACCGTGGCGATCCGTGAGCACGTCTCGGGGATGAGTTCCTACCCCAAAGCCGCCCACGCCGACCTCGTGGAAGCGATCGCTGACCGCTGGAACGTCGCCGGCGAGCAGGTCTGGCTCGCAAACGGCGGCGACGGTGCGATCGATTACCTCCACCGGGCGACGCTCGAGCCCGACGACGCCGTCCTCGTTCCCACACCGGGCTTTGCCTACTACGGCATGAGTTCGCGCTTTCACCACGGCGAGGTCGCCGAGTACCCGATCGAGCGCACAGACGGGTTCGAGCAGACAGCCGAGACGGTGCTCGAGGCCTACGACGGCGAACGAGTCGTCTGGCTCACGAGCCCGCACAACCCCTCGGGGTCGACGATCCCGCTTTCGGAGATCGAACGCCTCGCCGCGGAGACCGACGAGGAGACGCTGATCGTCGTCGACGAGGCCTACGGCGAGTTCGCCGAAACCGAGAGCGCGGTGGCGCTCATCGAGGGCCGTGCGGGCTACGATGCCCGCGACGACGTCGCCGTCCTCCGGACGTTCTCGAAGGCTTACGGCCTGGCGGGCGTTCGACTGGGATACGCCGTCGTTCCCGAGGAGTGGGGCGAGGCGTACACCCGCGTGAACACACCGTTCGCCGCGAGCGAACTCGCCTGCCGCGCCGGATTGGCCGCGATGGACGACACCGAACACGTCGAACGGACCGTCGAGACGGCTCGAGAGTCGCGAAACGCGATGGGCGAGGGAATCGAGGCCCACGTCTGGCCGAGCGAGGGGAACTTCGTCCTCGTCGAGGTCGGCGACGCCGCCGCGGTCGCCGAGGAACTCCAGGAGCGGGGCGTCATCGTTCGTGATTGCACCAGTTTCGGCCTCCCCGGCTGTATCAGGATCACCTGCGGAACCGACGAGGAGACCGAGCGAGCGATCGAAGCGACGAACGCGGTTCTCGCCGACCTCGAGGTCACACCCGGCGCCCAAGCGGAGGTGCCCGATACGTGAGGGTCGCCGTCACCGGGACGCCCGGAACCGGGAAGACGACCGCGACGACGATACTCGGGGAACGCCTCGAGACGGGGCCCGAACCGAATCTCGAGGTCGTCCACCTGAACGACGTTCTCGAGCGCGAGGGGCTGTACACGGCGGTCGACGCCGAACGCGAGAGCAAGGTCGCCGACCTCGAGGCGCTGTCGGCGTGGCTCGAGGACAGAGACGATGTCGTCATCGACTCTCACCTCGCCCACCTCGTCGACGCCGAGCGCGTCGCCGTCCTCCGGTGTCGCCCCGACGACCTCGAGCGCCGACTCCGCGAGCGCGGCGAGAGCGAGGCGAAAGCGACCGAGAACGCCGAGAGCGAGGCGCTGGACGTAATCCTCGCGGAGGCGGTCGAGGAACACGGCCTCGAGTCGGTTTACGAAATCGATACGACCGACAGCGCCCCGGAAGCGGTCGCCGACGACCTCGAGGCGGTTATCGCGGGCGAGCGAGAGCCGAGCGCCGGCGACGTCGACTTCGTGGGGTATCTGGCGTGACGCTCGATCAGCTTCGACCGTACGTCTCGCGGTTTCTCGACCCCTTCGTGAAGGGGTTCGATCGGGTCGGCATGACGCCCGACGGGGTGAGCGTGCTGGCGTTTTTCATGGCCGTGCTGGCGGCCGTCGCATTCTTGCTCGGCGGGCGGGCCGACCCGATCTGGTACGTCGGGGCGGCGGTGTTGGTCTTTCTGAACGGCTGGCTCGATATCGTCGACGGCGCGCTCGCGCGCGAACAGGAGGTCGCTTCGGCTGGGGGCGACCTCCTCGATCACGTTCTCGATCGGTACGCCGACATCGTCGTCATCGGCGGTCTCGCGGCGGGGATCGGCGACTACCTGCTTGGCTTTCTCGCCGTCACCGGCGTCGTCATGACCTCCTATCTCGGGACGCAGGCCCAGGCCGTCGGCCTCGACCGAGTCTACGGCGGACTCGTCGGTCGCGCGGACCGACTGGCGATCATCGGCGTCGTCGGCTTTCTCGCCTACCCGTTTTCGGGAACGTACGGCGAACTCTCCCTGATCGGCTGGCTGCTCGTCTTCCTGGCCGCCGTGGGGCACCTGACCGCCCTCCAGCGATTCTTCTACTCCTGGCGCGCACTCGAGTGAGCGGTTCGGTCTCGCCGCATGGTTTATCACTCGGCGCGATATAGGTTCGCACATGGTTCAGTGCGAGATGTGTGGCGCCGAGACGTCGTCTCCGAAGACCATCAAAGTCGAGGGCGCGAAGCTCGACGTGTGTTCGAACTGCACCGACTTCGGCACCGAGGTCAAACAGCCCTCGAGCTCGAGCGGATCCACGAAGTACTCGACTGGATCGAGTTCCTCCGGTGGCTCGAGTACCTCGAGTTCGAGCGCGTCCTCGAGTTCGTCGACGAGTTCCAGCTCCGGTGGCTCCCGCCGAACCGACATGTTCGACGACATGGACCAGCTCGTCGCCGACTACGACGACCAGGTGCGAAACGCCCGCGAGGGGAAGGGACTCAGCCAGTCCGATCTCGCCAACGAACTCAACGAGAAGGCGAGTCTCATCCGCAAGATCGAACGCGGCGATACGCTACCAAGCGACCGCGTCCAGTCGAAACTCGAGCGGTTCCTCGACGTCGACCTGAGCGCGGACGGTGGATCGAGCGACGACTCCGAGTGGTCGGGCGGCTCGTCCTCCGGCAGTTACACGCTCGGCGACGTCGTCAAGCGAAAGGACTGATACGGACTGCCGTACCGACGTACCGATCCGGCCACAAGACGGGTCGCGGCCGCGCCGGAACTGACGGTCGGGGAACTGTTTGACGCCAGCCGGTCGACCGCGATCGCTTTTTTGTTCACCGCCTTCAGAGCTCTGTCTACACGACTGTCGAGATCAGTCACAGGAGTTTCGTCGAAGCACGCTGATCGTCTTGTTCGCCCGTCGTAGTACCGATCCTCGAAAATGAGATGTTCACTAGCAATAGCAAAAACTAACACTTCGTAAACTAGATTAAAACCTGTGGTTTACGAGGTGACCAATCGAACGATCGTCGCGACCGGGCAACGGACCTGGCCGATCAGTCGCCGTCCGTGGGTCGGCCGACGAACCCGGTCGAGCGGCCACAACCGGATACATATGGACGACATTCACGTTGCAGTTCTCGGCACCGGAGGAATCGGGAGACGAACGCTCGAGGTCAGCCAGCACAAAGCGGGAATCGTCCCCGTCGCCGCCTGTGATCGCCACGGAATCGCGGTCGATCACGGCGGTCTGGACGTCGACGAACTGCTCGAGGCGACCGAGGGAAACGTTGCGAGCGAACGTACGGGCGACCGCGAGCGCGGCTCCGCTGAGAGCGGGGCCGCGATCGAGGCGGGAGAGCGTGCGGGCGTCAAACAGACCGGAGAGAACGCCGGTGTCGTTGCGTCCGAGCAGGGCGAACCGACCGAAACAGCGATCGACGACGTCATTGCCGAATCCGACGCGATCGACGCCGTCGTGATCGCACTCCCGAACCTCGAGCACGGCTTCGTTCCGGCGGTAGCCGACCGCTTCGTCGACGCTGACTACTCGGGCGTGCTCGTCGACGTGCTCAAACGCTCGCGAGTGATCGGACTGCTCGACGAGCGCGAGGAGCGCTTCGAGGATGCCGGAATCACCTTCGTCTGTGGCGCCGGGGCGACGCCGGGCTTTTTGACCGGGGCCGCGGCGCTGGCCGCCCAGTCGTTCGTCGAGGTAGAAGCGGTCGAAATCCGGTGGGGTGTCGGCCTCAAATCCGGCTACGAGGACAACCGTGGAACCGTCCGCGAGGACATCGCCCATCTCGACGGCTACGACATCGACGCCGCCCGCGACATGAGCGACGCAGAGATCGAAACGCTCCTCGAGGAGCGCGACGGGACCCTCGAGTTCGACGACATGGATCACGCAGACGACGTCCTCTTGGAGCGGGCCGGAATCTGCGACGCGGCGGACGTCACCGTCGGCGGGATTCTCGACGTCCGCTCGGACGAGAAGCCGACGACGACGACCGTCTCCGTGACCGGCCGCACGTTCGACGGCGAGCGCGGTACCAACACCTTCCAACTGGACGACGCGACGAGCATGGCCGCGAACGTAAACGGCCCCGCGCTCGGCTACCTGAAAGCCGGCGTCGACCGGAACCGAAACGACGACTACGGTGTCGTCGGTGCCGCCGAGTTGATGCCGGGCTTTTGAGCATGTCCGGGCACGGTTTCGATCTCGGAACGCGTCTCGAGGACCGCCGGTCCCGGGAACTGTACCGCGAGCTTCGACCCGCCGACCGCGTCGGCGAGTACGCACGATTCGCACCGGATCCGGGCGCTCGAGTCCCCACACTGGAAGAATCCGGAACGCTGGTGTTCGCCTCGAACGACTACCTCGGGCTGGCGGGCGACGGACGGCTCGTCGACGCGGCCCGAGAGGCCGCCGCGTCCGTCGGCGTCGGCGCTGGCGCGAGCCGACTCGTCACCGGCGATACGGTCACACATCGAAGTCTCGAGCGCACCCTCGCCGACGCGAAGGGAACCGAGCGTGCGCTGACGTTCTCGTCGGGGTACGCCGCAAACGTGGGGACGATCACGGCGCTCTCGCCCGACGTCGTCTTCTCCGATGCGCTCAATCACGCGAGCGTCGTCGACGGCTGTCGTCTCTCCGACGCCGAAATCGTCGTCTACGATCACCGCGACGTCGACGATCTCGCCGCGACGTTGTGCAAGCGCCGCGAACGCGAGGCAACGAGTGCGGAGAGCGACGAGGAATCGTGGCTGATCGTCACCGACTCGGTGTTCAGCATGGACGGCACCGTCGCCCCGCTCGAGGCGCTCTGTGAACTCGCCGGGCGCTACGGCGCCTGGGTGATGGTCGACGAGGCCCACGCCACCGGGCTCTACGACGACGGGGGTGGCATCGTCCAGCGCGAGGGGCTCGAGGATCGGGTTCACGTCCAACTCGGGACGCTCTCGAAGGCGCTGGGAAGCCAGGGCGGGTACGTCGCCGGCTCGGCCGAACTGGTCGAACACCTCGTTAACGCCGCCCGCTCGTTCGTCTTTTCGACCGGGCTCGCCCCGCCCGCGGCGGCCGCGGCCGAGGAGGCAGTACGGATCACCCGCGATTCGACGCGCCGTGACCGCCTCCACGAGAACGCGGCGCGTCTCCGTGCGGGGTTGACCGATCTCGGATACGAACTCGGCGGATCGACCCAGATCCTCCCGGTGATGATCGGCGACCGCGAACGCGCCCTCGAGTTGGCAGAACGCGTCCGGTCTGGTGGGATCGTCGCTCCCGCGATCCGCCCCCCGACCGTTCCCGAGGGGACGAGCCGAATCCGGATCGCGCCGAGTGCCGGTCACGACAGAGACGACGTCGACGCCTGTCTGGCGGCCTTCGCGGAGGCCGGACGCGATCTCGGGGTGATCTACCCGTGAAGAATCCCCCGGACATCCGGCCGCGGTGGCTCCCGTCGGAGGCTCGGTTTCGGCGTCCGACGGCATATCGAACGGAGGCGAACTGACGTGAGTGAACGGCCGTCCGCCACCGACGACGGCCTGTTCGTCGCCGGAACCGGAACGGGCGTCGGAAAGACCGTCGTGACCGCCGGAATCATCGGCTGGCTCCGCGAAGCGGGGATCGACGCGCGGGCGATCAAACCGGTTCAGACGGGGCTCCCGGACGACGACGCGGGTGTCGTCGCGGACGTCTGTGGCGATACGGAGTCGGCGATCTGCCTGGACCGACTCGAGCCGGCGCTTGCCCCACGCGTCGCCGCACAACGAACGGGGCGAGACCTCGAGTACGAGACGATCCTCGGGGACTGTCGGGCCGTGGCGGCCGACGCGGAGTTCGCGGCTGTAGAGGGAATCGGCGGCCTCCGGGTTCCGCTTGCCGGCGAGCGGGAGGTG
The DNA here is from genome assembly GCF_041205745.1 of Natrarchaeobius versutus. Classification (NCBI taxonomy): domain Archaea; kingdom Methanobacteriati; phylum Methanobacteriota; class Halobacteria; order Halobacteriales; family Natrialbaceae; genus Natrarchaeobius; species Natrarchaeobius versutus. The sequence continues at coordinate 268,239 of NZ_JBGFCC010000004.1, read as the reverse complement.
ATCGATCTCGCCGCGGATCTCGGCGTCCCGGCCCTCGTCGTCGCCCGCTCGGGACTGGGGACGCTCAACCATACCGCGCTGAGCGTCGACGCGCTCCGGGATCGCGGCCTGTCGGTCCGTGGCGTCGTCCTCAACGAGTACGAGGGCGCGACGGTTGCCGAGCGAACGAACCCCGAGGAACTCGAGCGAATGCTCGACGTTCCGGTGGTGACCTTGCCGCGGCTTTCGGGCCCGAACGCCGCGCCCGAGGCGATTCGTGAGACCGTCGCGAAATCGATCCTTTCGATCGATCAGTGACCGGCCCTGGCGGTCGGACCGCGTTGCGTGGTGGTCGGATCGCGTTGTGCCCTCGTGGATGACCAGTGAGGATGCCGGTTGCAACCGGACGAACGCTGACACCCTGTCGATGACTCGCAAGCTATTTCTTCGACGGGGATCGGATACCCAATATGTTCATCCTCGTCAACCTGAAGACGTATCCGTGTGATCCGGTCGCCGTCGCCCAAGCGGTCCGCGACGTCGACGAGTCTACCGACGACGCCCGCGTCGCCGTTTCCCCCCAGGCCACAGATATCGCGCGCGTCGCTGAGACGGGCGCCGAGACGTGGGCCCAGCACGTCGATCCCGTCGACTACGGGAGCAACACCGGTCACACGCTCGCCGAGACTGTCGCCGACGCCGGCGCCGTCGGGACGCTGATCAACCACTCCGAACGCCGCCTGAAACTCGCCGACGTCGACGGCGCCGTCGAGGCCGCCGACCGGGCGGGCCTCGAGACGGTCGTCTGTGCGAACAACCCCGCCCAAATTGGTGGCGCGGCCGCGCTTGGACCGGACGCAGTTGCCGTCGAACCGCCGGAACTCATCGGGACCGGAACGCCGGTCAGTCAGGCCGACCCGGAGGTCGTCGAGGGTGCCGTCGCCGCCGCGGCCAACGTGGATTCCGACGTTTCGGTCCTCTGTGGTGCCGGCATCAGCACCGGGGACGACGTCGTCGCCGCGGGCGACCTCGGCTCGGAGGGCGTGTTACTCGCAAGCGGCGTCGCGAAAGCGGACGATCCGGCGGCCGCACTCTCGGATCTCGTCGCCCCGCTCTAACTCGCGCGAACCGCCACTGCGTTTTTCGTTCTCCCGGTCGAACCCCGTCGTATGACCGGAGACCGATCCATCGCCGTTACCCTCGAGAATCGGCTCATGAGCCACGGGATCTACGTTCTCGAGGCTGACTGGAACGACCCCGATTCGGAGACCGAACGCGGCGACGGACGGTCCATCGACACCGACCCCGGTCCCCGTGACGGCCACGAACTCCGCCTCGAGTACGAGGTCGTCACAGACGTTCCGCAGGTGACGAGCGACGAGGTCGGAACGGTCGTCCGGACGGTGCTCGAAATCGCGGACGAACGGGGGTGGTCGCCGGGGCGACTCGAAATCACCTCCCGCAGGACTGACGGTTCGTTCCGGGGCCGGTGGCACGTCGAACGCGAGTGGTTCGACGGCCTCCACGCGGAATACTCGGAGGGTGAGTTTTCCCGGCGGGTCCTCGAGACGGTGACGACGGGTTCGATCGACGAGTAGATACATTAATTAAACTCGGGGTAATATACGTTGCAACTAATACGATGACCGGAGAACAGGTATACGTCTCGCACGCGCCCCCGGATCTCGAGTTCGTCCAGAAGCTGTTCTCGACGGTCAAGAACCTCCCGTTCGGGGTTCACATCGCACTCGAGGAGGTAGACTCGAATAGCACGCGGGATCGCCTCCAGAGTCGAATCGCCGACAGCGACATCCTCGTCGCAGTGTTGACCGAACGATCGACCGACTCCCGATGGGTCAACCAGGAGATCGGCTACGCGCGGGCCGAAGGTATCCCGATCTTTCCGGTGTACGCCGCCGATCGTCACCGAGGGGGATTCATCGCCGACGTCGAGGGAGCGCCGATCGAACGGGACGATCCCTCGCGGACGATCTTCGAGTTACTCACCGGGCTCAGACGACACCTCGAGCCGCTCGGTCCGCTCTCCGTGCCCAACTGGTTCATGCGGTTTCCCTGTACGACCGACGGCTGTCCCGAGCAGGTCGTCCTCGAGATCGATGCGCCACAGTCGAAACTCTGGAAACGACACCGCCACGGCCAGCCGCTCGCGGCGACCTGTGAAGGGTGCGGTGGTACCTACTACTTCAACCCGGCGACGCTCGGCTTCATCCGTCGCGATCCTCCCGCTCAGTGATCGTCGGCCGACAGCCGATCGTAGGCGTCCGAGACGAGTCGAAACGCCGACCTGCTTCCAGTCGACCGATCCGGGTGAGCGCGTTTGACCTGCCGACGGTAGGCCCGACGGATCGTCTCGGCGCTCGCGTCCGCGTCGACGCCGAGGACGTCTCGTGCTCTGGTCGCCCGCATCTCGACGCTCGAGACGACACCCCGCCGTTCGGCGTCGCGCTTGCACGACCGACAGAGCCGTTCGACTCGCCCGTCGACGGTCGTCACCCGAAACGGTTCGATGAGGATCCGGTCGTGACAGTGGGTACATCGGGATATCGACGACCGATCTCCTTCGGGTCCCGGTCCGCAATCTTCCGTCGGTCTCCCGTCTCGAGCGTCGTCGGGAACCTCCTTCGAACACGACGGACAGCAGGCGACGACCGTCCCGTCTTCTAGGGCGTACTCCTTGAGTTCGGTCTCCGGAACGACGTGGCTACAGCCGTCACAGGTGTTTCGTGGCTGATCCAGCGACGATGCCTTCTGTGCGACGTGACGGGCGTGGGGCACACACTGAGAGCAACAGGCGACGGCGTCACCGTTTGGCATTCGGACCTCGACGAGCGCTTCGGGCGACTCCCTCCGATCACAGCCGTCGCACTCGGCGTACCCCTCGCCAGCCACGGTCATCGTACGGACTTTGCGTCGGGCGTACATCAGTACTTTCGCCGATTTCGGTGCCGAGAGTCGGTTCGTAAGGGACACCTACTGCGACTACCGGAATCGGCGAACGAAATCGGCTGGCTGAACGGGCCCGATAACGAAGTGTCCAGTGAGCGAACCGAGCGGTGCGAGGGTTCACCTCGCACGGACGCCCCGTCCGTTGGACGACACTCGGCGACGCTCAGTCGCCGGGGGTTCCCTCTCCTGTCGGTTCTCGCGTCGGCGACCGAACCGGGAAACCGATATGTCGAGCGTACAAACGACACCGTATGACTACAGTAGCCGGGAGAAACGCCGGTGGTCGTTCCCTCGACCGTCGAACGGTCGCACTCGCCGCGGTCGACGTCGGCTTACTGGCCGCGCTGGTGACTGCGGGTGGGCTCACCCACGGGCTCGATCCGGCCGGTGAGCCACTCGCCGCCCTCGAGACGATCGTCCCGTTCGTGGCCGGTTGGCTGATCGTCGCGGCGATCGCCGGGCTGTACACGACCGACCACTTGGCAGTTGTTCCGACGGTTCGAACGGTGACGGTCACCTGGCTCGGCGGTGCGAACGTCGGCTTTCTCCTCCGGGCGTCGCCGTACTTCGACGGCGGTATCGCGTGGCCGTTCCCGCTCGTCATGACGGGACTCGGACTGATCGTTCTCGTCGGCTGGCGCGTCGGTGCCGTCGCGTTGCACTCCGGCGATTGAACGCGAGGTGACGACAGCGTCGACCCCGCCGCGTGCCGAGGTTTCGCGGACGGATATCAGACGACCAATCACATTTCGAGAACGAACCGACGTCGATCGGGCGCCTATCTCCTGCTCCAGTGTAAACGTCTGATTCGAATGTAGCCGAATCCGGCACAGTCCCGACGCTTCCGTCGGTTTCGCAGTCTTGCTCTCGAGTCAGTTCTCGGCGTTTTCCTCGCCGCTCGAGTGATCGAAATTCTGATGACTTCACAATAACTTATGAGAATCCAACCACTGAGATACAAATTACGAACGAATCCAGTACTGGCTAATTATGGGAAACACTTATATGCGTATTTGCCATAGTATAGGATAGATTATGACTGGATACTACGACATTGTTCTTGGCCTCATCCCAGTCGCACTGCTCGGTATCACCGCTGCCCTCTTCTTGGTCGGACTTTCGTTAACGGCAGCGGTACCGATCGGTGCATTCGTCGCGATGGGGATCATCGGTCACGCAATGTTCGTAAACACCCCCGCGGACGGCTCGGACGAAGCCCAGTCGTCCCGTCCTCCACTCAACGCGGACTGACTCTCCCTCCGATCTCTTCGTCTCCCCGATTTCTTTATCCGCTCTCGCGTTGCCGTCTCGAACGTGACTCGAACACTCTTTCTCACCAGCGAAGCGCTCGAGGAGCTCGCGACACCCGCCGAGTACGTCGACGCCGTTCGCGACGGATACCGCCAGCGAGCCGACGGCGCGCCCGCCAAACCGCGTTCTGCGCTCTTTCGGTCGGATCCGGCGGGGATGTTCACCAGCTACGCCGCCATCCTCCCCGAGACCGGGGCGATGGGCGGATACATGTACAGCGCCGGCTTCGGAGCCGGCGACGCGTGGTTTGTGACGCCGCTTTTCGACGCCGACAGCGGCGAGCCCCTCGCGTTGCTCGACGGCGCGAGCATGAACCCGTTCAAGACCGGCGCGGCGGGCGCCGTCGCCGTGGACGCACTCGCCCGCGACGACGCCGAGACGCTCGCAGTGATCGGTAGCGGCCCCCAGGCCAGGGGACAGCTCCACGCGACCGCCACCGTCAGGGAGTTCGCCGACGTCCGCGTCTACTCCACAACGCGCGGAAACCGCGAATCGTTCGCCGACGAGTTCGACGACCACCTCGAGGCGACGGTTCGTGCGGTCGCTTCGAGCGAGACGGCCGTCGAGGGCGCGGACGTCGTCATCACGGCGACGACGGCGAGCGAGCCGGTGTTCGACGGTGACTCTCTCGAACCGGGGACCCACGTGACGGCGATGGGCCAGTACTCGCCCGACGAACGCGAACTCGATACGACGACGATCGAGCGCGCGACGTACGTGCCCGACCTCAGCGAACGAGCGACCCACGACGCCGGCTCGTTCCTCGCGGCGCTCGAGGCGGGCGTCGTGACCGAAGACGATATCCACGCCGAACTCGGTGACGTCGTCGCCGGCGTGGCGCCGGGTCGGACGAGCGACGACGAGATTACGGTGTTCGACAGCGGCGGAACCGGCATCGAAACCGTCGCCGCGGCTCACATGCTGTACGAGAAAGCCCGCGCGGACGGCCGCGGGACGGAGATCGAGTTCGCACCGGCGAGCGATGCGCTCACGGGATTGATTCCGGACGAGTAGCGGCTTCGGCGCGTCCGTCGGTCGCAATCGATCGGGTGGTTCGCTCGAGGCGACCACCGGTTTCCGGTATCGAGAGCATATTCGCCGATCAACGCCGCGTTTCGACAGCAGATCGACCGTTAGCCACCGGAGGTTCAAACGGCCGCTTCCCGTAGATTCGCGTATGTCCCGCGCGGCGGAACTCGCGTCCGTCCTCGAGACGGTCGAGTCGCTTGCGATCGTCTGTCACGACAACCCCGATCCCGACTGTCTCGCGAGCGCGCTCGCACTGGAGGCGATCGCGGAGGATATCGGCGTCGGCGACGTGGCGATCGTCTACGGCGGCGAGATCTCTCACCAACAGAATCGGGCCTTCGTCAACATGCTCGACATCTCCCTTCGTTCGGTCGGTGAGGTCGACGTCGACGGCTACGACTGTATCGCGTTCGTCGATCACGCGATCCCCGGCGCGAACTCCGAACTGTCGGCCGACGTCGAACCCGACATCGTCGTCGACCACCATCCGGGCGAGTCGGTCGGCGCATCCGTCGAGGACGTCAGGACGAGATACGGTGCGACCGCGACGATCTTCGTGGAGTACCTGCTGGAACTCGACGTCGAGTTGACGACCCGACTCGCCTCCGCCTTGCTTTTTGCCCTCCACCGGGAACGCCTCGATTTCGTCCGCGAACCGACGAGACGGGAGTACGAAGCGGCGCTTTCGGTCTACCCTACCGCGGATCTCGAGGCGCTCGAACAGCTCTACGGGAGCGCGTTCTCGCCGGGGACGATCGACGCGATCGGTCGCGCGATCGCCACCCGCGAACGCCGGGGCTCCTCGCTCGTGGCGAGCGTGGGGACGACCTCCGAAACTGACGCCCTCCCCCAGGCGGCGGACTTCCTGCTCAACCTCGAGGGCGTCGACACCGTGCTGGTCTACGGCATCGTCGGTCGGACGATTCGGATCAGTGCGCGATCGATCGATCCCCGGATCCACATCGGCGAAACACTCGAAGAGGGATTCGGCGAGTTCGGCGCCCTCGGCGGCCACCACGACATGGCGGGCGGGCGGATCGGTCTCGGTCTCTTCGGTGACGACGTCGGCGACGAGGAACAACTGCTCGAGTTCGTCGGCGGCCGACTTACCCGGAGGTTTTTCGACGCGTTGAACCTCGACGACCGGTGAGACCGCCCGTGACGACGAGTGACTTCCCATCGGCTTCCCGGTGGTCCCCCGGAAACGCTCACTCGATATCGATCGTGTGTCCGTTTCCGTCTGGCTCGAGTTTGGGCAGGGAGATGGTGAGGACGCCGTTGTTGAGAGTGGCGTCGACGTCGTCCGCGTCGACGGGTTCCGGGAGTCGCACTTGGCGACTGAACGATCGCATCTCCCGCTCGCGACGGATGTACGTCTCCTCGTCCTCACGATCTGCCTCCTGTGTTCGTTCGCCCCTGATCCTGAGCGTCCCATCGACGAGGCTGATCTCGAGGTCGTCGGTCTCGTAACCGGGGACGTCAACGGTGACGACGAACGCCTCGCCCTCCTCGGTCAGATCGAGACTGGTCGTCGATCCCCGCATCGAGAGGTCGAGGCGGCTTCGGTCGTCGACTTCCGTCTCCCACGATCGAGCCGCCGTCTCGAGTTGACGAGCGAGTCGGTCGAACAGTTCTCCGAGTTCGTCGAACGGGCCCGAACGTCCTGACATGCTATCACCGACCAGTCGTTCGTCACGGACGGCGAAAAAGCAATCTCAGCGCAGTCTGACGGTCGGCGAATCGAACAGGAACAGTCTTCGAGTTCACGCGGATTTCACCACGACGGGGGTCGCGTGGCCGTCGCCACAGACGGCCGTGTGTGGCCACGAACGGACGGGAACCGTGGTTGGGAAGCCGCGACGCTGATCGTCACGAATGGTTCGGCTGTTTATCCAGCGAAAAATACGTGCCGGTGCCGGCGAAATCGTGGACGGGGCGGGGAGTTTTATCCGCGGTCGGTGTACCCTCGCGTATGACGCAGGCACTGTTCGTCGTCAGCGAAGAAGGATACTGGGGAGAGGAGTGCGTCGAACCGCTCGAGACGCTCTCGACGGCAGGAGTCGAGATCACGGTCGCGACGCCGTCGGGGAATCCACCGGTGATCGACGAGCGATCGGTCGATCCAGAACAGGTTGGCGAAGAGACCGCTGAACACGTCCGCGAGGTCCACGAGAGCGACGAGCGGTTGAACGATCCGATCCCGCTCGCTCGAGCGGACGCCGAGGCCTACGACGCCGTCGTCTTCCCCGGCGGCCACGGCACCGAGTGGGACGTCAACCAGGACCGCGACGCGCGCCACGTTCTGCGGGAGACGATCGAAGGCGACGGGAAAGCGCTGGTCGTCTGTCACGCCGTCGGCATCCTCGCGTTCGCCCGCGACAGCCACGGCGCGTTTCTCGTCAACGGTCGCGACGTCACCGGCTTCCCCAACGAGTGGGAAGAAGACATCGTCGACGAGAACGACTGCATGCCGGACGGCCGGAAACTCCCCTACTGGGTCGAAGACGAAGTACAGGCCGCCGGAGGAAACTGGGATGCGGAACTCGAGCGCGACGCGAGTGTCACCGTCGACGGCGACCTCGTCACCGCCCGCGGTCCCGGCTCCTCGAGTGCCGCCGCGGAGACGCTACTCGAGGAACTCGACCGCTGACCCCCTCGCTGATCGCCCCACAGCGGAAAGAACGCCGACGATCAGGCTCCCGAGACCGAGCGGCGGCCGGCCCACTTCGCCTCGAGGAAGTGGAGAACGAGATAGAGGACGAGAAACAGTCCCAGGAAGATCGGTCCGACGCCGTAGCCGATGACGAGCGTCAACACTGCCCACCACACCGGTCCGTCGGTGTCGCGGTCGACCGCATCGACGTAGACGGCGTACGCGCCGACGATCGGGAGGACCATAAACAGGATTCCGAACATGTTGCATAATTGACTACACAGGCAGTTAATCGTTTCGAACGGTCGTCAACACAAACCACGGGACAACGGACGACACTCCCCAAGCGGAGGTCTGCAATCAGTTCCTTTTTACGCGGCGGCGCGGAATCTCGAGTATGAGCTTCGAGGAAGACGACCGCGTCGTCTTAGAGGACGAGCACAGCGAGTTCGACGGCGAAACCGGCACCGTTACCCAGACGATGGAGTCGATGTTCGGCGACGTCACCTACACCATCAGCTTCGAGGACGGACAGGAAGCCGGCGTCCCCGAGGACGCCCTCGAGGCGGCAGACGAAGAAGACGTCGATGCGGACGCCGACGAGTAACGACCACAGACCGTTCGGGCCGATCTCGAGACGCCGAGGCGGTCCCCAAACGCCGCCGGAACCGACCCGAGACGGACGACGGATACACCGTTCGATCCCCCGCAGATGCCACAGATTCCGCTTCACTACGTCGATTTGCGAACGTTTTGCTACGCCACTGAGGACGAAAAGCGCGTCGAGGAGGCGCTTCGGACCTTCCTGCCGGACCGCGACGGCGAGGACGAACCGTTTCCGATCGAACGGGTCGAAAGCGAAGGCCACTACGGCGACCGCATCCTCGTCCTCTCGACTCGCGTCGAAAACGCCGACGACGTTCGGTACGTCCTCTCGAGACTCGCCGACCTGAAGGACTTCGAGACGTTGACCGACGAGCTCGACGAGCGAGTCACCGAAAATACGGAGTTGTTCCTCCGACTCGACAAACAGGCCGCTTTCGGGGGCGACGTCCGCCTCGGCGAGGGGATCACGTTCCGCGGAAAGGTCGAAGCCTACCCGGCGAAAAAGGAGCAGGCGCTCGAGAACGCCGAGGAGGTCCTAACGCGGCTTCGAGACGAGGAGTGACCGTCGACCGTCAACCGCGTCACTCGGTCCGTCGTTTTACCGTCGTTCCACGGGCGGTAAGCGGCGCGTACGCGAGCACCGCAAGCGAGAGACCGCCGACGAGGACGGCCAGCTCCTCGCCGAAGGAGGTCGCGACGAGCCCGAGCACCGCCAGCACCAGTCCGACGATCACGTACTGGATCGGACGGAGACGCCAGTAACTCCGAATCGGCTTCGGACCCTCTTGTCATAGAGACTATGCTATCGTGTGCGGAGAAAAACCTCCCGTCTCCGCCGTTCGAGCGACCAGCGCCCAAGAGTTATTCGTCCTGGCACCGTATCACACATAATGGACCACACCGCACCCATTCCCCTGCAACTCGACATCGGCGATCCGATACTGATCGTCGCGGCGCTGGCGCTCGTGCTCGTCGTCGCCACTGTCTGGTCGATGATCGAGATCGTCGACGCCTACGACAGGGGCGCACTCACCGTCTTCGGGGAGTACCGCAAACTACTCGAGCCGGGGCTGAACGTGGTCCCGCCGTTCGTCTCACGGGTCTACACGTTCGACATGCGGACCCAGACGATCGACGTGCCGAGCCAGGAGGCGATCACGCGGGACAACTCGCCTGTCACCGCCGACGCCGTCGTCTACATCCGGGTGATGGATGCGAAACGGGCGTTCCTCGAGGTCGAGGATTACCAACGGGCGGTGTCGAACCTCGCACAAACGACGCTTCGCGCCGTCCTCGGCGATATGGAACTCGACGACACTCTCAGCCGGCGGGAGATGATCAACGAGCGGATCCGCGCCGAACTGGACGAGCCCACCGACGAGTGGGGTATCCGCGTCGAGTCGGTCGAGGTCCGCGAGGTGACGCCCTCGCGGGACGTCAAGGGAGCGATGGAAAAACAGACCTCCGCCGAACGCCGTCGCCGGGCGATGATCTTAGAGGCCCAGGGTGAACGCCGGAGTGCCGTCGAACGCGCGGAGGGTGAAAAGCAATCGAACATCATCCGCGCCCAGGGTGAGAAACAAAGCGAGATTTTAGAGTCCCAGGGTGATGCGATTTCGACCGTCCTGCGCGCCCGGTCGGCCGAATCGATGGGCGAGCGCGCGGTCATCGACAAAGGAATGGACGCCTTAGAGGAGATCGGCCAGAGCGAGTCGACGACGTTCGTCCTCCCACAGGAACTCACCTCGATGGTCGGCCGGTACGGTAAACACCTCTCGGGGAGTGACGTCGAGACGGACGGCACCGACCTCGAGAGCCTCGAGTTCGACGAGGAAACGCGCGAACTGATCGGGTTAGACGACATCGCCGAGATCATCGGCGAGATCGAAGAGACCGAGATGGACGTCGAAGCGATGGAACAGGAGGCCCAGGCGATCAAGGAAGGCGAGGACATGCCGTCGGAGACCGGCGACGTCGTCGACGTCGCGGAGACCAGACAGGAAGGACAAGAGGATACGGACGCCCGCGGAGAGTCCGATTGACGTCCGCCGTGATCTGACGACCGCGGAACTCCAACCGTCGGGATACTAACAATTTTCTATCCGTGGGCAGTGGATTTCAGCATGGAGAGCTCGGATTCCGTGTCGAGATTGATAACTGTCGAGATGCTCGGACGGCTCTTTGGTGTATTCGTGTTGCTCGGGTCCGGCGTCGTGATATGGCGGTCCGCCGAATCGGTCCTCGGTACCACGACATCGGTCACGACGCTCTCGGTTGGATTGTTAGCAGTACTCACAGCTGTCGCTTCGGCCTACGGGATACTCAATCCCGCGGCGTTCGTATCCCGAGACGGTTGATTCTCGGCGCTGTTTGTATCCGGAATCGTTCGAGGCTCGTCGCGGCCTTTTTTGATCCCGGCTGCGAGCGTACGGACATGCAGGTTCACGTCGTCGGTGACGATCCGGTCTACGAAACCGTCGTCGCCGCGCTGGGAGACGTCGACGTCTCGATCACGGACGCCAGTCCGGCCGATCTCGCCGACGCCAGGTTCGGCGTCGTTGCCGATGTCGCCGGCTCGAGTACGTTCGTACAGGCAAACGAAGCCACACTGCAGGGCGGTACACCCTGGATCGCCGTGGAGATCGGCGGCGTCGGCGGTCGCCCGCTCGAATCCGTAGATGCCGCAGTGTCGGGGTTCGCGCCGGCGACCGGCTGTTTCGACTGTCTCCGTGCACGCGTCGCGTCGCACGACCCGGAAACGACCGAGCGTCCGAGTACCGATCGTTCGACCGCGCGCCTCGCCGGCGCACTCGCCGGCCGGGAGTGCGTCCGCGTTCTCTCCGGCGATGAACGGTCCGTAATCGGCCACGTCGTCGAACTCCCCCACCGGCGGCGGCGAGTGCTTCCGGTTCCGGGCTGTCCGTGTGACGACGGAGAACGCGACCGAACGCTCGAGCGCGACGACGACGCGTTCGATCTGGAGGTGGCGGTCGAACGCGTTGAGGCGGCGATCGACGACCGCGTTGGGATCGTCGCGAGCATCGGCGAGGTCGAGTCGTTCCCCGCGCCGTACTATCTGGCGACGAACGCCGAAACGGAAGGGTTCAGCGACGCGAGCGCGCCGAAACAGGCCGCGGGCGTCGCGGACGATTGGAACGCCGCGCTGATGAAAGCGGTAGGCGAGGCCCTCGAGCGCTACTGCGCGGGCGTCTACCGTGACGACGAGTTCGTCCACGCGAGCGAATCGGTTCTCGAGAACCCCGTTTCGCCGACCGATCTCGTCCGACCCGAGGACGCACCGGCGTACGACCCCGACGCGACCCACCGCTGGGTGTCGGGTGAGAACCTCGCGACCGGCGATCCGGCGCACCTGCCGGCCGCGGCGGTGCAGTTTCCCCAGCCCGGCGAGCGGCTCGTGCCCGCGATAACGACCGGACTCGGCCTCGGATCGTCGACCGTCGACGCCGTATTGTCGGGGCTGGCTGAAGTGATCGAGCGCGACGCGACGATGCTCGCGTGGTACTCGACGTTCGAACCGCTCGGTCTCGCGGTCGACGACGACCGTTTCGAGACGCTCGAGCGCCGCGCCCGAAGCGAGGGACTCGAGGTAACGCCGTTGCTCGTGACCCAAGATATCGACGTCCCGGTGGTCGCCGTCGCCGTCCACCGAGATCCGGCGTCGGTTTCCGAAGACGGGGTCGACGCTGGAGACGACGCGTGGCCAGCGTTCGCCGTCGGCTCCGCGGCCGGCCTCGATGCGACGGTGGCCGCAACGGGTGCACTCGAGGAGGCGATCCAGAACTGGATGGAACTTCGAAATCTCGGCCCCGAGGATGCGACGGAGGCCTCCGGAGAGATCGGCGAGTACGCGTCGTTCCCGGTTCCCGCCCGCGAGTTCGTCGACGTCGGTCGGCGGGTTCCCGCAGAAGGCGTCGGCCCGGACGACGTTCCACCGGGAACCGACGCGCTCGAGTCGGTCGTCGAACGGCTCGAGAGCGCCGGACTGACGCCGTACGCGGCCCGGCTGACGACGCGTGACGTCGAGCGAATCGGGTTCGAAGCGGTCCGCGTCGTCGTCCCCGGCGTACAGCCGCTTTTCACCGGAACGCCGTTTTTCGGCGAGCGGGCGCGGACGGTTCCCACCGATCTCGGCTTCGAAACGCGTCTCGACCGAGCGTTCCACCCGTACCCCTGAGCAAAGAAACCGAGCGGCCACGACGCGTCCGTCTCGAGTGCCTCTAATCAATCGTCGTCGGGATCGTCACCGATCACGCCGTCAGTCGTCGTCGGGATCATCGCCGATCGGTACGCCGTCAGTCGTCGTCGGGATCATCGCCGATCGGTACGCCGTCAGTCGTCGTCGGGATCATCGCCGACTGGAACGCCATCGGTATCCGCGTCGGCGCCCGGAACGTCGTCGCTCGCTCCCGCGTCCTCCGTCTCGGTGATCGTCTCGCCGCTTTCGCCGCGTCGAACCTCGACGACGAACTCCTCATCGAGGCGGACCACGACGAGCTCGGTATCGGGCGTGATCGCCGCCTCGCGGATCTCCGGCTCGTCGTCCTCGTCGAATCTGGTAACGCGAAGCGTCTGATAAACACCCTCCAGATGGGGCGGGACGACGTTCTCGCCGGGCGTGACGGCGTAGGCCTCCTCGTAGGTCTGGCGGTTCGTCTCGCGCTCGTAGGCGACGAGCTGGACGTTGTAAAACCGGTCGCTCTCGCTGTAAATCTCGATCGGAACCACTCCCTGGACGCTTCCGACGAAGTGATCCTGGACTCCCTCGAGACAGCCCGCGAGGCAGGCCGCCCCGAACACGCCAGCTGACTGCAGTACCGTACGGCGGTTCACGCCCGTTGATCGGTGCCGAACGAACGTAGGCGTTACCTTCTCGGTTCGGCGGACGAAGCGATCGACGTCCCAAACGAGTTTGGGGTTCGGACACCAGTGAGAAAAAGCCGGATTCGGTGCCGAAACTGACCCCGATTCGTACGATATGCTGTCGGGCGTTTTCGGCGTAACACGATCGTATCGTGGCTGGATCCCTGTCCGTACAGCGGATCGTTCAGCTGTTATCCGGCGAGTAGTTCGGCGCCTCGTCGGTGATGACGACGTCGTGGGCGTGGCTCTCGGCCTGCCCGGCCGCGGAGACGCGGACGAACTCGGAGCGTTCTTTGAACTCCGGGATGGTGCCCGCACCGACGTAACCCATTCCCGACTGCATGCCGCCGGCGAGTTGGTGGAGTTCGGACTTGAGCGTCCCCTTGTACGGCGTGGCGGCTTCGACGCCCTCGGGAACGTACTCGTCGTCGTCCTCGGGGTCGTCCTTGAGGTACCGGTCGCCGTCGCCGGATTTCATCGCCCCGACCGATCCCATACCGCGGTACTGTTTGTACTTCTTGCCGTTCATCGTTACGACGCGCCCCGGCGCCTCCTCGGTGCCCGCGAAGTACGAACCGAGCATCACCGCGTCCGCGCCGGCGGCGACCGCCTTGATCGCGTCGCCCGAATAGCGGATACCGCCGTCTGCGATCACTGGAACGTCGTGTTCGCGTGCGACGTCTGCGACCTGTGCGACGGCCGTGATCTGGGGCATACCCGAACCGGAGACGACACGAGTCGTACAGATCGATCCCGGTCCGATGCCGACCTTGATCCCGTCCGCGAAGTCGACGAGTTCCGCGGCGGCCTCGCGAGTGCCGACGTTGCCCACCACGATGTCAGCCTCGACGGCCTCGTCGATCTCCCGCGCACCGTCGATGACGTTCATATTGTGCGCGTGGGCAGTATCGATGAAGAGCACGTCCGCGTCGGCGTCGTCCGCCGCCTCGGCGCGCTCGAGTTCGAACGGACTGACGGCGACGCCCAGCCGCAGGCGGCCGTCATCGTCGCGAACTGCCTCCTTGTACTCCCGGCGCTGGAGGATGCCCTGCATCGTCACGAGACCGACGAGCAGGTTCTCGTCGTCGACGACGGGAACGCGCTCGATCTTGTGGTCGTACATCAGGTCGAACGCGTCGCGCGCGCCGATGTCCGTCGGCGCCGTGATCACCTCGTCGGTCATCGCCTCCGTCACCGGATCGTCCTCGTTGACCTCGAGGTGCGGACGAATGTCCGTACTCGAGATGATCCCCAGCACCTCGCCGCGGGTGTTGACGACGGGTGCGCCGCCGACTCCCTCGCGAGCCATTAGCTCGTCGACCTCGCGAACACTCATCTCGGGGTCGGCGGTGACGACCGACTCGAGGGGGATGATGAGTTCGTCCGCGCTCTTGACACGGTCGATCTCCTCGACCATCTCGTCGACGTTCATGTTGCGGTGGAGGACGCCGAGACCACCGTGGCGAGCCATCGCGATCGCCATGCCGCTCTCAGTCACGGTGTCCATCGCCGCCGAGAGAATCGGAACGGAGACCTCGACGGATTTCGAGACGCGGGACGTGAGATCAGCGTCGTCGGGCTCGACGCGACTCTCTTTCGGTCGGAGGAGGACGTCGTCGAACGTTAGCGCTTCCGGTACCTCGAGTTTCGAAGAATAGGGCTCGTGCTCGGGAACGTCGTTCGCCATGTAAACCGTCCGAACCCCCGAGGCAAAAGCGTTGCGAGATGCGGACCCGGGTGTGAACGTCTCACGGACTCGAGGCCCGGTACGATCTGTTAGCCGTCGGTTCGGGTTCGACTGTGACACACTCTGCGGTCGCGTCAGTACGTCGGTACAGCACTCCGAAGGAGGATACGTCTCCGGACGGTACAGCAGTCCGTACGACTGACGCGGCTGGGCGGTACAGCAAGTCCGTACGACTGACGCGGCTCTGAGCGCCAGTTTCGTCTCGCGGCAGTTAGGGCGAGCGCCGTTCGAAGACGTCTTCTGCGTACTGTCGGCGACAGTTCAGACACTGGTATCCGCCGTCGACGTGTTCGTAGAGTCGTTCCCCGCAGTCCTGGCACTTCCCGCGCGGGTAGTTCATTCGCTCGAACCGTCTCATCGATTCCTTATAAGTCCGTTCGTCGATATGATCCGCCTTTTTCCGACCGTCGGCGATGGATCGCCTTTTTTCGCCCCGCGTCGTACGATCCGCCGTGGACGACCACACCAATAATCCGGCTATCCCACCACCATCCTCGGGAGAGCCGACGGGTTGGCTTCCATCCGAGGAACGCTGGGAGCACGCGACGCTCAGAGAAGCGACGGTCCACGGCGTCCGCCTCTACAACGCCGGCGAGTACCACGAGAGCCACGACTGCTTCGAACTCGAGTGGTACAACTACGGCCGGGCCACGACGGAGAGTGCGTTCCTTCACGGAATGGTCCAGGTCGCAGCAGGGGCGTACAAGCGATACGGATTCGACGACGACGGCGGCATGCATTCCCTCTTCGATACTGCCCTCCAGTATCTCGCCGGAATCCCCACGGATTACTACGGCGTCGACCTCCTCGAGGTGCGGACGGTTCTCACGGACGCGCTCGAGGAACCCGATCGGATCGATGACTGGCGAATTCCGCTCGATGGCGTCCGACCGACGGCGCGCCCCGAGGACTACGCCTACGTCGATTCGCTCGAGGAGTGATCACCAGTTCGGGACGAACCGTAACGACGACACGTTCGTACGATATCCTCACTCGAAGTCCGCATCGATCGTATCGCTCGAGTGATCTATTTTGCGACGGATCGAACGGCCTTTGAAGACGTAGCCCAACTAGCAAGTAATGAGAGTTGCACAGCTCGGGTCGGGAACGCCGGAGATCGCTGTCCTCGCTGGAATCCACGGCGACGAGCCCTGTGGCGTTCGCGCCGTCGAACGCCTCCTCGACGATCCGCCGACTGTCGAGCGACCCGTAAAACTCGTCGTCGCCAACGAAAAGGCCCTGGAGCGCCGGGTTCGATTCGTCGACGAGGACCTGAACCGGACGTTCCCGGGCGACCCGAACGCGAAGACCCACGAAGGTCGGCTCGCACACGACCTCGTCGCGGAACTCGAAGACTGCCTCACCTTCTCGATGCACTCGACCCAGAGCCACGCCGACCCGTTTGCAATCGTCAACGGCGTCAGCGAGACCGCACACGACGTCGTTCCACAGCTCCCCGTCGTCGCGATGGTCGAAACGAGTAACTTCTCGGAAGGACGGCTCTTCTCCGAGATCAAGACGATCGAAGTCGAGTGTGGTCTCCAAGGGTCGGAGACAGCGGCCCAGAACGCAGACCGACTGACTCGAGCGTTCCTGACCGCAGTCGGCGCCCTTCCTGGCGACACAGTCGGGCACGACCTCCCAGTCTTTCGGCTTACCGACGTCATCCGCAAGGATCGGGCCGACACCTACGAGGTGTTCGTCGACAACTTCACCGAAGTCGACGCCGGCGAGACGTTCGCCGCCGCCGACGGTGACGCACAGATCGCAGAAGAGTCGTTTTACCCGATTCTCATGTCATCCAACGGCTACCGCGACGTCTTCGGCTACGCCGCCGAAAAAACCGACGTGTTGACGTCGCCACCGACGGCCGACTGAGACGGGTTGTTGTACCGAGTTACCGGCCCAACCGCCGTTCGGACGGGGTTGCGCCGAAAATGACCGACAACAAACCGGACAACTGTCTGGAATCCGTTTTTTGGTGTCGTTTTCACGTTCGATCACCGGTATCGTGTCTCGAGTTCGCGGACGAGCGCAGTTCGCTTGAGGAGTACGAAACCGGCACCGACGAGGCCGAACCCTGCAATGGTCTGGAGACGAATGGACTCCTCGAGCGCGATCCAGCCGCCGATGGCGGCAAAGATTGGGGCGACGTAGGCGACGAGGCTGACCTCGATCGGACCGAGTCGATCCAGCAGTTCGAAGTACAGGAGGTAGCCGACGGCCGCGGCGACGACCGCGAGGTACCAAAGGCCCACGAGAGCCGGCCACGACCACGTGATCGCGCTCATCCGCTCGCCCGGGACGAACAGCGCCAGCACGTGTAACTGGACGGCACCGACGGCGAGCATCCACGCCTGCATCGTCTGGACGGGGAGTGTCGTCCGGAACCGTCGCGTCGTTACCGCGCCGAGAGCGAACGCAGCTGCCGCAAGGGCAATCAGGGCGACGCCTACGACGTCGGCCGCGAGCATCGTTTCCGGCGACGGATTTGCCACGACAGCGACGCCGACCAGCCCCAGTACGAGCCCGACGATACCGAGTCGCTCGAGCCGTTCGTCGGGGAGGAGCGTGCGGGCGAACCCCGCCGCCAGGATTGGGTCGAGACAGACGACGACCGCGGCGACCGCGCTCGTGACGTACTGCTGGCCCGCAAAGAGCAATGCGTGGTGGGCCGCGACGAACAACGCACCGCCGAGGACGACGTTGTACCAGCCTGATCGACGCGTCGGAACCCATTCGTCCGTCGTCGCGAGTGCGTATCCGGCCATCAACACGGCCGCGATATCGAACCGGAGCGCGGCGAGTAACACCGGCGGAACGTCCGCAAGCGCCGCTCGAGCCGCAACGAACGACGTTCCCCAGAGGGTCGCCAGGAGGACAAACATCCCTGCGGTTCCGTACCGTGAGGGCATACGCGCCTTTCGACACAGAATGTCAAATTCTTTATCATTGTGTTGATAACTCACAACACGATCTTTGGAGAGCCGATTTACGCCACCGAACCTTCGCACCGTCACTCGATCGGCGGCAATCAGTTTGGTTGAATATAATCGTCACTTTTCGTCACTGTACCCACTCGCGAATCAGCGGTCACACTGATTGTGCCGGCCGCTCGGGTGCGAGCATTGAGTGAACCGTTTCGACGATGCCGATCGCACGGCTGGCACCTCGAGGTCGACTTTCAGACATTGGCGATCGGGAGCACGAAATCGGACCGTTCCAGGCACGCTCGTTCAAAACCTGCGAACGAACCACGACCGTCCGAGATCTACAAACGGAGTGTGTTCACACAGTTGGGTCCGAATCGTCGACGGGGCCGTCATCGGAGCCACGGTCTCTTTCGAGTTCGAGAATCGCTTCCTCGACGTCTTCCTGAGTTGCTTCGTCCATTCACCAATCTCCAATAGCAGAGAATCGACAGTACAGCAGGTTAAACACTTCTAGCGTCTTCACAGAGAGAATACGGTCCTCCCTCGTGGCTAACTCTCGGGGAGCCACACTGATCCAGTGCTCGACATCCTCGATCTCCTCGGTCGACTGGCTCATACGGTGTACTATCAGTCCTGTCCGACGCGACCACGACCCGTCCTGCGATCGTACCGGTACATCGGTACAGCAGTCCGTATCAGGGACGGTCGACGCGCGGCTGGAACGAACGCGCCACACGGCTTGCACTCGTCGTAACGGAGTGGCCCAGTCCGGTACCGTCATCGAAGTCACAGCCAATCGATCGGTGACGTAGGGACTACCGTGGTGAGGCGTCGAGCCGACAAAGTGTGAATGATTCTCCGACATCACGGCCACCTCCAAACTCGACTGACGGCACTCTCAGGTGTCTGAGAAGCCTGGGGATGAACACGTAGTAAATTTCGAGTGGGACCGCCGAGAATTGAACTCGGGTCCTACGGACCCCATCCGCAGAGGATACCACTACCCCACGGTCCCGCATCTGAATCGATGGTTGTCTGCTGTTTAAGCGTGTCGTTTCGATTCGCATTCCACCTCTTGTTCACGTGTTCACGACGAACTCGAGGTTTCAATCACCATCGCGACGCCTCTCCCGTCGGTTTCGTCTGCTCCAGCCGATTCGGACGCCCCGTTTTCCCACTTGGAGACCGGCGGACGATTCGGGTTCGATCACTCGTGGTACTCAAACGAGAACGCGTTCGAGGTCCACGATGACGCCCGAATTCGCATCACGGTCGCCGACGAACTCGCCCAGACAGACCGCCGCCCCGTTGGGCGTATAACACGCGACGAGATCGGCGACCCTGGCATCGGCTCCGACTTCGAGCACACCCGGTGCGTAGACGGGTGCACCGTTGGCAACCTCCCGCGCTGCGCTCTCGGCGATCGTGATCCGTGGCAGGTCCTCGAGAATGCGCTCGGCCGGATCCACGACGTCGTACAGTTGTGTGGGATCGTCGTCCTCGAGCCAGAACGCGAGCGCGTCGATGAACTCGGTCGCAGTGTGGAGATCCGTATCGTCGAACGGAGCGGTCATCGTTCGACGCAGGTCACCCATGTGAGCGCCGGTTCCCAGTCCGAGGCCCAGATCGTGACAGAGTTTGCGTACGTACGTACCGCTCTCACAGCGAATCCGTAACAGGAGCCGGCGCCGCTCGCGTTCGACGATCTCGAGATCGTGAATCGTTCGAACCCGAAGTCGACGCGAGACGGCGCTCTTTCGTGGCGGCTTCTGGTAGATCGGTCCCTCGAACTCGGCGACGATCGATTCCGCGTCCGACGGGACCCGGCCGTGGCACTCGAGTACGGCAACGTACTCCTTTTTCCCCTCGAGGAACACCTGCGCGAGACGGGTCGCATCGCCGAGCATGACCGGAAGACAGCCGGTTACTTTCGGATCGAGCGTCCCCGCGTGCGCGGCGCGATCGATCGTCGCGGTCTCTTCGAGAGTCGAAAGCCGGTCGTCGACGGCGTCGCGAATCCAGCCGCTGACTTGGTGGGAGGATGGACCCGGCGGCTTGTCCAGGTTGACGACGCCGAACGTGAGGAGTTCGACCGGCGACCGCTCGTCGGGCGGACCACGGAGCGTCATTCGAACTCGTACTCGAGTGCGACGTTCGATTTTCCTTCGTCGCCCGCGGGTTCGTACTCGTCGACGGCGGTCACGAGCATGTCGAGGACCGCGTCGGGATCCCAGCGAGCCGTGTTTACGGAGAGGTCGTATATCGTCAGGTCCTGAATGTCGATCCCGTAGTACTCAAGATACCGTTGGGCCTCGCTTGCCTCACGCGCTTTCGTCTCCTCGGTCGCCCGCTCGGGATCTTTGCGTTCGCGCTCGGCGATCCGTTCGCCACGGACTCGAGCCGGCGCATCGAGCCAGAATCTAAAGTTCGCCTCGCCGCCAGCGAGCCACCCCGCGAGTCGGGACTCGAGAACGAGGTCGTCCTCCTCGAGGGCGATTTCGCGGAGCCGCCGGTCCAGGTCGCGGTCGATCTGGTCGTTCTCCTCGGCTAGCTTGTTGAACTCGAGTGGGGTGTATCCCCGTTCGTCGGCAAGTTCGCGAAAAATGTCACCGCCGCTGACGTGATCGAGGTCGAACGCCTCGGCGAGCAACTCCGCGGTCGTGCTCTTCCCGCTACCCGGCGGACCGGAGACGGTGAGTAACATATTCGATCTGCGACGGGGCAGGTAAAAGGGGTTTTGAATCGATCGAGATCAGGTTCCCGCCGGAGTCATGTCGATGTTCAGTGCTTTGCGCAGCAGCTGCGTAAAGCCCATCGAGCAGAGGAAGTACCAGACGATCCACGCCCACATCGGTCCGATGAGCCCTTGATTCAGCTGTACTTCGCCTGCGATCGGCATAATCATCGTCATTTCTGCCTCGCTGACGTGGCCGTCGAGAATCTTCCAGTACATCCAGAGAAACAGCGGGATGGTAAACAACATGATCCAGACCATCGGTCGGAACTGCTCTTTGAACATTCCGATGTTGTCGGCCATCGCTTCCATCTGCTCTTCGCGAACGCGATCCATCTCGTTCTCGAGGCGCTCGATCTCGGCGTCGCTCGCGTCGCGTTCTTCGGCCTCTTTCTTTCGCTCGCGGACGTCCTTTTGTTTCTCCTGCATCGCCTTCATCCGCTTTTGGTACTTTCCGATGATCTCCGGATTCATCAGATTGGCCTGTAACAACGTCGAGTAGAGGCCAGTCAACAACGCGACGGAGAGAATCACGGCGTAAAACGGGAGTGCGGCGTCGAGCGGTGCGAGCAGGAAGTCGATCGCTCCGCCGACCGTGTCGCGGACGGATTCGAGCCAGTAGCCGATCATCAACAGGACCGAACCAACCGCGGCGATCTTGTCCCACTGGGACCACTTCGACTCCTCGTCGTCGATGTCGACGTCCGGAACGACCGTCTCGCCGTCACCGTCGAGTGCCTCGTCGTAGGCCTCCCTGTCGGCGATCTCGAATCCCTCCTCCCCGTCGACCAACACTCCCTTTTCGATCAGTCGTCCCCACTGCCCGCTGGTCAGGTCCTCTTTGACGTCCTGCCATTGGACCTCGCCGCCGTTTTCGTCGGCTTGCTCGCGGATCGTCTCGAGGCCGTCGGCGAGCGAGGAGTCCTCGCGAACGAGGGAGTTGATCTTCTCGGCTGTACGCGTCATCTGATTGTCCTAGCGGGCGTTCGGTATACAAGTGTTTATCTTCGTCGGAGCAACGACAACGGAACCCGCTTTGCACCTCGGCGGTCGCTCTCCGATCGACGGTGGAGTTACACTATTGTCATTTTTACTGAGCAGTCAGGCCAACATTTATTATCTCGAACTGTAAACTAGTACAAAATAATGACTCCGGGAGCCGACCGACTTCGCCAAGCCCTGCGTGGAGACCGGGGAGTCTCTCACGTCGTTGGGTTTACGCTGTTAATCGGGATCGTACTGATGGGTTCTGTGCTCGTACTCGTGTTGGGAATCGGATTGCTCGATTCGCTCGAGGCCGATAGCGAAGCGGAGATCACGTACTCCGCCATCGATACGACCGAGCACAGTCTCGAGACGACCGCATCGACGGGACAACCCCAGTCGTTCCCTGCTGAAGGGGCGACCTATCGACAGGACGGTGAGGTTCACATCGCCTGGTACAACGAGACTGACGGAATCAGTGGCGGGAACGAATCCGTCGAGATAGACAATCTCGGGGCGATTGAGTACGATGTCGAGGATGGAATCGTCGTTTACCAGGGTGGCGGAAAGTGGGAACAAACTGACGGTCAGTTCCGGACCGAATCCGACCCGGACATCAGTTACGACGGCCAGGAGCTCCGTCTCCGGCTGTTGAAAGTGACCGAAGACGACATTCAAGGCGACGAGGGGGTCGCACAACCGAACTACGACAGCGATCTCCCCGAACGGCTGAGTGAGGCAAGCCAGAACGCGACGAGCAAGGGGTACAACGACATGGTGCTCGTCATCCAAAGCGAGTACCACGATGGGTGGGCCGACTTCTTCAGTTCGGAACTCGACGGCCAGACGGACGTCACTGTCAGCCAAAACGTACAAAACCCCGAGATCGGTCCTGGAAGCGACGAGACAGTGCAGGTCATCCTCGAGAACGTCACAGACTCGAGTGCGGACTTCTGGATCAAAGAAGACCACGGCGTCATCAGCGGTGAGGACGGCGAGAACAAACACGTCGGCACCGATGACCTCGAGTTCAAAGCGACGATCGAGAACGTCGGCGAAGTACACGAAGAACAGGACGTCGAACTCGACATCGGCGGCGACGGCGGTCCCTCGATCAACGAGACGGTCGATCTCCCCGGCGGCGAGAAGACGAACGTCACCTTCACGCTCGAGGATCCCGACGATCACTTAGACCAGGGTGAGGAGTACGAGTACCAGATCTATACGGATCAGGACCAACTTGATCAGCCGGGTTCGTTCTACTTTAGCCCGGAACCGGAACCATATCTCGATATCGATGTCCCACGCGTGGACGGGATGGACGCCAGTAACGAGGACGATCCGGTCGAAACAACCGAGGAAGAAGTTACGATCGAAGTAGACGTGACGAATACCGGCGGCTCCAATCTCTCGGAGTGGGGTTCGGAGATGGGCGAACTCGAGTTTAGTCTCGAGCCCGACCAAACGTCTGAAAGTGATCCGTACGATCTCGAGGGCGAAACCTGGGTAATTGAAGAGCGAGACGTCGGAGCGACCGGAACGGCGACCCTCACTCTCGATCTGGGCGATCTGTACGAAGGCGACCACGAGTTTACCATCTCGGCGTCGAACGGAGACAGCGCCACCGGATACTTTACCGTCCCAGACGGAATCGAAGTCGGTGACACGGAAGTCGTCGTCGAACCGGGAACGGAAGTGGATGTTTCAGTAGTTGGTACTGAAGTATCTGCAGAATATGACTGGCATGGTAGTTGGAGGAAGGACAATCCCGCAATCTCTGTCGATGTTAAAACACAACCAGTCGACGAAAACGGTGATTCGACCGGAGAACCCGAGAAGTATTGGGATACTGGATGGGACGACAAGAACCTCAACACCTATCAGAATCGGTGGGAAATCTGGGAATCCAGTTTCACGGTCGAAGAGCGGTCAAGCCTCCAACTCGAAGCAACATCGTACAGACGTGATACGTGTCACTCGTGGGGATACAAAGACACCGTCGAATACGACGATCGGTATTGGGATATTTACCAGTGTGACGAGGACGATCTCCCACATCACACGCAATCCAACATACTTCACACCATAGAGGCGGACACTGATAGCGACACCGCCGGAGTCCGCGTCCTGAGCCAGGAAAACAACCACTTACCCGAACTCCGCGGGGGACACTACACTCAGTTGAGTGCCGACGAAGTCCTCGAGCGCGACGGTGTCGACGTCGAAGTCGAAGAAGGCGAGGATGGAGAGGGATACCTCCAACTCGACGACCACGAATACATTTTCGTGTTCGAAATAACGGACGAACCTAGCTCCGGACAAACCGCCGACGAGTACTGGCAAGAGGCCTTCGGCGAAGGAAGCGACGACCCGAACTTCAACGACGCGATTGCACACGTCGAAATTACGCCGCCGGAAGGGGGGAGTCTCGACCCCTCCTTCGATCCGGGAAGCGGTAGTGGCTCCGATTTCGGACCCGGCGACGAATCCCACCGAGAGCAGGGTAACATAAGCGAAAACAACATCGACGTTGGATCCGACGAGATCATCATCGGATAACGTCGACTCGAGCGACCGCTCTCCGTTCTTCGATAACTATCGTAACAACTGAAACAATGTACACACTGATCGCCGATCAATCTGGCGATCAGGTGTGTAATGACGTTCAGTGGCTACTATAACGTTCCCGTCGGTCCAGATATGTCACCCGCAAGCGTCAGACGTGGAGAAAATCAGCTTACGCCGCGTCTTCGATCGTCGCCTGCACGTCCGCCCACACCTCGTCGGGAGCCTGCTCACCGTCGACGCGCTCGAGTACCCCCTGCCCGTCGTAGTGGTCGATAACCGGTTCGGTGTTCTCGCGGTAGACGCGGAGTCGCTCTTTGACGGTTTCCTCGGTGTCGTCCTCGCGTTGCTCGAGTCGGTCCTCCACCTCGGGGTCCTCGGGCGGGTTATACTCGAGGTGGTAGATTTCGCCCGTTTCGGGGTCGAGGCGGCGTCCAGTCAGTCGGTGGACGAGTTCCTCCTCGCCGACGTCGAGCGAGAGGACGACGTCGAGGTCGGTCATCCCCTCGAGTTCCTCGGCCTGCTCGAGGTTCCGGGGATAGCCGTCGAGCACGAAGCCGTCGGCCTGGGAGAGCGCTTCGTCGACGATCGCGTTGACGACCTCGTCGGGGACGAGTTCGCCCTGGTCCATGTACTCACGTGGCGTGTCGTACTCGGTGTCCATCTCGGAGATGTCCATCCCCTTGTTCGCACGAAGTGCGTCCCCGGTCGTTACGTGTTCGACGCCGAACTCGGAGGCGATCTTCGAGCTTTGAGTCCCCTTCCCTGCCCCCGGCGCGCCGAGAATCAGGATTCGTGGCTGTGCCATACCGCCCAGTTCACCGCCAGCGCATAAAGGCTTAAAGAAACGAGGACGAGGAGTATCGTATGACCCGATTCGAGGCCACCGATCCGACCGATCGCCGGAAACTCTACGTCGATGCCATTACGGCCCACCGAACCCGAGGAAGTCAGTTCTTGACGCTCGAAGCTGGCGGCGAACTCCTCGAGAACGAGACACCAACGAAGTCGCCGGACGGGGACGAACGGGGTATGGAGTCGACCGCTGGCGACGACGCCGAACTCGTCCCCCCATGGATCCAGTTCGGTGACGGAACGATCAATCTCGACTGTACGGACGACGAACTCGAGGCGTTGAAGGAACTGCTCACGGAGTTTCCCGCGTTCAAGATCGACGAACTGACACGCCCCGAGGCGGCAGAGGGAGTCAACGTTCGCGTAAGTGCAAAGGCGGACTCGAACCGAATCGCTCAGTTCGTCGACAGCGTCTTCCGTCGCGTGTACGATCTCCCCGAGGAATTTCGCGTCTGGGCCGTCGAAATCTAGCTAATCTCCGCGCGGTTATCCGATGTGGAGGTCGCCGTCTGCTCCGTCTTCGCCTTCGTCCCACTCGAGTTCGAACTCGACGCTGAGTTCCCCCGGGCCGCCGGAACTCGAGGTTTCGTGCTCGGCTTTGATTTCGAACGTCGGTCGGGACGGCGGCGCCAGTGTCACCGACTCGCCACCCGATTCGAGGGTGAGTTCGTCGTCCGACTCGAGGGAGTCGGCGACGGTTCTGAGGTAGTCGGCGATCTCTGTACGGTCCATCCGGCGTTCGAACTTGAAGAGGACTTCTTCCGGCATACCCGAACGTCGGGCCCAACGGTATAGAACGTTACGCCGAGAACAGGCGCGCGCGAAGGGAAGCAATCGTGGTAAGACGACACCTGTCTGTCGCCCGTTCGGGACGTTGCCGCTCTCGAACCGAAGGTGTTCGACTCGGTCCAGTACGTGACGAGTAAAAGGTCAAATGTCTGATTAAAAGGGGAGCGATCAGCGATAGAAAGAAGGGTGATGAACCCTACGAACCGGTGACGGACAGTAGCGGGCAAACGGTGACGAACGGTTGTAACCGTACGGTTGCGGCCGGTTGCGTGGAGAGGACGCTATCGGCTCGTTTCCAAATAGATAAGTGCCCCCAGCGACCATCGTCCGACATATAAGCGGCCTTCAATAGAGGTGGATACAATCTACAGCGCACTCACAATCCCGATGCAGGTGCAGACGCGCGTCGAGGTGTTCGAGATGATTTTCCTCGTCTTCCTCGCACTCGGCACGCTCGTTGGCGCCGTCGTCATCGCGTACACCTTGTACAACGCGTACAAGTACCGCGATGAGGGCGAGCCGAGTGATGACGACGACGTACCGACGCTCGGGGAGTTACCGACAGGTGGAACGGGCGGAAAGAAACTATTCGTCTCCTTCGGACTGAGCGCAATCATCGTTATCTCGCTGGTCGTCTGGACGTACGGATGGCTCCTGTACGTCGAGGATGGGCCACAGGAAGCCCCCGAAGACGCCATCGAAGTAGACGTCGAAGGGTGGGCGTTCGACTGGGGGTTCACCTACGATAATGGCGTCGAGACGAACTCCCTCGGTGAGGGAATGGTCGTTCCGGCCGATAGGCCGGTCTGGATAGAGGTGACCGCGACGGACGTCTGGCATACGTTTGGCATCTCTGAACTGAAGGTGAAAGCTGACGCAATTCCGGGTGAAGTCGAGGAAACCTGGTTCATCGCGGAAGAACCCGGCGATTACACTGCCGAGTGTTTCGAACTCTGTGGGCCCGGACACACGGATATGGACTCCGACGTGACCGTCCTCCCACAGGACGAGTTCGACCAGTGGATGGACGAACAGCTGACGTTGACGATCACCCTCGTCGACGGCGAGGAAGAACCCGTCACGGACGGGTTCGAGCTCTCCATCGAGCACCAGGAGAACGCCGAGTTCGAACAGGATCTCTCGGCGACGCTCGGTCCGGAAGACTTCGAGGACGGAACGGTCGAACTCGGAGACTTCGAGCAGGGTGGCACGTACGACGTGACCATCACGCCGACCGACGACGAGTTCGAGGAGATCGAAGACACGATCGACTTCACCGGCCCGACGGACGAAACGTACGAACTCGAGGATCCGGATGCTGAAGACGATGACGACAACGACGACGGAGGTGACGACGAATGAGTGATCTTCCACCCATGACCTCGATCAAACGGTGGCTGGTCACGACCAACCACAAGGACGTCGGGATTCTCTACATTGTGACGTCCCTGTTTTTCCTCCTTCTTGGAGGGGTAATGGCGCTCGCGTTTCGAGCACATCTGTGGCAATCCGGTGGAATTGGACTCTTGAGCGGTAACGAGTTCAACCAGGCAGTCACGGCCCACGGCCTGTTGATGGTATTCTGGTTCCTCTCACCGATCGCATCCGGGTTTGCGAACTATTTCGTTCCGTTACAGATCGGTGCGAAAGACCTCGCGTTCCCCCGGATGAACGCGCTTAGTTACTGGTTCTATCTGTTCTCCGGTATCCTCATCGTCCTCTCGTTCTTCCAGGGCGGTGCGTACGCTGGTGGTTGGACGATGTACGCGCCACTGAACGTGCCGACGTACACCCCCGCCATGGAGGCGACGACCGGCGGAAACGCGACGATTCTCGGGCTGATGTTGTTCGTCATCTCGATCACCATCGGCACCGTGAACTTCCTCGTCACGATTCACCGCTCTCGCGCGGAGGGACTCGGCCTCTGGAACATGCCGATGTTCACCTGGTCGTGGCTTCTCACCGTCTGGATGATGCTGTTCGCGTTTGCGGCCTTGCTCGCCGCTCTGTTGTTACTCGCAACCGACCGGATCTTCCTCACGCAGTACTTCGCGACCGAACAGGGCTCGAGTCTGCTGTGGGCGCACCTGTTCTGGTTCTTCGGTCATCCGGAGGTGTATATCGTCTTCTTCCCCGCGCTGGGGATCATGTTCGAGACGTTCCAGACGTTTACTGGTCGACGGCTGGTCGGACGCAAGTGGGTCATCATCTCGATGGTCCTGGTCGCCGTCCAGTCGTTCCTCGTCTGGATGCACCACATGTTCCTGACGACGATCAACTTGGAGATCAAGACGCTGATGATGGCGACGACGATCGGGATCTCGTTACCTTTCGACCTGATGGTCTTCGCGTTGATCTACACGATGGTCAAAGGTCGGGTGCGGTTTACGACGCCGTTCCTCTTCAGCCTCGGCGCGCTCGTGTTGTTCATCCTCGGCGGCATCACCGGGGTGTTCCTCGGTGCGGTCGTCTTGGACTACGAGTTCCGTGGCACCTACTGGGTCGTTGCTCACTTCCACTACGTGATGGTCTCGGGGGTCACCGCGCTGGTCGCCGGCCTCTACTACTGGTGGCCGAAGATCACCGGGAAGATGTACTCCGAGACGCTCGGCAAGATCAACTTCGCCGTCTACTTCATCGGCTTTAACCTGCTTTACTTCCCGCAGTTTCTCGCCTGGGAGACGCCACGCCGCGTCTTCCACTTCGCCGATAGTGCACTGATCTATCACCGGCTTTCGACCGTCGGTGCGTTCATCTTCGGAGCGTCGTTCCTGATCATGCTCGCGACGTTCGCCCACAGCTACCTCTACGGACCGCGAGCACCCGAGAATCCGTGGGAGTACTCACGAACGGCCGAGTGGGCCATTCCGTCGCCACCACCACTCGAGAACTGGAGCGGCCGACCCAGTTACAAGACCGGCCACCTCGAGTTCGTCGACGATTCGAAAGCCGCGACCGACGGCGGCGTCGCACACGGCGAGGGGACGGCCGCCGAGGCGGCCGTAACCCACGAAGAGGAACACGTAGACCACGCGAGCATCTGGCCGCTCGGGATCGGTATTTCGACGTTCGTGTTCTTCCTCGGCCTGACCGGTATCACGCCGTACATCGTCGAGTTCGCACAGGGAACCGACGCCCCACCCCAGGGGCTCATCGGGACCGCCGGCGAACCGAACATCGTGTATCCGATCATCATGGTACTCGGCCTCGTGTTGATGGGGTATACGCTGTTCAAATTCGGCGTCGAACAGTTCGACGTCCCCGAGATGCCGATCGCCGAACGGTGGCCGTTCGGCGGCGTCGATAATACCAAGATGGGTGTTTGGGTGTTCCTCGCATCCGACGTCGTCGTCTTCGGTGCCGCGATCGGCGCGTTCATCTTCATGCGCCTTCATACGGGCTGGAGCGACTGGACGACCGTTCCGTTCGCCTCGTGGCCGGGCCTGCTCAACACCTACGTCTTGCTCACCTCGAGTTTCACGGTCATCCTCGCGCTCGTCTTCGCCGAGCGCCAGAGCAAGAAGGGCCTACTCGCGGCGATGGGTGCAACGCTTGCACTCGCGTTGACGTTCATGGTCGTCAAAGCCTACGAGTACGGCGTCAAGTTCCAGCAAGGCGAGTTCTGGTGGACTGGCATCGAGTACTCGATCTACTTCGTGACGACCGGCCTGCACGCGCTTCACGTCATCCTCGGCGTGCTCCTCGCGCTGTTCATGATCTACCGGATCGTTAGCGTCGACGCCTACCTCGAGGACCACCGACCAGTCGAGTTCTTCGGGCTCTACTGGCACTTCGTCGACATCGTCTGGGTCATCCTCTTCCCACTGTTCTACCTGATGTAGCGCCGCGGTGCTACATCGGACTTCTCGAGTCCGGACCGCGTTTTGACTCTCGTTCTGTGGCTGACTCGTTTTCCCACACGACGATCGATATAGTAGCCACTGCAGGTCTTGCACACCTGGTCGCCAGACGGATCAGCGATCAGTGTGTACATTGTTGCAGTCGTTACTATAGTCGAGTGGATTATCCGGATCCAGAGCTGTGCCTTCGAATCAGTGTCTTTTGATCCGCGTTGAGCGAGCCTCGTTCCCATCCGTGCGTGTCCTTCCTTCTCGATTCTCTCCCGAACGTCGCTGGGACCGGTATGTGGCGCCTCGTTGACGCCGGCTGGATCGCCACGAAGCTACGTGGTGGTTTCCTCTTCGCCGGCGAGGTGCATCTCGAGTTGTTCGACTCGAAATACGAATCGGCAGTTTCGTCCTGATCTCGATGGCATAGATCGCCAGCAAACGATAGGACACAAACGGACGTCCGATCCAGAAACAGCTGATAAAACCTAGGTGGCGCTATTCCGAGCCGTCACGGCGAAAACGACCGTCAGGACGATCGCGATGGCGAGTACGGTAACTCCGGCGATGAACGGTATAGCCGACGACTCGGGATCCGATCCGGTTGCTTTCACACTGTCGTCACTCGTCTGTACGCTGGCGACCTCCTCGGATTCGGCCCGTTCGTCGACCAGTTGTGTGACAGCGGCGTTCGCATCGACGATGCCGTATCCGTATCGAGCGTCTTTCCCGGTCGGGGTATCAGCCGGCTTCCGTGCCGCCCCCGCCAGAATCCTCGAGACGTCGGACGGCGTCGCATCCGGTTCGGCCTCCAGCATCAACGCGACCGTTCCGGCGACGTGTGGCGTCGCCATCGACGTCCCGGGTAACCGCTCGTATCCCCCGCCGGGAACCGCACTCTCGATCGCGACACCGGGAGCGACGACGTCCGGCGTGACGTACGTTTCCGGCCACGTCTCCGGCGAGGTCTCCCACTCCGCGCGCTGGAGCCGTTCTCCCCCCGAGAAGGATGCGACGGTCCCGTCCGGACCCACCGCGCCGACGCTGATCGAATCGTAGACGTTCGCCGGCGATCCGGACGTTTCCGCCCCTTCGTTTCCGATCGCCGCGATCACGACGACGCCGGCTTCCTCTGCGTTCCGAACCGGATCGATGAGCTGGTGGTGTCGGCCCGTCGCACCGAAGCTCATACTCACGACGTCGGCATCCTCCTCGAGTGCCCACTCCATTCCGGCGACGATCTGTGCGAACGTCCCGCCGTCCTCGTCGAGGACGAGCCCGTGGAGCAACTCGGCGTCGGGAGCGACACCGATCGCCGTTCCACTTCGATTACCGCCAGCGACGGTGGCGCTGACGTGCGTTCCGTGAATTCCCGAATCGTACGGTGTCGACCCGGAGACGCGTTCGCCGCTCTCGTCGAACTCCGCCCAGCCGCCGGGGTACGTCGGGTCGGTCGGATCGTCGGTGTAAAGCTCGACATCCGGATGCGCTGCGTCGACCCCGGTATCGAGAACGGCGACGCGGACCCCATCCCCGCGGACACCGTACTCTTGCCAGACCGTAGGAGCGTTTACCGCTTCGACCCCCCAGGTTATCGATGGGGCGTCCTCGTCGTCGACCGTACCGTCGCGTTCGGCCGGTTCCGGCGGAACCGACAGTTCGAAGTTCTCGTGGATCGCTTCGACCGAATCGAACCGTTCGAACGCCTCGAGATCGACGCGGTCCGTCTCGACTTCGAGTACGACGGCGTTGGTCACCCAGAACTCCTCTTCGACGGAGATCCACGGTGTGTCGGCCGCGTACTCGAGAACCGGCGCTTGCGTTTCGGCCGCGTGCTCCTCGAGACGGCGTTCGACCGCATCGTCGCTCACTCCGTCGGGGATGGTCGCCTCCTCGAATCGAACGACGAGTTCGACAGTCTCCGACTCCCCTCGGTCACGGAGTGCGTCGTCGATCTCGAGTCCATCGTCGCCACCGTCGATGAGGTCTGCGTCTTGGTTCGCTCCTGTGGGAACGACGAACCCCGAGACCACGAGGGATGACACGAGGATCACACAGACGATGCAAGCGATCGTCCGCGAATCTGGCCGAAAGCGTACCACAATAGGAGAACTGGGAAGTCATCGAACAAAGACATTCTGGTGTGTAGACTCGTTTGGAATTCCAATAGTGACATTCGAAACGAATTACATACTGATCGTCAATTCGTCTGACGATCAACTGTACAATGACGTACAGTGACTACGATACTCACACGCTGTGGCGGACTCCCAACCGCCAGTTCCAACACAGCCACGACCTGTTCCATACGGGCCGCATACCCCAGACGACGATCCGTCCGAGCCGACGCTCGAGAGCGTTGAGGAAGGTATAAGTGCCCCTCGCCCCGAATACCCAGCAATGGCTGACGTTCGAACGTACTCGCTGATCTACGTCGTATTGCTGGTGTTGGGTACGGGCAAGTTCGCCTTTTTCGAGTTTTTGACGTACGAAATCGCCCTCGCGGGGACGATCATCCTCGCGGTTGCCAAGGTGTTGTTGATCGCGGGCTACTACCAACACCTTCTCGAGGAGCCTCGAGCCATCTCCTATATGATGGGGGTCGCCGTGTTCATGGTGTTCTTGCTGACGATCGCGGCGGGCTACTCCATCCAGTAACGCTCGTCGCGTTTTCCACGACGGTCTTTCTCTCTCGTCGTCGACGATACTCCGACGACCGTAGTCGTTGACAGTCATTTCTCACTTGCCTACGAGTCAGCGGCCGGCACTGATCGTGCTGGCCGCCTGAGTGCGAGAAGGAGTATACGCGTTTCAACGACTACTGTGGTCCACTGGGGTTACTCGATACATCCGGGTGCTGGCCGGTGAGGTTTCCCGTAACCTCTTGTCTCGTATCGACTCAAGCACCCTGGGCTGTCGTTCGTTGGTGGCGCTGAACCTGTGGGAACCGACTTCAGCGGAGTACAGTTCGGGCAGATCCACGGTGCGCCGAAAGCGATATTGAACGGTTGATTCTCACCGGATCGACGAAGTCGCAGTGACACCCCGACGGACGCTCAAATCCTTTCCGGCACTACTCGGCCCACGGACTCTCAAGTGCGTCACGGATTCACTAACCGAGCACACACAGGTACCTCCCTGGACTCGAGCCCGAGGCGAAAGACAGCGACGATCGAAGATCGTCACGTCGAGACGAGTGAGTTAACAGCCGGTCAGACGACAGAAAAGAACGATGCGGTTCGCCCGTCATCGGGCCGAAAGTGGCCCGGACGGTCGTCACTCCTTGCCGAACATCTGGCGCATCATCGGATGCATCTCCATCATCTGCTCTTCGGCGATCTCCTCGTACAGTTTGTACGTAATGGAGACAGCCAGCAGTAGACCGGTCCCGGTAACGGCACCGATCGTTCCGAGCATGTTCGCCCAGACGGCGAGGATGCCGACGAGCGCACCGCCGATGACGGTCACCTGCGGGATGTAGCGTTCCATGACCTTCTCGATGACACCGACGTTCTGTCGGAAACCGGGGATCTGCATCCCGGAGTTCTGGATCTGTCGGGCGGTCGCTTCCGGACCCATGTTCGTCGTCTCGACCCAGAAGATGGCGAAGATCGCACCGCCGATGACCATGAACGTCAGGTCGATAGAGATACGGACCATCACCATCCACGCCTGCTGGGCGACTTCACCCGTCCACCACATCCAGTCGTCCGGCGAGTAGATCGGAGCGGTGTAGTAGAAAAAGCCACTCACGGGTTGACCCTGGCTATCGTAGACGCCGAGCCACGGCAACTCCCGGCCGAAGAGGGCAATGGTGGATGCATCGCCAGTCTGGCGGTTGAGGATCTGACCGATGAACTGAACGTTCGCCTGCAACGCACGAACGAGGATCATCGGCAGGACGCTCGCGTAGATGAGCTTCACGGGGAAGCGCCCGCGAGCACCCTTGACTCTGGCGTGACTCAACGGAATCTCGACGCGAACCGACTCCGCGTAGACGACGATCGCGAAGATCAGGATCGTCGTCAGTAACGCGATGATGTCTCCTTCCTGGAGCAACAGCGTATAGAGCCCGTCGCCAGCGACGAGCGAGCCGACCTCGACCTGACCGGTGAGGATCAAGTACCAGTTGTAGAAGAACCCACCTTCCGCCGGCTGGACGAATCCGGTTACGAGCTTCTGGCTGACACCGGCGATGATGAACAGGCCGATCCCGCTCCCGACTCCCCACTTACTGACGACCTCGTCCATGTAGAGGATGAGGACGCCTCCGATGAAGATCTGGGTGAACATCAGCGCCTGGATCTGGGTCTGATCGAAGGTGAACCCGCCGAGCGTCAGCGACTGCTGGGGTGGCAGGAAGCCGCCGGCGAACACCATCGGGAGCGCGGTCAGCGCCGTCATGACGATGACGAGCAACTTCTGGAGGCCCTGGTAGAGTATCTGATCTCGGGGGTCGTCCGTATCCAACCCGAGCAGATTTGCCCCGCCGAGCAACTGCATGACGATGCTCGCGGTGACGATCGGTCCGATACCGACCTGCAACAGCGAGCCCTGTTCACCCGCGAGAACCGCACGGAACTCGCCGAAGAGGTCGTCCCCGGCACCTTGTTCCATTCCGAGCAGTCCGATGTTCGTCAGGAAGAAGTACAACACGAGGATTCCCGCCGTCCAGGTCAGCTTGCGCTTGAAGGGAACGTGTCCCTCCGGTCGCTGGACTGCAGGCATCCGCGTCAAGACCGGTTCGGCGGCTTCCTTCCATCCCATACCTTAGTCCTCGTTCTGTTCGGAGTCGTCGTCTTCAGCGTCCTGTGCTCGCTCCGAGAGCACCGCCTCACCGCCGGCACCCTCGAGTTTTTCTCGAGCGGCCTCGGAGAAGGCGTCAGCGGTCACCGTCAGCTGGTTGCGGACCTGGCCGGATCCGAGAACTTTGACGACGTCGGCTTCGTGGCCGTCCTCGACGATGTCGCGAGCGTCGATCTCGTAGCCATCGGCGGTCTCTTCGGCGAGATCGTCGGCGACGTAGAGGATCGCGTCCTCGTCTAACTTCTGGACGTCGATCTCTACGACCTCCTCGCGGATGTCGTGTGGGCGTTTGAAGCCGTGTTTGCCTTTCGGTTCGTAGTTGTGGAACTCGTGTTTGCTTCGTCCGGCACGGCCGCGTCCGCCACGATGGCCAGCACCCCGACGATTCTTGTGGGTACCGCCGCCGTGCGTCCGCGATCCGCGCTGGCGTCGTTTTTTGCTCGTCATAGTTATCGCATCGATTCTAGCAGGTCGTTAATCTGCTCTGTTGTATGCTTTCCGAGTTGTCCTCCCTCGACGGTCGGCTTCTTGATCCCGTCGTGACCGCCACGCGGCGGGTGGAGTCGAAGCGTCGGTGACAACCCTTCCTCACGAAGCGTCGTCTCCTCGGCGAGCAACGCGTTTGCGAGCGCGTCGAAGTCGTCGTACTCGGTGTTCTCTGCGAGCCACTCTTCGTCGACGTCCGACTGTTTGCCCTCGAGGGGTTCGGCGCGTTTCTCGAGCACCGTCGTGAGGACGTCCTCGGTCGGTTCGCCGTGGGCGACGTAGTCGTTGACCTTGGTGATCATCCCCTGGTAGGTGTCGGTCTCGGGGACGAGCGCACAGTGGTTGACGCTGTGGATGTTGAGCATCGACAGCGTGTCCTGGACGTCCTGTTGTCGGTTCACTTCGCCGCGAACCTGAACGATCGCCTTCATTGGTCGGCCACCTCGGCTTCATCACGGTCGCTTCCGCGCGAGGCCGGCTGTCGGGACTGCGAGGCGTTCTCGAGTGCGTTGAACGTCGCCTTCGCGAGATTGACAGTGGTGCGCGTGTTACCGTGGCTCTTGGTCCAGGCGTTCTCGAGGCCAGCCAGTTCGAGGACGTGACGGACGGTGTCACTCGCGGCCAGTCCGAGCCCTTCGGGGGCGGGAATGACCTCGACCTCGACGGAACCGGCTTTGCCGGTCGTCCGTCGGGTGAGCGAGTGTGGCCGATCCGAACGATCCTCCCACGACCCGGAGCCGCGGGGGACCTCGAGCATGTTCAGCTTCGCGATACCGATCGCCTTCTGGATGGCGGAGCCGACCTGATCGTCTCGACCTTCCGCGTAGCCGACGTAGCCGTCGCGGTTGCCCACGACGACGACACACCGGAACTTCACGCGGCGTCCGGAGTCGGTCATTCGCTGGACCATGTTGATGTCCAGCACTTCGTCGTCCAGTCCGGGAAGGAGCTGGTCGACGATCTCGGGTTCTTTCAGCGGGAGTCCCGAGTTGAGGGCGGCCTCCATCGTGTCGATTTCGCCCTCCTGGACCTTCCGGCCGAGACGGGTGACGGGTTCCCATCCGTCGTCATTGTAGTTGTTTCCACTCATTCGAGAATCGCCTCTCGTACGTCATCGAAGTGTTCTGGGAGTTCGGTCGCGTCGAACTCGCCGCTGTACAGCGGCTCGTCTAACTGTTCTGCGTACTCGGCGATGTGTTCGCCGCGAGTACGCGACCAGTCTGCGAGCACGCTATCGTTGTGCGGGATTTCGAGACCGGCGTCGATCGCCCCCTCCTGGACGGCGAACACCTTGTTGCCGGGGGTTGCCGTGTTGAGGCCGATGTCGAGGACTGCCTCCTCGAGGCCGGCGTCGACGGCTCGCTTCCCGGCGAGCAGACCGGTCAGGTACGCCGCCGAGATGTTACTCGTCGGGGCTTCCCAGCCGAACTCCTCGAGATCGCCCGAGTGTGCGCTTGCAAGCGTTTCGTCGCCCTGTGGGCCGGGGGAGATCAGCTGCGCCGTAGTGTGCTTGTTGCTCTTGCGAGCAACGAGGCGGGGCTTACCCGATTTCAGCAGGCGCAACCTCTGGTGGTAGTCCGTCCGGACCTCGCGGCGACGACGCATCGGTACCTTGTATCGTGGTCCTGTCGCCATTATTGGTCACCGTAGTTTTCGTCGATATAGTTCAACAGGTACTGGACGCTACGGAACTCCCCGCCGCCAGCCTTCTTGTAGAGCTGTCGGTACTGCGTGGGCGTGAGTTCGCCCTTGTCGCGGAGTTCGCGTAGTTTCCGTCGCTGTGCACGAATCTTGTTCTGCCACTCGTCTTTCGGATTCTGCCGGGCACCCTTCTTGCCGCGGCGCTTGCCCGGCCCCTTCTGGTGGCCGTAGGCGCGCTTTGCGTTGCGTTCGCGTGCGCGACCGCGGGAGTTGCCCGTCGCATCTTCGGCCTGAATGAGGCCTTCGTCGACGAGTTCGCGGATCTCGTCGCGCGTGATCGCTTCGGCGATGTCCGCCTGGGCGCTCGGGTCGAGCCAGATGCGATTTTTCCCGACGTCTAGGACGTCGGCCGCGAGTCGCTTCTGTGCGGAGAGATCAGTCATTGGATTCCACCTCGACTTCTTCGTACGTTGGGTTCAGGACGCGAACGCCCTCGTCTTCCGCGATTTCCTCGATTCGCTCGCGCTTGCGCGCGCCGACCGAAGAGGCGATACGGACCGCTTCCGTGTCGCCGTCGACGCCCTCGAGGTCGTCTGCGTTCTCGACGTAGACTTCCTCGAAGCCGCTCGGGTGTTTGCCCCGGATAACTTCGGGCGTACGATAGCCTGCGCTGACTTTCGGACCCTTACCTTTGACGCCCTTGCGCTGTTTCGAGAGCTGTCCACGGGGGCGACGCCAGGATTCGGGCGTCCGCTTTTTCTTGTGGTAATCCTGTCGGTTGAACTGCGGTTTGCCCTCGCTCTTGCGACGTTCGAGAAGCCGAGTCTCCTCCTCGGAGAGCTCCGGCGTCTTCTCGACGAGTCCGCGGGGCTGTAGTTCAGTTTCGACGTCTTCGGCGAGTTCGTCCGCCTCCTCGACGCCTTCGTCTTCGATCTCCGCTTCGGTCTCCTCGGAGACCTCGAGATCGCCGACGTCGGCCTTGATACGCGCGGCGAGCGCGTTGCCGATGCCCTCGGCTTCGGCCAGATCGTCCTGTTCGGCTTCCTTGACGTCCTCGATGGACTCGAAGCCAGCCTCACGCAGGGCCTCGGCCTTGCTCGCACCGACGCCGCTTATGTCCTCGAGTTCCTCCGGTCCGTCGTCGGCCGGCGTCTCCTCGGTTTCTGTATCGTCTGCCATCTATCAGACACCTCCTTTAGCGGGTTTCTCGGTGATGTAGACCCCGTCCTGGAAGACGCGGGTGTCCTTGCCGCTGACTCTCGTCAGCTGCTCGATGTCAGCCGCCGTCTGGCCGACGTCCTCTTTGTTCGGGCCGGAGAGGACGACGACTTCGCCGTCGACGGAGACGTCGGTGTCACCGTGGATACTCGTTCGTCGCGGTGCCTTCTCGCCGAGGAAGTTCTCGATGACGATTTCCTCGCCCTCCGCGCGGACCTGCATCGGGAAGTGGGAGTAGAAGACTTCCATCTTGTACTCCCAGCCCTCGGTCACGCCACGGAAGGCGTTCTCGACGTGGCTCTCGAAGGTGCCGACGGTCGCGTTCGTTTTCGCGTCCTCGGCGTCGCTTTCGATGACCACGTGGTCGTCCTCCACGTCGACGTTCACGTCGGGGTACCAGAGGCGCCGCGAAACGGTGCCTTCCGGGCCGTCGACGGTCACGTCGAGGTGGTCGATCTCGACGGTTACGTTGTCGGGGATTTCCAGTTCGACTCGCATTGTTAGTAGACGTATGCGATCACCTGGCCGCCGATCCCCTGTTCGCGCGCTTCGTAGTGGCTCATGATGCCACTGCTCGTCGTGACGACGAGTGCACCGAAGTCTCGAGCCGGGAGGAATCGTTTCTCCCATTTCTCGAAGTCGTCGGCACCGGCGCTGTAGCGGGGTTTGACGGGACCGCAGGCGTTAATCGCTCCTCGTAGTTCGATCTCGAATCGACCGGCTTTGCCGTCGTCGACGTACTCGAAGCCGTCGATGTACCCGCGGTCGTAGAAGACCTCGAGTACGCTGCCGATCTCGTTCGAAGCGGGCGTTACTTCGTGGCTCAGGTGGCCGACACTCTCGGCGTTGTCGAGTCCCGAGAGCGCGTTGCTGAGTGGGTCGTTTCCGGTCATGTTATCGGTACTTCTTGAATCCCATGTCGCGGGCGATTTCGCGGAAACACTGCCGGCAGAGATTGATGTCGTACTTGCCGACGAGTCCCTGCTTGCGTCCACAGCGCTGGCAGGCCGCTTCCTGGCCCGTGCGCTTTGCGGCGTGTTCGCCCGTACTGTCGTTTTCGTGTTCGGTTTCACTCATCCTCGGAGTCCTCTACGGTGACGTCGAAGTTCGCCTCGAGGAACGCGACCGCGTCCTCGGGGGTAAGTCGGTGGCTGGACGGAATCGACCGCGTCGCCTTGTCGCGTTTGGCGATGCGGTAGCCCGGACGGACCAGGTTCACGGTGACGTCCAGTCCGAAGATCCCGACGTTCGGGTCGTACTCCTGGCTCGGGAAGTCGGTGTGTTCGGCGACCCCGAAGCTGAAGTTACCCGTATCGTCGAACTGCGTCGACGAGAGTTCCGCAAGCGCCAGGGCCGTCTCAAGGAACTCGTGTGCGTCCTCGCCGCGAAGGGTGACCTTCGTGCCGATCGGGTCGCCCTGGCGGATACCGAAGTCGGGTTCGGTGTGTTTGGCCTGGGTACGAACGCTCTGTTGTTCGGTGACCTCCTCGATGATGTCCTCGGCTTTGCCGAGTTCGCGACCACCCTGACCGACGCCCATGTGGACGACGACCTTCTCGACGCGGGGTTCGCGCATCTCGTGGAACTCGCCGGATTCGGCTTCGCTCATTCGTCATCACCTTCGTCGCCGGTAAAGTTCTCGTCGATGACGACGACGTACTCTTCGACAGTTTCGAAGCCGCCGTCTGCGGTCGACACCGTGATGGTGTTCGAGCCGCTTCCGGGCGTGACGTCGATCGCCTCGATCTCGCCGATCTTGCCGCCGTGGTTGCCGCGGATGGCGGTGACCAGGGCGCCTTCCTCGTAGGGGAAGTGTGCGACGATCGATTTGTCCTCGTTGTCGACGACGATGGAGTCGTTCGCGCTGTACGTCTCGTCATCGACGATGACGTTGGTTCCGTCGTGAAGCGTCAACTGGGTGTCGCCGCCGGGAACCTGGCGTTTGCCGTCGATCTTGCCGAGGCGGCTTCCGGCGGACTCCCCGTCGATCTCGGTCAGCGCGAGCCGACCGCCCTCGTCGGGGAAGACGCGGTAGTACTCTTCGCGGCCGGGGAACGCGATGATGTCGAAGATCCCGATCGGACGCTGTTCGTCGTTGATCGGAACGCCGTTGACGAGGATCGAATCCTCCGAAAGGGCGTACCGGGCTTCCTTCGTGGAGTCCACGTAGCCGAGGACGTCACGCAGGATGACGACGAGCGGAACGCCGTCCTCGCCGTGCGGTCCGGCGCCGGCTTTGACCGTGAAGACGTCGGTCTTTCGCTCGACCGGCCAGGATTTCGGAACTGAGAGTCGTTTCTGGTGTTTCGTCATTCGCTATCACCTTCGAGACGTGCCTCGCGACGGTCGTCCGAGAGATCGAGATCCGTGATTCGAACGTTCGAGGGGGCGAGCGGGCGGGGAACTTCCTCGCCGTCGGCCGTCTCGACCGTCACGTCCTCGACGTGGATGACGCCGTCCTCGAGGACGACGCGCAGAACCTCGCCTTCCTCGCCGGCGTGGTCACCACGCATGACCTCGACCGTGTCGCCCGCGTTAACGCGAGTTCGACGCGTGTCGTACTCCTCGCGGAAGTCCTCGGAGAGCGTCGCGTGAAGCTGCTTCCCTCGCTGGTGCAGCGGGGCACGCTCCGTCTGATTTCGCTGTTTGTGTGGTTGTTTGCTCATGGTCTATACGATCATCGTCGCCGTGCTGGCGATTGCTCCGAAGCGCTCTGCGACTTCGCGGGCGATCGGCCCCTTGATTTCCGTACCGCGGGGCTCTTCGTTCTCGTCGATGATGACCGCCGCGTTGTCCTCGAACTTGAGCCGGGTACCGTCCGGCCGGCGGATCGATTGGCGCTGGCGGACGATGACGGCCTCGAGAACCTGGCGGCGCATCTCCGGGGTACCTTTCGTGACCGAGACGGTCACTTTGTCACCGAGTCCCGCCTTCGGCTGACGGTTCTTGGTGCCGTGGTAGCCCGCGACGCTGATGACCTTCAGTTCACGCGCGCCGGTGTTGTCGGCACACGTGACCAGCGACCCCTTCTTTAGGCCCTGGGTGACGTCGGCTTTCATCGCCTCCATCACTCATCACCCTCGTCGGTCGCCGCTGTGAGGTCTTCGTCCGAAAGCTCTGGCTCGGGTTCGGCCTCGCCCGTGAGCTCGGCGAGATCCTCCGCAGTCGCTTCTTCGGTTACTTCGACGACCACGTGCGATTTCGTCTTCGACAGTGGTCGGGTCTCTGCGATCTTGACCGTATCGCCGAGCGAGAGCCCCTCGAGCACGCCCGGCACGTGTGCCGGGATGCGCGAGCGCCGTTTCATGTAGCGGTCGTACTTCGGAACCGCTACGTCGTACTCTCGTTCGACGACTACGGTCTTGTCCATGTCCGTCGAGACGATCTGTCCCTCGAGGATCTGTCCTCGAACGGGAAGCTCGCCGTAGAACGGACACTTCTCGTAGTCGTATTCCTCCGGATTCTCAGGTTCCGGAGGGGTTTCAACGTCTAGTCCTATTGCCATGGTGAGTCACCATTCGTTTCCGTGCGTCGGGCGGGTCGTGAGAGCAGTCGCGATCCATCGACCGTAACGTAGGCCACGTCCTCGCCGGCGGCGTGGCGTTCCTCCCGCGAGGGATCGTCGCCACGACAGCTGACGGCATCGCCGTCAGCTCGGTCTGCGCCGGCGGACGAATCGTCCGCCGGCGCAGGTTGAGTGTCGGCCAGTTTGGACGCAGTCCCCGACTCCTTCGTGGAGTCGGCGGCTTCATCTGTGATCGCAAACTCGAACACCGAGCCCGATTTTGGCACCGTAACGACCCGGGACTCCCCGTCGGTTCGAACCTCTATCGAGAGCGTCTTCGTCGTCTCGATGACGACGCGACCCTCGAGACCCACTCGTCCGTCGTCGTCGCTCTCGACGACGCGGACGGGCAGGCCGTTGAGTTCGTGTCGCGGGAG
The DNA here is from genome assembly GCF_041205745.1 of Natrarchaeobius versutus. Classification (NCBI taxonomy): domain Archaea; kingdom Methanobacteriati; phylum Methanobacteriota; class Halobacteria; order Halobacteriales; family Natrialbaceae; genus Natrarchaeobius; species Natrarchaeobius versutus. Next base: position 226,265 of record NZ_JBGFCC010000004.1, on the reverse strand, counting down.
CGTCTCGGGTGTCAGTGCCATTGCTGTGTTATTCGTCGTCTCAGGCGGCTTTGCCGCCTTCGTTTCGAGACGTCGGAGACGTCTCGCTCTCGAAGTCGTCTTCCTCACGGGCTTCGCCCGCTCGGATACTGGATCTCATTCGAGATCCCCTTCCTCACGCTGGACCGTCTTGATCCGCGCGATCGTCCGTCCGAGTTCGCCGATTCGACCCGGATTCTCCGGGGCACCACCGGCCGCGAGGACGGATTTGGCGTTCAGGAGTTCGGTCTCGAGTTCCTCGAGTTCCTCCTCTCGCTCGGCTGGCGTCATGTCACGAATCTCTTCGACGTGGATGATCGCCATCAGGCGTCACCTCCCTCTTCTTCGTCGTCTGCGCCTTCCGAGTCTTCCTCTTCCATCTCGGCCATCAGCTCTTCGGCTTCGGCCTCGACGTCCTCTTCGAGTTCCTCGAGGTCCTCTTCGGCGTCCGACTCGTCGTCAGCGTCAGCATCGGCTTCCTCGTCGTCGTCCTCGAGTTCCTCCTCGATGACCTCCTCGACGACTTCTTCGTCGAGGTCGCCCTCCTCGTCGGCGGCGGTCTCGACGGCCTCGTCGGCCGGCGCCTCGACGCCGGAGTCGGTCGCTTCGGCTTCTTCGGGTTCGCCCTCGAGCAGTTCCTCGACGCCTTCGGCCTCGTTGGCCTCGACGGCGTCGGGGACGAGCTCTTCGGGATCGAGATCCTCGTGGATACGGAAGTCGTCGGGGAGCTCGGCGTTCGGCGGAATGATCTTGACCGTGACGCCGATCGTTCCGAGCTTCATGACGGCCGTCGCCTGGCCCTCGTCGACGATCTCCTCCGCGGGCTCACCGTTGTGCTTGATGTAGCCGCGGTTGAACTTCTCGACGCGCGAGCGAGCGCCCGTGACCTTCCCGGAGAGGACGATCTCGGCGCCGAGTGCGCCGGCTTCCATGATCCGGTCGATCGTCGTGTGACCGGCCTTACGGAAGTACCAGCCGCGCTCGAGTGCGTTCGCCAGTCGGTCCGCGACGATCCGGGCGTTGAGATCCGGCTCGTCGACTTCCTGGACGTCGATCTGGGGATCCTCGAGGTTGAAGCGCTCTTCGAGCGCCGTCGTGACCTTTCGGATGTTCTCGCCGCCTTTGCCGATGACCATCCCCGGCTTCTCGGCCTTGAGGACGATCTGTGTTCCCATCGGCGTCTTGGCGACGTCCATGCCACCGTAGCCTGCGCGGCCGAGTTCTTCGCTGAAGAACTCGTCGATCTGGGACCGCTGCAGGCCGTTTTCGATGAACTGGTGTTCGTCAGCCATTAGTTATCGTCCTCCGCAGATTCGGTCTCGTCGACGTCCTCGACGACGATTTCGACGTCGACTTCGGGCGTGTTCCAGGCCGATGCTCGGCCCATCGCGCGGGGCTTGCGACCGACCGCCTCGCCGACCTTGTGGGCGGCGACGTGGGCGATCTCCATCGAGGCGCCGTCGAAGCCCTGGTGGTCGGCGTTTGCCTCGACGTTATCGAGCAACTCGATGAACGCTTCCGAGGCCTTCTCGGGGTAGCGGCCCGCGTCCCAGCCGTCGATGTCGGACCGGTGTCCGACGCCGCTGTTGTGGGACTTGAAGGGGACCGACTGCTCACCGTCGATCACGTCCTGAAGGTACGACCGTGCGTCGTCGACGGTTCGTCCCTTCAGTTCGCGCGCGATCTCCTTGCTGTGCTTGTGGCTCATGTGACGCTCCCGAAGCATCGCTTTCGCGGTGGCGTCCGGGTCCGCGTCGACTGAGTAGTTGATTCCCATGCGTGGATCACTTCAGTGGGACGAACTTCGACGATCGAGTCGCGCCGATGCCAGCCTGTCCGTGTTCGACGGAGTTGCGGGTCAGCTGGAACTCGCCGAGGTAGTGTCCGATCATCTCGGGCTCGACGCGGACGCGCTCGAACGACTGTCCGTTGTACACCTCGAACGTGAGGCCGACGAACTCCGGCAGGATCGGCATGTCACGCAGGTGTGTTCGGATCGGCGCGTTCGCCGTCTCCTCTTCGCCTTTCTCGCGGGCCTTCTCGAGTAGTTTCTGCTTCTCGACGGAGAGGCCGCGTTTGATACTTCGCCGCTTGCGTGCGGGTAGCAGTTCCGCGACGTCTTCGAGCTCCAGTTCCTGCAGCTCCTCGACCGTGTGACCGCGGTAGGTGAACTCCTCACCCTCACGGCCGGTTCGGTACTCCTGGCTCATTTGTTTCCACCTCGGCCGGTTCGGCGCGAGGAAATGTCACCGACCTTGCGTCCCGGCGGGGCGTCCCGCGAGACGGATTTCGGTTTTCCGGGGTGCTGTCGGCCGCCGCCACCGAATGGGTGGTCGACGGCGTTCATCGCGACACCGCGGACGCGAGGCCACTTGGACCCGCGTGCTCTCATCTTGTGGTACTTGTTTCCGGCTTTGACCATCGGCTTTTCCGTTCGTCCACCGCCGGCGACGACGCCGATGGTGGCACGACACTGCGGATCGAGGCGTTTGACCTCGCCGCTTGGAAGCTGAACGACCGCGGCGTTGCGGTCGTGGGTGATCAGGTCCGCGTTCGTTCCCGACGCCCGGGCGAACTTCCCGCCGTCGCCGGGGTTGGCTTCGACGTTACAGACCGGAACACCTTCGGGAATCTCCGCGAGTGGCATCGTGTTGCCGGGTTTGATCTCCGCCGAGACGCCGACCTGGATCTCCTCGCCGACGCCGATTCCTTCCGGCGCGAGCACGAGTCGCTGATCGCCGTCGTCGAACTCGATGGCGGCAATCGGCGCCGAGCGGGCCGGATCGTGTTCGATATCCACGACCGTTCCGCGAACGATGTCGCCGTCCTCCTCTTTCTTGTGATCGAGCTTCGCCTTGTATCGGTGCGACGGGGCGCGGAACGTGGAGGTACCGCGACCGCGTCGTTGTCCGAGAATGCGTCGTCCCATCTCAGAACACCCCGATTCGTGAGGCGACTTCCTGGGCGTCGTCGTCCTCGGAGAGTCGAACTGTCGCTTTCTTCTTGCCCTTCATCGTTAGCTGGGTGTTGATGTTGTCGACCGAGACGTCGAAGCGCTCTTCGACCGCATCACGGATCTCGTGTTTGGTCGCATCCGGGTTGACGACGAACTGGAGCTTGTTCTCGAAGTCCATGTCGTTCATCGCCTTCTCCGTCACGAGCGGGTGTTCGATGATACCAGTCATCGGTCCGCCACCTCCTCGAGTGCGCTTTCGGTCCAGACGGTCAGTCGACCCGGCTGTGTACCGGGTGCGAGATCCTCCGCGTTGACCTCGGCGGCCGTCGCGACGTCGGCCCCGGCGAGGTTCCGCGCGGCCCGGGACGGGCCGACCTCGCTCGAGGTGACGAAGAGGATCGACTTCGGCTGTTTGTACTTACGCCCGCGGGTCTTGCCGCGACCCGAGCGAACGCTCCGTCCGTCCTCGGCGCGTTCGATGTCGTCGGCGAGACCGGCGGCCTCGAGGAACTCGACGACCTCCTTGGTCTTCTGGAGGTCCTCGAACTCGTCGTCGACGACGACGGGGACGTCCGCGCCCTCCTCGAAGCGGTGGCCGCGCTCGGCGACCAGTTCGGCGTCGGCCGTCGCGGCGATCGCGCTCCGGATGGCGAGTTTCTTCGTCTTCGTGTTGATCGATTCTCCCTGCTCTTTCTCGGCTTTCGGCGGGTGTGCCTTGCGCCCCTTGACTGCCTGGGGAACGCGGCGGGCACGGCCGTCCTGTCGGGGGACGTGTGCCATCCCGCGACCGCTACCGAGCGATTCGGCCGGCGTCCGCTTGCCGGCGAACTCGTCGGCGCCGTAGTCCTGTTTTCGGTTTGCCTGGGCGACGCGAACGGCACGAGCGATCAGATCCGGGCGGTACTGCGTATCGAAGACCGCCGGGAGCTCGACCGAGTCCGCGTCCGAGCCGTCCAGGTTTCGTACTGTTGCTTCCATTGTTTAGCCCTGGTTGGATGCGGTGGAGACGAACCGGACCTCGGGATCGAGGCGTGGTTGGTCTCCGGGTCGGATCGCCGGGCGGAAGCGCACGAGACGCTTCTGTGGCCCGGGGAGCGAGCCCTTGATCAACGCGTGCGGGCCATCGACTTCGCCGTAGTTGACGAAGCCGCCGTCGACCGTCGCGTCGGCGCCGTCGCCGATGTCGACGAGGCGCTTGTTCAGTTCGGTCCGCTGGTGGTAGCCCATCTGACCCTGCTGTGGAACCGTCGAGCGAACGCGGCTCGGGTTCCAGGGGCCGAGGTTACCGATGCGGCGGCGCCAGCCCTGCCGGGCGTGTTTGCCCTTACGTTTCTGGACGCCCCAGCGCTTGACGGGGCCCTGGGTCCCTTTCCCTTTCGTGACGCCGCTTGCGTCGACGTACTCGCCAGCGCGGAACACGTCGTTCATGACGTGTTCGCCGCCCTCGGCGAGCAACTCGAGACCGAAGTCGACGCGTTCCTCGACGGAACCGCCGCCGATGCGGGTCTCCATTACGTCGGGTTTCTTCTTGGGCACCGACGGCACGTCGCCGGGAACCGTGTGGGTGATGACGCGAACGTCGTCGACGCGACCCTCCGCGAAGAGGCCCCGAAGCTCGTCTTCGGCGGCGTCGGCGTCGTAGTCGTCACCCGGCAGGTCGAGGACGCGGTCGAGTTCGGGGACGAACTCGTCGGTCCAGACCTCGGTTACCGGCTGCTTTCCGTACGGTGTGTCTTCGTACGCTCGCAGAGCAACGGCGCGCATTGGCGGCGTCTCCACGATCGTCACGGGGACGGTGGTCTCCATCCCCTCGGTCGCCGAGTTCGCTTTGTCGTCGACCATGACGGCGTGGGTCATGCCGGCCTTGTAGCCCGCGAAACCCTGGAGCGTCGGCTGTCCTTCGTCGTCCGGCCACGAGTTGAAGCGTGGGACCTCGCTGGTCGCACGCTTTCGTGGGCCGAACCCGAGTGAGCCTTTGCGTGGTGCGTTTGGTTGTGGCATTCTATCACGCTCTCAGTGAGAGGGGTGCGAGGGTGGCGAACAGAGCCTCCTCCGTTCGCACGACCGTGCTCCCCTGGTTCGGAACCGTGTTCAGCCAGAGGTCGAACCCCAGATCGCTGGGTTCGACTCTGCCACCACCGTCGTCGGTGGATGACACCTCGATTCCGAGGATGTCCGGCAGCCCTCTTTCGGGCGCGCCGAACGCGACGGTCGTCCCGTCACGCTCGATGCGTCCGGCCAGCGTCTCGAGGCGCCCGACGGTGAGTTCTTCACCGAATCGGGACGCCGCGATTCGAACGCCGGCGTCCTCACGGCCGAGTGCTGCCGAAAGGTCCGTCCGCTCGACCGACAGCCCCGGGAGGGGCTCGTCGACGAGTTTCGCCCGGACCGGTCGTCGCGAAGAGATCCTGATGGTCACGCGCTCGCCCTCCGCGACCGCCATTTTCGGCGGTACGTTGAGGGAGATCGGGTGTTGCAAGCCGCAATTGACCCGCACGCGTTGATCAGGTCCGACCTCGGTCACGATCCCTTGTCTTGTCGACCCCGAACCGTTCGATTCGGAGCCGGTCTGTGAGGCGGCGCGGAGCGGCGGCAGGACGCCCGCATACTCCAGTTCGTCCCGGACGCCCCACGCCTCGTTTCTGAGGTACGGTGGCGTCGCGGCGTACCGCAAGACGGTGCTTACGAACCCGCCGTCGAATCGTCCGGTCTCGCCATCCCGATCGGGATAGACGAGCAGGCGATCGACCCGAAAGATGGTCGCCGCGCGGGCGACGTATCCGAGTTTGCGAGTTGCCTCGCGTTTGTCCTCGGCTTCTCGGGTCAGTGACGACGGAACGAGTACGCTGACGGTCATGCCGAAACGCTTCGGCGCCGCGTCACTAGACTGTAGCGCTTTGTTGCCGATAGGGTCTTAAAAGGATAGCGGATTCGATCCCGGCTGTGACGGCCTCACAGGGTGATATTGAGCCAATTTGGGCGACATTCACACACGGTGTCCGTCGCCGCCGGAACGATTCTCCGGATCGGGCTCGAGTAGCTGTTAACGACGACGACCCCTGCCCGTCGGATCGCCTTGCCTTCGCGCTCAGAGCGGCCACTCCGGGGGCCATCGGCGAACCGTAGTATCGTCTCCGTCCTCGGGAGGGACGGTCCGGACCGTCTCCGAAAAACGATCGAGGGCGTCGCGTTCGACGTGGTGGCGCGTACCGAAGCCGTCTCGATTCGCAACCCTTATACATCCCTCCCGGAGTAGAATAAAGTGCAACAGGGCGCTGGTAGTGTAGTGGTATCACGTGACCTTGCCATGGTCACAACCTGGGTTCAAATCCCAGCCAGCGCACTTTTCGATACTCAATACCGACGAGCGAAGCGAGGAGTTCGAGTATCGAAACGTCGCTCTGGATTTGAATCAGGGAGGTCTCGCGCAACGAAGTGAGCACGTCCGACCGTGGTTCAAATCCCAGCCAGCGCACGTCTCCGCAATACAACACCCAAGCGTTGCGGACGAACTCGAGTCGCCTCGACGACTCTCCCGATATGCTGTCTCGCGTCTCGAACGTACAGTCTCTCGTCTTCGATACCGTTGCACACGGTAGTCCGTCGAGCAAAGTCTCTCAGGCGGATCGGTCGTCCGACGAACGCCGGTCGTTTCGCTCTGCGAGCAAGGCACACATCACGTTCGCCTCGGCCTTCCGAAGGTGTTCCGCCGCGGTCGACGTCGCACACTCGAGTTCTCGAGCGATGTCTTCGCTCGTCGCTTCGCGGGGAGTGTCGTAGTAGCCGAGTTCGATCGCGGATTCGACCGCTTGCCGCTGTCGGTCGGAGAGTCGGTCGACGACGGTCTCGGGTGCGACCCGCGTTCCGCCGACCGATTCGATCTCGATCGTGACGTCGTCGTGAATGTCTGCCACGGCGGACTGGGCGTTCGTGACCGCGGTCTGGACGTCGCCGTCTGACCCGACGACGGTGAACGTGTAGGTCCCATCGGGGTTCCACTCCGCCGGCGGTATCGTCATCAGACTGCCCCGTTTGAAGTTCTCCCAGAGCGCCCGCGCGCTCGCCGACCCCGTTCCCCGGACGAAACAGTAGCTCTCGTTCGCCGACAGCGAGAGCAGTTCGTACTCGCTGACCGCGTCGTCGCGCTCGAGAACCGATTCGAAACGCGACGTGTCACCGCGGACCCGCAACAGAAAGGTTGCGGGTGACTCCGTGACGTTCCAGTTGACGACCGCCACTCGAGCGAACTCCTCGTCCGCCCCCGTGACGGCGTCGTACGTGAGTGGCAGATCCGAATCGCCCGGATCGATCGTCACTTGGACGCGTTTCATACAGAGTTGATTGCGCGATCCGGTGAAAAGCGTTGGCGAACGCGTCACAGCGCGGACGGACCTCCGCCGTCGAAATATAAAGGTGAGAAAAATATGCGGCAGGAGTGCTTCCTCCCGTCGGAGCGTCTCTATCCGTATGAAACGGATCGTTTCCGGAACCGATCGGATCGCGAAGGGAATTGCAGAAATCGTCGCGCTGGTGGCTGTGGCGTCTCTCGAGGGCCGACGGACCAACGCGCTATTCGGGATCGATATCAGCGACCACTATCACGGCGACCGAACGGTGAGGCCGGAATGAACGGAAGTTGGATGGTGACTCTCGGGACGATCGCCGTGTCACTGCTCTTGATTCCCGGCGGACTCACCTACTTCTTCTCGAACGGCGGTCTGGCCGCGGTCGACGGCTCGCGGATGATCGTCGTCGGGCTGATCGCGATGCTTCCCGGGATTTTGATGGGGTCGACGGCGCTGTGGGTCACAGCCCAGGGATAAGCGTATCGGGACTCGAGCGGTGAATGGACTGTTTCGACGACTACGGTATCGGTGCCCTCACTCGAGAACGAAGAGACGAGTCGTGGATCGGTATCGGCTCCCGGAACAGGGACGTCGGCCGTGAAAATTGGAATCGGTCGCGGAGATCGGTTAGTCGTCGTTGTCGTCGTCTTTCATCCCGTCGAGCTGGGAGACGAGTTCGTTCGTCGAGAGATCGGACTCGAACGAAAGCTGGCCGTCGTGGTCGTTCTCGTGGACGTTGACCGCTTTGACGTCCTCCTCGTCCTCGCTCGTCTGCTCTCGCTGTTCGGACTCGTCGTAGCTACCAAAACCCATAGGACTACTGGCTCGCAGGCGCGTAAAGGCGTGGCGGTTCGTCGCCGGAGTGCGAACTGCTCACACGTCTCTGTGCGATCCGACCGCCGGTGTTCGTCGGTCGCCACGGGTAAGGCGGATCCAGCCGGGATCCGTCACAGATCGATTGATTCATACGGTTTGCTGTCAGTCCGTTCCGGCGCAACCGCGACCCGGGCGGCGGTTGCAACGGTGGACTCGCTACACTCCTCCACCGAGACTCGTCTCACACGGTTCGACTCACCGCCGGTCGATCGGTACAGTAATCCGTATCACTCGAGGTCCACCAGCCTGGTGGACGTCGCCTCATTTCAACCGGAGGTACTGCCTGTCGTAGTCGGGCTCGTCCTGTCGTGGGTGAATCGTGATGAACGACTCCGGCGGGAGTTCGGCGAGTTTGGCGGGCAGATCCTCGAGTTCGGAGTGCCAGCCGACGTCGCCGCGACGCGGCGAGATTGCCGCGATGAGGTCGTCCTCGTCCGTTCGAGACTCGAGCATCGGGAGGAGACGGCCCCAGTCGTCGATCGACTCGAACTCGGCGGGGACGTCCTCCTCGACGAGGTCGAACAGCTGTTCGAACTGGTGGGACGATCCCTCGACGACCACGACGTTCAACTCGGCGCCGAGACCCGACGTGATACGTTTGACCAGGTGGACCGCCTCGTAGAACCCTTCGTGGTGGTCGGCGCCGATCGGGACGACGACGAAGATACGGCGAGTCGTGTTGACCGGGTGGCCGAGTCTCGAGACGAGGACGGGGAGTTTGGTTCGCTCGAGCACCTGATCGATGATGCTTCCGAAGATGCGGTGTCGGAAACTCTGTGTGGCGTCCCAGCCCATGATGATCTGGTCGGCCTGAACTTCGATCGAGCCCTGGACGATTCCGGAGGCGACGTTGTGGTTGATCCGGGTTTCGGTCTGGATAGGGACCTCGGCGGCGCTTCCGGCGGCGGCCAGGTCGTCGAGGTCGGCTTGGACGCCGGTGACGCGGCGTTCCGTCTCCGCCTCGCCGTCCGGTTGGACAACCGTGATGACGTTGACCGGTTCGGCTCCGCCGTTGCCCTTGATGACGAACGCGAGCTCGAGCAGTCGTTGCTGGAGTTCGGCGTTGTGAGACAGAGGCAACAAAATATTGGGGTCGCCGGTGTCGTCCTCGCCGTCGCCGACCTCGCGCTCGAGGGCGAGTCGGGTCGCGGCGCGTTCGGTGATCCAGGGGCTGACGAGTGCGGTTACGAGCAACATCAACACGACGGCGTTGAGGACGCTATCGCCGAACAGACCGGCGTCGTAGCCGACGAGGGTGATCGCGAGCGCCGCCGCGGCCTGTCCGGTCGAGAGCCCGAAGATGACCGCGCGTTCGTTGGCGGTGTACCCCTGTACCTGCGAGACGATCCAGGCGGCGCCGCCTTTCGTGAGGAGCATGATCCCGATGATGGTGGCGGCGATCAGAAGCGTCGTCGGCCCGTCGAGGATGACGGCCGGGTTGACGAGCATCCCGACGTGGAGCAAGAAAAACGGGATGAAAAAGGCGTTGCCGACGAACTCGATGCGGTTCATCAGGGTTCCCCCCTCGGGAATGAGCTGGTTGACGGCGATGCCGGCGACGAACGCGCCGAGGATGGGGTCAAGTTGGAGCACTTCGGCGAGGCTGGCGGCGGCGAAGATGGCGACCATCACGAACAGGAACTCGAAGTAACTCTCCTCGCTGAAGTTCTGGAAGAACCAGCGCGATCCGCGGGGGAGGACGAGCCAAACGCTCCCGAAGAGGACGACCAACGCGAGAAGCACCTGGGCGATCAGCCAAACGGTAAGTTCGCCCTCCGTCGCGCCGGTAACGATCGCGAGGACGACCAGCGCGAGCGTGTCGGTAAAGAGGATGCCGCCGAAGACGGCGGTGACGGCCCGGTTTTTCGTCACGCCGAGGCGGTTGACGATGGGGTAGGCGAGCAACGTGTGTGAGGCGAAGACGGCCGATATCAACAGCGAAGCCCAGATGTCGAAGCCGAACACGGAGTACATCACGGCGGTGCCGACGGTAAACGGGAAGAAGAAACTCGTCAGTCCGAACAGCGCCGCGTTTTCGGGAGCCTCCTTGAACCCGCGAAGATCGAGTTCGAGCCCGACGGTGAACAACAGATAGATGAGTCCGACCTCGCCGAGCAAGACGATCGCATCCGAGTGGTCGACGATCTCGAGTGCGTCAGGGCCGACGAGCGCGCCGAACACGACGATACCGACGATCCCCGGCTGTCCCAACCGCTTGACGATCAGGGGGCCGGCGAGGAAGATCGCCATCGCGATCGTAAACACCAGCACCGGCTCTTCGAGTGGCATCTCGAGGACGTTCGCGACTGTTGTGTTGCTCATTCCGTCTTGGACCGACGTTCTCGGGCGCCGTGACGATCGTTCGGTTCAGGTGATTGTTGCCGCGTTCGTCGAATTTCGACTCGAAAGGCAGTGATTATCGTGGAGGGATGTCCGGGAAGGTAATAAAACGTAGGATTTCAGCCGAATTTCGACGGCGATTTTTCTATTTCTGACCGTGATCGCAGGATCTGCTGGGTGAATGCACAAAACATCCACTGCGTTCGACGAACGGTCAGATCCGACGACAGTCCGGTTCCTACTACCGATTCATCGAGGGGTACTCGTCGTTCGTGACGTCGTACTCGCGCCGTCTGTTGCTGTTCGATGGACATACTCCCGTTCGATTGGCCATACGGCCGTTTTTATCGCCGAGACGAGCTGAAACCCGACCGAACGTTGGGCGGGTGGGGCCGTAGACGAGTCTCATCTGTCGGGACGGACCACCGTCTTGACCGCGTTTCAGGCACGTATTACGACGTCTCGGCCCCGGCTGGTAGTCCGTCTATAGTAATGGGTTCGGACTGCCTGTGCTCTGAGCATGTACGATACGGGATCTTCGTTGTGCGCGAAGCGAGCGTCGGCCGCGTTCGATGAGGTGAGTCACTGATGTGTGGAATCATCGGTCACGTCGGAAACGGGGACGCGCTGGAGACGCTGTTGACCGGTCTCGAGAACCTCGAGTATCGCGGCTACGACTCGGCCGGTGTCGCCGTCCAGAACGGCTCCGGCATCGACGTCGAAAAGCGCTCCGGAAAGGTCGAAGAGCTGAAAGCATCGATCGATGGCGTCTCGCTCGAAGGTGAGGTCGGCATCGGTCACACCCGCTGGAGTACACACGGCCCGCCGACCGACGAGAACGCACATCCCCACACGGACGAGACGGAAGACGTCGCCGTCGTTCACAACGGAATCATCGAGAACTACGCCGATCTCCGGGAACGGCTTCGGAGGACGGGATACGAGTTTACTAGCGATACGGACACCGAAGTCATCCCACATCTCATCCAGTACTACATCGATCGTGGCCTGGACAACGAAACCGCGTTTCGCCGTGCGATCGAGGAACTCGAGGGAAGCTACGCGGTCACCGCGATGCTCTCGGGCGAGCACGTCCTCTATGCCGCCCGGCAGGGATCGCCGCTGGTCGTCGGCGTCGAGGACGAGCAGTTCTTCCTCGCGAGCGACGTGCCTGCGTTTCTCGAGTATACGGACACCGTCGTTTATCTCGAAGACGGCGACGTCGCAATCGTCGACGAGGGCGGCATCGAGTTTACCGATCTGGCGGGGGATCCGATCGAACGCACGCCCGAAACCGTCGAGTGGGATCCGGAGCAGGCGGGAAAAGGCGAGTACGACCACTTCATGCTCAAAGAGATCCACGAGCAACCGGTGTCGCTCTCGCAGGCGATCGAGGGCCGTGTCGACCCCGAGCGGGGACGGATCTCCCTCGAGGCGTTCGCCCCGGGTGCGTTCGATGGAGTCGAATCCGTCCAACTCGTCGCCTGCGGGACGTCCTATCACGCCGCCCTCTACGGCTCGCTCGCGTTGAATCGGGCAGGCATCCGTTCGCGGGCGTTGCTCGCGAACGAGTACAGCGTCGCGGCTCCGCCGATCGACGAGAACACGCTGGTGATCGCGGTTTCACAGAGCGGTGAAACGGCGGATACGCTGAACGCCCTCCGACAGGCGAGCGCCGAGGGTGCAAAAACGCTCACCCTGACCAACGTCGTGGGTTCGACCGCCGCACGGGTCGCCGACGACACTCTCTTTATCAGGGCCGGACCCGAGATCGGCGTCGCCGCGACCAAGACGTTCTCCTCGCAGGCGGTGATGCTCGTCTTGCTCGCCCAGCGAATCGCCGACGACGTCGGCAGTGAGCCAGTCACCGACCTCGAGTCTCTACTGACGGAACTTTCCCGAATGCCGGCGGCGATCGAGGAGTTGCTCTCGTCAACTGACGCTCGATCGATCGCCAGTCGGTACCAAAATTGTCAGTCGTACTTCTTCATCGGTCGCGGGCTCGGATTCCCCGTCGCGCTCGAGGGCGCGTTGAAGTTCAAAGAGATCACGTACGACCACGCGGAAGGGTTCGCGTCTGGAGAGTTGAAACACGGGCCGCTCGCACTCGTAACACCGGAAACGCCGGTCTTCGCGGTTTTTACCGGCACCGAAGACGAAAAGACGCTAAAAAACGCCGAGGAAGCACAGACTCGAGGGGCGCCGGTGATCGCTGTCTGTCCCGACGATCATCGGGCGGTCGGCGTCGCGGACGCACACCTCGTGATCCCAGAAACCGACAGCACGCTCGCGGGGCTGTTCGCGAACGTCCAGCTTCAGCTCGTCTCCTATCACGCGGCCCGACTGCTCGAGCGACCGATCGACAAACCCAGAAACCTGGCCAAAAGCGTCACTGTGGAATGACGTTCTCGGCGGTGAATCGAGTACGAGTCTTCGAGGACAGGTGGACGGAAGGCCACCCCCGTAGCCCGACGTCCGGCCGACCTCGTCGATACTGACCCGCACTCGAACGCGTCGGAATCGAATCTGGAGGGGATGTGGTGATCGAGTAACGGTGTGATACCGATCGACACCCTCCGGTTAGACTAGCAGTTCGACATCATATAAATCCCGCACCTGATAGTTACGGGGTGACGTCTCGTCGTCGGGGACGAACCGCGAGAGGGAACCGCCACGAACTGGATCTCAGAGATTCGAACGTCGGTCGGTTTCGAGTTGTTCTATAGTAACAACTGATACGGTTCCCTCTCGGTCATTTCCGGCGCAACCACGTCTCGGGCGGCGGTTGCAACGGTGGACTCGCTGCACTCCTCCACCGAGACTCGTCTCACACGGTTCGACTCACCGCCGGGACATCGGTACAGTAATCCGTATGAAACGATTGTCAGACTGATCGCCGATCAGTCTAGCGATCGGATGTGCAGTGACTTCCAGTAGCGACTATATTCGACAGCGTTACCGATCCCGTTCGACGGACTCGCCGGGGACCGTCGTCGCGCCGCTCCCGAGTTTGAGTCCCGGTGAGAGGCTGGTGTTGATACCCGTTTTGACCGCATCGCCCGCGACGACGCCGAACTTTCGGCGGCCGGTGGAGATCCGTTCGCCTTTGACCGTAAACCGGACCGGCTCACCGTCGTGGCGGAGGTTGGCGACGGTGGTCCCTGCGCCGAAGTTGACGTCCCGTCCGAGCACGCTATCGCCGACGTACGACAGATGGCCGACCGTCGCCCCGGACGAGAGGACGCTGTTTTTGACCTCGACGGCGTGACCGACCTTCGCGTCGGGCCCGATCACGGTCGAACCTCGGACGTACGCGTTCGGACCGATCGTCGCTCCCGATCGAACGAGTACCGTACCCTCGATGACGACTCCCGACCGAACCCGCGCACCCTCCTCGACGACCACGTCTTCCTCGAGGAACGCGGCGTCGCTTACTTCGCCGTCGACTCGCCGCTCGAGCGTCCCGACTTTCCACTCGTTGGCCTCGAGCAACTCCCAGGGTCGACCGACGTCCATCCACCGATCCGTCGTGGTCGGCGTGACCGAGTACTCGTCGATGACTTTGGCGAGTACGTCGGTGATCTCGTGTTCGCCGCGTTCGCTTGCGGGGACGTCGAGCCACCGCTTTGCCTGTGCTGGGAACGCGTAGGCGCCGGCGTTCGCGAGGTTCGTCGGCGGATCGTCCGGTTTCTCGACGATATCCGTGACCGTCCCGTCGGTCGTGCTGAGAACGCCGTACTGGCGCGGATTGTCGACTTCGACGGCACAGACGGCCGGACAGGCGTCGAACAGTCGTTCGATCGCCTCCGGCTCGTACAGATTGTCGCCGTTGAGAACGGCAAACGGCCCCTCGAGGTGCTCGCGTGCGGCGTTGACGGCGTGGGCGGTTCCCGCCTGTTCGGTCTGGAGGGCGTAGCTAACGGGGGCGCTACGGTAGCTCGAACCGAAGTAGTCCCTGACTGACTCGCTCTCGTAGCCGACGACGAGAACGATCTCGTCCGCGCCAGCGTCGATCGCCGCGTCGACGGTGTGTGCGGCGAGCGGCCGATCGGCCACGGGCAACATCGGTTTCGGAACTGCAGTGGAGAGCGGTCTGATCCGTGTTCCCTCACCTGCCGCGAGGACGACAGCTTTCATAGCTCCGCCTACACCGATTCGTCGGATAACTATCCCCTTGCTACTGCCCCCTCACGCCGTGTCGATCCGAAGACGACCCTCGAGCGAGTTCACGGGTGACCTCATCAGGTGTCGGATACGAACGGTGGGCGAGGAGCCGTCGTCGATTTATCCGAGCATTCTCGCACCAACCGGACCGCCTGTATCTCGTATCGCAGTCGTTGGGATGCAGTAATAACTAAAACGATTGATACGCTGATCGCACAGCTCACGGGTCGTCCCTCCCCGTTCGCCGTCGCGGTTCTCGCTCATGGTTCGAAAATCGAAGATTTTCGTCATCACGACCGACCGCTGATCGTTCGAACGACTCCGTTCGCTCACGGGTCACGTTCGTTCCCCGTTCGCCGTTCCGCGGTTCTCGCTCATGGTTCGAAAATCAGAGATTTTCGTCATCACGACCGACCGCTGGTCGTTCGAACGACTCCGTTCGCTCACGGGTCGTTCCTCCCCGTTCGCATTCCCGCGGTTCTCGCTCACTCCGTTCGCTCACGGGTCGTTCCTCCCCGTTCGCCGTTCCGCGGTTCTCGCTCACTCCGTTCGCTCCGAACCGCGCACGCTCCGAACCGCGCACACTCCGAACCGCGCTCGCTCCGAACCGCGCTCGCTCCGAACCGCGCATCTCGAGCCGTGCTTCCACCTGGCGATCCGGTGTGAAACGACGTGCAGTGGCTACTGTAAGAACCGCGAGAGCGCGATCGGTGTGGAAACAGTTTCAGTTTTCGGGACACCATCGCTGAACTCGGATCGAAATGCGACGGCGATGAAGACCGATTGGTTTCCGGCTCGACTCGAGGGTGAAAACCCCTCGTTTCCGTGGGGAAATGTTGTATTTCGAGGATAAGAGGGCGTGACGTCCACGATATCTGAACCATCACGAGTGACCAACTATTCGGTGCGAAAGCCGAAACTAACCGCTTCGAAACAAGTTATGCGGTCTATAGTAAATACCGTTCTGTGGCTACGGGCTGTTGATGTCGACGGAACCAACCGACGCGAAGTGGACGCCGATGACGTCCGGACACCAGACCAGCGCTCCCCAGTGTGTCAACTGTGGTAACCAGGTCACCCGTCAGTTCGCCCGCGTTTTCGGCGACAACCGGGACGTCGTCCACGCCTGTCCCGACTGTTCGACGTACCGCGAGATGAAAACGTCAGACTTTATCCCAAAAGAGCTCCGGTGATCGGCGTTCCCGTCGAATTCGTCGACGGACCTGCCTGAGTCACGCCATCTGCGCGGTCGGTTCTCGCCGGATCACGTCCGTCGATCGATCGTCTCCGAAACCAGTGTCGTCGCCTCGTCGAACACCCGCTCGAGGCCCGAATCGGTGCGTGACTCCGCGGTAACGCGGATCAGCGGTTCGGTCCCGCTTGCGCGAATCAAGAACCAACCGTCCTCAACCTCGACGCGAACTCCGTCCAGCGTGTCGACGTCGTCGTATCGGTCGTCGACGCGCCCCCGAAGATCGTCGACGACGGCGCCTTTCTCCGCGGCCGATACGGACGTTCGCTCGATCGGATACCGATCGATTTCCTCGACAAGCGCGGAGAGCGATCCACGCTCGTCGACCAGTTCGACGAGTTTGGCGGCGGCCAGCGGGCCGTCCGGACAGAGCGTCTCCTCCGGCCAGATCCAGGCACCACTCGGTTCACCCCCGAAGACGACGTCCGATTCGGTCGCGCGTTCGGCGACGAACACGTCACCGACGCGCGTTCGGGTCACCGACGCCCCGACCTCGGAAACAGCGTCGTCGACCGCGAGGCTCGTGTCGACCGGTGCGGCGATGCGGTCACCGTCACTCGCGACGGTTCGCGCGAAAATCGCCAGCAACGCGTCCTTCGGAACGAACCGCCCCGTCTCGTCGACGGCGAGCATCCGATCTGCGTCCCCATCGTGAGCGATCCCAAGGTCCGCATCCGCCCGCTCGACGAGCGCGGCGAGCGTCTCGAGTGTCTCCTCGGTCGGCTCGCTCGGCCGTCCCGGGAACGCCCCGTCTTGCTGGCCGTTCAGCGTCCGCACGCGACAGCCGAGATCGGCGAGTGTGGCCGGCGTGATCGCACCAGCGCCGTTGCCGAGGTCGACGACCACGTCCGGACGTCCATCGATATCGACCGCCTCCACGATCCGCTCCGCGTGGGCCTCCCGCGTGCGGTCGCAGCGCCGACGCACCCCGAGTTCGTCCCACGCGACGGGGTCGAACTCACCGTCCCGAAGCCGCCGTTCGATCGCGTCTCGCCGGTCGGGTCCGAACGCCTTCCCCGAGCGCGTCCAGAGTTTGATCCCGTTGTCCGGCGGCGGATTGTGGGATGCCGTGACGACGACGCCCGCGTCGGCGTCGAGCAAGTTCACTGCGCGTGCGACAGTCGGCGTCGACTCGACGCCGACCTCGAGGACGTCGGCGCCACACTCGCGAAGGCCCGCCGTGAGCGCGTCGACGAGCATTCGGCCGCTCTGGCGGACGTCCCGCCCGACGACGACGGTCCGGTTGCCTTCCGAGGCGACGGCGCGACCGACCGAGAGGGCGACCTCCGCCGTCATTTCCGTTCCGACGCGGCCACGGATGCCGCTGGTTCCGAACATACTCGTCTCTGGCGTGCTCCATCGCCTTACTATTCGGTGTCTACCATCGTTCAATTTCTGGGATTGGTCGCCGCCACCCCCGAACGGGGACCGACCGACGCGATCGGCGACGACTGGTCGCGACGAGTGACAGACACGAACGGTAGCACGTCCCTATACCACTGAACCGTCGTCACCGACTATGTAGGGTCGTCTGTTCCGAGGAGACGAACGAACCCCTATGAGTGCAACCGACCACGACGCCGAACGCGACGACGGCCGGCGAGAGTCGATTTCGGACCTCTCACCCAGTGCAAAGCTCGTCTACAAAGTCCTCGAGTACGAGGGGGCGATGACCCAAGAGGAGATCGTCGCGGAGTCACGCCTCTGCTCGCGAACCGTCAGATACGCCCTCGGCAAACTCGAGGAGGGTGGAATCGTCGCCAGCCGGGTTCACCTCGAGGACGCCCGCCAGTCGAAATACTGGATCGTCGGTTGAGAGGTGTTGTTTGTGATCGGTTCCGTTGTTCGTGATCGGCGCCCTCGAGAGAGCGGTCGCGGGCACGGGCAACGGTAGACGATGGCCACTGTGAACTGCACCGACGGTCGGATCCGCGCTCGACTCCGGAGTCACTGCAGTTTCCGGTACTGATCGATCACCAGATCCAGCCCGAACGCCCCGGCAGTGATCTCGTAGGTCGTCTCGAGTCGCGGATTGAACTTCGCCTTGTACCGGTTGATGCTCGGGACGCCGGCGCCGACGAGATCGTAACGCTCGAGTCCCTCCTCGAGGCCGTCGCGCATAACCGTCCAGTCGAGCAGATCGTTGATCGGGAGGTCGACGTCGACGTCAGGTTTGACGCCGCCTTGCCACCGGTATCGGGTCGTCTCGGATTCGACGACGAGGATTCCGCCGAGAAACTCGCCGTCGCTCCGGCAGACGTACGGCCGGATCGAGCCGTCCGGTAACGACTCGGAGGCCGACCGGGCGAACTCCGGGCTCAGGTGAAACGCTCGGCCCTGATTCTCGTAGCGCTTTGCCACCTGGTCGACGATCCGCTCGACGTCGACGCCATCGCCCTCTTCGACGACGTAGGCACCCTCGTCGGCGTTTCGAACGTTGCTTCGGGCGTCGCTACTGAACCGATCGAGTAACGCTTGTTCGTCCCCTTCGAGGTCGACGACGTAGGTGTAGCCGGGGGTGACGTCGTAGTCGTTCCAGACGAACGGACGGACGTCGTCGAACTCGGCCGCGACGAACTTGCTGTACTGGGGCGAAATCTCTTCGTTGATCCACTCGAGACAGCCCTCGAGAAACCGCGATATCCGCCGATCTGCCTTTCGCTGTTTGAGTTTGTCGACGTTCAGCGTCGCGGGGCCGAGATAACACGACCACGAGCGAGGGGCGGGAGAGAACGCACCGGTGATCGGTCCCTTCGTGTACTCGAAGACCGGAAAGAGTCCGACGGCTTCCTGTCCCTTGAACCCGGCCAGGAGGTGGGCTCTGGTCCCCGTATCCTCGGCCTGGAGTCGGAGGGCCTCGGCTCGGAAGAACGGGTTCGTCCCATCCGATCGTTCGACGTAGCGGTTCCACTCGTCCGCGTCGGTTCGTGGGTTCAAAACCCTGATATCGATGCTCATAGGTATCCGAGATCCGAGAGGCGATCCTCGACGGCTCGATCGTCCGTCGCTGTGACCGGCGTCGCCTCGTAGGCCGGGTACTCGGCTTCGGCGCTCCCCTCGACGATCGAGAGCGTCTCCCCGTCGAAATCGGTGTCGACCGGAACGTCGAACAGCGAGCAGATCGTCGGCGCGACGTCGAAGATCGTCGCCCCCTCGAGCGAGCCGCGGTCGTCGAACGCCGGTCCGGTCGCCGCAATAATGCCCGTTCGCTTGTGGTTCCACGGCTCCATCGGCTCGCCGAACTGCGCCCCGCCGAGGTCCGCGACGAGTGCGGTATCGAACGCCGACGGAACCGTGACGACGTCGGGTGCATCCTCGAGGTAGGGGCCGTCGAAGAACGCCTCGCGGGGCTCGACCGCCTCGAACATCGGCTCTCCGTCGGGCGTTCGAACGTTCGACAGCGCCTCGACGACCTCCGATCGAACCTCGTCGTACTCCGATTCGGAGACGGTTCCGTCCGGTTCACGGCCCTCGAGATTGATCCGGAGACCGAGTTCACTCTTCGAACGCATGTAGACCGTCGAGGTCGGGAAGTCGACTTGCTCGCTTGCCGCTCGGATCATCTCGTTCGGAACCCGCCGGCCGATCGCTTCCTTGAGCCCGACCCGGTCGAGCGCGTTCGCGACACGTTGGGTCGTAATTCCGGCGCGTGCGGCGACGTTCATCGCTCGCTTAGGGACGCTCTCCCGGTGTTCGCCGGCGTCTTCGCCCTCGAGAAGATCGTTCTCCCAGGCACGAGACCAGTCGGGCATCCCCTCGCCACCGCTTTTGGCCGCGAGATAGCCCTGATCGCGGAGGAACTCGTTGATGCGGAACTCGGGGCCCGACACCGGTCCGATACCGTGGTCGCTGACGAGGAGGACGTTGTCCGGGTCGGTCTCGGCGAGAGTCTCCTCGAGTTGGCGGTCGACCGCGCGGTAGATCGCCTCGATCGCCGCCTTGTCCCCGGGACGTTCGTGAAAGACACTGTCGGTCTGTTGAAACTGGAGGAACCCGAACTCCGGTTTCATCCGCCGACAGAGGTATCGAAAGGCCTTCCCGCGGCGTTCGATCGTTAGCTCGTAGCCCTCGATCGAGCGATCGGGCGCTGGCGTGCTCTGTGGATAGACGTGGTAGTCACCGCAGGCGATCTTGACGTCCTCGAGGACTCCTTCCGGATGACAGTCGGGGTCCTCGGGAGCGGTCATTCCGGGAATCAGCGCGCCGTCGAACGCTCGGGCGGGATGAGTAACCGGGACGTTGACGACGACGCTCCTGATCCCGTGTTCGCTCAACAGTTCCCAGATCGGCCGTTCGCGGACGTGAGTCGCGTTGACGACGTTCCAGTCGTAGCCGTCGAACGTGAGAAAGTCGTAAACGCCGTGTTTCCCCGGGTTCTTCCCGGTGAACATCGAGGGCCAGGCGCTGGCCGTCCACGGGGGTATCTGGGACTCGAGCGGCCCGTCGATCCCCGTCTCGAACAGTCCCTCGAGGGTCGGAATCTCGCCCGACTCGAACAGCGGCTCGAGCACCGGTCGACAGCCGGCGTCCAGCCCGACGACGAGCAGGCGAAGGTCGGTTTCGTCGGTCGGTTCCGTCATGGTCGAGCGGTCCGTGCGCCCGGGCTTTGTTATGGGAGTGCTTTGTGCCTGTAAGCCGGCGCTTCACGGTGCGTCGGCAGTCGAAGAGGACGGTGAAACACGACCAGCAACTCTCACGACGACGACCGGTGACACCCTGATCGCTCGAGGCCGTGTAGTAGCTATTGCACCGAAATGACACACTGATCGTCAGCTCACGGGTCGTCCCTCCCCGTTCGCCGTCGCGGTTCTCGCTCATGGTTCGAAAATCGAAGATTTTCGTCATCACGAACGACCGCTGGTCGTTCGAACGACTCCGTTCGCTCACCGGCTGTAGGAATCGGTTTCAGCGGTCGCCACACACATCGCCCCCGTCACTAGACCGGTCTCACCGATGGATAGACGATATGGATTCGGTGAACGATCAGAGTTACCAAAGAACAGTGGCCGTTGGCATGGACAACAGTGATCATCGGCCTGGTGTAAGGCGGCCAAAGCGACTGTCCCGGGGCTTGACCCAGGGGTGTGTTCACGAGGTGGGCTGTGCTCGAGCAGACCGACTCGTTCGAGGGGGCCGGACGTCGACTGGCGGCCGTGTAGCACAACGGAACACGGAACCAGCACACGTGGTGGCCCCCACCGATGATCGACGGATGCCGTCGCTGTTCGTCTTCTCGCTACCGGATCATCTCCCCGTCAATATCGATCCGAGACGAAAACCGTCTCACTCGCCGCCGGCGACCAACACGAGCTTCGATCTAACGTCGTCGGCCAGCCCGTAGCGCCGGTCGTCGCTCCGATCGAGGATCGCCTCGCTCCGCAGTTCCGAGAGCAAACTCTGGACGGCGACCGGCGAGCGACCAATCCGAACGGAAAGCGAGTCGACGTCGAGCGGTCCCTCGCTGGCCAGTATCGCCAGAATCACCGCCGCGGTTTCCGTCGAACACCGCGACCGTTCGCTCCCCCGCTCGACCGGTTCGGCGATCCCCGCCGCCTCGAGGTAGTCGTCGAACTCCCGGCGATCGTTCGCGACGACGATCCGCGAACTGGTCTCCGGGTCGTCGACGCTGACGTAGCCGAACTCGAACTCCTCGCCGTCGCCGTGGACGATCGCGTCGTCGGTCGACGAGTCGTCGGCCTCGACGTCAGCAACTGCGTTCTCGATCTCGTCGGCGTCCGCGTCGACGGTCGCGTCCGCGGGTTCCTCCGACTGCTCGCCGGCGCGATCGAGTTCGTCGACGCGATTTCGAAGCCGTTCGGTCTCGTCACGGAGCCGGCGGATCAGATCCGATCGAGAGTCGAGTTCTGACTCGAGGGTTTCGATGCGCTCCTCGCGGGCCTCGAGTTCGGCCCGGAGCGTCTCGACGCGCTCTTCGCGCGCCTCGAGTTCGTCCTCGAGTTCGTCGCGTTCCTCTTCGAGTTCGACGACCTCGTCGTGGAGGCGGCGAAGTTCCTCGTCGCTGTTCGGGAGCTTCGACTGGACGGTGTTCGGGTTGCTCAGCGCGTCGGCCATCTGTTTGGCCGCGCTCGAGACGTCTCTGGCGGACTCGAGTTCGTTCTCTAGCGTTTCGATCCGTTTTTCTCGCTTCTCGAGTTCGGCCTCGAGTTCGTGGACTCGATCCTGTTTGCGCTCCTTTCGCTCCGATATCTGCTGGAGGTCGCCGACGAGCGCGTCGGAGACGGACTTGAGTTCGGGACGTTCGAAGTCGTCGAGACCGGGCGTCGCGCCCGCGTCGAACGTTCGCTTGCGCCGAAACTGCACTTTGCGAACGTCGACTTCGGTCCAGTCGGTCTGGACGAACGCCTGGCCGTCGCCGAGGTCGGAGACGAGTTCCGAGTACTCGGTGTCGATAATCCGGCCGACGACTTTCGTGTCGTTCTCCCAGGTGAGTCGGTGCCAGACGAGCCAGTTCGCCTGCGTGATGAAGTCCTTCTTGACGTCCGCGGGACGCTGGCTGATCCCCAGGATGCCGAGGCCGTGTTTTCGGCCGCGTTTGCCGATCTTGATGAGGAGTTTGCCGGTCTCGCCGACGCCACCGCCCTCGGGGATGTACTCGTGGACCTCCTCGACGACGAGCAAGAACGGCTTTTTCAGTTTCTTCTCCTTGACGAACAGCTGGCGGGCGATCTCCTTGATGAGTTCGTTCGCCACCTCCTCGTCTAAGTAGCCGGAGACGTCGAGGATAACGGGAACGTTCTCCTCTAAAGCGAGCGTCGCCATCTGTTCGGCGTGTTCGGGGCCGATCTGGATGTCACACTCCTCGTCCGCGCCCGCGTGGAGCATCTCGTACTCCTCTTTCAGCCCGTAGTACTCCCCGTCGGTGTCGACGATGAGCAACGGAAATCCCGAGTCGAGCAACTCCTCGGCGACCACGGACGCGGTGTTCGACTTTCCACTACCCGACTTGCCGGTCACGAACCCGCGACCGGTCAACAACTGCACTACCGGAAGCGCGACGTCGGACCCGTCGGCCGTCTCGCCGACGATCACCCGTTCGTCGCTCACGGATATCTCACCCAGATTCGGTCCGATCCACAGACGGTCGTCATAGCTGTACCGTTTCAACACGACACCTTGAATATTCGTGTCCGGTTGGTGGTCACCCGACCCGCCTCGAGCGAGGCCGTCGTCTCGAGGCCTCGTTCGTCGACTTCCATCGGTTTGGTGCCCGGTCGGCATTATTTCGGTTCAGAATCCAGTCATGCCATGGGACCACACACCTGAGAAACAATTATGTAAGTACGGCCAGACGTTTCGATCAACGGGTCGCACGACCGCGACCGCTTTCACGATGACCGCACTCACAACCCGTATTCCGACCTTCGAGGCACCAGATAGCCTCACGAAGGTCGCCGTCCCCGCCGGACAGGCCGGGACGGCTTGGAGCGGGTTCGATGCGGTCGTCGGGTATCCGATGTCGATTGACGCCGACATCGGCTCCGTCCGCGCCGCATAGGATCGACCGTCGGCCGGGCGGACCACCTTCTTCCACTCTCACTGGATACCGGTGTCGACCGTCCGGCCGGCCAATAGGACGTCCCTCGTGGGCCGGCCACGGATGCGGATCCGACCTCGAGTTCGACTCTCGACGAGGGCGTATGGTACGACAACTGCGAGCCGTCGTGGTGACGCTCGCCGTACGCGTTCCCGTGAACGCGACCGGCAGTCTCGCCGATGGCGCGACCAGAGTCGTCGAACGAATAGACGCCGTTGCCCGCCTCGAGGAGGTGACGGTCCGCGGCGTCCAGCCCGGTCTCAACGACACCGTCGTCGAACTGCACGTTCGCGCCGAACTGACCTTCGACGACGAGGGCGCCGACGACGCCCTGGTGAGACGCGAACTCGAGGGTGGTGTCGGCGTCCGGCGCGTCGACGACGTCGAAACGCTCGAGACGGATTCGACGCCGGTCGCGGAGGTCGGCTGAGTACGCCGTCCTCGTGGCAGAAACCCCTTCATTTCGTCGTTCACAGGCCCCACTACCCTCATATAGCGTCGAGATCTAAACGCGCCAATGGTCCGTCGAGCGCGGTACATCTACGTTCTGGGTGTGCTATTCGTCCTGATTGCGGCTGGACAGTCCGCCCTCAAGATCGTTGACGGAGGAGCCGTTCTGGAGGCAGTGATCGATTTCGTCCTGATCGCCTTCCCTGGTGTCTTGCTCCTGTTCGTCGGACGCTGGCTGGTCCGAACGCAACTGGATCCGATCCTCTATCCGCGCATCGTTTTCTGGTGTCTCGCCGGCGTCTGTGTCATGTTCGTCTTCGTCATCCTGCGAGCGGTTCACCCGGGCGTCGAAACGCCGTTCTCGTTCGGAACGCGAGCCATCGCGCTCTCGATCGGTTCGATCGCGGGTCTCGGGATCGGCATTCACGAAGCGCGGGCGCTCACTCGCGAGCGGGAACTCCACCGGCGTAACGAGGAGTTACAGCGGGTCAAACGAACCCTCGAGCGGCGAAATGCGGAGTTGGCACGGACGAGGATGGAACTCGAGGAGGCTAACGCGCGGCTTCAGGAGTCGAACGAACGCTTAGAACAGTTCGCGTACGCCGCGTCCCACGATCTCCGCGAGCCGCTCCGAATGGTGACGAAGTATCTCGAACTGCTGGAGGAACGCCACGTCGACGAGTTCGACGACGACGCGACCGAGTTCACCGCGTACGCACTCGACGGCGCGAGGCGGATGCGGACGATGATCGACGACCTGTTGGCGTACTCTCGCGTCGAAAGCGGGGGAAAACCGCTCGAGACAGTCGATCTCGGCTCGGTGCTCGAGGACGCGCTCACGGACCTGCAGGTGCGAATCGAGGAGACGGACGCGACGGTCACGAGCGAGGACCTCCCGCGCGTTTCGGGCGACCCGGTCCAGCTTCGGCAGTTGTTCCAGAACCTCCTCTCGAACGCGATCGAGTACACCGACGACGGGTCACCTCGAGTCGACGTCTCGGCACACCGAGATGGCACGGAGTGGATCGTCTCCGTCGCCGACGACGGTATCGGAATCGCTCGCGACGACCAACGGCGGATCTTCGAGATCTTCAAGCGCCTCCACTCGGACGACGAACACGCCGGCTCCGGGATCGGCCTCGCGCTTTGCCAGCGGATCGTCGAGCGCCACGGCGGCGAGATTCGAGTCGACTCGGAACCCGGTCACGGCTCGACGTTCTCGTTTACCGTTCCAGCCGTCGAGGCCTGATCGGCCCGTTGCAGGTGGGAGTCTCGCCACGGTTCTCACCCACACCGTTCGTTCCGAACCGCACTCTCGTCCTGTGATCTGGTGTGTATCGACGGTCGTGGCGGCTTCGGCAACGCCGTCGACCGGAGACGACGCGGAACCGCGTCGGTACGTTGGGACAGCAGTCCGTCTCATACGGATTGCTGTAACGAATTACCGGCGCAACCGCCGCCTTGGTCGCGGTTGCGCCGAAAATGACTGACAGTAAACCGTATCAGTCCTCGTCGGGCGACTCGACCGTCCGTTCACGGACCGTCATCCCTTTGCGGCCGAGGTGTTGGAGCTGTCGGCGGGCGAACTCCTCTTCTCGCGTGCCCCGCGTCGCGAGCACGTAAACGAGCGCGCCGCCGGCTGGTCGCATCGTTCGCCCCGCTCGCTGAGTCCCCTGGCGCCGAGAGCCACCGAGACCCGACGCGACGATCGCGAGATCGGCCGTCGGGAGGTCGATCCCCTCGTCGCCGACCCGGGAGACGACGAGCAGGTCGCGCTCGTCGCGTCGAAACTCCTCTAAGAGCCGCTGGCGCTCGTGGTGTGGCGTCTCGCCGCTGAGGAAGGTGACGTCGAGCGCGTCGGCGATCTCCCGGCCCTGATCGAGGAAGTCGACGAAGACGAGCGCCTTCGAGTTGGCGTGTGCAGACAGCAGATATCGAACCTCGTCGATCTTGCCGCGGTTTTCCGCGGCGATCCGGTACTTCCCGCGGCCCTCGGCCGAGACGTAGGCGTTTCGTTGCTCGTCGTCGCCCCAGGGGACGTACCGGATCTCGAGTTCGGGCTCGGCGACGAAGCCGGCGTCGAACAGCGCCTGCCAGTCGGTGCCGATCGGCGGTCCCACGAGGGTGAAAATCTCCGTCTGGCGGTCGTCTTCGCGGATCGGCGACGCCGACAGCCCCAGCCGATTTCGCGACTGGAGGTGCGTACTCCGCCGGTAGACGTCCGAGGGCACGTGTTGACACTCGTCGAAGACGACGAGCCCCCACTCCCGGTCGTCGAACAGCGACCGGTGGCGGTCCATGCCGGCGATCTGGTACGTGGCGATCGTCACCGGCCGGACCTGCTTTTGTCCGCCGTGGTACTGCCCGACTTGCGCTGGCTCGAGTGAGGTGTATTCGACGACGGCGTCCGCCCACTGGCGGGCGAGGTCGCGATTCGGGACGAGAATCAGGGTCTCGCCGCCGACGTGGGCCATCGCACCCATCGCGGCGACGGTCTTCCCGCTTCCCGGCGGGCCGACGAAGATCCCCTCCCCGCTCTCGGCGAAGCGATCGACCCACGTTCGCTGGTAGTCCCGCAGGCTGACTGCGAGGTCGACCGACAGCGATTCGCCGGAGTCGAGATCGCGGTGGTCCTGGACGGGGTAGCCCACTTCGTAGAGAATCCGTTTGATCGCGGCTTCCGACCCCTCGCGGACCCAGTCTTCGGTCTCCGAGATCGGGGCGTGGACGTGTTCCTCGTCGAGTTTCTGGCGGGCGACGTTGCCCATCACCTCCGGACTGTTCGCCTCGAGGACCGTGTAGCCGTCCTCGTGTGTCCGAAGCCGGAACTGGTGGGCGCGATCCCACTGGCTGTGGACCCACTCCTCTAACTCCTCGTTTCGCTCCCCGAGGGCCTGTCGCATCGTCCGCTCGAGGTCGTCGAACGAGTCGTGTGGGGCCTGCCAGACGTCTTCCGGCCTGACGACGTAGCGATAGCCGTCCTCGCCGTTGGCGTCGGCGAGGTGTGCAAACTGTGCGAGTTGCGCCCGGGTGAACTGTTCGGGCCGATCGACGACGATCTCGTGGCGTTTCGGGAAGACGACGACCCGCTCGCGGTCGGTCAGATCCTCGAGTTCGCTCGGATACCAGACGACCGGATCGGTCGAGACCGATCGTCGCTCGAGGTCTCCGAGGTCGGCGAGCCGGTCGAGTTGGTCGTTGACCGCGTCGTGGGGTCGTCCGAGGGAGCGGGCGACCGCGCCGGCAGTGAGAACTGGTCGGCCCTCTCGCTGGCTGGCTTCGTGGAAGTCGGCGAGTGTGAACGATTCGGCCGATCCGTCCGTGTCGTTGCCCCCGTTTTGGCCGCCTTCATCGCTCGTGTCGGTCGCTTCGTCCGCTGGATCGGATCCGTTACGAGATCTGCTCGAGGTCGCGGATTCGTCGTCACCGTCTGACGCCTCGGTGCTCGGATCGCCGATGGATACGTCGGTCCTGCGTTCGGAGGGACGTTCGTCGGTCACTGAAGGCTCTACCGTCGGTGGCAGTAAACCGATTTCGCTCGCGTTTCCCCGGATCGTCCGCATTTCACCCGGACGGACGACTCGTTGAATTATCGACGAATTTCGACGAGCCGGTAATCGCCGGCGCAGTTAAGTAGTCGTTCGGGAATTTCAGCGTATGTCGACCGCTTCTTCGGGTTTCGACGAATTCGACGGCCGGACGGCGTCGATGCGAAAGCGATACGAAACGGCGCTGTGGGGATGGATGAAACGACTCGGGATCGACGAGAGCCTCGAGCGAAAGATCATGACGGCGGTCGTCCTCCAGTTTCTCTCGACGCTTGCCGTCTTCGCGCTCCCGCTCGCATTTCTCGGCCCACGAGAGGCGATCGCGGTCTTCCCGGCCGAACAGATCGCGCTGACGGCTGTCGTCTTCGCGCTGTCGGTGATCGCGTTCGTCAATACGTTCCTGATCGCTCGCCGAGACGTCGTAGAGCCGATCCAAACGCTTCGGACCGTCGCGGATGCCATCGCGTCCGGGCGCCTGGAGGAGCGATCGTCGAGGACGGATCAGTTGGACGAGATCGGCGACCTCCAGCGGTCGTTCGATGCGATGTCCGCTCACTTGACGACCGTCTCGGCGCAGGCGGACGCGCTCGCTCGAGAGGAGTTCGACGCGGACGTCCTCGAGGAGCGGGTACCGGGCGAGTTCGGCGACTCGCTCGAGGCGATGCAGACTGGGCTTCAGGACCGTATCGAGGCACTCGAGAAGAGTCGCCAGCGGATCGACCGTCAGCGCGAACGGGTTGAACGGCGAAACGAGGCGATCGAGGCCGATGCCGAACGAATACGGGACGTTCTGGACCGGTGTCGGCAGGGCGATTTCACCCGGCGTGTAACGATCGAAAGCGACCACGGCGCGATGGGCGAGATCGCCGACGGGCTGAACGAAACCCTCGACGATATCGAGCGAACGCTCCACGGCATCCAGACGCTCGCGCTCGAAGTCGAAGACGTCGGCCGCGAGGTTTCACAGAGCGTCCGCCAGATCGAGGCCGCGAGCGAGGAAGTCAGTCAGTCGACCGAGGAGATCTCGACTGCGACGGACGAACAGAACGAACGCTTCGAGGGCGTTCTCGCCGAGATGAGTGACCTCTCGGCGACGATCGAGGAGATCGCCTCGACGGCCGACGGCGTCGCCGACGTTTCAGCGGTGGCCACGGAACGTGCACAAGCGGGTCGCCAGACGGCGACCGACGCCCTCGCGGAACTCGATCGCATCGAACGGCGTTCGGAGGCAATCGTCGAGCGGATCGAAACCCTCGAGGACGACCTGTCGGAAGTCGGTGAAATCGTCGACGTGATCGACGGGATTGCCGACGAGACGAACCTGCTCGCGGTCAACGCTTCCGTCGAGGCGGCTCGAGCCGGCGTGGAGGGCGAACGGTTCGCCGTCGTCGCGACCGAGGTCAGATCGCTCGCCGAGGAGACGGGCGACGCGACCGACGACGTCGACGCCGTGGTCGGCGAGGTTCAATCGTCAGCTCGACAGGCCCTCGAGGAGATCCGGACGATGCGACGAGAGGTCGTCGAGGGTGTCGAGACGATCGAGGAGAGCCTCGACGCGCTCACGGAGATCGCCGACCGCGTCCAGAAAGCCAACGACGGCGTCCAGGCGATCGACGAGGCGACCGACGAGCAGGCTCGCTCGAGCCAGCAGGTCGTCACGATGGTCGACGAAGCAACCGTCCGAAGCGAGCGGAGCTTGAAAGAAACGAGTAGCGTCGCCGCGGCCGTCGAAGAACAGACGGCGTCGATCGCCGACGTCGCGAATGCGGCACAGTCGCTATCGGAGGGCGCAACGGAACTGAGCGATCGCCTCGAGGAGTTTACGGTCGACGGTCGAGCTCGACATCTGGGTCGGTAACCATCTCCTTCGGAGAACTCGTTCGATTCGTTCCGCCCACAGTGGACCTCAATTTTCCGTGACGGTCCAACAGTATATGTCGGTCGCGAACGTACCTCGCCGCATGTTCCGTGCGATCCTCCCAGAAGGTCAGATCGTCTGTGAACGGTACGACCACGTCGAGAAGGGCCTCGAGTTGTACGACGGGAACGACGAGTTCATCGCGTTCGTTCCGTACGCAAACCTCCACGCGCTGGTCGACGAAGATACCTACGGTGGCGACGAGCGCTCGATCATGTAGCGGGCGTCTGGTCTATCGCCTCGAGTTGCTCTCTGTACCTGTTGCGAACCGTGACGACGGTCGTCTGTGCGGTGTCGGCGACGGCTCGCTGGGGGATCGTCTCCTCACAGAGCAAGCCGGCGGCGTAGATCGCGGCGGCCGCAAATCCGGTCGGGGACTTTCCGGAGTGAAGGCCCTGTTCGGTGGTCAGATCGATGATCTCGATCGCCTTCGTCTCGACGTTCTTCTCGACGTCGAGTTCCGAGCAAAAGCGCGGGACGAACTGTCTCGGATTGGTCGGCTCGAGGTTGATATCCAGTTCGTCTGCGATATATCGGTAGGTGCGACCGATCTCGCGCTGGTCGACGCGTGAAACCGCAGTTACCTCCTCGAGGCTTCGTGGAATGTCCTCCTTGCGACAGGCGGTGTAGAGTGCGCTGGTCGCGACACCTTCGATCGATCGGCCGCGGATGAGGTCCTGATCGAGCGCTCGCCGGTAGATGACGCTCGCGGTCTCTTTGACGGGGCCGGGAACGCCGAGTGCGCTGACCATTCGGTCGATCTCCGAGAGCGCGTACTTGAGATTTCGCTCGCCGGCGTTTTTCGTTCGAATTCGTTCCTGCCAGATGCGGAGTCGGTGGATCTGCCCGTGTTTGTCGGCCGACATCGAGTGGCCCTTCGCGTCCTTGTTGCGCCAGTCGATCGTCGTCGTCAGCCCGCGGTCGTGCATCGACTGGGTGAGTGGGGCCCCAACGCGCGAGAGTTGGTCGTGTTCTTGTGCGTTGAACGCCCGCCACTCCGGCCCGTAATCGATCGGATCTTCGGTTAAGACGAGACCACACTCCTTGCACACTCGTTCGCCTCGGTCGGGATCGTGGACGATCGTATCGGTCTCACAATCGGGACACAGTTCGGCATCCGCTCGCTGAGATTCACCCGTAGTATGGTCGATGATGGACTGTGTCATCAGTAGTGGGGGAAGCCGTGCTGAGACTGTAAGGGGTTCACATGGTTTCGAGGGAAACTCCGACTTACCGCGTTCGTCGCATTCCAAGGAGAGAGAAAGAAGACGGACGACACGGAACGTCCCACCCGCCCGCTCGAGGCGGTCAACATTCGTGCCGAGACCGTGTCCCATCGGTCGTCTTCGGACGAAGCGATCGAAGGCGGCGGACGATGCGGGCCGTCCCGATCGCTTCGGCCAGTACGACAAATGCCAACACGATACATTAATCGAGTCCATCGTTCGGTGATTCTCGTCCGATAAACTGCGAGTTCATCCCGTAAACTTCGCTTTCGGCGACGAACCGACGCCCGAATTTATGTCGCTCCAGTCGAACGTTCTCTCGTATTGCCGTGTTCGAGATGCCCCCGACAGCCGTCGACGAACCCCTACGTTCCCTCGAGTTACGGAGCGTACGTAGCCGATACTCCGACACAATAGCACGATACCGCCGTCGTCCGATTGGCAGGTCGGTCCGGCCGACGAGACGACGGCAGTCGACGCCGGCGACCGTGGACCGAAGTCGACGCATAGTACCTTTGCAGACGGTGCGAAACGTGACCGTGTTTAAGAGAGTCACTGTTGGTGTACAACTTGGTGTGTCAATCGTGATTGCGAACTGCCGTTCGAGAACGAAACGGCCCGCGCGGACCCGTCAGTTCGGTGGTGGTCCCGTCTACCGAAAGCGACGCGAACGTGGTTCGAGCAGGCGGCCGCCGTCCGGAGGACGAACATAATGTCGTCGATCGATACGTCGCTTCCCGACGAGATTACGTCGTCCGTCTCTCAGTCTGCGGACGACGAGGGCCTCTCCAAGGACATCATTTTCGAACTCCTGAAGAATCGGCGCCGACGGGAAGTCCTCGCGTACCTCCTCGAGGCAGAAGAGACGGTAACGCTCGGCGAGCTCGCCGAACAGATCGCGGCCTGGGAGAACGATACGGACGTCAACGCGTTGAGCTCGGACCAGCGAAAACGCGTCTACGTCGCACTGTATCAGACTCACTTGCCCAAGATGGACGACGCGGGAATCGTCGAGTACGATCAGGATCGAGGGCTCATCACGCTCGCGGACAACGCGGATCTCCTGATGATGTACCTGGACACCGACTCCCACCAGCAGGATCGGTGGGACCGTTGGTACAGTCTGCTCAGCGTCGCCGGAGCGGGACTCGTCGGGGCCGCGTTTTTCGGCGCTCCCCTGTTGTCGTCCGTTCCGACCGTTGCGATCGCCGGCACGGTCGTCTTCGCGTTTTTCCTGCTGTCGATCGTCCACGCCGTGCGAAATCGTCGACGAGAACGCTCCGTCAACGGGAAGCTCTCGCGGATCGACTGATCCGGCGATTCTTGCACTCGAGTCGCGGCTTTCCGAATCGATCCGTCGTATCGTTTATTCGTTTTGGACAAATACGAACGTGGTTCCTCCATACGAGAAGGACTTTTATTCGCTCCGCACGTACGACCACCTGGCTCCCGGTGACCGTCATCCAGTACCGGAACAGTTCGCGTGCCAGCTTGCTGTTCTCGGCGCGGGAGCCATCCTTACTCGAAGTCGATCCGAACGCTACCAGCGTCCGCTCTGCCGACCAGGGCTTTTCGCCGCTGATTCGGCTACTTCGTCGTCGACGGCGAAATCGGTGAGAATCCCTACCGACGATCAGGGAGGGGGTTACCGCCGTAAACGGTGGCAGTCGTCGATTGCGTTTGCCTCGAGACCGGCCGTCGGTTTCACAGATTTCGGGCGTTGTACTGGACGTCGACCGCCGCGTCACCTAGCAGGTGGAACTCCTCGATGTCGCCGTCGAACCAGTACGCGTCGAGCCAGTTTGCAACACCGCCTCGGACCGCTCGCCCGTCGATGACGTCTTCGTCGTCGATCGAGGCGTCACGATAGTCGGATTTGACGACCGTCCCGCTCACCTCGAATGAGTACGTGCTGGGCCCGTCGGCGTGCGTGCCGTCGAAGACGAGTGCGTGCGGGAGGAGTTCGTGGTCGCCGTACTCACTCGGGTCGATCTCCTCGCCGTCGACGAACAGGGCCGCCTCACCGTCGGTGAACGTTACGTCGGTGATCGCCCCCGAGAACCGGAACCGCTGGGTCGTATCAGTCACCGAACTCTGGACGGTCGATCCCGAGACCGTCGTCGCCGTCTCCGCGGGGTCGCCGGAGTCGAGTTCGATACGGCCGTCGACCGTGATCTCGTAACTCGTCGGCGCGCCGCGTCCCTCGACCTCGAGGACGTGCGGGAGCGCCTCGCCGAAGTCGTCGGGATCGACGACCTCGTCGTTCACCCGGACCGTCGCCGGGCCATCGACCGTCAGTCGCTCGAGATCGCCACTGAACCGAAACGCGTCCTTCCAGTCGGCGACGCTTCCGTAAACGGACGATCCGTCGACGACGTCTTCCTCGTCGATCGAGGCGCCCTCGGCGTTCGACTTTTCGACGTCGCCGCCGACTTCGAACACGTACCGGCTGGCGTCGGACAGATCGCCGTCGACGATGAGAAGATTCGGAAGCGCCGGATCGTCGGTCGTGTCGTCCTCGTCCGCGTCGTCTCCGCCACCATCGGGTTGTGTACGCGAGGCACCCGAGGCCGCTTCCTCGGCGGACGTCGGGACGCCGTCGGGCGGGGACAAATCCGTCGAACCAGAGACGCTCGAGCGCTCGAGGCCGCCGCCTTGGACGGCGCCGCTGATCGCGCCGCCGGACATCCGCGCTCGCCCGGCTCCTCGCAGGACCATCGCGTAGGGATAGCCACCGCTGGCGAACTGTGAATCTTCGATGGTCACGGCGCCACCTGGCCAAACCCAGACCGGTCGGCCGGCGTCTTCGACGTAGCCCCCCCAGCCGGGTCCGTAGTCGGTGCCGTCGTTGTAGGCGACGCAGTTCGAGATGACGTCGTTTCCGCCGGCGACCCGGTACGTACTGACGCCGTTGTTCTTGCCGTAGCAGTTCTCGAAGCGGGCCGAACCTCCCGAAGCGGTGTTCGAACAATAAAAGCCGTTGTTCGGCCATCCCTGGACGTTACAGCGTCGGAAGGTGACGTCACACGACGCGTTCCGGTGGTAGAAGACGGCACCCGGGCCGTGGACGAAGCTCTCGCCCTCTTTCGTCGAGCCGTCACCGAGGTAGACGTTTTCGATCAGGACGTCACCGCTCGTCGCGGTGATCGAGATCATGAACGCGTCCCCGCGGTGGAGGCCCCTGAATCCGATGTTCCGGATCACGGAGTTTCCCCCCTCGACGAGCAACAGGACGCTGTTTCCGTTGGTGAGGTCGAACAGCTTGTTTTCGTACGTTTCGCCGGATCCGATTCTGATCACCTGACCGCGCGCTGTGATCTCCTCGTACTCCTCGTCGGCGCTCGCGGTAGTCGAAAGCGCCGCGGCCGCCGTCGTCACGCCGGCCAACCGCAGATACGAGCGTCGGTGGAGTAATCCAGTGTTACCACCGTTTGCCGCCGTGGTTTCGTCGTTGCGGACTGAACGCTCATCGTCCAGTACCGAAGGTTCGCGTGCCATGCAATCCGAGTAATACGACACTAACTGCATAAACTTTCCCCATTCCCACCCATAAAATTTACAGAAGATGATTTATTCGAGAGTATTGTGACAGATATTCACTGTGGTCGTTCACGGAAATTTAAATATCGGAGCAGTATGCTCGAACGACGTACTCGCGGATTACCGGAAACAGAACCAGTTTGGAGGCGACCGTTCGAAGCGTAATCAGCTATTACCACCCCAACGTTGCCGTTCAAAACCGTTTTCGCTCCTCGAGGTCGAGTGACCGGAGAGCAACCTGGGCCCACGGGAAGCGCCACTCGAGCGGTCGGCACACCTCTAGAAAAACCGGCAATAGTGGACACGTCCGTCTGCTGTGGATAGTTCGTGGACGTTCCGGTCGCGTTCCGGCCGCGTTCGTGGACGCCTCGAGGCGAATGCGAAACGCGTCGGAACGACGGATCGAGGCGACTGAAAACGAACGCGGAGTGTCGATTGGAGGATTGCGTCAGCGTGAAGTGTCGTGAAAATGCGGGCGAAGCGTGTGGAGGATTGCGTCAGCGGGCGGTGTAACCGAACAGATCAGTTTCCGGCGGCGGCGTCTTCCGCGGCGGTCGGGACACCACTCGGGATATACGCGTCGGGAGACGTACCGACGTCGTCCTCGAGCTGGACGGTCGAACCGGCGTGTTCCTGTACGCCTGCGGCTTCGTCGTAGTCGGTGTCGCGGACCGTGACCGTGGTGGCCTGGCCGTTCGCACCGGCGTCGATCGCGACGTTCTGGCCGTTCATTTCGAGCTGGCAGTTTTCGACTTCGACCGTGCCGGGGGCCCAGGCCCAGATACCGCGACCCTGGTAGCCCTCGTTGTCGACGTAGACACAGGAGTTCGTCACCTTGCTCCCCTCGGTCGCGAGGCGAAAGTGCGAGACGTAACAGTTCGCGGCGAAACTGCTGTCGATGTGGATCGTCCCGCCGCCCGCGTTACCGGGTGCGGAGGCGTAGATCGCGTTGTCAGCGAATCCCTGGATGTTGACGTTCTGGAAATCGATGTGTCCGGCGTGGTCGGGGTCGACCCAGAAGGCGGTCTGGCCGTGACCCGACGAACTGCCGTTGCGACTGTCGGAGCCGTCGCCGAGGTAGACGTTCTCGATCGTACTCGAGCCGCCCGAATCGGAGATTCCGAACGTCGCGGAGCCGGTACCGGACGTGTTCTCGCCGCGGAAGCCGACGTTTCGGACCGTCCAGTCGCTTCCGTGTGCGGTGATGACGACGTCCTGGCCGGTCGTCATATCGATCAGTTTGTTCTCCCAGGTCTCACCGGAGTCGATGGTGATCGTCTGGTTTGCGGCTTCGATGACCTCGTAGTCGTCCTGGGCCGTTGCCGTGCCGGCTGCGCCGATCGCCGTCGTCGCGGTCGCGACCGCGGCGAGCGAGCGAACGTAGTTTCGGCGGCTTAATCGCGTGTTACGGCCTGTAGTCGGAGCGGAATCCGTCTCGGACGTACGGGGGTTCTGCGCCATACACTCGGGTAACGAGGGTTTACACTCATAAACCTTTCTTTGATGATATGGGCTAAATTTATTGAAGTACTTTAGAACAGCACAGGATCGATCAGATTGTGTGTCCATTTCTTCACGAAAACAAGACTGGCCTGGCTGGGAGAATGGGTCGGCGTAGGAGGAAATTACTCGAGAAATTCCGTATTACCCGCGGACGTGGCGAACGCACTCGAGTCGTTCGGGCTCACGGAGACGCGTATATTTCCACGAAACGCGTCTATGCGGGTCGACGTCGGTCAGCAACCAAACGCGTTTCTGTGGGTCGACGTCGGTCAGCGAAAGCGAGGGCCGACTCGAGAAGAACTACCAGGTGTCCTGTTCGGCGAAGGTGATCGTCCAGTTCGAGGGATCGGTCACCGCACGCCCTCCGACCGTCCACTCGTGGCCCCCGTCGTCCGCGATCGGATACGTCACCTGCGTCGTCGGCTGGGTCGCCCTCGAGAGCGGAAGCCGCTGGTCGGAGTGAAATCCGAATCGACGGAGGAGCGCCGGCGGAATCGTCCCGCCGCTCGTGGCGAGGAGCGCGGCGTCGCGGTGGTCACGGACGACTCGCGTCAGGATTGCGAGCAGACCGTCGCGACGAGCGGCCGTTTCGGAGAGCGGAACGACGTCGGTCAGACAGGTCGTTCGCGACGGATCGTCGGTGTTCGTCCCGACGATCACGCCGGCGATCGGCGCACCGTTTCGCCTCGCGAGGTAGGCGTCGTACGACCAGTGGGGATTGTCGAACCGCCACTCGTAGAACGTCTCGTCCCGGTTGGCGTGAATCGTCCCGGGGTCCCGTTTCTCTGCAAGGTCGACGAACTGCTCGACGGGGATGCCATCGAACCGGTCGACCATCACGTTCGACGGCGCGGTAACCAGCTTCTCGCGAGCGCGACAGTAGCCCGAGGCGACCGGTCGGGCGAGCGAGGCGAGCGACTCGAGTCGTCCGCCGTCGCTGACGAGCGCGTCCGGGCGCTGGACCCGGTAGAACGTCGGTACCTCCTGGACGATTCGCCAGCCGTGTTTCAGGCTTCCCGAGAGCGTCGCCTCGTTCGGAAAGTTGAAAAACAGCGCCGGCTCGCGATCCCGGTAGTGCTCTTTCAATCGCTCGGTCGTGCGGGAGTACAACCCGTTGCGTCGATGATCCGGGTCGACCATCACGTCGGCTGGCTGGAGGCCCAGTTTCGTCGTCGATCCGACCCGAAGCTCGAGGGCGAAACAGGGTTTCGTGCCGACGACCCGTCCGTCGTGGGTGGCGACGATCATCGGCACGTGGTCGACGTAGGGGTTGTTCTCGTACTTCCAGCGGAACCACTCGTCGTTTCGGTCGCCGAGAACACGATCGTACAGCTCGAGGAAGTCGCTGCGATCCGCTGGCTCGTAGGGCCGAATGACGTACGGATCGTCGCCTCGCTCGCGACCGTTCTCGCTCGCCGTCCCGGCGGTACCGTTGGCCCGCGGCCGTTCGGCTCCATCGGCACCACGATCGCCGTCCGTCGATTCCGCCTCGGAGTGGGTGTGGTCAGTTGCCATGATACAATCAGTCGTCCTGTGGGTTTCCGTCGGTGATTCCGATGCGACTCGAGTCGGTTTCGCGTCGATTCGAGCGGATCGACCACTCTTGATCGACGATCTCGTGTCGGTGTTCGTCGAGAAGCGGAGCACGTTTGCCGGGCGACGGCGGCGTCTTGGCCATCTTGATGGGGGTTCCCGCGATCGTTACCGTCTCCTCGGAGTGTGGGAGGTCGGCTTCGACGAGCATCTCACGCTGGTGGGCGTGTTCGCTGTCGTAGACGTCGGTGATGTCCTGGACGGGACCACACGGAACCGCTCCGTTGAGTTCCGAAAGCACCGATTCGACAGAGTGGCTCGCGACCCAGTCGGCGATCCCCTCCTCCAATCGGCCTCGGTGTGTGAGCCGGTCGGACGCGTCGGGGTAGTCGACGGCCCACTCCGGGCGATCCATGCGTTCACAGAGGTTCCGCCAGTGACGGTCGGTGAGCGCCGCGATGACGACGTAGCCGTCCTCGGCCTCGAAGGCGTTGTAGGGGAACAGCGTCGGGTGTGCGTTCCCACAGCGGGTCGGATTTTCCCCGGTGTATGAGTGTTGGTACACCGCCCGCTCGGCTAAGCTGATCATCGCATCGTACATCGCCGTATCGACGAACTGGCCGACGCCGGTCCGGTCGCGATAGTGGAGAGCGCCGAGGATGTTGACCGCGTGGAGGACTCCGGTGAAAATGTCGCCGACGCCGAATCCGACTTTCGTCGGCGGCCCGTCCTCCTGACCGGTGTGGTGCATGATACCGCCTAACGCCTGTGCGACCAGGTCGAACGCCGGCTCGTCCTGTCGCGGACTCGACACCGTACGCGGATCGCCGAACCCGCGCATCGCGGCGTAGACCAGCCGCGGGTTGATCTCGGCGAGTCGCTCGTACTCGAGGCCGAATTTCTCCATCGTCCCCGACCGGTAGTTCTCGACGACGACGTCGGCCGTCTCGACGAGCGAGCGGAAGTCCTCGCGGTCGCGCTCGTCGGTGAAGTCGAGTTCGAGGCTCCGCTTGCCGCGGTTGATGCTCTGGAAGTAGCCGCCGAAGCTGTCGTCGTCCTCGTGAAACGGGGGCGTCTGGCGAACGAAATCCCCGCCAGGCGGCTCGATTTTCACCACGTCGGCACCCATATCGGCCAGCAACATCGTACAGTACGGTCCACCGAGGACCCTCGTCAGATCCAGCACAGACACGTCGTCGAGGGCAGACATGTATCAACCACGATGGGTATTCTCGGGCTTTGTTATGCAGACTGTTTTTTCCGCTCAGTCCTCGTCGTCTTCGCTAACGACGGCATACATCTCGAACTCGTCGCTCGAGATCACCTTGTCGACGGCCGGATCCGACTCGAGTCCCTCGAGTGACTCCTCGTCGTAGTGGAGTTCCTGATAGACCTCGATTTCTCGCGTGAGGTCGTACTCGGTGACGATCAGGTAGTAATCGAGGCCGTGATATGCGCCGCTGTAGTTCCCGGCCGCGAGTTCGTCCGGATCGACTTCGCCCGTCGCGGTCGTCGCACCGCTTAGCGTGTCCTCACCCTCGAGTCCATGAAGTGCGTGATCGTATCGAAACGGGTCGTAGCCGATGGCCGCGTGTGAGTAACCCTCGGCGCCGTGCTCGAGTCCGGACTCGTAGCCGCTAAACTGCTGGTCCGTGACGTGTTGTCCCGGGTTGTAGATGATCGGGGAGGCGTAGACGGTCAGCAATCCCAACACGAGGAGGGCACCGAGGCCTACCGACGCGACTGCGTTCGCACCGGGTCTCGTGATCACTCTCGAGAGGCCGCCAATCAGGTGTGCGATTCCGATGGCACCGAGAATCGTCAGGACGACGTAGATGAACCCGACCTGTCGAAAGGCCATCGTCGGCGTTCCGACGAAGTAGAGGAGGAAGATCCCGCCGAGCGGAACCAGTGCGAGCGCGAGGTACGTGACGAGAGCGGCCGCCTCGCGGTCGAGGGAGGTCCACCCGAGCCAGGTAACGAGGACGAACAAGGCGGCGATCACACCGATTACCGCCGCGTCGAGGAACATCGTGACGAACAGTTCCTGGATGCTTCCGCCGATTTCGGCGAGCGACGCGCCGCGCTGGTCGACCTCCGTACCGGCGCCGACGTCCGCCGAGACGACCCCTTCGACGAGCCCGACGGCGGCGTTTCTGAACCGCTCGTTCGATATCGTCCAGACGGCAAAGAGCGTCCCCAGGACGATCGTGTGCGCGTAGGTCGTCGGCTGTTCGACCACCGGGTGATCCGAAAATCGCCAGCGAGCGAGAAACTGGATGCCCGCGACGGCGCCGACGAGGACGACAACGTTTATCATCTGCTGGGGGTGGACGACCAGGAGGGCGATCCCGGAGAGGTAGATCAGGGCGCTGTACGGCGAGAGCCCGAACGGAAGTCGTTCGATCGTCGAACGTCGCCGGAGGTACGCGACGAGCGCGAAGACGACGACCGGAACCAGAAACAACGCGTTGGAGTTCGAGTGAACGCCCATGTGGGTCGCGACGTTGTTGATCGGCAACACCATCCAGGAGACGATCGCCGCGACTCCCACGGCCGCGGGGGAGCCAGTTATTTCTCTGACCGTCAACGGGACGAAGATCAGAAACGGGACGAACAGGACGACGACCGTCAACAACAGCGCGCGCTCGACCGATATTCCGCCGAGAAGGTGAAAGGCGGTTCCGAGCGAGTGAACGCCAGGGTAGATCAGTTCGTGGGGATCCAACACCCCGTCGACGATGTCCCTCGTCCAGCCGAGGTGCGTCAACGCGTCGCCCATGCCCGAAAACCGATAGTTTCTGAGCGCGGGAAGGCTCACGATCGACGCGACCGTCGTCGACCCGAGAACGATCCCGAGCGTCTGCGATCGGCCGCGGGCGCCGACGGCCGCGACGACGGCCAACGCGAGCGCGAGCGAAAAGCAGAGCCAGACGGTCGTCGGCGTCCCGGTGTAGATCGAAGACTCGTACGACGTCGCCGGATTTGCCCGCGCGAGGAGGAGCCCCGCGGCGAGGGCGAAGAACCCGACGGCGAACGTGAGATTCGATGCCGACCGATTCACGCAACCGCACCCCAGCACTCGACAGCTCTCGTGTCCATACGCATCTCTCGAGCGGAGGATCACCGAACCCGGCGTTTGTTATAGTGGACTTATTCGACGACTCCGATCCGCAGGCTGCGCCGGACGCGCACACGAACGTCGCCCGTCTTCGCGCCGATTTACTCGAACGGTGACACCGTTTTCGGCCACTGTCAGGAACGCGGTACGACCGCCGTACACCGGCGCCGGTGCGTTCCCGGTGGACCGACGAAGACGTATCCGCGGCCTTCACGTTCGTCGCTCGATCAACGATTCTCCCCGTTTTTGTAGCGAGGTGTGATCGTCGGGATCGACGCCTACCACCATGTCATCTATCGTCATCGACGAGATCACCGCGACGGGATCGACCCTCGAGTGCGACGTTCGCCCCTCGAGAGACCTCGAGCGTTTCTTCTCCGGCGAGCCGTTCACAGTGGACTACGACCGCTCGATCGAGGACGTTCCCGAGGGCGTCCTCGCGATTCCCGTCCTCGCGAACGTCTGTCCGCTCGCCTGGGCCAACGGCGCGGACGTCTACGTCGAGGAGGTCGACGGAACGTTCGCACGCGCGTTAGAGAACGTCAAGGCCTCG
Source organism: Natrarchaeobius versutus (assembly GCF_041205745.1). Lineage (NCBI taxonomy): Archaea > Methanobacteriati > Methanobacteriota > Halobacteria > Halobacteriales > Natrialbaceae > Natrarchaeobius > Natrarchaeobius versutus. The sequence continues at coordinate 185,366 of NZ_JBGFCC010000004.1, read as the reverse complement.
TTGCTCGCCATGCACGAGTTCCTCGAGGGCGGAACCCTGTACGCACGCGAGACGATCGATGCCGGAGTCGAGGGTAACAGTATCGACAGCGACGATGGCGACGGCGACAGCGCCCTGCTTTTTACCGGCGGCGTCGACTCCACCTGTTCGTACGTCCGCCACCGCGAGGAGTCCCCGACGCTCGTGAGCATCCGCGGCTGGACGATCACGACCGATCGGGCCGACGACGAAAAGTGGGACGACCTGCGAGAGCGCGTCTCGACGTTCGCCGACGAGCGCGGCCTCGAGACGGCGTTCCTCGAGTCGAATGCGCTTTCGGCGATCGACCATCCGATGGTACTCGCACACTACAAACGGTTCGTCGACGGTGCGTGGTACAGCTCAGTCGGCCACGGGCTCGGGTTGCTGGGTCTCTGTGCCCCGATGGCGCACGCGCGCGGAATTTCGGACCTGTACGTCGCCGCGACCCACTGGGACGGCGTCGACCTCGAGTGGGGCTCCCGCCCCGATATCGACGACTACGTGCGCTGGAGCGGAACCCGGTGTCACCACGACGCCTACGACCTCACCAGACAGGAACGCCTCGACGTCATCGCCGACTACGTCGAGACCGACGCGCCCACGCTCGAACTCCAGACCTGTAACGTCCGGATGGACGGCAACTGCGGCGACTGCGAGAAGTGTTATCGGACCGCCGTCGGGCTCCGATTGTCGGGACTCGAGCCGACGGCCCACGGCTACCCGTTCTCCGAGGCCGAGTACGATCGAATTCGGCGCGCACTCGAGGGCGGCGAGTGGGAACTCGGCGAGGACGAGCGGTACATGTGGGCGGATATTCGGGACCGCGTTCGCGAGACGACGCCCGATTCGCCCGCCGAACGGGCCTTTTTCGAGTGGCTCGACGGCGTCGACCTCGAGGGCCTCGTCTCGCGAGCGCAGTCGCCGTTGTCCGATCGGATCTTACGCGCGGGCGCGAGAAACGTTCCGGCCGGCCTCTACAACGCGGCGTATCCGGCGGTGAAGTCGGCACGGACGGGGCTCGATCGAGCGCGGTCGCCGCGGTGAGTTCGCGGGTACACGCTTTCGATTCGCCGAGGCGGATCGCTACTCGCCGTCGGTTTCGTCCCGTACGCCGACTTCGATCGGACGGACGTCGTCGGGCTCGTCCTCGCTGCCGACCGGGATCTTTGTCCGCAACTCCGAGGCGAACGACTGCACCTGATCGATCAGCGTCTGGACTTCTTCTTCGAACTCCTCGACCGACCGTTCGACGTAGTGGACCCGGCGGGAGGGGATCCGGCGGACGATGTCGTGTCCCTCGTCGTCCTCGTCGGTCTTGACGATCCAGTGGTCCTGGAAGTACGCCACGTGCTCGTTCGGAACCGTTTTCCGAACTGTCCCCTCGTCCGGTTCGTCGTACACGATCGTCGCCTCGCCGATGTCGCGTTCGAGTTCGAGGTCGTCGTCGACCATGGAACAACGGAGGAACGCGTCGCGGGTAGCTTCGATGCTTGCGAAAACGCTGTTTCCCGTGTCGCGTGCAATCGGTCCGCGCCGTCACAGGTTCGCGAAACGACTTATACGAATCACTCCATGTATCCGAGACCCTTCAGCCGGCTCTCGACGTCGGCGAAATCGTCGTCGACGTCTTCGTCTTCGTCGCGCCTCGAGACGTCGCTTCGCTCGACTTTCGTACGGGAGGGCTTCGCGTCGGCCCGAAACGCATCGAAGAGGACGCGGCCGTCGGCGTTCTCGGGAACCGGCTGGCCGATTCCGTGGAGTAGCGTGGGGGCGACGTCGACGACGCGAGCGCCGCGGAGGGCCGCGCCGGCGTCGATCGTCGGGCCGTGACAGAGGATGATCCCCTGTTTTCGATGGCTCGCGGCGTACGTTCCGGTGTCGCCGAACGGTTCGTCCGTGATCGCGTTCCGACACTCGTAGCCGTCGACGCCGTTGACGACGAGGTCGGGAGAGGCGTCGTCCGTCGGGAACAGTTCGTCGCCGTCTTCGACCGTGAGCAACCGGTTGCCGTCCTCGTCGGTGATCGATTCGAAGATATCGACGAGGTCGTCTTTGACCGCCGGGACGTCCACCGGCGAGACGATGCCGTTCTCGAATCGATCACTGTCGTTGATATAACAGTTCCCGGCGCCGTGGACGAACGCCCGCGTCCGATCGTAATCGACGTCGTAGAGGGCGTGATCGCCGGGTATCTGCTCGGCAACCGAGTCGACGAGCCCCCGCGGTAACGTCGAGACGAGCACTTCCTCGGAGATTCCCACCCGCTCTAAGACGTTCGTGATGCGATCGCGCGAGATGCCGAGGCTCGCGAGCGCCCCCCTGGTTCCCTCGTCCTCGCGTCTGAACAGGTAGCCTTCCCGCTCGAGTACGTGATTGAGGTAAATGAGTTCGTGAATCGGCCCGAAGCCATGGTCCGAGACGACGTAGAGGTCCGCGTCGTGGCGTTCGGTGTACGCCATCACCTCGCCGAGGAGATCGTCTAGCTGGCGGTAGTGCGTGAGGAGCCGATCCAGATCCCAGGTGAGGTGTTGGAATCTGTCGGGTGCGGTGTAGACGAAGAAAAACAGCCGCCAGTCCTCGCTGGCGCGTTCCATCTGAATGCGCATCACCTCACGGCGGTTCGCGAGCATCTCGTCGACGGCCTCCTCGAAGGCGTCGAGTCGGCCGGCGTACTCTGGGTAGTCGAGACTGATCCGGTAATCGGGAACGCGCGACTCGATCTCTTCGCCGACGTCAGGAGGATAGGTAAACTCGCGCTCGGTCGAAGGCGTCATCATCCCGGTGACCATCGTGCCGTCGATCTCGCGGACGGGGTAGGTCATCGGGACGTTACCGACGTGTGCCGGCGAGAGCTGATCCCAGAGCGTCGGCTGTTTCAGATCGCGACTCGTGTACATTTCGTGGCTGTACTCCGAGGAGAGATTCTGGAAGCCGTAGATGCCGTGTTTGTCCGGCCAGACGCCGGTTGCGATCGACGGCCAAGCAAGCGGCGTCGTCGGGGGACTGGTGCTCACGAGCGGGCCGGACGCCCCCTCCTCACGCAATCGTTCGAAGTTGGGGAGTTCGCCCCGATCTGTCCACTGTTCGAGAAGGCTCCACGGGACGCCGTCGAGTCCGAGCACGAACGCTCGCTCGGACGTCGGAGTAGATGCACTCATGATTGTACTGAGAACGCCTGCTGTGGTGGACGTGGCCGGATGTCGGCTTTGTTATAGAGACTGTTCACACCGCTTGCGGACCCGGACCAACCCTGTTCGGTCTGCTTACCGTTGGCGGCCCCGACTGTTCGTGAATTCTGGAACTCGCCTACGACGATAGGACGGCTCGGCAGATCTCCGGGTGGCTCGAGCCGAGATCCGGAACCGAGTCGGCGTCGTGGGGAGTATCTCCCTCGCTCGAGGCGGCCGACAGCGGGCGATTGGTCGGAAAAGGGGAGTAATAACAAAACCGTCCGATCGGTTGCCCTACGGATATGACCGCACGCCGTGGTGGGTTCGATGGGTAGCGTCGTCATCTCACTCGATGCCGAACTCGGCTGGGGATTTCACGACCTGGAAACCCCACCGGGCCGTCGCGTCGAGGCTGGCCGACGCGGCTGGTCGACGATGCTCGAACTGTTCGAGACGTACGAGATTCCCGCGACCTGGGCGGTGGTTGGCCACCTCATGCTCGAGTCGTGTGACGGCCGACACGCGGATCATGCGGCCCCAGAGGGGTGGTTCGAGCGTGAACGGACGACGTGGCGCGATCGTGAGGATCTCCGTTTTTGTCCCGACCTCGTGGGCGACCTCCTCGAGTCCGACGTCGACCACGAGTTCGCCAGCCACTCGTTTTCGCACGTCCTCTTCGATCGGCCGGAGACCGACGCCGATATCGCCGCCGCCGAACTCGAGCGAAGCGTCGAAGTAGCCGCCGGCTGGGGACTCTCGGTCGACTCGTTCGTCTATCCGCGAAACGGCGTCGGCCATCGGGACGTACTGGCCGAGTACGGCGTGCGTGCTTACCGTGGCCGATCGCCGACGGGCGACGGCGTGCGAGGGCTGTTCGACTCGGCGATCCGCGATCGATCGATGCTGGTCGATCCGACGATCGACGAGTATGGGCTCGTCAACGTTCCGGCATCGTTGTTCCTGTTCGGATTCGAGGGGCCGGCACGAACCGTCGCCGAATCGATCTGGCGAGACCCCATGGTCGTTCAGGCGCGTCGCGGTATCGACGAGGCGGTACGGCGCGACGGGGTCTTCCACATGTGGCTTCACCCCAACAACCTCGTCAGCGAGCGAGACGACCGTCGGATGCGGGCGATCCTCGAGTATCTCGATCAGCGGCGGTCGGACACCGATCTTCGCGTCGAGACGATCGAACGCGTCGCCCAGCGGACCGTCGATGGAAGCAGGGACGGCGGACGCGACACCGACTGCGATGCGATTCCGGTCGCACGGACCGGCGTTAGCAAGCCGGCCGAATAACCGGGCTCACCGCTGTCTTTATCCGTGTCGATCCGATCATAGCCGACACTACCGTCCGCACCGTCGATCCGTCTTCGCCCCGACGCCGCGTCACCGAACGGGAACGTGACGGCCGCGGACGACCACACCCTATGAGCCGCCCGAAATACTTCCTCGAGGAGGACGAGTTCGCGACCGGATCCGATCTCGATGCGCTCGATTCCGAGCCGTTCGACGCCAGCGTAGTCGACTCTCTGGGCAGTTACGATTCCCACGATCACATCGCGCTCGTCTACGAGAGCCGAGACGAACAGTTTGCGACCGTGATCCCCTTCATCCAGCGCGGACTCGAACGGGGAGAGCGGTGCGTGTACATCGCCGACGAGAACGATACCGAATCCATCCTGACTGCGTTACAGGATGCAGGCGTCGACGTGAACCGCGCCCTCGAGAGCGGCGCGCTTACGACGTACACCGCCCAGGAGACGTACCTCCGTCACGGCGAGTTCGATCCCGTCGAGATGGTCGACTTTCTCTCCGATGCGATCGACGAGGCCAACGAGGCTTACGCCGGCTTCCGAATCACCGGCGAGATGACGTGGGTTCTCGGCGACGATCCGCCACTCGAGGCGCTCATCGAGTACGAACATCGGGTGAACGACCTCCTTTCGGACTCGAATGGGATCGCGCTCTGTCAGTACGCTCGCGACCGGTTTCCGCCCGAGACGATCCGAGACGTCGTCAAGACTCACCCGTATCTCGTCTACGGGGAGACGCTCTGTCGAAACTTCTACTACACGCCACCGGAGGAGTTTTTCGGCCCGGACCGACCGGATCGCGAGATCGATCGGATGATCGGGACGTTAGTGGATCGATCGCGGGCACGTACCGAACTGCGAGAACACCACGAGCAGTTGCGTCGGCAAAACGAGATCACGGGCGACCCGAACCGGTCGTTCGAGGGGAAGCTACAGGCGATGTTCGATCTCGGGTGCGAGCGATTCGACCTCGAACTCGGTGCGTTGGCACGCCTCGATCCGGAGGCTGACCGAATCGAACTCGAGTACGTCAGCGACGATCACGATCGGTTCGTTCCCGGGGCCGAGCTTCCGCTGTCCGCACCCGAGTACGGCTCTCCGATCGGGATCGACGCCACCGGGAACGTCTCTCGACCGAGAGATGACGACGGCGCGGAACTCGTCGTCGACGACGCGTCGGGAGCTCCGACGCGTCTCGGACCGCACATCGCCGTCGACGGCGGACCGGATCGAACGCTCTGTTTCGTCGGTTCCGAGGGCGAGGAGCGATCGGTTTCGGCGGACGAACGGACGTTCCGTCGGCTGATGGGACAGTGGCTGAAACACCACCTCGAGCAGGATCTCCGGGTCGAACACGAGCGGACGCTGTACGAGATCGTCGCCGATCCGGACCGGTCGTTCGAGGAGAAATTGACGGAGATGTTCGAGCTCGGATGCGAGCGCTTCGATCTCGAGTGTGGCGCGCTGGCGAAACTCGATCCCGTGACGGATACACTCGAGATCGAGGCGACGAGCGACGATCACGAGCACCTGATTCCGGGGACCGAGATCCCGATCTCGGAGACGTACTGTCGGCTGTGTACCGACGGCGAAACGACCGCGGAGGTGACCGATCCGATCGCGGACGGCTTCGAAAACAGCCTCGCCTACCGGGAGTTCGGTATCGAAACCTACCTCGGAACGCGGATCGAACTCGAGAACGCCCCGGACCGGACGGTCTTTTTCGTCTCCTCGGAGCGAGCGGATCGCGAGTTCTCCGACGCCGAACGGACGTTCCACCAGCTGATGGCCCAGTGGGTCGGATACGAACTCGAGCAAACCGCACGGAAACGAGCGCTCGAGGAGTCAAACGAGCGCTTAGAACAGTTCGCCTACGCCGCGTCCCACGACCTCCAGGAGCCGCTTCGAATGGTGACGAGCTACCTGTCGCTCCTCGAGAGCCGAAACGGCGACGCCCTCGACACCGACGGCGAGGAGTTCCTCGGATTCGCGGTCGATGGTGCCGAGCGGATGCGCGAGATGATCGACGGGCTCCTCGAGTACTCGCGGGTCGAAACCCAGGGAGATCCGTTCGAGCCCGCGGAACTCGAGTGTCTCCTCGAGGACGTGCTTGCGGATCTTCAGATACGAATCGAGGAAACCGACGCGACGATTACGACCGGGACACTGCCCCACGTCTCCGGCGATCCGAGCCAGCTTCGACAGGTGTTCCAGAACCTCCTCGACAACGCGATCACGTACTCCGGCGACGACCCGCCCCGAATTCACGTCGACGCCGAGCGCCGGGGTCGAAGCTATGTCGTCTCGGTCAGAGACGAAGGGATCGGTATCGACCCGAGCCAACAGGACCGGGTGTTTTCGGTCTTCGATCGACTGCACGGCCGCGAGGAGTACGAGGGAATGGGCGTCGGACTCGCGCTCTGTCAACGCATCGTCGAACGCCACGGCGGGGAGATCTGGGTCGAGTCGACGCCCGGTTCGGGTTCGACGTTCTCGTTTACGCTCCCGCTCGCGGAGGGTCCCCACACCACGGCGTCGAACTGACTGGAACCGTTCTCGACGTCGGATGGATTCCGTCAGGCGGTGTATTTTCGTCTTACCGTCGTCGAAATCGACTGTCAGCACCGTTGATCGGAACGGTCACGAATCCGAAAGACGGTCGATTTCGACGGCAGATCGGTGTACGATCTCGAATACAGTGACGACGGCGCTGTACGGCGATGATAACAAAGCCCGACGCCACCCCGTCTCCGACAGATGAATACGGCACTTCTCTCACGGCTGACGGAGTCGGATTCGCTCGCCGTGGGCGTACTCGGGGTTGGAAACATCGGAACGGTCCATCTGAAATCGGCGCTGGCGATGCCCGCCGTGGATGTCCGCGCGGTCGCGGACGCTCGTTCGGAGAACCGATCCCGAGCGAAACGAGCCGGCGTCTCGCGAACGTACGACGATTACGCCACGCTCCTCGAGTCGGAGGATCTCGATGCCGTGATCGTCGCGCTTCCACCGTTTCTCCACGCTGATGCCGTCGAACAGGCCGCCGCGGCCGGCGTCGACGTCTTCGTCGAGAAGCCACTGGCCCGCTCGAGCGAGGAAGCAGACCGGATGCTCGAGGCGGCGACAGACGCGGGGATCGCCGTTGGCGTCGATCACACGCTTCGCTATCAGCCCGACGTGGTCGGCGTCAAGGAGGCCTACGAGGACGGTCGCGTCGGTCACGTTCCGTACGCGTCGATCACGCGACTCAACGACGGCGCACTCGGTCGGCCGCCGGCGACGGACGCCCCGCCGGAGTGGCCACTCGACGCCAACGCCGCCGGAGGTGGCTCGTTGCTCGAACTCGGGATTCACTGTTTCGACGTCCTGGAGTGGCTGTTCGGCGATCTCGAGGTCGAGAGCGCGGCGATCGGCGGGACCCTCGAGTTGCCCGTCGAGGACGCCGCGACGGTGCTCCTCCGGGCGCCGGAGACCGAGACGACGATCACGCTTCACTGTGGCTCCTACCAGTGGGAACAGCTTCCCGAGGTCAACACGCGACTCCGTCTCGAGGGCGTGACGGGGACGATCGACAACGAGGAGTTCCTCCCGGAGAACTTCTATGCGAGTGCCGCCAAATCCGCGATCGAGAACGTCGCTGGCCGGCTGACCGGCGACGAGCCGGACGTCTTCGGTCCGACGTTTTACCTCCGTGCACACTACGACGCCCTGGCCGCGTTCTTCGAGGCCGTTCGGGCCGGCGAACGACCACCCGTCGACGGCCGCGACGGCAAACGGACGCTCGAACTCGCCGAAGCCGCCTACGAGTGTGCGAAACGGGCCGATTCCGACGATCTCGAGGCGACGGAGGTGACGCTATGAGTGAGAGCCACGGTCGCGTCCGCGTGGCCGCCGTCGACGCCGGCGACCGAACCGGTAGCTGGATTCCCGACGTCGACGCACGGATGGCGACGTTCGAGTCGTCGCTCTCGGCGGTTCTCGAACCGTCGATCGGATCGCTCGAGGACGCCGAACGGATCGCCGTCGTTCCCGACGTCCACTACCCCTTTCACCCATCGACCGGCATGGTGACCGATCCGGCGCTCGTCGGGGCGCTCGTCGCCCGCCTCGAGCGTCTCGAGGACGCCGAAATCGACGTGGTCGGGGCGAGCGACGGCATCGACGCCGAGCGGACGGCCGCCTACCTCGGCTACGCCGACGTCCTCGAACGGTTCGACGCGAGATTCCTCGGGGTCGACGACGAGACGAGTCGAACCAGAATCGTTCGAGCCGTCGGTAATCGGGCGGTTCCGTTCGAGGTTCCCAGCCGCCTCCTCGAGAGTGCGGTTGTCGTCGTCCCGACGCTCAGGCCGTCCGAGTCTGGGGTGATAGCTGGCGGCATGCGGACGCTCGCAGCACTCGGAAACGAGACCGACGATTCGGATGGGAGGGCGGTCGCGGCGACGAAGGTCCTCGAACCGGCGCTTTCGATCCTCGACGCGACGACGGCCTACGGCGGGACGCCGCACGCGGCGAACGCGATCTTCGCCGGGTCCGTCGCGTCGACCGACGCCGTCGCCGCTTCGCTTCTGGGTCGGTCGATCGATGACGAACCGGCGCTCTCGCACGCGCTCGAGGACGGGGTGACGATCGACGTCGAGCGCGTCGGGCCGGGAGCGGGAGACCTCGACGTCGACTCGATCGGCGATCGGCTTTCCGGCGGGGAGTTGCCCGCGACGGGGGAGATGCACCCCGCCGTGACCGCGGCCTACCGGCTGTACGCGGCGGCCGGGCGCGACGCCGTCCCGCCACAACTCGAGGGGGTCGAACGTGGCGACTGACACCGCGGCGGTCACCGGCGCGACGGGGTTTCTCGGGACTCACCTCTGTGAACGACTGCTCGAGGAGGGATGGAACGTCCGGGGGCTCAGCCGTCCGACCTCGGACCGAAACGGTCTCGAGGGGATCGACTGGTACGTCGGCGACGTGGGAGACGACGAGACGCTTCGCGCGCTCGTCGACGGGGCCGACGCCGTCTTCCACCTGGCTGGTGTCGGACTCTGGAGTGCCGGCCCGGAGACCGTCGAGCGGGTCAACCGAGACGGCACGGCGACGCTGTTGTCGGCCTGTCGCGATTCCGAGGTCGGTCGGCTGGTCTTCACCAGCACCGCAGGCACCCGCCGGACGAACGGGACGAAGCGCTTCGCCGACGAAACGGACGTCGCCGAGCCGATCGGCGCCTACCAGTCCTCGAAGGCCGCGGCCGAGCGACTGGTCGATCGGTACGCCGAGGACGACGGCGACGCCGTCACCGTCCACCCGACCTCGATTTTCGGCCCCGGCGACGACTCCTTTACCGTCCAGTTGCTCGCGATGGGCCTCGAGCCGACGATGCCCGCGTACCTTCCGGGCGGGCTGAGCGTCGTCGGCGTCTCGGACGTCGTCGACGGCATGCTTTCGGCCTACGCCGCCGGCACGCGCGGGGACCACTACATTCTGGGCGGCGAGAACCTCACGTACGACCGGGCGGCAGAACGAATCGCCGACCACGCCGACGGCTCACCCGCTCGCGTCCCCGTGCCGTCGACGGCGATCCACGCCGCCGGTCCCGTCGCCGAAGCCGTCGACGCCGTCGCCGACAGGCGAGTGTTTCCCTTCGACCGGCGGATGGCCCGCCTCGCGACCAGCGAACTCTTCTACAGTTCGCGGAAAGCCCACGAGGAGCTTGGCTACGAGTACGAGCCCCTCGAGGCGCACCTGCCGGAGACGGTGGCGTGGTACCGGGAGGAAAACGGGTAAAGTGGCTCGAGGTACACGATTGAGATGTATGCGACGCCTCATCGAAGTGCCCTATCACCTCGGGATCACGAAAATCGAAGGTTTTCACCCGGTCTTGAGGTACTCGGCGTGTTCCGCTTGTGGAACCGAACACTTGCGCTCCTGAGTTCACTTGTGCTCGTCATCGCGGACGTTGCGTCCCCGCCGGATCCGGTCGCGCTCTTGCGCTACGCTGTACCGTTTCTGGTCGGCACAGTCGCCCTCCCGGTTCCCCACCCCTACGGTGGCGTACTCGAGTCCGTCCGAAACGAGTCGTAGTCTCGACCCGAGAGCGGACTTGTCGAACCGCCAGTCCGTTTGTCGTTGTGTTGCTCCGTTTCAGTTTTGCTTCCTGTCTTCGACCTCGTATCCCTCTCAGCAAGCAGCAGGTGCCTCTGTAACGAGAACGGCCCTGTTCGAGTGGCTCGACATGCAGGTAACGGCGACTCAACTGCGCTTTATGAACGCCCTCGTCATTCCGCCCCGGCGGTGGGTTCGGACGTATACGACGTGAAGATCTCCTGTAACGAGGCACGTTCGGTTTCGAAGTGACGGGGAGTCACGCCGAGCCGATCGAGGTGATTGAGAACCTCCAACCGTGCGTCGCCGTCACACTGAATCCGGAGTTCCCGACCGTCGACGCGGATGTTATCGACTGCGTCGAGCTTCTGGAGGGAATCGACATCGCTGGGAACGCGGTCGACCGACACCCGAAGGCAGGTGGTGGCTCCCATCGTCGAGCGAAGCGAGTCGATCGAGTCGGTCGCCAGGAGCGCCCCTTCGTGAAGGATCCCAACCCGGTCACAGACCGACTCGACCTGGGAGAGCCGGTGACTCGAGAAGAAGACGGTCGTCCCGCGGTCGACCTCCTCCCTGACGAGCTCCTGCATCAGCGCCACGCCGTTCGGGTCTAATCCCGTCGACGGCTCGTCGAGGATGAGCAGGTCCGGATCGCCGGCGGAGGCCATCGCGAGCAACAGCCGCTGTGTCATGCCGCGCGAGTAGCCGGTAGCTGCCCGGTCGGCGTCCTCGAGCAGACCGAACCGCTCGAGCCGGGCGTCGACGTCCGCTTCGACGCCCCGGGACTCGATCTCGAACTCGAGATGGTCCCGCCCGGTCCAGCCCGACATCAGCTCACAACCGTCGGGGACCACGCCGGTACGCTGGCGAATCGCCTTCCCGTCCTCCGCGGGATCCATCCCGAACATCGACGCTGTGCCCGAACTCGGGCGGACGAACCCGAGGAGAATATCGATCGTCGTCGACTTCCCCGAACCGTTCGGCCCCAGGAAGCCGAAGGCTTCGCCCTCCTGAACCGAGAGGTCGAGGGAATCGACCGCGAGCGTCCGGCCGTACCGCTTCGTCAACGAATCGGTCTCGATGACGTTCATTACTCGAGTAGTTGACTCGGAAACATATTACTCTGTTGTACGTTCGGGTGGGCTCAACTCTGTGATCCGTATCGACGGGTGAGCCGGCGTGTACTGCGATACTCTCCCGCCGTTCGGTGCTATTGTGGTTTATTCCGGGAGAACAATACGTGCTCCGTTCCGAAACGAAGCGTGCCCATCGACAGTGTAGTGAACCGATAGCGCAGATCGTGGACGATTGGATAATGGGGCCCCCTTCCCACGGCTGCCCGTTGACCTTGTCCGCCCCCTTTCGTCCCAGCACCCGTGAATTAATAACTATTAATAGCCATAGATTTCAAGGCACCAATAAATGTAGAATATATTAACATAGTTCAGTGATTCTACTAGGAGACTACTTCTCTAACCCATGCCGGCAATAATGTATACTGTAATACATTTTATTGTGTGTGGTGATTTCCACTTATAGATACCGAAACTAATATTAGTTGGTCTATTGACATCAAAATGTGTCCGGACGTGATCCGGACACGATCCGAGGTGCTACAATGACAGACGAAACGCCACACTCCGGCGAGCAGCGATCGAGGAACAGTAGACGAAACATTCTCCGACTCGGCGGCGTCGCCGCCGCTTCCCTGGTCGGTGCCTCAACGGCAGGTGTCGTCTCAGCACAGGATGACGACGGTCCCGACACGGACTTCGATCCTGATGACGAGAAGGCGGCGCTCGACTTCTTACTCGAGATGTTTGAGATCCAGTCGGAGCGATCAGAGGAAGAAGCCTGTTTGTGCACGGAGGAGTATTGGCACGAGCTCACGACCGAACAAAACCATGCAGTAGCAGATCAGTTCGAGGATAATCTCGAATGGACGGTCAACCGAAAGCCGAAGACCACGGCGCAAGCCCAAATTGCCTCGAACACCTGGATCCCAGGAGACGAGGATGTAGTGGCTGAAGGAGAATTATTTGGCGAGTATCACGTCTACGACCACATCCAGGAGGTAACATGGGATTACAACGGAGATGACTACAGAAATCCCAACCAGGAACACGAATACGAGTGCTACGGCCTTGCCTGTTCTTTCAAGGGAATAACGACCAAGGAGATAACCCCACGAACAACGTACTTCGACGCAGAGCTCGCAGCCGAATACGCATTTGATCCACCCAGTAACTTCGAAAGGCGAGTCGAAGCCGTTATCGAGTCGAGAGCGCACAGAGAGGGAGGTTTCGAAGTATTAGAAGAAGATGCCCCTGCCTGAGTACGGGGCTTCTCGACCGAATAGTTAGATAAACAGAATCACAGTGTTTTATTATCTGATTGGACCCTTCTTGATGTGAACGCATTGACAATCCGATCATACACAACGGTCAGGAATAGTCGATATTGGGTATATTGTCTCTTACTGTTTGGGCTTGGAATCACCGCAACCGCCGGGGGCCCAATTAGTCCGTACCTCTACGACGCGAGCGATATCGGGGGCGAGTTGTTCGTACTCGCGACGTTCCAGTGGTTCGTTGCCGTTATCGGTGCCTTTGCCGCTGTGCTCGCCGGGTACGCGACGGTCGTCGGCGACCGGACCAGTGGACGGATTCGGCTGTTGTTGAAACTGCCGTACACTCGCCGGGAGTATCTCGCTGGGAGATTTCTCGGCGAAGCCCTCGCCCTCGCGCTGTTTACCGCTCTTGCCATCGTCGCCGGCGTGGCCGTCTCGACGATGCTCTACGGCCGGCCGCCACTGGTTCCAGTTGTGGCGTTTCTGGTGCTCTCGGTCGGGTATCTTCTCGTCTGGCTCTCGTTTGCGACCGCCGTCTCCATGGTCGTCCGGACCGGTCGCCGAGCGCTTACCGTCGTCGTTTCAGCTGTGCTATTAGCGATCCTCTGGACAAGTTTGGTAAACGGGCTCCTTCGCGTGGTTCCCGGCATGAACTCACCGGCGCTACACTTTTTCGCCCATCGGTTGGCTCCTCACGACGCGTATTTCACCGTGACGAACTGGGCCATGGGGCTGCCGAACGCGCATAATACTGCCGGTTCCGTAATAAGGTACTTTGAATCGGACGCTATCGTTCTTCTCAGCTCGAGGCATATCGTTCCGGAGGTGATCGAGGGACCGATTCCGTGGTACCTCTCGGAGTGGGTCTCGCTGCTGGTGTTGGTCCTGTGGGGCCTCCTGCCGGTGGGGATCGCCTACTGGCGGTTCTCGAGAGCGGACCTCGATCCCGGCCCGGCCGCAGGAATTTCTCGGCTCGCCGGTCGGAGCGATCAGTCTAACCGCGGACGAACTCTGACACGACGGCTGCTCGCGGATAGCAGTCTTCCCGATCGCATTGCAACCCAGCTTTCGTTTGTGATCCGCCAGGGGCTGGTGAAACTCCGCAGACCGGCCTACTGGACGTACGGACTGGTGATCGCGTTATTCGCCCTCGAGCGCCTCGTCGGTGCTGTCTTCCTGATTCCGGAGAATCCACCGCCGGAGTACGCGCTGTTGGTCATCCAGCCGGTGGTAGCGTACCTCGGGGGTATCGCCGCCGTCTTCGCCGGCTACGCTCTGGTCACCAGCGATCAGGCAAGTGGTCGGATTCGACTGTTGCTCAAACATCCTCGAGAGCGATGGGAGTACCTTCTCGGCAAACTCCTCGGCGAGGCGGTCGCGCTCGTGACGGTTACCACGCTGGCGCTGCTCCCGGTCGTCCTCGTATCGACAGTGCTGTACGGCACGCCACCGTTGGCCCGGACGATCGCGGTTCTGGTCGTCTCTGCGGTGTATCTCTTCGTCTGGTTGTCTATCGCGGCCGCAATCTCCGCCATCGCCAAGACCGGTCGCCGGGCGATTACGCTGGCGTTGTCGGTGTTTCTGGCCTTGCCCTTTTTTTGGGATGAACTCTACGCGGCCCTGGTGTCGACGATCACCGAAAATCCGAGTCCAGGCCCGTATTTCTTCACGGAACGACTCATGCCGCTGTACTCATACCAGGCGGCGACGAACTGGATCACGGGGCTACCTAATTCCAACAACGCCGGCAGCAGCGTGCTTGAGAAATTAACTACCGACGACCCCATGCCGACCGTGACACTCTTTCCGGAGGTGTTCGACGGCAATGTCCCGTGGTATCTCTCGGAGTGGCTTTCGGTGCCCTTGCTCGTCCTGTGGGGAGTCGTGCCGATCGCAATCGCCTGTTGGCGGTTCGAACGAACCGATCTCACATGACGTCTGACCACACTGACGTTGACGAAGTCCCTCACGTGCGCGTAGCAGCTACAACGCGAGAATTCAGTGATGGTTCACGTGCCGGGAACGAAAAGAGCTCGTACCGATCAATAGTTCTTGTAAATTTACTACTTTGAGTAATATATCGTGTGTTGCTATTTGGAAACACATCAGAAGATCTGGATTGGTAGGGATGAATAGTCAGCTTTGCGTTCCAAACGTTCCAAATCTTTCCAAATATCTTGTGATGAAAAACAACCATCGTAGCCACTGAAAGTCAATACACACCTGATCGCACGATTACTGTGCGATCAGTGCGTAAGTCGTTCCAGTTGTTACTAGAGGGCCGTTTGGCGAGTCGAACACTCACAGACAGCTATGTGAGTGCAACCGTGTCGGCTCGTTGTGAGCAATCAGAAAGGCGGCGTCGGAAAGTGACTTATCGAAGTGTCTCAGCGCTCCGATATCACGAAAATCAAAGATTTTCGCACGAGCCTGAGGTACTCGGCCCGTTCCGCCTACAGGCCATCCGTGATTCACCGGTACCGGCTGACAGCAGACCGTCTCAGACGACTCGCTCGTACACCTCGAGCATCCGCGTCGCCGTTCGGTCGATGCTCACCTCGCGAGCGGCGTCCCGGCCGTTCGATCGCTCGCCGCGCTCGAGGATCGTCCGGAGTCCGTCGATCAACTCCTCGTCGTCGTCGCTCACGCACGCGGGCGAGACGCCCTCGAGTCGCGAGCGGACGTCGCCGACGTCGGTGGAGACGATCGGGAGGTTACAGGCCAGTGCTTCCTTCGGAGCGTTCGGCGATCCCTCGCTGTCGGAGGTCATCAACAGCGCGTCGGCGGCGTTCATGTAGTCCGGAATCGTTTCGTGATCGACGTCGGAGACCGTCCGGAGCCTGACCGGCCGGTCGACCAGTCCGTTGACCGCGTTGACGACCCGGCGAGCGCGGGGGTAGTTCTTCACCGTTCGCTTTGGCGTGTACGGAAACAGCACCTGGTACTCGTCGTGGTCCCAGCCGACCGCTTCGCGGGCGGCTCGCTTCGGGCCCGGCTGGAACTTCTCGAGGTCGACGCCGTCCGGAACGACCGTACACTCGCGTCCGAGATACTGGCGCATCTCCTCGGACATGACGATTACCTCGTCACAGATCGGTGCGCAGGCGCGGCTGAGCGGCTCGATCGGCCCGTAGAGGTCCGATCCCCACAGCGAGAGCACGACCGGCTTACGAAGCTGTGCGAGGCCCATCGGCGCCGTCAGCCCGTAGTGGGCGTGGATCAGGTCGTAGCCGTTCGTCGACTCCCGGAGGACCGACGGGAAGAATCGAAGGTAGTCGATCGGCCCCCTCGAGTGGCCCGCGCGGCCGTCGCCGGAGACCGAAAGCGTCGAAAACGAGACGCCGCGGCGCTCTAAGATTCGCATCTGCTCGTTCATGAACGGCGCGTCGTCGTTCGTCGTCAGCGCGAGCACGTGCATCCGGTTCGAGGAGTGAAACCGCCCGACGACGCTTCGTTATCCGTCCCCTTTTCCGACAGGATAGTTCGTTCGAACTGGTCGACTGGCGCCCGCGTTTCTCGTTCGTTTGTACGTGTACGATTACAAAGCACGCGCGGCGGGAATCCACCCTCGATGCGGATTCTCGTCTTCGCTAACACGCCCGCGCACGTTCACCTCTACCGCCACGCGGTCGAACGCCTCGAGGACGCCGGCCACGACGTCCTCGTCCTGACCAGGGAGTACGCCTGTACGACCGACCTACTCGAGTTCTACGGGATGGCCTACCGGCGCTACGGCCGACACGAGACGACGGCGCCGTCGAAGCCACAACTGGCCCGCGAACTCGGCGAGCAAGCCGCCCGGATCGTCGGCGAGAGCCTTCGATTTCGACCGGACGTCGTCTTCGGGCGGGGCCCCTACGCCGCCCTCGCCGGGACGGTGACGCGGACGCCGACCGTGCTGGTACTCGACGACGAACCCGGCGATTTCAACCACACCGTCTCTCGCCCCTTCGCAACGTGCATCCTCTCGCCGGAAGTCACTCGCCGCGACCTCGGTGACGACCACTACACCTTCGACGGCTTCAAGGAGTGTGCGTATCTCCACCCCGACGTCTTCGAACCGGACGGAGCCGTCCGGGAGTATCTCGGAGTCGGCCCCGACGAGCCGTACGCGTTGGTTCGATTCAACGGCCTCGACGCGCTCCACGACGCCGGACTCGAGGGCTTTACGCGCGAGCAACGCCGTGACCTGCTCGAGCGCCTGAGCGAGCGCGCGACCGTCTTCGTCTCGGACGAGGGCGGCGAGATGAACCTCCGTGAGCACCCCGCTCGCGAGTACGGCCTCCATCCGGCGTTGATCCACGACGCGATGGCCGAGGCGTCGTTACTGGTCGCCGACACCGGGACGATGGTCAACGAGGCCGCCTTACTGGGGACGCCCGCGCTCCGATATCGGGGAACCGACGACCACGAGTACGGCGAGTTCCGCGAACTCGAGCGCGTCGGTCTCGCCGAACAGTTCGACGAGTACGAGGCAATCCGCGAGCGCTCGCTCGAGTTGCTCGAGGACGAAAACGCGACCGACCACTGGGGGCGCCGACGCCGGGAGTACGTCGGCGGCCTGGCGAACCTGACCGACGTGCTCGTCGACGTTGCGGAAGCCGGCGGCTCGCTCGAGCGCGTGACGCCGACGACGCGGCGAGCGTTGCACGCGAAATTATCGGCTTCGGGGACGAACCCGGAATCGTCGCCCTCCGACTGATGGTCTGTGGATCGACGATCTCGAGAGGCCCATCGACTGACGGCCAGCAGACCGACGACGACCCTGGTCGGCGCGGCCGCTATCGGTGTCTCGGATCGAGTTCGTCTCGAGCCCGACCGAGCGCCGTCCTCCTGGCACCGACCGCGGAGAGGTAGCCGACGCCGACGGTCGATTTGAGCGCCTTCGCTCCGCGGCCGGTGAACACCGCGGGGCCGACCTGCGCGACGGCGTCGTCGCCGATGCTGACGAGCCAGCCCGGCGAGTGAAAGCTGAACGGCTCCATTCGGGGCTCGCCGCCGTCGTTCTCGTCACGGGCCGCCTCGACGACGCGGGCGACGTTGGTTGCAGTCGTTCGCGCCTGACGGACGGCCGCCTGCGCGCTCGCCGGTACCGGCTCGCCGTCGGCGTCGACGACCGTCGCGGCGTCGCCCAGCGCGAACGTCCGATCGTCGAGTCGGAGGTCCTCTCGCACGGTCGGGCGCTCCCCCTCGAACGCGCTCGGGCCTCGAATGCCGCCGGTCCAGACGAACTGATCGTACGGAACCGCCTCCCCGCTCTCGAGGTGGACGGCGCGCTCGTCGGCCTCTCGAACCGTCGCGTCGTTCCGAATCTCGACACCGGCATCCTCGAGCGCGTCGGCGACGGCTCGCTGGAAGTTCGCGGGAAACGACGGTGCGACGGTGGGGAACTGCTCTACGATCGTGACCGTCGCGTCGGCACGACGTTCGCGGGCGAGCGCGGCCAGTTCGCCGGCGACCTGGACGCCCGAGAGCCCCGCGCCACCGACGACGATCCGCGGGTCGTCCGCCGCGAGGACCCCGAGTGCTCGCTTGCGGATCCGAAACGCGTGGGAGAGGCGTTTCAGCGGCGTCGCGTGCTCGCGGACCCCCTCGAGGCCGTAGAAGGCAGTCCGTGCGCCAAGACAGATCGCCGCGACGTCGTACTCGAGTCTCCCTTTCGAAAGGGAGACGATCCGCTCGTCTCGATCGATCCCCTCGACCCGGCCGACGCGGACGGTCGCGCGCTCGAGAACGTCGGGGAGGGAGACCGTGATCTCCTCGGCGAGTTCGGGGCGACGGACGACGCGGTGGAGTTCGTGTTGAACCAGATGATCCGGCGACCGATCGACGAGCGTGAGTTCGACGTCTTCCGGAAGTTCGCGCTCGAGCGAGCGGGTGAGGGTGACTCCCGCGTACCCCGCGCCGAGGACGACGACGTGCATACGACGGGGTACGGACTCGAGGTGTATAGCGATTGATGTGCCCGGGCGACCCTTTTTGTTTCGGACCCTCCTCTCGGTCTCATGGAGTATACGACACTCGGTGACACGGGACTGGAAGTGAGCCGGATCTGTCTGGGCTGTATGAGTTTCGGCTCGACGGAGTGGAACGACTGGGTGCTCGAGGACGAGGGGAGCCGTGAGATCATCGAGCACGCGATCGACGCGGGAATCAACTTCTTCGACACGGCGAACGTCTACTCGAACGGCGAATCGGAGCGCATCCTCGGCGACGTCCTCGATGACTACGATCGCGATCGAATGGTCGTCGCGACGAAGACCCACCCACAGCGGTCGCCGGGTCCGTATCCGCCCGAGGACGGCGGAGGCGGTCTCTCTCGAAAGGCGATCGAACAGGACCTCGAGGGGAGCCTCGAGCGGCTGGGAATGGAGACGATCGACCTGTACCAGACCCACCGGTGGGATTACGACACCCCGATCGAGGAGACCCTCCGCGCGCTCGACGACGCCGTCAGGCAAGGATCGGTCAGATACGTCGGGACGTCGTCGATGTGGACCCACCAGTTCGCCAACGCCCTCCACGCGAGCGAACGGCTCGGCCTCGAGCGGTTCGTCTCGATGCAAAATCACTACAATCTCGTCTATCGGGAGGAAGAACGCGAGATGCTTCCGCTCTGTGCCGACGGGGGCGTCGGCGTCATCCCCTGGAGCCCGCTCGCGGGCGGCTATCTCACTCGTCCCCACGAGGAACTGACCGCGACGGCTCGCGGCGAATCGATGACCGAATCGGAGATGCTCTCCGAGTTCGTCACGACGTACCGAGCCAACGGCGGCGAGCGGATCAACGAGCGCGTCGAAGAACTCGCATCCGAGCGCGGCGTCACGATGGCACAGATCGCCCTCGCGTGGCTCCTCCACCAGGACCACGTGGACGCACCCATCGTCGGGACGACCAGCGTCGACCACCTCGAGGACGCGATCGAAGCGCTCGAGATCGACCTCTCCGACAGCGATCTCGCGTATCTCGAGGAACCCTACGAGCCGGTCGAGATCCGAGGGCACGTCTGAAATGGATCGCTGTCCCGATACGACCGCGATTCGTCCTGGGATCGGCCGACACTGACCGACAGCGAGGCGTCTCACTCCGCGAGGATGTCCTCGAACAGTTTCGACTGTGCGGCCCGCAGGTGTTGGGTGAACGTCGCCCGCGAGATGTCGAGCATCTCCGCGAGTTCGCCGGTGTTGTGCTCGCGCGGGCGCTCGAAGTAGCCGGCGTCGGCCGCCAGCTCGAGCACCTGACGCTGGCGTTCGGTCAGACGCTCGAGTCCACGCTCGCCGCGCCCGTGCCGACCCGTCGGATCGGACCAGACCGTGGTCACGGTCGTATCGTCGAACGCCTCCTCGAGGCGACCGACGGTGTCCCGGATCGACTCCGCTGCCGGAATTTCGGCCGAGATTCGCGTCCGGCCGTCGACGGCGACCGTCCGTTCGAATCGGCTTCCGGATTCCACGAGTATCGCCTCCGGTACCGGCGTTTGCACCACGAAACCGAACCGTGTGGTGCCGTCGGTTCCGTACGTCTCGACCGACCGTACCGAGCCCGTCATCTCCCCCGCGTCGACGACCGCCTGGCTGGACGCACCCGATACCGATGCCAGATAGAGCACCTCGTCGTCGTTGCGCGGAATCACGGTCGTCACGTCGACGGTCGTTCCCTCCGGAAGGGCCCCGGAGAGTGCAGAAAGCGGTGCCGTCTCGTCCGCGATCGTGATCTCGACGTTCGTGACGGTCGAGGAGAGCAACGTTCGTCGCCACTCGGCGGCCTGGAGGGCGTAGCCGATCGTCGTCGCGTGGTCGCGGAGCAATCCGAGCGTTCGCCGGTCGAACCTGTCGTGGTCGGTATCGTAGACGGCGAGAACGCCGAACTGGACGTCGTCGTGGTCGATCGGAACCGCCGCGGCGGATCGAAACCCGCACTCGAGTGCGGCTCGTTCCCATCGCGTTACGTCCCGTTCGTGCTGTCCCGCAGTCTCGCCTCGAGCGTCGTCGCCGCCGTCGGATGAAGTGGCCTCCGGCCGAATTCGGTCGACGGCGACTGCCTCACCGCGGGCGAGTGCGTCGACGGCAGGCTCGGTTCCGGCACCCGGTTCCGTTCCGGGCTCGAGGGCGGTCTCGACGTAGGCGGTCGTCCCGGCTCTCGCCAGCGGGACGATGGTTCCGTCGCGGTCGAGAACGCCGATCCACGCACACGCGTACCGGTGTTCGTCCACGAGGTGTTCACAGACCCGCCGCCCGAGCTCGCGTCGCGACGTACTCGCGGTCACCGCGTCGAGGAGCACGTTCTTGCTCCGTCGTTCCCGCTCGAGCGCCCGCCCGGTTCGGTAGGAGACGACGACGGACTCGACTCGTCTAGCCAGGAGTGCGGGCTGGCTCGCGAGGTCGTCTTTCCTGACGTAGTCCGTGACCTGCCCGCTGATCGCCTCGCTGGCGACGGTTTCGTCGCCCTGTCCGGTGACGAGAACGAAGGGGACGTTTGGGCGCTCGCTTCGGACCTCCTCGAGCAGTTCGAGTCCGGTGCCGTCGCCGAGTTGGTAATCACAGATCAGACAGTCGGGTGAGCTCGACTCGAGGGCGATGCGTGCCTCCCGGAGCGAGGACGCCGTAGAGACGGTCAGCGTCCCGTCGCATCGCTCGAGAATACGCCGTTGGGTCCGGGCCCACGTCTCGTCGTCGTCGACGAGCAACGCCTCGACGTTCGAGAGCGGAGTCGACAGCTCCGTCACGCCACCCGATTCGGAGGGCGTCATCGTCGTCGCTCCACCTGTCCGGGAGGGGGTCGTAATCGAAAAGCGGTCGGACGACACCAGCGGTCTGGTGGCTCGTTCGACGTCGGCGTTGCGTTGCGTTGCACCGGCTGCATTGGTCTCAGCTGATCTCCGAACGTACTAAAACGTATACCACCGTGCGATGGTATCGGTGGCGTCCATTCAGTCGACACCGCGCACCTCGAACCGTGCCCCACCGTCCCGGGAGTCGACGATTTCGAGGGACCAGCCGTGGGCTTCGATGATCGTACGAACGATCGCGAGCCCGTATCCCGCGCCCGAGCCGGTACTGACGCCGAACTCGAGGAGGTGTTCGCGTCGCTCGTCCGGGACGCCCGGGCCGTCGTCTTCGACGTAGAATCCGCCGGAATCCGTTTCGGAGCGACCCGAGTCCGTACTGGAGTCGCTTCGGTCGCTCTCGCACCCGGCGTCGTCTGAGTCGATGCTCCCGACGCGAACCGTCGTCACGGCCTTGCTCGACCGCGCCGTTGGGCCGGCGACCCGATCGCCGGCTTCGGTTTGCCGGGAGGTCGCGTCGGGGTCGCCGTCCGCGACCAACTCGACGGACCCGTGTTCGACGGCGTTCTGAAAGAGGTTCTCGAACGCCTGCTGGAGCCGTCGTGGATCCGCGTTGATCGTTCGCGTCGAGTCGACGGCGAGTGTCACCCGTCCCGTGTCGACGACCTCCCACGCGGATTCGGCGACCGTTTCGAGATCGCACTCGATGGGTGACTCGACGTCGGTGCTCTCGCGGGCGAGTTCGGGAAGCGCCTCGGCGAACTCCCTGAGCCGGCGATGGACGGCGTCGAGGTCGTCGAGGGACTGTTCGAGTTCGGAGTCGGGATCGTCGACGTCCGCCCGGACGAGGTGGAGGAGGCTCTCGCCGGTCGCAAGCGGCGTCGCGAGGTCGTGGGAGACGACGCTCGCGAGTCGTTCGAGCTGTTCGTTTTTCGTCTCGAGCTTTGCGGTCTGGGTTTCGAGCACCTCGTTTTTCCGTGCGAGGGCGTCTCGCTGATTCAGCTGGACGGTGACGTCGGTCAACGAGACGATGACGCCTCGCGAGACGGACTCGAGTCCCGGATCGATGTCTCGACTGCGTGCGAGATACCGTCTCGTCGTCCCGTCGACGTCGATCGAGCACGCGTTTGCGGATCCCGAGAGCTGACGAACCGTCCCCGCCTCGAGGAGTTCGTCCGGAAGGGCCTCCGAGATCGGCGTTCCCTCGAGTGGGGCCCCGTCGCCGAGCACTGACGTGGCGCTGTCGTTGGCGTCGAGAACGCGACCGTTCGGCCCGACGACGAGGACGGGGTCGTCGAGGGTTCGAAACACCCGCTCGTGGGCGACCGGGACGAACGACGTCAGGTCCGTCCGCAGGACGACGACGGCGAACGGGATCGCGACGATCGTAAAGGCGAGTGGCGTTGGATCGAGGCCGGGAATCGACCGAATCCCGACGTGAAACGCCACGTTCACGATCCACGGTGCGAGCGCGAGGGCGATGAGCACGGCCGATTGTCGCCTGTACAGCCGGTTGTTCGTGAGTGCAGATCTCACGAGTAGCCCCGTTCCGACCGCCACGAGTGCATAGGAGTAGACGATGTTGATGGCGTGCCACGGCCCCGGCGTTATCAACAGGAAGGGACGGCCGTTGGCGTCCCCGAGTTCGATCGACGCGTAGAATAGCGAGTGATGGTGGGCGGTGAACACGAACGCGAGCGTCAACGCGGGAACGATCGAAAGGACAGCGAGTCGGCGACGCGTGAGCAACTCCCGGCGATCCGAGTACGTAAGCGAGAACACCAGCCAGGTGATCGGCGTCAACACCACGCTGACGTAGGAAAGCTGTGTGAACCGAAGTTGCCACGTCAGCGTACTCGAGAAGAGCGTTCCGACGTGGGTCGCAGACCAAAACCCCATGACGAGTACGAACAGTCCGAACGCGAATCCCGGCCGTCTCGGATCGTTCCGGACGAAAAGCCACGCCGCGACGCTCGCACAGATGATCGTCGAGAGCAAGAACGCGAACGGAACGTATCCGTACATCCGGGTCTCGTGCGCTACCTGTTGCCGATACTATACCAACCTATCGGCCGTCGAATCGCGGCTCTCTCCGTCTGTCTCCGTTTTTTCGGACCGGTGTCGGGATAATACCACCATGTACTGGTGGTTCGACTAAGCGGGTCTGGTGACTGGTCCAGTACGAAACGGACGCACGTGTCGCTCGTCGCGACCGGCCGCGACGCACTGTGCGGACATCTCGCGACAGATATGAGCCAACTAGCGAACCGACAACCCCCGTGGGGGGTACGGCGGGTGGTATCGGAGACGAACTCGGACAGCGAACCGAACTCTCGGACGAGAGTGGTCACCGACGAACGGACGGTGTCACGATGAGGAGGGCCGTCACAACTGCGATCATCGTGGGGCTACTCGCACTCGCGCTGGCGTTTTCACCGCTGGCCGCGACGGCGATCGACGACGACATGCCGTCGCCTGAGGCCGGCGGCGACGACGCCCTATGGGGAACGATCACCGACGGTATCACGGGCGAGGCGCTCGAGGGCGTCGAGGTAACAGTCTCCGGCGACGTCGTCGACACGACCGACGTAAACGGACAGTACGCGACGGACGAGGTGTTAGAGGGGACAACGGTCGAACTGTCGGCGACGACGACCGTGGACACCGCCGACGCCGGCCCGCTCGAGGTGTCGGGCACCGAGATGGTTGAGACCGACCGCCAGACGGGGCAGGATCTCGATCTCTGGCCCGAACTCGCGGGTGAGGGCACCACGGACGAGCCGTACGAGATCTCGAACGCCTACGAGTTACAGGCGATGAGCCAGGATCTCGAGGGACGGTACGTACTCGTCGAAAACGTCGACGCGAGCGAGATGAATTTCGAGCCCGTCGGCGACGCGGACGAGCCGTTTACCGGCGCGTTCGACGGGCAGGGACACGCGATCGATGGGGTGACGATCGACGGCGGGGACGACGTCGGCCTGGTCGGCAACGCCAGCGACGCCACGATCGAGAACGTCGGCCTCGAGAACGCCGACGTTTCCGGAGACGACCGCGTCGGGACGATCCTGGGTGCCGGCGAGGGGACGAACGTCGACAACGTGTACGCGACCGGGAGCGTCGACGGAATGAACGACGTCGGCGGGCTCGTCGGCTCGAACGACGGCGAGGTGGAGACCGCCTTCGCGGCAGTCGAGGTAAACGAGGACGATTCGCCGGAGGAACCCCCAGCCGAACCGGAGGATATCGGCGGCGCGATCGGCAGCGGCGACGGCTCCGCCGAGGACGTCTACTGGGACGAATCGGTGTCGGGAGAGACGGAGTCGGCTGGCGGTGAGTCCGCGACGACGGACGAGCTAACGGGCTCGAGCGCGACTGAGACGCTCGAGAGCTTCGACTTCGCGGACGACTGGATCGCCACGGAGGACTACCCGCGACTCCAGGGGAGCGTCGACGACTACGCGCTCGCACTCGCCGAGGACGAACTCGAGGTCGGAGCGAACACGACGGCGACGGTCACGCTCGAGCGCGCGGGGGTTTCGGATTTCGAGGCGACCGAGCCGGCCGACCTCGAGACGAACGAGAACCTCTCGGTCGACGGCGACGAGGTCACCGCCGAGCGCGGCGGGACGGGAGTCGTGACGGCCTCCGCGTCGGGGTTCAGCGACGAGGCGACGGTGTCGATCACTGCGCCCGCGGCGCTCGAGGTCGCCGAACTCGACGTACCGGACGCCGTCGCCGCCGGCGAGACGCTCTCGGTCACGGCGACGATCGAGAACGCCGGGACCGAAGCCGGTGAGACGGACGTCGTCCTCGAGATCGGTGACGAGGAGACGACCGAGAACGTGACCCTCGAGGGCGGCGAGACGGAGACGGTGTCGGCCGAGTACGACGTCGACGCGGACGCCGAGACCGGATCGCTCGAGGTGTCCGTCGCCACCGACGACGCCGACGAGGCGACGACTGTCGACGTCGACGGCGAGGAGACGCTGTCGGGAACGGTCACCGACGGCGCGACGGGCGAAGCGCTGTCGGGACTCGAGATCCGGGTCGACGGCGACGTGGTCGACGAGACGGGTGTGAACGGCGAGTTCGAGACCGGCGGCGTGTTAAACGACTCGACGGTCGAACTGTCCGCGGAGACGACCGTCGAGACCGCCGACGTTGGCGACCTCGAGATTTCGACGACAGAGACGGTGACGATCGACGGCGAGACGGAACAGGACCTCGAGCTCTGGCCGGAACTTGCGGGCGTCGGAACCGACGAGACGCCCTACCAGATCACGAACGCCTACGAACTTCAGGCGATGAGTCAGGATCTATCGGGGAACTACACGCTCGAGACCGACGTGGACGCGAGCGACACCGAGAACTGGAACGACGAGGGTGATGGCCCGCTTGGCTTCGACCCGGTTGGAGATTCTGACGTGTCGTTTAACGGGTCGCTCGATGGACAGAACAACTCCATTGAGGGGGTCACTATCGATGGGGAAGGAGCGGACAATGTGGGATTGTTCGGCACGGTCAGTGATGCCACGATAGAGAAGATCACCATTACAGACATCGATCTGTCTCCCACAGGCAGTTTTAATGTCGGTGGAGTAGTCGGACGCGGGACGTCGAATAGCGACCTGACGATCTCCGAAACATATGTAACTGGTGATATAAATACGTCTAATTCTAACGCAGGTGGAATCGTCGGTCGGGGCGGCGTATTTACTAGTGCGGTACATCTCTCCAACTCATCCTCGGCAGTGAACGTGACGACTGATGAATATGCCGGCGGGGCGATCGGTTACGTTCACACCGCCAATATCAGCAATTCCCATACGAGCGGTGATGTTGAGGGCGAGGACAGTGTTGGTGGGTTAGTCGGAAGAGCGGTTGCTTCGGGACACATTCAGATTCAGAACTCGTCGGCAACTGGTACTGTAACGGGACACGATCGCGCCACCACTGGTGGACTTGTCGGTACCCTTCCGACAGATTCGTTGGTTGTCGACTCCTTTGCGAGTGGAAACGTATATAGTGACCTTCGAGCAGGCGGTCTCATCGGGGACAACCGCGGCGAAATCAGCGAGTCCTACGCCACTGGCGATGTCGAGGGCCATTGGCAAGTTGGCGGACTGGTTGGCGAGAATGATGGCCGGAATAACGGTGAGGTGACTGAGTCGTACTCAACTGGCGATGTCGACGGAAAGGAGGATGTTGACGGTATCGACGATAGTGTGTATGTCGGCGGGCTGATCGGTGAAAATGACGGTGACGGCGACGTGGACGACTCCTACTGGGACGACGAAGCGGCGAAAGTCACCGAGGACGGCGAGGAACAAGATGGACAGGGCATCGGTGACGGCGACGGTGACGTGACGGCACTCTCGACCGACCAGATGACCGGTGCGAACGCCACCGGACACATGGACGACCTCGACTTCGAGGACACCTGGATCGCCGTCGACGAGGAGTACCCGATTCACACGTGGCAGGTCGAAGACTACGCACTCGAGGGAGTCCCCGACGAACTCGAGGTGGGCGAGACCGCCGAGGCGACCGTCGTCCTCGAGCGACGAGACGGCGCTTCGATGACGGCGACCGAGGCCTCGAGTTACGAGACGGACGGGAACGTCTCGGTCGATGCGGGAACGATCACCGGCGAGCATCCCGGCCCCGATACGATTACGGCCTCGGCCGCCACCCACAGCGATTCGTCCAACGTGACGGCGCTGGGCGCGGACGTACAGGTTTCAGTCGCCGACGCGCCGGAAGCGGTCGCGTCGAACCAGTCGATCGACGTCGAGGTCGCCCTCGAGAACGCCGGCAACGTCGACGAGGAAACCGACGTCACCCTCGCGTTCGAGGGCGAGCAACTCGCGACCGAACCGACGACGCTCGAGGCCGGCGCGGAGACGACGACCGTG
Source organism: Natrarchaeobius versutus (assembly GCF_041205745.1). Lineage (NCBI taxonomy): Archaea > Methanobacteriati > Methanobacteriota > Halobacteria > Halobacteriales > Natrialbaceae > Natrarchaeobius > Natrarchaeobius versutus. The sequence goes on along the minus strand of NZ_JBGFCC010000004.1, from coordinate 157,710 downwards.
CTGACCGGGGCCGTTCCGGCGGACGCCGAACGCGGCGAGGCGAACCTGACCGTCGCCGCCGGCGACGCGGCGGCTAACGCCACCGTCGAGGTTCGCGACGCAGAACCCGTCTCGGGGACCGTCACCGACGGCGCGACCGGCGAGCCCGTTTCTGCTCTCGAACTCGAGATCGACGGCGAGCGCATCGACGACGAGCCCGTCCTCACGGACGAGAACGGCTCGTACGCCTTCGATGCGGTCAACGGCACGTCGCTCACGATCGCCGCCAACGACACCGTCGAGGGAGTCGACCTCGAGGCGACCGAATCCGTCGAGGTCGACGGCGAAACGACCGCCGACCTCGAGTTGTGGCCCGCCCTCGCCGGCAGCGGCACGGCGGAGCAGCCGTTCGAAATTTCGAACGCCCACGAACTGCAGGCGATCGATCGGAACGTCTCGGCGCACTACGTGCTCGTCGAGAACGTCAGCGCAAGTGAGACCGCCGAGTGGAACGCCGACGGCGACGATCCGCGGGGCTTCGATCCGATCGGCAGCGACGACGCCTTCGCGGGGACGTTCGACGGAGACGGTCACGCCGTCTCCGGGCTGTCCGTCGATCGGTCGGACCGAGGCGGGCTGTTCTACGAGATCGACGAGAGCGCCACTGTCGAACGCGTGACGCTCGAGGACGTCGACGTCGAGGGTTCGGTATGGACAGGGGCACTCGCCGGCCAAAACGACGGCGAGATCAGGAACGTTACCGCGACGGGCGACGTCGACAGCGGTGGATTCTATACGGGCGGACTGGTCGGATACAACGACGGTGGACGGATCGTCGACTCGTCGGCGAACGTCTCCGTGACCGGCAGTCACCACACCCCGAACGTCGGCGGACTGGTCGGCCGAAACGGCGGCGAGATCGACCGCTCCGCCGCGAGCGGATCGGCCATAACCTCCACCAGTTCCGACGGTAACGTCGGCGGACTGGTCGGTAGGCACGACGCCCTTTCCAGTATCGACGACTCCTACGCCACGGCGACCGTCAGCGGCAGTCAGGACACGACCGGCGGCCTCGTCGGACAGAGCAACGGACCGATCACCGGCTCGTTCGCGGCCGGGCTCGTCGATGACTCCGGGCTCGCAAACCGGGCCGGCGGGCTCGTCGGCGCAAACGGCCACGATCTCGAGCGTAGCTACTGGGATACCAACGCGACGACCCAATCCGGTGCCGTTGGCGAGGAGACCGCCGGATCGACGCTCACCGACGTCACGGGCGTCACGACAACGAACGCGACCGGCGTCGACGCGGCGGTCCAACTGTCGGGTCTCGAGTTCACCGACGCCTGGCGAGCCACCGAGGCGTATCCGCGACTCGCCTGGGAAGAGGTCGACGCCCTCGAGGGCGTCCGAATCACCGCTCTCGACGCACCGGCTACGGTCGAGCCCGGCGAAACCCTCGAGGTCGAGACGACGGTCGTCAACGTCGACGAGGAGTCGCCGGGAGAGCTGACGATCACGATCGACGGCGACGACGACCTCTCGAACGTAACCTCGCTCGAGTCGCTGGCTCCCGGCGAGCGCGAAACCCTCTCGTTTGCGTGGGTGCCCGACGCAGGAGACGCCGGGTCTTACGAGCTGATGGCGGCGACGGCGGACGACACCGTAATCCAGTCGCTCGAGGTGGACGATCCGTTCGAGATCGATGGAATGACGACCATCGACGAACCTGGCGAGTACGAACTCGTCTCGGATATCGAACCCGACGAGCGGCCTGTCGGAATCAATTCGGCTATCAACATCACGGCAGACGACGTCACGCTCGACGGTGCGGGCCACACCGTTGCCGGCCACGACACGGCAATCCCAACCGGAATCAACGTCGAGGGCGACAACGTTACCGTCACCAACCTCACGGTCGAGGAATGGGGCGAAACCGTGGGGACCGGCGTCCAGTACTTCGAGTCGACCGATGGGACGATTTCGAACGTGACGGCAATTCACAACGCGAACGGGGTAATCGCGGCCCCCTCGACGAATATCACCATCGACGGCGTCGAGGCCACCCACAACAACCAGTTTGGAATCGGCCTCGGGGATGTCGAGAACGCGTCGGTTACCCGATCGACGGCGTCTCACAACGCGGAGGGTGGGATATTCGTCGACGGGAGCATCAACTCGACCCTCTCGGAGACCGTCGCTCGTGACAACGATGTCGGTGACCTCGCCCTCAGTCACGCGGCCGGTACGACCGTCGAACGCCTCGATCTCGGTCACTCGACGGCTCCGAACACCACGATCAGCTTCGAGGCCGGAAACGCGAGCCTTCGCGGCGTCGGTTCGGATGCCGCTATCGACAATCCCGACGCCACGTCGCTCAGTCGACACGTCGATGGGCAGATCGTCGATCTGGAGTCAGTCGAGTTATACTACGAGGACGACGACGTCGAGGACGTTCCCCAGGAAGAAATTCGGCTCTGGTCGTACGACGACGACGCAGACGAGTGGACCGAACTCGAGGGGACCACCATCGACGCGGATGCGAACGCGGCCTCGGTCGACGAACTCGTCGACGTCGAGGGAATCGGCCTCTTCGCGCCGCAGGCACCCGCCTCGGTGACAGTCGACGATCTCGGAACGAACTCGCCAGTAGCGGAGGACGGCCTGCTGTCGGTCGATGCGACCGTCCAAAACGTCGGCGACGAGGATGCCGATCGAACGATTACGCTCGAGGCGGACGGACAGGTGGTCGACAGCGCCGACGTCAGCCTCGCTGGCGGAGAAACCGAGACGGTCTCCCTCGAGTGGGACGCCGCGGACGCGAGTCCCGGCGAGTACGATGTGATCGTCGATACCGGAGACGAGACGGCCTCACAGACCGTCACCGTCCTCGAAGAAACGCCCGCTGAGGCGTTCGTCGCGGTCGAACTCACCGAGGCGCCCGCCGAAGTCGACGCCGGCGAACCGATCACCCTCGAGTACGCTCTCGAGAACACGGGCGACGACGTCGCAGACCAGGAGGTCGACTTCGTCGTCGACGGCGCGGTCGAGGAGACGGTCGCCGTGGCGCTCGAGCCCGGCGAGACGCAGACTGGGTCGTTCACGTACGCGACCGACGCGGGAGACGAACCCGAACTCGTCGCGACGGTCCGAAGCGGAGACGACACGGACGACGCCGTCGTCACCGTCGCAGAAGACGACCCCGCGGAGGCACAGTTCGCCGTCGAAATCGACGCCATCGACGAGGTCACGGAAGGCGACGTCGTCTCGGCCGTCGCGACCGTGACGAACACCGGCGACGCGGCCGCCGAACAGGACGTTACACTCACTGATTCCGGCTTCGGCGACGAAATTCGCGACGTGGAGACGATCTCGCTCGAGCCCAACGAGACAGCGGAGACGACGCTCACGTGGCGGACCGACCGCGGCGACGCGGGGACCGGTGATCTGACCGTCTCGAGCGACGACGACGCCGAGAGTCGCCCCGTTACCGTCGCCGTCGATCCGATCGTCGAGGACGGCGACGTCCTCGAGGCGGGCGGGACGTACGAACTCGCCGAGGACATCGACGACGGTATCGGGCTCGAAATCGTCGGCGACGATATCGTCCTCGAGGGCGACGGCAACACGATCGCCGTCGGTGATGGGGTCGGCCAAGCCCTTCGAATCGACGACGTCGAGAACGTGACGGTTCGGAACCTGACGATCGTCCACAGCGCCGACGCAGCCGTCGAAATCGGGGACGCGTCGGGCGTCTCCGTCGACTCCCTGACGTTGAACCGAACGGACGAGAACGGAGTCGTCGCCGTCACGCTCTCGTTCGGCGGCGAAAACGTCGCCATTGGTGCGGGTGAACGACCGTTCGAGGGTCCCGAAGATCGGGAACCGTTGGGGCGGTATTTCGAGGCGACGGCGACCAACGGCGGCGAGTTGACGGATCTCGAACTCGTCTACGAGGACGACGACGTGACCGACCTCGAGACCGAGACGATCACGCTCTGGAAGTACGACTCGAGCGCGGAGAACTGGACCGAAGTGGAGGGTTCGACCGTCGATACGGACGCCGGCGTCGTCGCCGTCGATGCGATTACCTCGTTCTCGACGTTCGGGGCGTACGCCGAACCGATCGAGTCGGATTCGGGGGGCGGCGGGAGTAGCGGCGGTGGAAGTAGCGGCGGGGGCGGCGGGGGTGGTGGCGCGCCAAGCGCCCCAACTGGTGGGGACGACGACCGAGACTCCGCGGTTGACCCGGTGTCACTCGAGCTTCCGGCGCTCGCGGTGGACGACTCCGACGTTAGCGACGACGGGACCGCCGACCTCACCATCCCGATCGACGAGATCGAGCAGAGTCTAACGACAGACCTCGAGTTGCGCGTCGACGGCGAGACGGTCGCGACGCTCGCGGACGTGGAGCTGGTCGCCGGAACGACGACCGACCTCGAGTTCGACGGTGTCGACCTCTCCGCGTTCGAATCGGCCGACTACGAGTACGAACTCCGCGGCGACGGCGTGGACGGATCCGGCACGCTGACGTTGTCCGCTCCCGCCGAGGAACGAGAGCTGTCGATCTCGGTGCTCGACGCCGACGACGGATCACCGATCGAAGACGCGACCGTCGAGGCTGGAGACACGACTGTGAGGACCGACGGGGACGGATCGGCCACCATTACGGATCTCGAGGACGGGGAGTACGCGATCACCGCGTCGACCGACGGCTACGCCGACGGAAGCGAGCGCGTCGAGATCGACGGCGGGGACGCCGAAGTGGTCGTCGAACTCGAGGTGGACGATTCGACGGACGACGCGGACGACGTTCCCGGATTCGGAATCGGTGCGACGTTCCTCGCAGTCGTCGCGTTGCTCGCGATTGCAATCAGGAGTCGACGATAACGGCACCCTGACGTCGTTTCTCGAGCAATTTCACATGAATCTGACTCCCAATTCTGAGGACTCGACTCCTCCCGACTCCGACGACTCGAGCGGCGGTGTGAGCAAGACCGGCTACCGACTGTCCGGAGTCGCGGTCGGGACTGTGATGACCGCATCGCTCTGTCACGCGATCCGCGTGTCGCCATTGCCGCTCGAATCGCTCGCGGTCGTCGCCGTGGCCGGAGTACTCCTGGCGGTCGTCGCTCGCGTGGCGCGAACCGTCGGCTCGCCGCGTCCTCGAGCGTTCGTCGTCCGGGGATGTGGGATCGGAATGCTATGTGGGCCCATCGTCTACGCGATTTGGCTCGCAATTGCCGGTGTTGTCGTCGGTTCCTGATACAGTAGTCACTGAACGTCATTGCACACCTGCTCGCCAGACGAAAAGCGCGGTTCGGAGTGTGCGCGGTTCGGAGTGTGCGCGGTTCGGAGTGTGCGCGGTTCGGAGTGAACGGAGTGAACGAGAACCGCGGAACGGCGAACGGGGAACGCAGTGACCCGTGAGCTCGGCGATCGGTGTGTACATCGTTGCAGTTGTTACTATAGGGTCGGCCTCGAGCGAAGCGCCTCCAAAGCGGAGCACAAGACGGTCGGAATGCCGTGACATTTAAGCGGCCTTCACTCGCGTGTGTGGGTATGAAAGCAACCGCGATGGCCCACCCGATCCAGGGGTTGGTGAAGTACCACGGGATGCGCGACGACATCGAGCGCCTCCCCTACCACGACAGCATCAGCCTCTGTACGGCGCCGAGTCACACCCGGACGACCGTCGAGTTCTCGATGGACTACGACGAGGATACCTACGTCGTCGACGGCGAGGAACTCGAAGGACGCGCGTTCGAGCGGGTCGAGGCCGTCGTCGAGAAGGCCAGATCGAAATCCGACGCCGCACACACGGTCTACCCCGTCCGTCTCGAGAGCGAGAACAGCTTCCCCTCGAACGTGGGGCTGGGCTCCTCGTCTTCTGGCTTTGCGGCCGCCGCGGTCGCGCTCGCGGAGGCGGCCGAACTCGACCTCTCGCTTCCCGAAATCTCGACGATCGCCCGCGTCGGCTCCGCATCGGCCGCTCGAGCGGTCACCGGGGCGTTCTCACAGCTCGACGCCGGGCTGAACGACGAGGACTGTCACTCCCGGCGGATCCCGACGGACATCCACGAAAACCTGAAGATCGTCGTCGGTCTCGTCCCCTACCACAAAGAGACCGAGGACGCCCACGCGGAGGCGACGGATAGTCACATGTTCGGCGCCCGTCGCGCGCACGTTCAGGATCAGATCGTCGAGATGCGCGACGCGCTCCGCAACGACGAGTTCGACCGCGCGTTCGAACTCGCCGAGCAGGACTCGCTGTCGCTCGCGGCGACGACGATGACCGGCCCCTCGGGGTGGGTCTACTGGCAGCCGGCCACGCTCGCGGTCTTCAACCGGGTTCGCGAACTCCGCGAGGAAGAGGACATTCCGGTCTACTTCTCGACGGACACGGGCGCGAGCGTCTACGTCAACACCACCGAGGAACACGCCGAGTTCGTCGAAGAGGAGATCGCCGACTGCGGCGTCTCGACGACCACCTGGAACGTCGGCGGTCCCGCGCGCCTGCTCGAGGAGGACGACCACCTGTTTTGAGCCCTCGCGGTTCACACTCCGGAGAGATTCGTCTGGGCTATAGTAACAACTGAAACGATGTACACACCGATCGCCGAGCTCACGGGTCACTGCGTTCCCCGTTCGCCGTTCCGCGGTTCTCGTTCACTCCGTTCACTCCGAACCGCGCACACTCCGAACCGCGCTCGCTCCGAACCGCGCTTTTCGTCTGGCGAGCAGGTGTGCAAGACCTGCAGTGGCTACTATAGCCGCCACTGAGCGTCAACGCACACCTGACCGTACTACTACTGCGCGATCAGCGCCCCGTTCGTTTCAGTTGTCACTATCGCCTAGTAGTGTCCGAGGAGACCGCGCCGCCTCGCAAGCAGGCTCGCCCGGTGGAAACAGTAGTAGCCACCCGCGAGATAGATCGCCGACGTGGCGAATACCGTCGCGATCTCCGTCGGCGGGAACTCCCAAAGGCGGATCCCCTCCGTCATCGCGATCCTCGTGAGGTAGCTGCCGTGGGCTACCGGAAGGAGCTTCAGCCACTCGAGACTCCCGACGGGCGCGGCGATCAGCGGAACGAACCCGAACTGGACGAGCGGGAACAGGCTCTCGAGGCGCTTGTAGACGAGTGCGAGACCGGCGAAACAGAAACCGATTCCGACCACGGAAGCGAGCGTCATCAGCGTGAGCGGAACGATCGTCGGGAGATCGATCGCGAGCCAGCGCCCGGTGACGAGCATCATCGCGAACAACAGGGCACTCCCCCAGAGGAAGCTCAGACCGACGTTGACCAGCGCCTTGACGCCCATCACGGCCCCGAAGCCGTACGGCGACATGTACAGTCGCTCTAAGGTCCCCCACTGGGCCTCGCGAGTGACGTCCCACGCCAGTCCGGAGTAGGCAGTCATCGCGAGCGTAAAGAGGAAGAAGCCGACGACGATCCCCGGCAACGAATCGGCCAGTGCAGGTCCCGCGGCCGCCTGGCCGCCCAGGAAGATCAGCAGGAAGAACAGAAACATCGAGAAGAATCGCGTGAAGGTGTTCAGCGGATACCTGACCAGCAGAATGATCTGTTTGCGAACCACCGCCGAGCAGAGCGGACGAAGCGAACGCCTCGGAGCCGACGCGTCATCATCGCCGCTCGAGCGAACGGAATCGGGAACTCCCATCGATCACCCCTCCGTCGGCGGCCCGGTTTCTCCAGGCGCCTCCGCTCGCTCGTTCGTCCTCGGCCTGTCGTCGGTTTCGCCCCGATCGACGTCGCCGCCGGTGAGACGGAGGAACACTTCCTCGAGGTTCGGATCCGACGAGTCGATCTCCCGGAGCGAGAGGTCGTACGCTCGAAGCACGTCCATCGCCTCGTAGACGTCCTCGCCGTCCGCGGCGGTGAACGTGATCGCCACTCCGTCCCCCTCGGGTTTGCAGTCCGCACCGACCGCCCGCTCGAGTTGCCGTCTCGCGTCGTCGGGAACCGTCGACTCGACGCGTATTCGATACTCGCGGGTCTGGAACACCGCGAGGAGCGAATCGACCGCCTCGTCGGCGACGATCGATCCGTCGTCGAGGACGATCACGTCGTCACAGACCGCCTCGATCACGTCCATGTCGTGGCTACTCAACACGATCGTCACGTCGTCCCGGTCAGCGAGTCGACGGAGTTCCGAGCGGAGTTCGAGCGAGGTTTCGACGTCGAGGCCGAGCGTCGGTTCGTCCATGAACACCACGTCGACGTCGCGGGCGAGCGTCGACGCCAGCGCGACCTTCTGTTTCATCCCCCGGGAGAGTTCGTTGACCACGGTGTCGGCACGGTCCGCGAGTCCGAACCCCTCGAGGAGTTCGTCGTGGCGGTCGGCGATCGCGGCAGGATCGTCGCCGCCCAGCCCGGCGAAAAACGCGAGGTTCTCCCGAACCGTGAGCCGCCAGTAGACGTTTCGCGCGCCCTCGAGCATCGCGCCGACCTGGTCGTACGCGCGCCGCGGTCGCTTTCGGACGTCGATACCGCCGATCTCGACGGTCCCGACGTCGGGAATTACCAGCCCGAGGATCGCCTTGATCGTCGTCGTCTTCCCGGCGCCGTTCGGGCCGAGCAGTCCGACCACCGATCCGCGCTCGATCTCGAAGGAGACGTTGTCGACGGCCGTCACGGCGTCCTCGCCGTCACCGTAGCTCTTTTCCAGTCCGTCGACGCGGATCGCGGGCGGTTCGCTTGTCGCCGTCCGTTCGTCCGCGGCTCGAGCCATCCCATGACTATTTCCCGCGCGTGTTTATCGATTTTCATCACCGGCGCGAAGCGAAAACGAACGACGGCGCCGGACGTTGCCCGCCACTATCGTTCAGCCTCGAGACGGTCGTCGTCCCGTCGGTAGACCGTCTCGTCGATTCCGACGTCACCAGAAGTCAGGTAGACCCACGCCACGATCAGCGCGCAGAGCAATCCGACACGAACGCCGAGAAACTCGAGGGATGCGGCTGCGGACTGCTCGAGCGTCACGACCGACAGGACCTCGAGCCCGACGACCTCCTCGCCGACCGCGAGTTCGATCGACATTCCGCCGAAGTGGACGCCGATCGGCAGCGCCAGTTCGCCGGTGAGAACGTACGCGAGCGCGAACGCGGTTCCCAGCAGGGCGCTGGTGACCATCGCCTCGAGCGGATCGCCTCGAAGCGGGATGTGAAACAGGCCGAACAGAAACAGGCTAGCCGCGGTCGCGAGCAGGACCGCCCACGTCGGCGAGAGTCCGCGAGCGGTGAGTCCTTCGACGAAGTTCCGGATCGCGATCCCCCGGTAGACGACCTCCTCGTAGACGTTCTGGATCAGAAAGGAGCCGACGAGTATCGCCACCGCGAGGCCCAGGGTGATCGGTCCGCCGGGACCGGCGACGCCGCCAGCCGAAAGATCGACGTCGACGAACCCGCGGACGGCACCGTACCCGACCGAAACGACCGCCGCGAGGAAACCAATACCTGCGCCGACGGCGAACGCACGTAGCCAGGCGACGTCGAGATCGAGGCCGTACGAGGCGTATCGGCGACGGTCGAGTTTCGTCGCGAGCCAAAGCGCAATGGCGATCAGCAAGACGTAGAGAAACGAGAGCGCTACCAGCGTCGCCAGCATTCCGCCGGTTGGACTGCGTTCAGTGATCGCGTCCGCCACGGCCGCGAGCACGGCGAGACCGACCAGCAAGACGAGAAGCGTCGTTACCGCGGGAGCGACGGCCCGAAGGCCCGCGCGTAAGCGTGTCGATCTCCCTTCACGTATATCCCCCATAATCGGAGTGTTGTTCTTGTGCTGTTAACTCCTCTCGTTTGATATAGTTGCTCGATCGAACCCGAACGCTGAAACGAGGGGGCTCCCACCACACCCCTATGGGAACCCCACGCGAGACGCGGACTGAACAGGCCGAGGAGGTCGTCGACCGCCTCGAGGAGGCCTACCCCGACTCGACGATTTCGCTTCGGTACTCGAATCGACTCGAGTTACTGATCGCGGTGATCCTCTCGGCGCAGTGTACGGACGCGCGGGTCAATCAGGAGACCGAACAGCTCTTCGAAACGTACGACGGTCCGGAAGCGTACGCGAACGCACCACAGGCGGAACTCGCGGAGGCGCTGAACTCGATTACCTACTACAATAACAAGGCCAAGTACATCCGAAGCGCCTGCGAGACGATCGTCGAAGAGTACGACGGCGAAGTACCCGATACGATGGGCGAACTCACCGACCTCTCGGGGGTCGGCCGAAAGACGGCGAACGTCGTCCTCCAACACGGCCACGACGTCGTGGAGGGGATCGTCGTCGACACGCACGTCCAGCGGCTCTCGCGTCGGCTGGGGCTCACCGAGGAGGAGTATCCCGAACGGATCGAACGGGAACTGATGGAGATCGTTCCGGAAGGGTACTGGCAGCAGTTCACCCACCTCTGTATCGATCACGGCCGGGCCACCTGCACGGCGCGAAACCCCGACTGTGCCGACTGCGTCCTCGCGGACGTCTGTCCCTCCGAGAAAGGTGACAGCGAGGTCGATCTCGCCTCTGGCGAACCCTGGTAAACCGCCTCGAGGTCGAGCCCTGGCGCTTCCCGTTCATCCGTCGAAGAGAAGCCTGATAATCGGCTGAAGACGGGCCGACGCTCGAGGCCGACCGTCGCAAGCCCAACGCCTTTTCCCCGACTCCCGATAGCTCCTCTCGGGATCATCATGTCCGACAACACGGACGCCGACGAGCGAACCGAGACGGGCAAAGACGAGCACGGGCGTGACGTCGAACTCGCCCGCGAGAAGGGCGACCCGGAGGAAGACGAAGACGAGGAGTTATCCGAGGAGGAGAAAGAAGCGCGCGAACGCCAGGACGAGAAAGCGCGCCGCCAGGATATCGAACACAAATCGACCCAGCGCGAGAACGACGCCCTCGAGAACGAGAACCCAGATCACCACCGGGACGAGGAACCGTACAACAGCTGATCGCAGGCTGGCGCCAATTTGACGATCGCTTTCGGCGCCCGCAGTCAGTCTCGTCCGTCTGCGGACTCCGGAACGACGACGGTCGAAAGCGCTCCATCCGCGGCGATCGAAACCTGTTCGCCCGCCGGAATCCGTTCGACCGTGCGGTCGTCGACACAGAGGACGACCGGATCCTCGTCCCGTTCGACTGACAGCACCACTCCGTCGTTCGGAAGGACCCATCGACACGTCCGCGTCACGAACGGCGCGATCGGGACCACAACGATGGCCTCGACGGCCGCGGAGACGAGGGGGCCGTCGATCGCTTCGGCGTAGCCGTGACTCCCCGCGGGCGTCGCGGCGACGACGCCGTCGGCACGAAACTGTGCGATCGACTCGTCGCGCCTCGAGAGGCCGTACTCCGAGATCTGTGCCGGCTCCGCGGTGACGAGGGTGACGTCGAACACCGCGCGTTCGCGACCTCCTCCGGGAGTCTCGACGACGAGCACCGGGTGCGCCCGGACGCGTCCGTCGCCGCTGAAAGCGGACTCGAGTGCATTCGAAACGTGGTCGGGATCGACGGCGGAGAGGCCAGGGACGTCCCCAACCGGTACCACCGGAACGTCCAGGTCGGTGGCGGCGACCGCAGATATCGCCGAGTCGCCGACAGCGACGATTATCGCGGGATCGGCCTCGAGAACGTCCGCAGGTGGGCCGGAGATGACGCTCGTTCCGACGGATTCGACGTCACTTTCGAGGTCGCTCGGCTCGAGGTCGCCCTCGGAATCGCTCTCGACGAACCCGACCGGGGACGTGAGGTCCGGCCGCCACGCGTCACCGTCCATTGGGTACCAGTTCCCAGGGATCGGACAAAAGGGTGCGGATTCGGTGTGCGCGTCCCATCCACCGACGAGCGACCAGCGCCATCCGACGACGGACTACCAGCGGTGTCCCGACGGTGGCCCATTCGACGTCAGTCACCGGAGGGGAATTCTCAAGGCCACGGGGCGGAAAGAACCCGCTATGAGTGGGTCGGATTCAAACGGCGTTTCGCTGTCGGTACGCGCCGCCGAAAAGCGAGACGCGGGACGCGGTGTCGCCCGAATTCCGGAGATCGCACGGAGACAACTCGGCGTGCTGAGTGGCGATACCGTCGTCATCGAAGGCGAGTCGACGACGGTCGCAAAGCTCTGGCCCGCCGACTCGGCCGTCCCCGAAAACGTCGTCCAGATTGACGCGGACACCCGCGCGAACGCCGGCGTCCACGTCGGCGATACGGTCGCCGTCCGCGCGAAGGACAAATCGACGATCCGAGAGGCTGACCGCGTTACGCTGACCGCGCCGGCGACACTCTCGGAGGAAGCGATCACCGCACGAGAGGCGACGAAGAAACTGCGAAACCGCCCGGTCCGCGTCGGCGAACAGATCCGACTCGAGGGCGTCGCCCAGGAGCCGTTTCGCGTCGTCGACACCGACCCCGACGGCGACGTCCGCATCACCAGTACGACGACGGTTCGCGTCGTCGATCAGAACGGCAATCCAACCGACGACGTCGTCTCGAGCGCTCGAGGCGGCGATCTCGGTGACTTCGGGACGTCCGGCAACTCGTCGGCGCCCGCGTCCACCGACGAGTTCGAATCCGAGCCGAGCTCCGGCGTGACCTACGAGGATATCGGTGGCCTGGACGAGGAACTCGAACTCGTCCGGGAGATGATCGAACTTCCGCTTTCCGAGCCCGAACTGTTCCAGCGGATGGGCGTCGAACCGCCCTCGGGCGTCCTGTTGTACGGTCCGCCGGGCACCGGCAAGACGCTGATCGCCCGGGCGGTCGCTAACGAGGTCGACGCGAACTTTCTGACGATCTCTGGTCCGGAGATCATGTCGAAGTACAAAGGCGAATCCGAAGAACAGCTTCGCCGGACGTTCGAGACGGCACGCGAGAACGCGCCGACGATCGTCTTCTTCGACGAGATCGACTCGATCGCCGGCCAACGCGACGACGACGGGGATGCGGAGAACCGGATCGTCGGTCAGTTGTTGACGTTGATGGACGGCCTCGACGGCCGCGGCGAAGTGATCGTCATCGGCGCGACGAACCGCGTCGACTCGATCGATCCGGCGCTCAGACGCGGCGGCCGGTTCGACCGCGAGATCCAGATCGGCGTCCCCGACGAGATCGGCCGCAAGGAGATCCTCGAGGTCCACACACGCGGCATGCCGCTTTCCGACGACGTCAGCGTCGACGCGGTCGCCCGCCGAACCCACGGCTTCGTCGGCGCGGATCTCGACGCCGTCGCCAGCGAGGCGGCGATGGCGGCCATCCGCGGCCGACCGACCGACGCCGACGACCGCGCGGAGTGGAATCGCGATCCCGTCGTGCGAAAACGTCACTTCGACGAGGCGCTGGCGTCGGTCGAGCCGTCGGCGATGCGCGAGTACGTCGCCGAGTCGCCGAACACCGACTTCTCTGACGTCGGCGGGCTCGAGGAGGCAAAGCAGGTTCTCCGCGAGTCAGTCGAGTGGCCGCTGACCTACGACAAACTGTTCGAGGAGACGAACACCGATCCGCCCTCGGGCGTCCTGTTGTACGGCCCACCGGGCACCGGCAAGACGCTGATGGCTCGCGCGCTGGCCGGCGAGACGGACGTCAACTTCGTCCGGGTCGACGGTCCCGAGATCGTCGACCGCTACGTCGGCGAGTCCGAGAAGGCGATCCGCGAGGTGTTCGAACGCGCCCGGCAGTCCGCTCCGTCGATCGTCTTCTTCGACGAGATCGACGCGATCACCGCGGCTCGCGGCGAGGGTCACGAGGTGACCGAACGCGTCGTCTCTCAACTTCTGACCGAACTCGACGGGATGCGCGAAAACCCCAATCTCGTCGTCCTCGCGGCCACCAATCGCAAAGACCAGATCGATCCCGCCTTGCTCCGACCGGGCCGACTCGACACGCACGTCCTCGTCCCCGAACCCGAACGCGAGGCCCGCGAGAAGATCCTCGAGGTCCACACGCGCGGCAAACCGATCGCCGACGACGTCGACCTCACCGAACTCGCGGCGGGACTCGAGGGGTACACCGGCGCGGACCTCGAAGCCCTCGTCCGCGACGCCTCGATGAAAGCGATCCGCGAGGTCGCAGCCGAGTACGACCCAGAGGAAGCCAACGCGAAGGCGAGCGAGGTCGTCGTCGAGGCCCGACACCTCGAGGCGGCCCGGAAAGATGTCGACGTCGAAGCCGACCAGTAACTCGTAAAGTGAACGCCGACGCACGTTTGCAACGTGTCTCACCCACTGGCTCTTCTACAACCGGCTCTTCTCCAGAAAGAAGAGGGCGAGTGCCTCGAGATCGTTCGGAAGACCGGTGATCTTCCCTGACTGAGCGGAACGAAGTTCCGCGAAACCTTTGGTTTCGCTTGATGACGAGACGCGGAGCGTCTCGAACCACTTGACTCCAAGCGGTTCACGCTGAACCGAAGCCGCCGGTCGGCGGTCGGACTCCCCTTCGAGCAGCGGTATCGTGTGATCACGGACGAAATCGGAGTGACTCGAGGGGTTACTAACGACGCCACTCGAGTCCGAGAGACGACCTGAACCGTTTTTATGTCGGTGCTCGAAGACCGCCACACTGAACAGCACCACGAGAGTTCAGGAGTGAAGACACGAGTAAAATATGTCTGGATTATGGTGCAAGTGTCGCGACGGATGAGTTCTCCCTACTTTTATAGTGATTGTTCAACAGGAGACTGTCATGGATTCCTTCGATAGGAAAATCATCTCTATACACAACGACGACGAATTGACAGAGGCCGAACTTATTCTGAAGCAGACGGTTAACACGACGGTTCGTAAACTCCCGCTTGCCACGTTCCAAGAGCACGAGAAACAGTCCGACAACGGCGATGGTGACGGCGGGGACCAACTGACAAACCAGAGCGTCGGTGGAGTTCAACGAGCACGAGAACTCGCTGAGGAAAACCCGAACGACTCGCTCCCAGCGGTTTACGGTGGTCTGTTTACGGTTGCTGAATACTTCACTCGATCATTCGATGCCATCAAGGGGAAGTTCTTCGAGAAAGTTATCGCGGCGGAAGAAGAGTCAGAACGTCTCGACGTCGACCGGAACCTTGGCAACTTGACACAGTATCTCCTCGAGCCGGAACTGTGCTGGAAATCTCTCGACTACACGCGCGAGACGCTGACCCAGGAACAACGAGCCCAACTCGATGAATTAGATTCGATCACGCTCGAGCTCGCGAAGAACAATCAGCAGGCGAATGCCGATGCAACGTTGTTCTTCGAAGACGAGGGAACGCTCGTATTTGGTGAACACCGTACGAGTGTCGTCAGCGGTGGAACGACTGCGAGACCCTCGTTGATGCGGAAACCACGGGCTCTGGTCCGTGAGTTAATGAAATCTACTGACGTCGTTACGATCTCCGGCGGAGTCGCCGACGAGTACGACATCTCTGCGGGTTCGTACACGCTTACCGAGTTGCTGAACCAAGTCGGTGTCGAACGGATCCAGTTCCACGTCGGAATTTTGTTCAACGAAAAACGGACACCGGCTCGGTGGGCAGAAGACCCACAGCAGGGGACGAGCCGGCGACTCATCGAACAGTTCGAAGAGGACATTCCGAAAGGCCTCGCCAAGGACATTCGAAATGTCAGTCTCGACTCGAACGATCTCCGACTGGAGTTCGAAATACCCGTCTCACCTGGGAGTGACGAAACGATCCCATTTCACATCTCTTTTTTGTACGGTGACGTGTATCTGAACACGATCTATACCGGCTCTCTCGACGGCGTCGGTCGCGATGGTTCGTTGGATAACTTCGAGTCACCTCGTTCACTTCGAGGCATTATCAGCGAAAACGACGCCGATGACCTCTGGCTGGGCTTTTCGATCGCAGAGCGAGAAAACAAAGTGTTCGAAATGTCCCCAGAGGACAGAAACAACGCGATGGAGATTGCGGACTTGATACTAGAAACGGACGAGTATACCGAACGGTTGGCCGAGTTCAGGCGGTTGTGCCGCGAAGGGAAACGTAAACGAGCGGACGACGAACTGCTGTCCTTTGCTCGCGACCTCGCCGAAGAGTACGATAGGGACCGCGACAACGACTACGTCGAATGGGTGTACGGTGGCGACTCGTTGGACTATCTACAAGACGTTGCTATCGAAACGCTCGTGTACGATTCGATCTCTCGGCCCATCTTTCTTCGGCGGTTTCCACGGTCTACCGAAGCTGGTTCAGCAGACCTCGTGAGCGCTCGTGAAACGTTCGAAAAGTATCTGTTCAAGATCGACTCGGACACACGAAAGAAACGCCGTATCTTCCGATGCGTCCGTAATGAAACCCAGTACGTAGACAGTGAGGGGAACGAGCCCGCAAGCGACGGTGACGAGATCGATTGGTCGAAAGCGCCGTCGAAATCGGACGTCGGCGACATGCTGGACGTTCGAACGCCCACCAAAATACTGAATTCGATGACCGACGGCACGAACGACACGGACGGCGGTATTTTGGTAAATCGAGATGATAAATACGCAGTACCCGCGCCGGTAGCGACACGGATGGGGCCGTTCATGACGGAGCTACCTGAAGACGTTCAAACGGATCGGGAACAGGCCCGCGCTTCGGTTTTCGAGGAGTAGCCCGTTCCAGCACTTTTTAAATGATTGCGTGGCAAGGTACGCCCGATGAGCGAAAAGGCCTCGGGTCCCGAAATAGATTCTGTCTATACTCAACACGGGGACGTGAGAATGAGACGCAGGGGTAATCGTGTTTTTCCAGATTTTCGATTCGAGGACAACCCAGGAACGAGTGAGTCGCCCGGCGAGATCGGGTACCCACTCGGCGAAGTGCCGAAAGGCGAGGGCGTCGAGTATGCGTTCGAAGGTGAACCTGCGGAGTATCCGGAGATCGACTTTCGTGATCTCGCAAACGATCTCCGTGATGGGAAGACGATTCCGAATACAACGTATCTCACGCATGCGATCCACAAGCATCCGGCGATATTCATCCCACACATTCCGAGCTACATCATCCGACAGTTTACGACGGAAGAGAACGAAGACGGCAAGCGGCCGCTGATTCTCGACCCCTTCTCGGGGAGCGGAACGACGGGATTAGAGGCGAAAATCAACGGTCGGGACTACCTGGGTATCGAAATTAACCCACTGTCGCGTCTCGTCTCTGAGGTTGCCACCTCTCCTATTCCGCCCACCGCTCTCGAGGCCGCCGAGACGGAGTACCTTCGGCTTCTGGACCAGACAGAAGACCGGCTGTACGAAGCGTACGATGCAGAATTTCTCGACAGAACGAACAAGG
This sequence comes from Natrarchaeobius versutus, assembly GCF_041205745.1. Taxonomy (NCBI): domain Archaea; kingdom Methanobacteriati; phylum Methanobacteriota; class Halobacteria; order Halobacteriales; family Natrialbaceae; genus Natrarchaeobius; species Natrarchaeobius versutus. The sequence goes on along the minus strand of NZ_JBGFCC010000004.1, from coordinate 140,452 downwards.
AACACTGGTTCGAGCCAGTCGCAATACGTGATCTCTCCCGGATCAGAAAAGCACTCGCTGATTTCATAGACAGTGATTTCGACCCGTTCGAACGTCTCACCGACGGTCAACGCGAAGCGCTCGCCGACCGCGGCGACACCGAAGCGGAGCTGAAAACCCGTCTCGACCGCTGGCTCACACTCCTGATTGCGAACACCGTTTTCGAGGTATCGAACGCGGATCCAGGTATCTCGAAGGCGTACAAATCGAAGAAGATGCGCCGGAAGATCGAGGAGGGTGAACATCCCCCGGACGTACTCGAGACCCACGAGGAACAACTCGCCGAGTCGAGAGGGAAACTCGTGGAGCTGTGGAACGAGATCTACGCGACGAATTATCGCGGTGGGACAGTCCAACGAACGCTACAGGGATTCGGGTCGTCAAGCGGAGAAGGCGGAGAGAACGTAGCGAACAACGCCGCTCACGAGGCTAACGTCGATATACGACTTGGCGACGCCAGAACGTTCGACATCCCGGAGTACCGTGAGAAGGTCGATCTCGCAGTCACCTCGCCACCCTACATCAACGCGATGAATTACTATCGGGGCTCGAAACTCCGACTCTTCTGGATATACGACTTTCTTCAAGACGACGAAAAGTTCGACGCGAAGGCGCTCCGACAGTCCATCGTCGGGACGAACTCCGTGTCGATGAGTACGGTCGATAAGGATCTCCCCGCAACGCTTCGAGACATCTGGCGTGGAACTGACGAAGAGTACGAGGTCACGCGATTACCCAATCTAGATGCGGATATCGAAGCGATTCACAACCTCGACCACAACGATGCCGAACGGAAGGCCTACGTGACGTGGAAGTTCTTCGGCGATGGGATGTTGAAGAATCTAGCTCGCGTCTACGAACACCTGAAACCGGGTGGATATTACTTCTTCGTCATTGGCGAGAACACGATCGGTGAACGACTGATCCACAGCCACAAGTACGTCGCCGATATCGCACAGAATCTCGGCAAGTTCGAGGGTCACGGCGGGAACTTCGACGAGGACGACGGATTCCGATTGATTGGCTCCGCCTGGGACGGAATCACGAATCGAGATCTGTTCCAAGGCCGCAAGCACGAGGGCGGCGTAATCGAATGCGAGTGGGCGACAATACTCCAGAAGCCACGGAACGAGAGTAGCCGCTGAACGTCGGTGTACACCCGATCGCACGATAGCTGTGCGATCGGTGTCTACTCAAATCGCCGTCCTCCCGGCTACTCGCGCGTTAGGCCGGTACCTCCTCGGGATCACGATCCCAGTGGCGGTGTTCGGCGATGGCGTCGACGAACTCTTCGGCGAACGCCTCGAGGTCGTCGCTTCGACAGGTGACGACGCCAGTATCGGAAACGAGGTCTCCGTCGGCGGCGATCTCGGTATCCGGCAGATCGACCGCCTCGAACAGCTCCGTTCCCTCGCCGACCGCGGCGATCGGCTTGTAGTGTTTGAACGCCTCGGCGACGAACTGTTTCGGATCGCCTTGCTGGACCATTGTGTCGACGCTCTCGCTGCCGCCGGGGACGACGATTGCGTCGAACGAGACCGAGGCCGCCGCGACGTGGTGTTTGTCTACTTCGACCGTCTCGCCGTCGGTTCCCGACTTCTCGCCGAGGAGCTTCGAGATTATCTTGACTCGAGCGCCCTCGTCTTCTAGGGCCGATCGAAGCTCCGAGACGTGTTCGTCGTCGAACCCGTCGTCGATCAACATCGCGATCTTTCGGGTCTCGATCGTGTCCGGAGTCCGGTTTTCCATGCTGAGCGACGGATCCTCCCTATCGTGGTCCGGCATCTCGTCGCCGGCTTCCTCGGGCGGTTCGACGCCGATCCCTTCCGCGACCCGTTTCGCGAACTCGTGGTCGACGTTGTTGAACAGGTCGTAGACCATCCGCTCGCGGATCTCCATGCGGTCGACCTTGCCGAGCTCGAAGTGGGCGGCGTCGACGATGTTCTGCTGTTCGGGTTCGGACATGCTGTTCCAGAACAGCCGCGCCTGCGTGAAGTGGTCCTCGAAGCTATCGCTTCGGTTGCGAATCTTTTCCCCGGAGATCTTCTCGGCGAAGTGCTCGTAACCGCCTTCCTCCTCGGGGACCTCCTGTGGGTCGTCGTCGCCGATCGAGTTCGGCTTGTAGGAGACTTTACCCTCGTTGATCTCCTGGCGCATGAAGCCGGCGCGCTGATTGTTGTGACGCTCGGCAATCGGCCGGTTGATCGGAATTTCGTCCCAGTTGGCGCTTCCAAAGCGGTTGAGTTGGGTGTCCTGGTAGGAGAACAGCCGACCCTGCAACAGCGGATCGTTCGAGAAGTCGATGCCGGGGACGACGTTGCCGGGGTGGAACGCGACCTGCTCCGTTTCGGCGAAGAAGTTGTCCGGCGTCTCGTTCAAGACCAGCTTGCCGATCGGTCGGACTGGCACTTCGGTCTCGGGGACGAGCTTCGTCGGATCGAGGACGTCGAAGTCGAACTCCTCGGCCTGTTCCTCGTCGAAGATCTGGACACCGAGTTCCCACTCGGGGTCGTACCCCTCCTCGATAACGTCGTAGAGGCCCTTCCGATTGAAATCCGAGCTTTTCCCCCAGAGTTTCGTCGTCTCGTCCCAGACGAGCTGGTGGGTGCCGAGTGTTGGCGTCCAGTGGAACTTGACGAACACCGACTCGCCGTCGTCGTTGACCAGCCGGAAGGTGTGGACGCCGAATCCCTGCATCATCCGGTAGGCCCGCGGGAGGGCCCGTCCCGAGAGCACCCACATGATCATGTGCGTGATTTCGGGTTTCAGGGAGGCAAAATCCCAGAACGTATCGTGGGCCGCCGATGCCTGTGGAATCGCGTCGTCGGGTTCGGGTTTGATCGCGTGAACCAGGTCGGGAAACTCCATCGCATCCTGGATGAAAAAGGGCGGCATGTTGTTCCCGACGAGATCCCAGTTTCCTTCCTCCGTGTAGAACTTCGTCGCGAAGCCGCGGACGTCCCTGACGGTGTCCGAAGACCCCCTCGAGCCGACGACCGTCGAGAACCGAGTGAAGACGGGGGTCTTCTGGTCGGGATCGGTCAAGACTTTCGCCTTCGTCAACTCCTCGATGTCGTCGTACTCGTCGCCCAAGTCCGGATCCTCGTAGGGCTGGAAGTAGCCGTGGGCCCCGGTGCCGCGGGCGTGGACGACCCGTTCCGGGATCGACTCGTGATCGAACTGGGTCATCTTCTCCCGGAAGTGGAAGTCCTCCATGATCGTCGGCCCGCGCTCGCCGGCTTTCAGGGAGTTGTCCGTGTCGCTCACTTTGACGCCGTGGTCCGTCGTCAGCTCCTCTCCCTCGGGATTCTCACGGACCTCGTCGAGCTGGTCGCGTTTGCTCTCCGCGTCGACCTCGTCGTCACCGCTGGTCCCGGACTCACTCGAGCCGCCGTCAGTCAGTTTCCGTCTCGCATCATCCGTGGTCGATTCCCCGGACAAACGCACCCCGCGTTCTCCTCGAAGGTCGTCTCGTTCGGTGCTCCCGTTTGCCTCGCTGTCGTCCGTTCGCGAATCGTGGTCTGTCATAGATCGGTGATGGGTGATACAGTGCCGTTCGAAACGCCGACTCGAGCGAACCGGATCGATCGGTTGGGCGACGACGAACTCCCGTGGTGGGTGGAACGTCCGACCGCGGCGACGCCACGCGATTCGGGGTCACTGGAAGGTAGATGGGTAAGCAATATCCAGTCGAATAAACGCTGGCTGTACGCTTGCAAGGCTCGCGCTCCGGTGGGGACTGGCGTCGATATCGTAACAACTGCACCGAGTCACACACCGATGGCCGATTCGTTTGACGATCAGGTGTGAGTACAGCTACGGTACGTTTCCGACGGGAGCCACGTCTCTGCCGACGATTTTCTAATCGATCGAGAATGCGCGAACGCCGTCACTCCGGGTCAGATTCGTCGTCTCCGGGTGTCGATACGTCGACGTCGAGGTCGGTGAGTGCGGCCGAACCGGCTTCGAGGACGACCGTCTCTCCGGCCGTCGTCGAATCGCCCGGTTCGACGGCGACGTCCGCCACGTCGATCGTCGGTGGAAACAGGAGGTCGACCCGACTCCCGAAGGCGATGTGGCCGATCCGCTGGCCGCGCTCGAGGTCGTCTCCGGGTTCGACGTAGGGGTGGATCCGCCGGGCGAACGCGCCGGCGATGAGGGTGACTTCGGCGTCGCTTTCGGGGACGTCCGCCGGCGTGTGGTCGGGGCTCGATTCCCCCGTCTCGGCCGCACTGGATTCGCTCCCGTCGTCGACCTCGAATGCCGATTCGTCCTCGGCGTCGTTCTCGTACGCCGATGGAAGGTTCGGCGAGTCCGTCTCGAGGCGGGCGTGGACTCGCTCGTTTCGATCGGAGTCCTTCGAGAAGGCGGGTCGGTGGGCTCCGGAGACGTGTTCGACGTCGACGACGCGGGCGGCGATCGGGGCGCGGACGACGTGGACGTGCCAGACGTTCATGAAGACGCCGAGACGAACGCGGTCGCCTTCCTCCCTGAGGACGGAGACCGTACCGTCGGCCGGCGAGACGACGCCCGTCGGCGGCGGCGTTCGTTCGGGGTCACGAAAGAACGCGAGCGTCACGACGCCGAGGGCGAGCGCGACGACGCTCGCCGTGACGCTGATAATGAACGCAAACGGCGCGGCGAGCAGGGGAACGGCGGCGTACTTCCAGGCCCCCGGCGCGAAGTTCATGTCGGGGTAGACGCACGCGATTCGTATGGCCGTTACGGATGGTGTCCTCGCTCCGAGCGGACCCACGACGGACAGCGGACTTACGACGGACGAACGATAGACGAACGACCTCACTCTCGAGCGGCGATCGCGAGCCGGATCCGGTTTGCGAACACGTTCATCTCGCCAGTCGCGCGGCTACTCTTGCTGACGAAGGCGGACACCCCAGCGTCGAGAGCCTCCTCGGCGAGTGGCTCGAGTGGATTTCCGGTAAAGAGCACGAACGGCACCATCTCCTCGTCGCCGTTGCCGTTGATGGATTCGGCGAGTTCGATCCCGGTTTCGTCCGGAAGTTCGTACGTCGAAACCACGCAGTCGAAATCCAACTCCGCGAGAGCGTCTCGGGTCTCACTCGCCGAAGTTACGGTTTCGATTTCGAAGCCGTGTTCCGACTCGAGCGTCTGGCTAACGTGTTGTGTGATGAAATCGCTGTCTTCGGCGAAGAGAATGGTGTGCGACGACATACGTATCAGAGATTGACACAGGTCCGTCTAATAATTCTTCTTGCAGATCGTGTCACGTGTCTACCCTGACCCGGACGTTCCGACGGCGTGTGACTCGAAACCAACTTAATTGCGGAATACAGGGCACATCCTCAACGTTTCGGGGCACATATTCCAGCATCCCTCAGTTGGTTTTATCAGATACACATTTATTATGTGATAACAGACAGATTGCCAGAATTCGACCCGTCACGGAGAAATAGTTGGTTGGGCCCGACGAATCGGACAGCCAACTGTCCGTCAGTTCCGGTGTGACGACGAGACGGGCCCCGTCGAACCGGCTGGCCCTAACGCAAGGCAGGTCCCGATCGCACCGACGGACCGGTGCGGTTCACGATCGAATCGATAGATCGCCACAGCGTTTCGTCCTCGTTCCGGCGAAGCCCCCGATAACCCCACACTACCCCGTATATAAGGCGATCCGCGAATCGTTTTTCGACCCCCTCGAGCGGGCGAAAAACGCCGGTTCGGGGAGGAGTCGATCAATCCCAAAACGACTGCGTCCGCGCGTATTCACGCTCTTTAGAGAGGACGTCGCGGTAGAACTCGGCTTCGCTCTCCCGGTGTCTGTTGATGATCTGGGCCGCGTTGTGGGGGCCGACGCCTCGAGCCGCCATCGCGATCACCGCCCGTTTGCCGTGGCTCTGGACGAGACTCGCGTTCCGGTAGGCGCGTTCGGTCATCCGCTCCTGTTCGTCGTCTTTCTCCTGTGCGCGGACCGCGTTGACGACCTCGTCGGCCCACGGGTTCAGCGACGCGATGCGGGTCGACCCACACTCGGGACACTCGGGTTGCTCTCGGACCCGTTTCACCGTGGTCCGTGCTTTCCACTCCTTGCAGTGCGTACAGAGCAGGATGACTCGATCGTTCTGAATCCGTTCCCGGACCGTCTTGATCACGCTCGCGTCGGCGTTTTCGGGAGCCAGTAGCTCCTTGCCCGACGACCGCCCGCCCTGACCGATCGCCGTCCGTCCGCGGTGGGTCACGACCTCGAGGTCGCCCGACTGGATCGCCGCGAGGATCGAACTCGCCCGCTCGACGTCCAGGTCCTCGTGGAAGACTTCCCGGATCGCCTCCTCGTACATCGGCGTCTCCTCGAGCGCCGAGAGCAGTCGTTCGTTCGAGAGCCGACCGGATCCCTGCCAGCGTTTGAGCGCGCCGAACTTCCCCGAAACCTGTGCGAGTCGAAAGGCGAGTGCGTCCGAGCGCTTGAGTCCGAGTTCGACGATGGCCCCGACGTGATCGGGATCCGTCTCGGTCAGCACCTCGAGGACGTCGCTGGTCGCGATCGAACTGGGCACCTCGAGTTCGATCCGGTACGGATCCGTCTCGAGGCCGACCGACGAGCCGGCACGTTGGCCGAGTAGCGCCGAGAGAATCCGACCCAGCGTCTCGTTGGCCGTGTGTCCGAAACAGGCGTTGAGGACGACCGTTCGGCCCTGGCGCTCGACGACGAGGCGATCCGCCGTCGGCATGGGCGCGCCGGCGTCGATCTGGCGCTCGAGTTGGGTGCAAGCTTCGGTCAGCGTATACTCGTCGCCCGGGTAGCGACCCGCGAGTTCTCGGCCGACAGCGGCCGCATCCGCGCCGTTCTCGAGTTGGGAGGTAGCGACACCCCGAATTTCGCCGACCTCGCCGGCGACGGCGGCCGGAACCGGGATCTCCTGGCCGATCCACGACGGCACCTCGCCGGCGGGATCCTCGATCGGACTCACCTTCACGCGCGCTTCGTCGTCGTCGATCTCGGCGATCCGCCACATCTCGCCGCGCTGGACGAACACCTCGCCCGGCCGGGCGAAGTTGACCACGAACCGTTCGTCCAAGGTACCGATTTGCGTACTCGAGGCGATGTCGTGGACCTCGTAGGTCTCCTCGTCGGGGATCATCGAGAGATTCGAGTAGACGTACTGCCACGTACTGCCGCTCGTCTCGATTCGGTTCTCGCCCTCGTCGAACCAGACGATCCGGTTGCGATGGAGTTCCGAAACCACGTCGCGAAAGCGCTCTTCCGTGAGATCGCGAAACGGATACGCACGGCGGAGCGTCTCGTAGACCTCGCTTTCGTGTCTCGAGCCGCGGCTCTGGACGATACCCGGAATCTGGTTCGCGACGACGTCGAGACTCCCCTCGTGGATCGCCGCCGGTTCGACCTCACCGGCCCGTGCGCGTCTCGCGATCGCCAGCGCCTCGAACGTGTCGTCGGGTCGGGTCGTGACGATCGTCCCGCTCGAGACCTCGTCGCGACGATGCCCGGCACGGCCGATCCGCTGGAGCAATCGCGTGACCTGTCGCGGGCTCTTGTACTGTACGACGTGGTCGACCCGGCCGACGTCGATACCCAGTTCCATCGAGGACGTACAGAGTAAGCCGTCCAGTTCACCCGCTTTGAACCGGTCTTCGACGTCGATCCGGGCCTCTTTCGAGAGCGAACCGTGGTGGACGCCGATCGGCAACTCGAGTTCCGTAAAGCGAGAGCCGAGCGCCTCGGCGGTCTGGCGGGTGTTGACGAATATTAGCGTCGACTCGTGGTCGTCGACGAGGTCGCGGATCAGCCGGACGTGACTCGCGGTGTCGGGTTCGGTCATGAGCCGACCCGCGAGCCCCTCGTCTTCCTCGGTGATCTCCGGTTGGCGGACGGCGACGTCGACGTTGCTCCCGACGTCGATCTCGCGGATCTCGCAGGGTCGACCGCCGGTGAGGAAGCTCCCGACCGCCGCGGGATCGCCAACGGTCGCCGAGAGCCCGACCCGCTGGAACTCCCCCGCCAGGTTCCGAAGCCGCTCCAAGCCGACCGCGAGCTGGGCGCCGCGTTTCGACGCCGCGAGTTCGTGGACCTCGTCGATCACGACGTGGGAGACGTCGCGGAGCCCCTCTCGCAGTCGCTCGCCGGTCAACATCGCCTGGAGCGTTTCGGGCGTCGTAATCAACACGTCCGGCGGATCCTCGGCTTGCTTCCCTCGTTGATACTGCGTCGTATCGCCGTGGCGAACCGCGACCTCGAGGTCCAAGTACTCCCCCCACCACTCGAGGCGCTCGCGCATGTCCCGGTTGAGCGCCCGAAGCGGAGTGACGTAGAGCGCGCCGAATCCCGCCGGCGGCCCCTCCCCGGCGACGAGGTGATCGAAGACGGGGAGCATGGCGGTCTCGGTCTTGCCACTCCCGGTAGGCGCGATTACCAGCGTGTTCTGGCCGGCCGACAGCGGCGGAATCGCCAGTCGTTGAGGTGCCGTCGGCGTCGAGAATCCGCGTTCGGAGAGCGCATCGCGCACCGTCGAGCCGAGGTGCGTAAACGCGGCAACGTCCCCCTCGCTCATCGACTCGGCGTACGGGCGACGGGCGGTTAAGGGCCACGTTGTTCGGCGTCGTTTCCCGTTGCTTCGTTACGTCTCCTCGTCGTCGTCCGCTTGCTCCGTTAGTTCCTCCTCGGACTCCACTGAGGACTTTTCGGACTCCGCTGTTGCCTCCCCGTCGACCACGTCGGCCACGTCGTCGTCGATCGCCATCTCGCCCGGTTCGGCTCGTTCCTCGCTCGCGCGCTCTTCGATCTCCTCGGGTGACCGTTCTTCCGCCGTCACGTCAACGTTCGTCTCCGCGTCGTCGACGAGTTCGTCGTCGCTCGTCTCGCCAGCGGCCACCTCGTCGGTCTCGTCCTCCGGCGCGTCGCGTTCGTCCGAATCTCCGATGGGTATCTGCTGGAACTCACCCGCAACCGCGTCCGACGCTCGGTCCCGGACGACTTCGAGCGATGGCGCCCGGTCTCGCGCGCCCTCGACGGTGTCGTCACCTTCCCGGTCGAGATACCGAGAGACGAGGTACGCGACGGCGACGAGACCGACTGCGAGCGCGAGCAGTCGCCCGAGGTGGCTTTTTCCGGAACCCGATTCTTCCATCTCGGCCTGTCGTTCGCCGTCGGCAGACGGCCCCCCTCGAGGGTTGGATCGAAAGCGCATCGATCGTCGTACTCCCTCGAGTCGGAAGTCGGTTTGGGGTGATTCTCCTGGCGATTTCCGGCGACGACCGTCTACGAAGCTGGCCGAATGCGCTCCGTAACCGCAGGTAGGCAGTGCATATTTAGAATTACGTACCCGAAGTTTCGAGTGAATGATTGGTTCCCATCGACGACTGTCACGACCTCCAAACGGTACGGACGAAAGAGCCCGGCTGTCGCCCGAGCCGACCGTACGCTCGTCGGCCAGTGAACTGCGAGTGCGAGGCCGATCCAGCAGGCGGGTGCTCGTGAGGTGACGATGCGCGCGCCTCGACACACCGCTTTGGCGATTCCGATCGCCGCCGTCGTACTCGGCGTGCTCGTCGCGAGCGCCGCCGTCGTCGGCGCCGTCGCTTCGGCGGAAACGCCTTCCGTTGGCACGCAGTCGGCGAACAACGCCCCGGTTTCCGAACAGACGTACGTAGAGCCCGTGCCCGAGCCCGGCGATCCGTACTTCGAAGCGGCCGCGAACGACGGCAGCTGGATCAGCTACACGAACCCTCGAGACGAGTACCGGATGCCGTATCTGGGAGATGGCTCCGGAAAGCTCTGCGTTACGTTACTCAACGAGGCCGGTGAACCCGTCGTCGGCGAGTCGGTCCCCGACGTGACGGCGACGGTCGACACCGGCGACGAACTCGAGTGGCACTCCGACGCCGATCCGTTCGTCGTCGAGTATCCGCTGACCGAGAACTACGATCGGCCACTCGACGCCGACCAGTTCGGCACCGACCGCGACCTGCCACAGGGCGACGGCTACCTCGACTCCCACTGTTTCGAGTGGCACGGCTTGCCCGAAGACGAGACGGTGGAGTACGGCGAGGTCGAACTCGCAGGCGAGGACGCCGACCGAGTCGAGGTCGTCGGTTACGTCCAGCAGGCCCACGATTCCTGGGATACGGACGTCGATCCGGTCGCGGCCGCCCAACCCTACGAGGAAGCTGGTGGCTGGACGTATCATCCGGACGGCTCGCACGGCCAGGCCGTCGTCGTGTTACAACTCGACGGAGAGGATCTCGAGTCGGCCGCGGACGATGGAGACGAAGGTGGTGCCGACGAGACCATCACCGACGGGGACGAAACGATCACCGACGCCGACGACTACGGGTCGCCGGCCGACTCGGACGATCGGTCGAACGATCGCGAAGAGACCGGCTCCGGTGACGAAAGCGACAGGATGCCCGGGTTCGGCGCGCTCGTCGCAGTCGTCGCCCTTGCGGTCGCCGCCCTCGCGAATCGCCGTCGGTAATTCCGAGCGAATCACGTAGGCTTTTACTGATCGGTCCCGGAGCATCCGAGGACGATGAACTCCGATGCAGAGAGCGGAAATCCGCGCGTTCCGATCGTCTGTTCCGACTGTGAGACCACCTCGCGCGTTCCGCTGTCGGATCTCGCCGACGCGATCGAACGTCACAACGACCAGCTTCACGACGGCGACGGCGTCGCCGAAGTCGATCCCGACGTCGCAGATCACATCGCCGATCTGATCGCGAGAGAGCTTGGACTGCTCGAGGACGGCGCGTAATTTTTCGTTTCGTCTTCCGAACGCCGCGTGTTCGACCCACCGCTTCGCGACGTGGTTCCGACGGTCCCTCGAGTCAGGCCGCGAGATCGCCGGCTGTCGATTTATCACTGGCAATGCGTTTCATCACGTATGGCCCGCTCGAGTCACACCTGCGTCTGTGGCGCCGTGTTGCAGTTCAAGCAGGATCTACGAAAGGAACCGGGGACGACCGCGCCGACGTGGAAGTGCAAGGACTGTGCCACCCCCGTCCCCGGGACGGTCGCCGAGAAAATCAGACACCAACACCCCTCGTAGTACGGTCGGCGGCCGACCGAAGCACACATCCATCCCCGAAGCGAACGAACGTTCAGGCACATGTCCGAGGATACCGACGACTGGACGGCACCACCGGACGAGGACATCCTCGAGGAGATGCGATCGGACGACGTCTTCTCTCCGACGCACATCGACGAAGCCGGCATCTGTCGCGGCCCGCAGGCGGCCTATCGGTGCCGAGAACTGGCGAAACGCGGATTGCTCCGAAAGTACGCCCCCGGACTGTACGACATCACCGACCTGGGCGAGCAATTTCTCGAGGGGGAAGTCGACCCGGACGACCTCGAGGTCGAAGACTGATCGCCGTCTCAAAATTTCGACGGTCCGCTGACGTTAGTACGAAAGAGCCAGACAGCGGCGCATTCGTACGGAACGCTGTACCGACGTACCGGCTTGACCGCAAGAGGAGTCGCGGTCACGCCGGCGGTTCCATACACCAGACCGTATCAGGACACTGACGCGGGAGGCCGTCGGCCATCTCGGCTGTCGTCGTTCGTACTCTCTCCCTCGTCGTCTTCATCCACCCGTTGATCGCCCTGATCTCCCCGTTCGTCGTCCGCACGTGTTGGTTCGCCATCCACGTGTACGGATTCTCCATCCGCGTGTGCTGATTCGCCAGCTACGCGTGCCGGCTCGTCCGCCTCGAGGAGCGCGTCGATGACGTCGATCGCCGCCGGCGAGTACAGCGGTTTGTTGTCGTTTCCACACCGCGGATCCATCAGACAGGCCGGACAGCCGTCGTCGCGGCCACAGCCACAGTCGGCCATCAGCGCTCGAGCCCGCCGGGCGACGTCCTCGAAGCGCTCGTAAATCCGTCTCGAGAAGCCGAGCCCGCCGTCGACGCCGTCGTAGATGAACCAGCCGCTCCTGTCGGGGCGGTCGGGGAGGCGGTTCGTCGCCAGCCCCCCGAGATCCGCCGGGTCGACGGTGAGTTCGAGCGGCGTGACGGCGATCATCGCGTGTTCGATCGCGTGGATACCGCCGAGGTAGCCGTGGAGGTGGGGCGGAATCTCCTCGCAGTCTTTGGTGACGTAGTCGGCGTGTGCGTCCGTCACCGCGCGTTCGACGGCCGGTTCCACCTCTGCCCAGCAGAGTTGGGTCCGCATCTCGAGGGGCGGAACGCCGGTCTCGAGACCCGCCTCGATCGTCTCGCCGGTCTCGACGTCGCGTTTCGAGTACGTGTCGTAGCGTGCCGTCACGGTTCCGTACCCCCAATTGAGTCGAAATTCGCCGACCCGACGGGATTCGCGAACCTCGGTGTCGTAGATCGACACCTGGCGCTGGGATTGCGTGTAGTAGTCGACGTCGACCGCCTCGAGTTCCACGAACGGCTGTGGGCCGTCCGCCCGGAGTTCGCGGACCTGGTACTGCTCGCCGCGGTAGGGCACCGTCGCCCCCTCGTGGTAGTCGCGATAGGCGCGGGCGCGGCCGATCCGTTCGTGGTCGAACGATTCCTCACCGGCCAGTCGGACGTCGAAGGCGTTCCCGCCCGCGGCGTAGAGGTCTACACCGTCCTGGGGCCGGTCCCGGTGGGCGTAACTCACGCCGCCCGCGAGCGATCCCTCGAGGTCGCCGGTCCGCCGGCCGTACTCGACCGCCCGCCGGAGGCGCTCGTTCCCGCCGAACCGGTCGGCGTCCTCGCGCGACAGCGGGAGTTCCTGGGCGGCACACCGGACGTGCTGGAGGTAGACCGGGTTGTTCTCGAGGTCGACGACCGCGCGTTCGGGCTCCTCCTCGAGGACGTACTCGGGGTGTTCGAACACGTATCGGTCGAGCGTGGAGTACCGCGGGACGAACGCGAGAAGCGCCGCCCGTCGGCCGCGGCCCGCGCGGCCGAGTCGCTGCCAGAACGAGGCGCGACTCCCCGGATACCCCTGGAGCACGGTTCCGTCGAGTCGGCCGACGTCGATTCCGACCTCGAGTGCGCTGGTCGTCGCGACGCCGTCGAGCGTTCCGTTCGCGAGTCGGGTCTCCGTCTCGCGGCGCGACCGCGCGCCGTGGCCCGCGTTGTACGCTGCGAGTGCAACGTCGCCACGGTAGGGCAGGGAGGGGGTCTCGAGGTAGTCGGTGGCGCGGTCGACGGCGAGTTCGGATCCCTTGCGCGAGTCACAGAACAGGAGACTCGAGACGCCGCTTGCACACAGATGCGCCCAGAGTTCCGGCGCCTCGACGGTCGCGGGACGCGTTCCCAACGGACGCTCGGCACCGTGGCCCTTCGATCCGCCAGCCTCGTCGCTCGCACTCGAGTCGTCTTTCGCCGGCGGCTCCCAGAACACCAGCTGTCGGCGGCCGCTCGGCGAGCCGTCGTCGTCGATCACCGTCGCGGGCTCGCCGGTCAGCGCCCGGGCGTGCTCGCCCGGGTTGCCGATCGTCGCGCTCGTCAGAACGTATCGCGGTTCGCCGCCGTACCACTCGATCACCCGCCGCGCTCGGCGAAGGATCCAGGCGGCGTGCATCCCGCTGATCCCGGTCCAGGAGTGGGCCTCGTCGACCACGACGAGCGAGCAGTTCGCGTGAAACGTCGCCCAACGGTGGTGGCCCTCGAGGTACTGGTTCAGCCCCGCGACGTTGGTGATGACGACGTTCGCTTCCTCGCGGATCCGTGATTTGGTCTGGGGGTCGGTGTCGCCGTCGTAGACGCCGACCGTCACGTCGAGCCCGAGGTCCCGAAACAACGCCTCGAGCTCGCCCCGTTGATCCCGGCTGAGCGCCTTCGTCGGGTAGACGAGCAACGCCCTGACGTCCGGGTTTTCGAGGTATCGACGGGCGATCTCGAGGCCGTAGACGTACGTCTTTCCGGAGGATGTCGACGTCGAGACGCAGACGTTCTCGCCGTCGGCGAGCCCCTCGAGCGCGTCGACCTGGTGGCTCCAGAGGTCGACCTCGAGTCTCGACGCCAGCTCCGCGGGCAGGACCTCCCTCGCGGGAACGTGCTGTGGTTCTCGTTCGGGAATCGTAAACTGCTCGCGAATCTGTCCGTGATACCGGCTGGTCGGGTAACTCGCCGCGAGTTGCTCGCCCGATAGCGCGAGGCCGTCGCCAGAAGCGGATTTGTCGGACTCGAGCTCGCTGGCAAATGCTGGTTCGTCGTCCGATTCGGGATCGTCCTTAGGTGTACTCGAGTTCATGAGTCGAAGTCGGCCAGACCGGTTTGGGTCGTGGAGTCCGTTCGATCGTCCGTCGTCCCGCCGCGCTCGCCCGGCGAGCGCATCGCGACCGATTCGTTCGCCGGGTCGGCACTGACGAGTGCGTCGTACACTGCGGCCAGTTCGCGAACGTCCGCCTCACAGTAGCGACGCACCCGTTCCCAGTCGATCCGGGGTTCGGACTCGAGTTGGGTATCGTCCATCGGACGGCACCGTTCGTCCGCCGTGGGGCTCGGTTCGCCCACCGAAGAGGTCGGATCCTCCGAATCGGGCGCCTCGATCAGGCGTCGAACCTGTTTTGCGAACGTTCGGCCGTCGATCGCCTCGGCGTCGGCCGCTCGCTCACAGCCGAGTGCGGCGGCGACGTCCTCGAGTCGGTTCGTCCGCCCCGGTAGGACGGCGTTATCGCATCGAACGGCCCAGTCGTAGGGATCGACCGTCGAGACGTGCTCGGTCCAGTACTCGCGGTATTCGGGGGCGTACCGGGCGACGAAGCGCTCGATGTGGGGAAAGTCGAAGCCGTAGCCGTTCCAGGCCGCGAGCGTTGGGTCGTCGTGGGTGGCCGCTAACCAGTCGATGAACGCCCGAGTTGCAGTCCCCGGATCGGTCCGGGAGGGATCGCTGTCGACGAAATCCACGTACTCCCCGCTGTCCGGATCGAAGACGCCGATTAGCGGGATCACCGTCGGATGGAGGCCGTCGGTCTCGATGTCGACGAACAGCGGGTCGTTCCCGACGGGGGCCACCGGGTCGGCCGTTCGGCGAATCACGCGGGACTCCGCCATCGCGCGGGCGCTTCGTTGCATCTCGACCGCGGTCGACTCGCCGATTCCGCGAATCGAACGCAGATCGGCCACAGAGGCGTCGGCGACCGCCCTCCTCGAGTCGTAGCCTCGCTTTCGGAGCCGTTCTGCGGTCGTCGGTCCGACGCCCGAAAGCGCGCCCAGCCCGAACCGGTCCGCGGGAACGGATGACACCGAAACCGAGCCGTCCGCACCGAGACGGAGACGAGCGAGTTCAGCCCCACCGGATCGGCGGATCGGGCCGAGTCCCCGCACTGGGAGCCGAACCGGCCCCTCCTCGAGTTCGCGGTGCCAGACGTAGTCGTATCCCGCCGGAAACGAACCGGTACAGAACACCGTCTCGGCGGCGGACTCGCGCTGGTACTCGCCGATCCTCTCGAGTCCCTCGAGACTCGCCTCGAGTGCGACGCGGTCGGTCGTCGGCGCCAAGTCGTCACAGACGACGTAGTCGGCGTCCGGCGGAACGTCCGCGGACGCTCGGTTTTCGAGGCGGTCGGTCGAGTCGGCGAAGACGACGGTGATTCCCGCGACGGTCTCGGTCCGACACGTCGCGGGACCGCCGGGGGCGATCACGGGGCCGTCGAACGCACGCCGAATCCGGCTCGCGACTCGAACGTCGGCTCCCTCCCGGAGGACGTAGACGATGTCCGGGTCGGCGTACGAGAGGAGATCGAACAGCGCGGGCTCGTCGGCGTACTCGAGTGCGTCACAGCCGACCGCGAGCAGGTCGACGCCGCGAGCGATCATAGACGCGGGATGCGGGCGGCAGGTGATAAGGGTCGTGGTCGGGGCCGACCGCGGACGCCATCACGGCGCCGGTCCGATCCGCTACCAGGCGTCCTCGAGAACGCCCTCGATCTCCGCTCGAGACGGCTCGAGCCCCGGCGGCGCGTTGGCCATGAACGAATCGTCGAGAATGTTCTCGGCGACCGCGGGGAACTCGTCGGGTTCGGGTCCGTCGACGTTCCGGAGTCGCTCGGGAAGCGCCAGCGCGGTACGGACGTCCTCGACGACCCCAACGATTGCCTCGACGGAATCGGCCGCGTCGGCGACGCCGAGCGCGTCCGCGAGGACGGTCGGCCGAACGTCGACTCCCTGCGCCGCGAGCAGGTACTCGAGGACGTGGGGAACGACGACGGCGTGGGCGGCACCCTGCTGGACGTCGTACGTTCGCGTGAGGCCGTGGCCGAACGCGTGAACGATCGAGAGCGTCGTCTCGCCGGGTCTCGAGATGCCGTACTGGACGAGGATCGTCCCCTCGACGATCGTCTCGAACGTCGCCCGGTCGCGCTTTCCCTCCCCGAACGCGCGGAGGCCGTCGACCAGCGAGCGCAATCCGCGGGCGGCGGTCGCGTCGGTTACGGGCGTCGCGTTGTTCGCGTACAGCGTCTCGAGGCCCTTGTCGAAGCCGTTCATCACCGAACCGGCGAGGATCGATTCGGGCGTCGTCGCGACGAGTTCCGGGTCGTAGATGGCCGCGGCCGGCATCAGCGCCGGACCGGAGATGCCGCCGCTAACTTCCTCGTCGAGGAGGTCGGAGTCAGGCGAGGCCGTCACACCTGCGCCCTGCGAGAGGTCGGCACCCGCAAGCGTCGTCGGGATCGCCACGATCGGAAGCACGCCGTCGTCAGGAACCGGAATCGTTCCCGTCTCGGCGAACTCCTTGGCCACCGCCTCCCGCGATCGATCGAGCGCCGAGAGCGTGCTCACGACCTTCGCGACGTCGAGACTACTCCCGCCGCCGAGGCTCACGAGGACGTCCGCGTCCGCTCGTTCTGCCCGCTCGAGGCCGTCGAACGCCGTCTCGAGGCGTTTGTCTGGCGTCGTCTCGTCGAAGACGGCGACCAGCCGATCGCCGAGTCCATTCTTGACCGGATCGATGACGTCGGGCGTCGAGCCGACCGTCGATCCGCAGACGACCATCGCCCGCTCGAGGCCCTGACCGTCGAGTTCCGCCTCGAGGTCGTCGACGCAGCCGGAGCCGAACCTGATGGTTGCGGGATCGTACTCGAACCGAAACGCCCGGTCGCGCCCTCGATCGTCCGTCCGCGTTGGAGTCATAGGTGTGCATACGTGATGGGCGGTGTTAAAAGCGCGAACGGCGGCGAGATCCCCGTCGTCGCATCAGCCGTCCGACACCGAAACTCGTTTGACCGACAGATCGGATACACGAACGATGCCCTCCAGAGAAACGACGACCACCAGACGAGCGTTTCTCGCCTCGAGCGCGATCGGTTTCGCTACCGTCCTCGCGGGGTGTGTCGAACCCGGCGGTGCGTTGACGATGGCACCAGTCGGAACCGACGAGGAGATCGGAGCCGAGGCCACGCTCTCGCTCGAGTCGGATCGCGATTCGGAGACACTCGCATTGCTCGAGGATGCCCACACCGACGGCGAGGCGACGGTCGACGGCGAACGGCCGCCGTTCCGGCCGGACCGTCCGCTCGAGTTTCGTAGCGCGGTCTTCGAGGTGTCCTGGGCGGCCGTCGACGAGCGCACGGAGACCGGATACGTCGTCACCGCGACGATCGGTTCCGAGGACGTCGGCGAACCGGAAATCGCGTTCGAGGATCTTCCGGCAGTCGATCGGTCGGCGCTCGCGGCGTTGCCCGAGCGCGTCGCCGCCCACGAGGACAGGGACGAGCCTGCGCTCGGGGCCGTCTTCGAGTACGATCGCGACGGTGCCGACCTCGAAGGATCGGCGCTCGTCCCCGACCCCGAGTACGAGGTGATCGAGGTCGAGGGCGAGCCGGTCGGGATTCGCAGCCGCGAGACGGAGACGACCGTCCATACGTATCGGTACGAACTCGAGGAGGTCGCGTCGTCGACGGCCGAGTACGGCACACAGCTCCGTCACCGAAGCGTCGCACTCGACTCGCTGACCGACGACGAACGGGAACTCGTCGAGGAGGCCATCGAGGACGGCCGTGCGGTCGTCAGCCGAGACGACGACGCGTTCGTCTCCGTCGGCGAGCGATTGCTCGAGGAGGAGCCGATCTACGAGGACGAATATACCGGCGAGTGGCTCATCGAGTACGAAGGTGCGCTCTACTGGACGGAACTCGATGCGCTCCGAACTCGACAACTCGTCGAGCAACTCGGCGAGGAGGGAGAGTGACGGACAGTAGACGGTTCAATCGCCGCTCGAGTCGGCAGTCGGCCCCTCGAGCGGTGGAAGCTGTGACTCGATTCGGTCCCGCTTGGACTCGAGGCGATCCGGCAGGACCAGCTTCGACCCCAGTTCCTCGAGGTCTTCGTCGGCGGTGAAGCCGGGGCCGGTGGTCGCCATCTCGAAGAGGACGCCGCCGGGTTCGCGCGTGTAGATCGACTGGAAGTACTTCCGATCGATGACCTCGGAGGGAGAGAGTCCCTGACCTGCGTATGCTTCCCGCCAGCGTTGCTGTTCTTCGACGTCGGTGGCGACGAACGCGACGTGGTGGACGGTGCCGACGCCCATCCGACCGCGGCCCGCGTCCGTTTCGACGAGATCGACGACCGATCCCGGCCCGCCCGGTCCGCTCCGGTACCGGCGTCTGTCGTCGGTCTCCGCCTCGAGATCGTATCCCAACACGTCGGTCAGAATCGTCTCCGTCGGACCGAACTCGGCGACCGCGAGCGTCACGCTGTGAAAGCCGAGAAGCTGGTGGTCGACCGGGACCGGCCCGTCCTCCCACGGCGTCGCGGCGCTTTCGGCGTCCGAACTCGCGATCAACTCGAGTTCGATCCCGTCGGGGTCCGAGAATCGGAGCAAGATCTCGTCGAACCGCTCGTCGCGTTCGACGTCGATCCCCGAAGACTCGAGTCGCTCGAGCCAGTACTCGACGGAATCCGGTCGGATCAGGTACGCCGTCGCCTGCGTCTGTCCTGACCCGAACTCGCCCTGGCGGCCCCCCTCGGTCCACGGGAAGAACGTGAGGTTCGTTCCCGGCGTTCCCTCCTCGTCGCCGAAGTAGCAGTGGTACGTTCCCGTGTCGTCGTGGTTGACGGTTTTCTTGACGAATCGCAGGCCAAGCGTCCCGACGTAGAAGTCGGCGTTTCGTTGCGGGTCGCCGGCGATCGCGGTCACGTGATGAAGCCCCGGTGTCTCGAGCGCCATTACCGTTCGTAGGCGGTCGACGCTTGAGTGGTTTGCTCGTGTCCGTGTTACCGGGTGACGTCACCGTTACTACACCGTTACTGGAAGCGTCCTCGCGACGAGCCGACTGTTGTCGGACGACAACGTACCTAAGCCGGACGAGGTTCCGATCGCTCGTCCTCGAGTACGGCGGCGACGAGCAAGAGGGCGACGACGGGCAGGATGAACACGCCGAGTACCGCCTGCCAGAAGCCGAGCAAGAAGAGAAAAACGGCTCCGGCGACGGCGAGGCTCATCCGTCGGCGGAGGAGTCCGGCCGCGCCGAGAATCGCGGCGCCGGCGATCAACGCGAACAGTGCGACCCGAGAGCCGGAGAAACCTGGCTGTGGGAGGAACCACGCGAGGACGGCGAGCAGGGCGAGGACCGCGGCGACCGCGATCCATCGGCTGGCGGCGACGACCGAACTGCGCTCAATCATACGATCGTGTTCGTTCCGTGACGTAAAAAGCGAATCGGTGAACGGATGGCGGTCACGATTACCGACCGGCCATCGAAACGATCGAAACGCCGACGGCCATCACGACGCCGCCGAGGACGAACCGGGGACCGAGCGATTCCCCCAACATCGTCGCGCCGAGGATCCCGCCGACGATCGGCTGGAAGAAAAAGAACGTCGAGATGACGCTCGCATCGACGTACTCCATCCCCTTGTACCAGAGATACCACGCCGCCGCGGTGCCGAAGACCCCGAGGTAGAGGACCGCCGCGACCACGCCGAGTGTCGGTTCGATCGACCGGAGCGACTCGCCGGTCGTCGCGACCTCGAGGGGCACGAGCAACGCCAGCATCGGGACGGCGGCGACACAGGAGTAGGTCGCGGCCTCGAGTGCGGAGTAGCGGTCGATCAGCGGCTTCCCCCAGACCGTATAGAGCGCCCACGTCGCACTTGCGCCCAGAAGCAAGACGATGCCCGCGGTGGCGGCGCCGGCCAGTTCCGCGAGTTCGTACTGACCTGAGAGGACGACGACTGTCCCGGCGGTCGCAGTGAGAATGCCGACGACGAGGCGGCCGCTCAACCGTTCGTCGAGGAGCGTGACGCCGAGGAGGATCGTAAAGATCGGCGTCAGGACGGTGATCAACGAACCCTGGCTTGCCGTCGTCAGCGCGGTTCCCAGAAACTGCGTCGCCATCGACGCGGTCACGACGAGTCCCAGGCCGCCGAACGAAAGCACATCGCGACGGGTGAACTGTCGGCGGGGATAGAACGCGCGAACGACGACGAGCAACACGGCGGCGCCGACGGCGATCCGAAAGAACGCGAGCGTGATCGGTGGAACGGCGTCGAACCCCCACATGCTGACGACGTAGAGCCCGCCCCACAGTCCGGCCGCCGCAAGCGGTGCGAGGGCGAACATGTACGTGGCGAGGACGGCGGCCGACGGCGAGTTACGGAGCGTTCCGAGATCGATCATCCTCAGTGTTGGGTTGGGTATCGGCGGACGCATCGGCGTCTCGACGGCCCGGCGCTCCCGGAAACGGGTCGCGTGTGCGCCGAAACTGACCGGCTGCTGTCCGCTTCAGTGAGCCAGGTTCGAGTTCGTCGGATAACCGAGTTGCGATCCCACCCGGCTCATACGAACTGCTGTCTCGATGGACCGGTGGCCGCTCTGGACGGTTCCAATCGCAGGAAAACGATGGACAGCAGATCGTCTGTCTCACTCCCGCTCGTGTTCCCGTTTGGCCTCCGTCGCGTAGGCGTCCGCCAGCCGAGTCGGCTCCGGAAGTTTGTAGGAGGTGGCGAGGTCGAATGCGACGTCAGCGGCCGTCTCGGCGCTCACGCGGTGGCCGGGACTGACGTACAGCGGATTGATCGAGCGATTCGGCGACTCGTACTGTCTCGTCTGAACCGCGTAGCCGAGTACCGTCCCCTCGAGAGCGTCGACTCGCCCGTTCGCTTCGATTGGGACGCGTACGCCGGGCCGACGGTTCTCGAGGTTACCCTGAGGCCGACCACAGAGCAGGCTCTTCGCGACGCCGACGCTCGGCGCGTCGAGGACGACGCCAACGTGCGTCGCGATCCCCGCTTGCCGGAAGTGGATACGGCCGCTTCCGTCGAACAGGTAGAGGTCGGGCTCGACGGAGAGCTCCTCGAGCGCCGCGAGAATCGGCCCGCCCTCCCGGAACGCGAGCAGACCCGGCACGTAGGGAATCTCGAGTGGCGTTACGGCGTGGACGCGCTCGATCACCTCGCCGCCGCGCATGGCGACGACCGCGCTCAGGGCGCGTTCGGGCTCGGCATCGAGGAGAAACGACTGGTCGACGCCGGCGACGATCGGCGCCTCGAGTCCGCTCGAGGCGGCCGCGAGCGGACTCGCAAGGGTATCTGACTCGAACTCGAGGCGGTCCTCGAAGATCGCGGCGTCGGCGATCTCGCGCTGGAGCGCTTCCATCTCTTCGCGGGAGAGATCGGCCTGTGGGGCGAGATCGGGGCGTGGATCGTTGGACGTGACCATCGGATAGCGGTCGTAGGATCGGGACGAAAATCAGTGTCCGGGTCGATATGTGGTATCGGATCCGGCCGTTCGGTTCCGACTCAGAACCGTCGACGTCCACCGGGGCCACCGGGGCCACCGGGGCCGCCGGGACCACCCGGACCACCGGGGCCGCCACCGAGTTGGAACTGATTCGGCGCGCGGACGTTCTGCGTTCGTTTGACGTATTCGCCGTAGCCGAGGCCGACGACGAGACCGACCAGGTGGGCCATGTGGGCGACGTTTCCGCCACCACCCGTTCCGATGAAGATGACGCTAATGATTGCCGTCCCGACGGTCAGCAACCAGATCGGGACGGGAAGGATGAAGTAGAGGTAGACCTTGAGGCTCGGGTTCAACACCGTGATGACGCCCATGATCGCGAGTGCGGCGCCGCTTGCGCCGAGTACGCCGGCGATCCCGCCTTGGAATCCGGTGATAGCGACCTGGCTGAGGCCGGCGAGTGCGCCGCTGACGACGAACAGAATGGCGAACTTCTTCGACCCGACGTAGCGCTCGACGAGCGGGCCGAAGAAGAATATCACGATGCTGTTGAAGACGATGTGCATCAAGCTTCCGTGGGCGAAGACGGAAGTGACCCAGGTCCAGACGAACTCCGGATTCTGCGGCGTCAACACGAACACCATCCGATGGACGGCGTTTCCGAAAATTGCCCCTACGAGCAACTGCGCGACGAACGTAAGCCACATCAGCGCGAGGAACGTGTAGGTCATGTTCCCGCGGAAGTAGCCAAGCGGCCCGCCGGGGCCGGTGTCGATCGGGAGTTTGTCGGTTACCCCCGATCGGCCAGACGATCCCCCTCCCTGGACGCTTTCGTCGAATCCGCTATCGAAGACTCCGTTCGGGTCGTTCCAGTTCTGGAGGCCGGAACAGCCGTGGTTCTCCGGCAGCCGATGGTCGGCACAATAGGTTCCGCCGCAGTGCCGACAGTTGTAGGGCATGCTTTCGTCTTTCCCACACACGTCGCACTTGGCCATTGACCGGGGGTATGTGTGGCACGGCTAAGGGATTTGGGGTTCTCTGCAGTGTTGTCCGTTCCGTGTCTCCGGGTAACACGATCCGGGGGCGTCGTGGCGCGACACCGTGATCCGTTCGTTCCGTATCGTGCATTCAGACGACGGCCGGCACCGCTATCGGAGGCACTTTCTGTACAATCGTGGCCAGATCCCCTACTTTTGGTGTAAGATGATGTGCCCGATCCGAAAAACGTGAAAGATAGGCGAACGCTGTCGGATAACGAAACCGTTTTCCTACGGCTACCGCTTGAGTCGACTATCAACCAGAGCCATGAGTAACCGACGACGACCACCCGGAGGGACGTACCGTGGTGGATAACCGACTCCTCGTACCGCTGTCGGAGACGCCAACCGTTCGGCAGACGGTCGGCTACGCCGTCCAGACCGGACTCGAGGACGCCGACGAACTCGAGGTCCACCTCGTCGTTGCGTTACCGTACGACGCCGAGGTCCCCGAGGGCGAACAACAGATTTCGGAGGCGAAACAGTTGCTCTCGAAGGCTACACGCTGGGCCGCGGAGGATGCCGGAAACGCGGACGTAACGCTCGAAACCGACGTCCTTGGAACCGACGAGTATCTGTTCGGTCCGCGGGACTACGCCGACGTCTTCGGGTCGTACGCCGACGAACACGACGTCGATCGGATCGTACTCGACCCGGAGTACAAACCGGGCGTGACGTCGTCGATCCTCCAGCCACTCGAGCGCGAACTCGACGCTGTTGGCCTTCCATACGACGAGGCAGCGGTCGAACGCCCGGCCAGACACGAACGGCTGATCGGGGATGGAACGGAACGGTTCGACCGGTACTTCGCGCTGTTTTGGATCTCCTTTGGCTTTTATCTGGTACTGGGCGATCCGACCTACTGGTTCGACCTCGTCACCGGCGTCGCCGTCGCCGGAATCGTCTCGTTCTCGCTCGCGAACGTGACATTTTCCTTTCCGCTCCACCGGGTCGAATCGCCGCTTCGGACGCTTCGATTCGCGATCTACATCCCCTATCTCCTCTGGGAGATCGTCAGGGCGAACGTCGCCATCTCCTACGTCATCCTCCGGCCGTCGATGCCGATCGAGCCCGTCGTGACCCGTGTCAACGCCCGCGTTAGAAGCGGTCTCCCCCTCCTGGCGCTCGCGAACAGCATCACGCTCACTCCCGGGACGCTCACCGTCCGGGCGAACGACCAGCGACTGATCGTCCACACGCTGATCCCGTCGGCCCGCGAGGACCTCTTCGAGGGCTCACTCGAGCGCGCGGTCAGGTTCGTCTTCAACGGCCGCGCGGCGGCCAGGATCCCAACGCCACAAGAGCGCGGCGACGCGGAGATCGTCGGAGGTGACGAGCTGTGATACCGACGTCGATCGAGGAGATATTCCTCGTCGCGGCGGCGCTGTTCGTCCTTCTGGCGATCATGATGTTCTACCGTGCGGTCGCCGGACCGACGACCCAGGACCGTCTGCTCGCGGTGAACGTCCTCGGGACGAACACGGTCGTCATCCTGGCGTTGCTCGCGGCGGGACTCGACGAACCGTGGTTTCTCGACATCGCGTTGATCTACGCGTTGCTCAACTTCCTGATGGCCGTCGCCATCTCGAAGTTCACGGTCGAACGAGGTGGCGTGCTGTGATCGACGCGATTCCGATGGGCGAACAGCTTCGCTTCGCCGCGATCGTGATCCTCGTCGTCGCCGGGCTGTTCTTTACGTTCGTCTCGGCGGTCGGAGTCATTCGCTTGCCCGACATCTACGCGCGGGCTCACACCGCCTCCCAGACGGACACCCTCGGCGCGGGCCTCGCGCTCGCGGCCGTCGCGCTCGCGCTCGGCTGGCAACACGCGACGGTGTACACCGTCTTGCTGTTGTTCTTCGTGTTCATCACGAACCCGACCGCGGCCCACGCGATCGCCCGCTCGGCCGCCGAATCCGGAATTACACCGGTGACGAGCGAGCCGACTGCGACCGACGGCGGCGAGCGGGCCGACGACGGCTCCCCCGCCTCGAGCGCTGACGAGGACGGCTCGAGCGAGAACCCTGGCGGAGAGGATGGATCGACGGGCGGAGGTGAGTCGGCGTGAGCGCCGTCGCCTACACGCTCGTCGTCTTCATCCTGCTTGCGGCAGTCGCGACCGCGCTGTTTCGCGACGTCCTCTCTGCGATCGTCGTCTTCGGCTCGTATAGCCTCGGAATGGCGATCCTCTATACGTACCTGCTCGCGCCCGACGTCGCGATGACCGAGGCGGCGATCGGCGCCGGCGTGACGACCATCCTGTTGTTGCTGACGATCGCGCGTACGACTCGTCCGTCGACCGACCGGCTCTTCGAGCGGGTCAACCTCCCCGCGGTCGTCGTCGTCGGTGCGTTCGTCCTCGTCCTCTTTACCTTGTTACCGGATATGTACGCCGTCGGCGATCCCGACGCCCCGATCTGGGGTGGCGGGGTGTTAGCGCAGACGCCCTCCGTCTACTACGTCCAGAACACGTTCGCCGATACGGGCGCACAGAACGCGGTGTCCGCGGTGCTCGCCTCCTACCGTGGCTTCGACACCTTCGGCGAGGCGGTCGTCGTCTTCGCCGCCGGCGTCGCCGTTCTCCTCGTGTTGAAACGGGAGGTGTTCACGTGATGTCTCGCAGTGATTCCCACGACGATACGTACACGGAAAGCCAGGTGATCATGACCTCGGTCAAGATCATCGCACCGTTTACGCTCACCTACGGAGCGTTCTTGAGCCTCCACGGCGCTGACACGCCCGGAGGGAGCTTCCAGGGCGGCGCGATCATCGGCGTCACCGTCCTCATGCTCGCGTTCGCGTTCGGCATCGAACCGACCCGGCGGTGGCTGAAAAATTCCGTCGTCGTCGGCCTCGTCACCGGCGGCGTCGCCATCTTCATCGCGACCGGCCTCGCGACGATTGCACTCGGGGGGAACTTCCTCGAGTACGACGCGTTCGTCGAGACGTTCGGCATCGCCCACTACTGGGGGATGGAGGCGATCGAAGTCGGCGGCGTCGCGTTGATCGTCGCCGGCGTCGTCATCACCCTCTTTTTCGCGACGGCGGCGGGCTTTACGCCCACTCGTCGCGATGACGGGATCGACCGGGAGGTGGGTCGAGATGATTGAGATCCTCGCGAGTCGTTACGCCTACGCGCTGATGTTCGTCCTGCTTGGGGTCGGCCTCTACATGATGATCGCCAACGAGAACCTCGTGAAGAAGCTGATCGGGGTCAACCTCTTCCAGACGGCGATCTTCCTCTTTTTCGTCTCGGTCGCCTACGTTCAGGGCGGGGTCGCGCCGATCGTTCCCGACGATCCGACGCCCGGCGAACTGGCGATGGCCAGCCCGCTCCCGCACGTGATCGTGCTGACCGCCATCGTCGTCGGGATCGCCCTGACCGCCGTCGGCCTCGCACTCATCGTCCGCATCCACACCGAGTACGGGACGCTTCGCGAGGACACCCTCCGGGAGGTGCGTGCCGATGAGTAGCGTCGAACTGCTTCCGGCCTTGCTGGTCGCGATTCCGATCCTGCTCGCGGCCGTCCCGATCGTCCTCGGGCTACGATACGACCGGACCGGCTGGTCGGTCGCCGCGGTGACGACGCTCGGCCTGGCGGCCGCGACCGTCTACCTCGCGAGCGCCGTCTACGCGGACGGCCAGGTCGTCCACGTGCTGGGCGGCTGGGGCGAACCACAGGGGATCGGCATCGAACTCGTCGCCGACGAGTTCTCGACGCTGATCGCCCTGCTCGTGACCGTCACCTCTGCGGCCGTCCTCGCGTACACGCGCATCGGCGGCCCGCGCGGGAACACGTTCTACGCCGGCTACCTCCTGCTCGTCGGCGGCCTGCTCGGGCTCTCGATGACCGGCGACGTCTTCAACATGTTCGTCTTCCTCGAGATCGTCGGCCTGGCGACGTACGCCATGATCTCGAGCGGCGACGGCCCCGAATCCGCGGTGGCGGCCCTGAAGTACCTCATTTTGGGAACCGTCGGCGCCTCGCTGTACCTGATCGGCGTCGGCTTCCTCTTCATGGCGACCGGCGCGTTGAACATGGAGGTCCTCGGCGAGGCGGTCCCGCTGGTCGCCGAGGCCGGCGGGGGCGATCTGACCCTGCTTCACGCGGCGTTCGCGTTCATCTTCGTCGGCTTCGCGCTCAAAGTCGCCCAGTGGCCGCTTCACACCTGGCAACCCGACGCCTACCAGCACGCCCCGGATGGCGTGACGCCGGTGATCGCCGCGCTGGTCTCGACGGTCTCTGCATACGCCCTCGGCCGCGTGATGTTCACCGTCTTCGGCGTCGACTTCCTGCTTGCAACGCCTTACCTCACGGAGGTCGTCGTCGCGGTCGGCTCGGTAAGCGTCCTCGCAGGGAGTACGCTCGCGGTGATCCAGACCGACGTCAAACGCATGTTCGCGTACTCGTCGGTCTCGCAGTTCGGGCTCGTCGTCGCCGCCTACGGGCTCGTCACCGAGACGGCGCTTTTAGGCGCGATCGTCCACCTCGTCGGCCACGGGCTGATGAAAGCCGGCCTCTTCGTCGCCGCCGGCGTGATCGCGATCAGCTACGGCGCGCGAACGGTCGACGAGTACGCGGGCCTCGCGGATCGACGGCCCCTTCCCGCCGCCGCGACGGCCGTCCTGCTGATCGCGTTGATCGGTATTCCGCCTTCGATCGGCTTCATCGGCAAGTGGTACATCGCCGTCGGCTCCATTCAAGCGGAGATGTGGCCCGTCGCGGCCGTCGTCTTCCTGAGCACCATGCTCACGCTCGCCTACGCCGCCCGGCTGCTCGAGAAAATGTACTTCACGCCGGCGTCGGCCCTCGAGTCGCCCCACGGCCCGGGAGCCGTCGCGACCGACGGCGGTGAGCGAACCGAAGGTTCGCGATCCTCGTCGGATCGAAGATCCGACAACGGTTCGGACGGGGCCGGCGTCGCCGCGGACGGCGGGGTGCTGGCGGGCTCGAGTCGCCGGGGATCGCCCGACGCGGTCTCGTTCGGTATGCTCGCGTTGCTCGTGAGTACGGCGGTGCTCGCGGTCGTCCTCGGCTTCGCCGGTGGTGCGTTCGCGGAACTGCTCGATCCGTTCGTCTCGGAGGTGTTTAACTGATGGCTGAAGAATCAATCCTGCCGCTGGCCGCGGTTCTCGTCTCGGCTCTCGCGGTGTTCCTGATCGTCGCGTCGTATCGCTATCCGAACGTCCGCGAGGGCTGGTCGGTCCTCGCGGCGCTCGTGAAGTTCGGCATCGTCGTGAGCATGCTCCCCGGCGTGATGGAGGGGACGGTCTACGAGTGGAGTCTCTCGAACGCCCTCGGCGTCGAGTTCCTCGCTGGGATCGACTTCGTCCTGCGTGCGGACCCGCTCGGGATGTTGTTCGCGTTGCTCGCGAGTTTCCTCTGGATTTTTACGTCGTTTTACGCCGCGGGCTACATGCGCGGGCTGGACGAACACGCCCAGACGCGGTTTTTCGCCTCCTTCGCGGCCAGCCTCTCGACGGCGTTAGGGATCGCCTTCGCCGGCAACCTGGTGACGATCTTCCTCTTCTATGAGTTGCTGTCGCTGGTCACCTACCCGCTGGTCGCCCACAACGAGGACGACGAGGCCCGCATCGCCGGCCGGAAGTACCTCGCGTACACGTTCTTCGGCGGCGGGGTCTTCTTGCTCGCCGGGACCGTCCTGACCTACTGGCTCACCAGCGGGATCGACCCCGCCGGCGAGGGAACCCTGGCGTTCGAAACCGGCGGCATCGAACTGCTCGCCGACGCCGCGGCGGCCGAACCCGTCTTCGCACAGGCCGCCTTCTTCCTCCTAATCGCCGGCTTCGGGGTCAAGGCCGCCGTAATGCCGCTTCACTCCTGGCTCGCGGACGCGATGGTCGCGCCGACGCCCGTCTCCGGGCTCCTTCACGCAGTGGCAGTCGTCAAATCCGGCGCGTTCGGGGTGGCTCGAGTCATCTTAGACGTCTTCGGGCCGGGGCTCATCCACGACCTCCCGCTGTCGGTACCCGGCGTGGGGGAGGTCGGGCTGAACGTCCCGGTCGCCATCCTCGCCGCGTTCACGCTGACGGCGGCGAGTATCATCGCACTCCGGAAAGACCACCTCAAGCGGCGGCTCGCGTTCTCGACGACCGCACAGCTTTCCTACATCGTGTTGGGGCTGTCGATACTCCATCCGTTCGCGATCCTCGGGGCGCTGTTTCACATCCCCGCCCACGCGTTCGGGAAGCTCACACTGTTCTTCTGTGCGGGCGCGGTCCACGTCGAGACCCACACCGACTACGTCAGCGAGATGGCCGGCATCGGCAAGCGAATGCCGCTGACGATGTCCGCGTTCGCCATCGGTGCGGCCGGGATGGCCGGCATGCCGCTGATCGCCGGTTTCGTCAGCAAGTTCTACATGCTGATCGGCTCCGGCACCGTCGGCGGCGGCTACTGGATCTTCTCGACCGCGCTGATCGTCTCCGGTGTCTTGAACATCGCTTACCTCTGGCCGGTCGTCTACACGGCCTTCTTCGAGAGCGAGGACCGCCACGACGCCAAACCGCTCCTCGAGTTCCCACCCGGTGGCAAGCGCGAGTCGTACTTCGCGGCGGACGACACCGTGGCGACCGACGGCGGGAGTCGAATCGACGACGATGACGACGATGACGTCACTGATACCGACGCTGATGGTGCAGACGGCGAAGAGACCGGTACCGACGATGCAGACGGCGAAGATGACGACACCGACGACCAACACGCACCGAGCGGTCAACCTCGCCCGGTCGACGAGGTCGAGGGCGAAACGGAAGCAAAAGGAGTCGGTACGCCACTCGAGTCAGACGAAGAATCCGACGACGCTGACGACTACGAGTACGCCGTCGACCAGTATCCGAGCGACGCGGACGTTCCCGGCGGTCACGGGACGGAAGCGAGTCACGCCGACACCCACGAGGACCACGCCGACGACCACCACGACCACGGCGATCACCACCACGGCGGGCCGCCGGCCGGCGGCTGGAAACGGCACTCGCCGTTCTCCGAGAGTACGTGGCTCATGATCGCGCCGATCAGCGTCATCGCGGCCGGCGCGATCATGCTCGGGATCGTCCCCGACTACGCCGTTTTCCTCGAGTTGGCGACGTACATCGTCGAGAGCGTCTTCGGGGTCGAAAGCTTCGACGAGCTCGGGGGTCTTTCGCTGGCTGACGCGATGGAGGTGAGCCGCGAATGATCGAATCCGACCTACTGACGATGGCGTATCCGCCGCTACTCGTCTTCGCGGCGGCGTTGCTCGTCCTCGTCCTCCCGCGAGCGCTCGGCTTTGCCCTCGCGGCGCTCAGCCTCGCGGCCACCGTCGCGGTCGCCTTCTTCGCGCCGGAGGGTGCACACCTGACGACGACGTTTCTCGGCTTCGCCGACATCCAGCCGTTCTACATCGACGAGTTTACCCGAATGGTCGGCGGTGGCCTCGGGTTCCTCGGCGCGTTCGCCGTGATCTACGCCTACTCGAGCGACGCGCCGCGGGTGATGGCCGCGTTCGCGCTGGCCTACGTCGCGTCGGCGCTCGGCGCGGCGTTCGCGGGCGACTGGCTCGTCCTCGTGTTCATGTGGGAGATCATGGCCATCACGAGCACGCTGCTCGTCTGGCACCACGGCGGCGACGCGGTCCGGGCGGGCTACCGCTACGCCATCGCTCACGGCATCGGCGGGAGTCTGGTGCTGTTCGCCGTGATCGCCCAGTACGCCATCACGGGCTCGTTCGCGATGGTCGATTCCGCCGGCGAGACGGTGGGGATGGCCGACGGCCTCCCGCTGTTGCTCGCGGTGCTCGGCATCGGCGTCAACGTCGCGTTCGTCGGCTTCCACACCTGGCTTCCGGACACCTACCCGCGCCCGCACTTCGCGGCGTCGGTGTTCCTCGCGGCCTTCACGACGAAGACGAGCGCGTACGTGCTCTACCGCGCGATTCCCGAGGGGAGTCTCCTACTCGCGTACATGGGCGGCGCGATGGCCGTCTACGGCGTCGTCTTCGCGTTGCTCCAACACGACATGCGCGCGCTGTTGTCGTATCATATCCAGGCCCAGCTCGGCTACATGGTCGCCGGAATCGGGATCGGGACGGCGATCGGCGTCGCCGGCGCGATGGGCCACCTGTTCAACAACGTGTTGTACAAGAGCTTGCTGTTCATGGCCGTCGGGGTCGTCATCTACCGGACCGGCGAGAACGACCTCTACAAGCTCGGCGGCCTCTGGCGCGAGATGCCGATCACCGCGATTGCGTTCCTGATCGGCGCACTCTCGATTACCGCCGTTCCCGGCTTCAGCGGCTTCATCAGCAAAGGGATGGTGTTAGACGCGGCCGATCCACACTACTACGGCGCACCCGAGTACCAGGCGCTGTACTGGCTGTTGTTCATCGGCGCGATCGGGACGTTCCTCTCGTTCATCAAACTCGGCTACTACGTGTTCTTACACGGTCCCGCCGAATACACCGTCGAGGACGCGACGACCGGCCAGACGGTCGCGATGTTCTCCGTCGGTGGCGCCTGCGTGATCCTTGGACTTCCCGTTATCGGGTGGCCAGTGTTTACCGGTCTGTTGCCGCTGGTGGACGGAGTCACCGTGACGCAACTGGATACGGCGCTCAACCCCTACAGTGCGGGCCACCTCACCGACGCCGCGATCCTGATCGCCGTCTCCGCCGTCGGCTTCAAGCTCATCCGCAAACCGCTCTCGAAGATCGACTACGCCGACCCCGCGTTGATCGTCAACCCGGCGACGTACTACACCGGGCGCTACACGATGCTCGGGGTCACCGACCTCTACGCGGCCGTCGACGCCGCCGTCGTCGACTTCGTCAAACGCTGTTACTGGATCGGCAACAACCCGGCGCTGGCGGTCGACGAAGCCGCCCGTCGGCTCCCCGGTCTCGAGGTCGAGGAACGTCAACCCGCCGACGGCGGGAAGCCGTCGACGATCCACCTGCGGGCGAGTATCGGCACCACCGTCTTGCTGTTGACGATCGTCCTGACAGCGATCCTCTGGGTGCTCGTCACCTGAGCGCCAGGTGTTGTCTGGTACGCGCTGTCCGTCGATTCCGGGGCCTCGAGCGCCCTTCGACCGTCGTGGGAAAGTACGACAGACCGTTTCCGCGTCCTGTCCTATCGGTGTGTACAAACCACGAGCTACGCGTTCAGACCGCCATCGACGGCGCCGACTCCTCTCGTAACACCCGAACCGGTTTGGATACCGATCGCACTGCTCACGGGACGTCTCTCCGTTCGCCTATCAGCGATTCTCCCGTCACTCGAACCGCGTTCAGTCTGGCGATCAGGTGTACAAGACGTACAATGGCTACGATAGATCACTTCGTGGCCTCGTCCTCGAGAACAGACTCGACGTCGATAACTGGCCGCCAGTCGGCGGGAACGGCGATCGTCCGGTCCGCGGTCGGGGTGCGTAACGCGGGCTTCGATCCCGTTGCCTCTCGGCGAGAGTCATCCTCGCCGAGTTCGCTTCGGACCCGCCGTGGCGTGAGGTGGACATCGTCGCCGTCGACGCCCGCGTCGGTACAGAGACGCTTCAGTACTGACCTGGCTCCCTCGGTCGTGATCG
Organism: Natrarchaeobius versutus; assembly: GCF_041205745.1. Lineage (NCBI taxonomy): Archaea > Methanobacteriati > Methanobacteriota > Halobacteria > Halobacteriales > Natrialbaceae > Natrarchaeobius > Natrarchaeobius versutus. The sequence continues at coordinate 108,174 of NZ_JBGFCC010000004.1, read as the reverse complement.
CCGGTGGCGCGATCGCTCGTTCGCGGGCGAGTTCGATCGCCGTCCGGTCGGCAAACAGCGCCTCGATCTCCTCGGCGTCGTGACCGCGCTCTCGCAGGCACTCACGGACGTGGCGAGCGATCGACGGTGCGTGACGGGTGGGAAACAGCGGCCAGTCGTTCGTCGGTGGATCGAGGACGACACGGTAGCGCCGAAGCGGCGTTCGGGCCCGCGCGAGTATCGTGACTTCTTCCGCTCGCTGGGTTCGACCGAGCACCCGGATCGTCCCGGTGTAAAAGTCGACGTCCTCCCAGGTCGCACCGGTCCGCCGATCGTCTTCGGGAACGCGAAACAGTTCCGCCCCGCGGGCACCCGAGTAAGCGAGTACGGCGACGAGCGCGTACTCGCGCAGTCGCGTCAGTCGTTCCTCGGAATCGAACGCGTCCGCCGTCGCCTCGAGCGCCCGAGCCCGAACGAATCGCTCGAGACGACGCCGGTGGTCGACCGACCAGGAATCGTCGTCACTGTCGCCGATGTTATCCGTGTCGTCGTCGGACGGAAGCGCCGACGTGGCCGCCTCCGTCGCCGCCGGGTTCTCCGGAATGATGGCGCCGCCGACACACCACGAGAGAAACGCCCGGACCACGGCGAAGTAGGTCCGGGCGCTCGAGGCCGTGAAATCGCCGCGGTCTGTGCGCTCGCGAAGCGTTCGAGCGTACGACTGGAGGTGGGTGGTCTCGAGGGCGCCGATCGAGTCGACCTCGTAATCGCATGCAAGCCAGTCGGCGAACCGTCGGAGGATCGACTCGGCGTTGACCGCGTACGCGCCGGCTCCCGGCCCGTCGGTGTCGGCGACGGCCTTACGCTGGAGGTAGGCGTCGATCGCGTCCTCGACGGTGACGTCGGTCACGGCGCGGTCACCCCGTCGGCCGACCACCGATCGCTCGACGATGCCATTGGTCGTCCGGTACTGACGGCCGGATCTAAATTTGTGTTTCGGTCTCACACCCCGGGTGTACGACTGGCGCCAACCCGTGGCGATCGGACGGGAATTTGCTCACGACGATCGGACGGTCGCCGCGGTCACTCGAGGTAGCCGAGGTCTGCGAGTCGACGTTCGACGCCCTCGTCCGCCGTCTCGACCGAGGCGTCGCGCTCGTATCGCGGATAGGAGTCGACGCCGGGAGAGTCGACACACGGGAGCGCCGATCCGTCCATTCGCTCGTCGGCCGGAACGTCGAACGTCGCGAGGACGGTCGGCGCGACGTCGAAGATGTGGGCGTCGCCGAGGCCGCCCGCGTGATCGATGTCCGCGCCACGGGCGGCGAACGTCCCCTGAAGCTTGTGGTTCCAGGGCTCCGATGGCGGACCGAACTGCTCGCCGTGAAGCGTCGCCGACAGGAAGTGTTCGAAGTCGGCGGGAACGGTCACGACGTCGACGGCGCGCTCGCTCTCCGGGCCGTGAAAGTACTCTTCGCGCGGGCGAACCTCCTCGAATATCGCCTCGCCGTCGGCGGTCGTGACCGACCTGAGCGCGTCGATGAGTTGCATTCGGACGGCTTCGTACTCCTCGGGTGGGACAACGCCCTCCGGATCCCGTCCCTCGAGGTTGATCCGGACGCCGAGTTCGATCCGGGATCGGACGTACGCCGACGACGCCGGGAAGTCGACCTGGTCCGCACCGGCGTTGACGAGACTCGCTGGCGCGCGGGATGCGACCGCGTCGGCGAGTCCAACCCAGCCGAGGACGGTTCCGATTCGCTGGCTGGTGAGGCCGAGCCCGGCGGCGGACGCCATCGCGCGTTCAGCGAGGCCGGGTTCGTACTCGTCGGCGTCCGCGCCGCGTTTGAGACTGTCGTCCCGGACCGTCGCCCACGTCGGCATCCCCTCGCCGCCGCGTCTGGTCTCGACGTGGCCCTCCTCGCGGAGGAACTCGTTGACGCGAAACTCCACGCCGTCGTACGGACCCATGCCGTGGTCACTGACGACGACGACGTTTGCAGGATCGGTAGCCTCGAGGGTCGCGCCGAGCTGTCGGTCGAGTTCGCGGTAGATCGCGCGGATCGCCGCTTCGTCGTCGGGTGCCTCGTGGAAGATGGAGTCGGTCGCCTGAAACTCGAGGAAGCCGAAGTCGGGATCGAACCGGTCGGCGAGGTAGCGAAAAGCCTCCCCGCGCATGCGCACGCAATCGCTGTAAGCCTCGCCGAGGTCGTCCGCGTTCTCGTCCGGATAGACGCGATACTCGCCGGTCGCCTCCCGGACGTCGGCGAGCAGACCGTCGGGGTGACAATCGGGGTTTTCCGGGGCGGTGTAGCCGGGGATCACCGCTCCGTCGAACGACCGCGGCGGGTGGGTGACCGGAACGTTGACGACGACGCTCGAGAGGCCGTGGCGATCGAGGTGTTCCCAGACCGTCCGCTCTCGGACGTCGGTCGCGTTGACGACGTCCCACTCGTAGCCGTCGAACTCGAGGAAGCCGAAGACGCCGTGTTTTCCGGGGTTCATGCCGGTGTATAACGACGGCCACGCCGAGGCCGTCCACGGCGGTATCTGGGACTCGAGTGACCCACTCGTCCCGTCGCGGTAGATCGATTCGAGCGTCGGGACCTCGTCGTCCTCGAACAGCGGCGCGAGCACCCGATCGCAGGCCGCGTCGATCCCGACGAGTAACGTCCGGAGGGAAGATCCGTCGTCCATTGTCGAATGCTCCGTTACATCTTCCCTTGGTTATGTACGTAGTTACTCTCGAACGACTCGAGTAGTCGCTATCGGCCTCTCGAGTGTCACAGGTAGTCGGGTTCGAATCGAGCTGGCGGGAGTAGTACTCGAGTCGCCGCCACGACCGCCGAGCCGTCGATAAATCCGCCCATACCGGCATCTCGACGGTTTTTTTTGATCACTTGATAGCGTTTTCCGCCCCATTTCTTTACAGGCACACGCGTTTTCCGCGTTCGGGGCGTTTTGCGGATATGAGCATCGTCGCCGAATTCACGCTCCCAGCGAGTGGCTTCGCTCTCGAGGAGTTTTTCGAGGAGTGTGCCGACGCGACGGTCGAGATCGAACGTCTCGCGACCCACAGCCGTGAGTGGGTCATGCCCTTCATGTGGATAACTGCCGACGACCTCGAGTCGGCGGAAACCGCACAGCGCGGAGACTTGTCCATCGAGAAGGTGCGGACACTCGATTTCGAAGCCGGCGTCGCCTACTTCACCGTCACGTGGGCGGAGGAGGTCCAGACGTTCGTCGACGAGATGGTAGACCAACACGGGATCATTCAGGAAGCTGAAGCGGTCGACGGAACGTGGTTTCTGAAGCTGAAGTTCGTCGACCAGTCGGCGCTCACGGAGTTCCAGTCGTACTTTCAGGGTCGGGGGTACTCGTTCGAGCTCCAGCGACTGTACGACACCACGGCGCCCAAAGAGCGTGAGTACGATCTGACGGCTCAACAACAAGAAGCGATGGTGGCCGCCCTCGAACTCGGCTACTTCGCCGTTCCCCGAGAGACCCAGATTTCCGAGCTGGCCGAAGAACTCGATATATCGACGAACGCGGTTTCACAACGGCTGCGTCGTGGGACTGCCAACCTCACGCGTAACACCCTCAGGACTTCGCCACGGAAGGTCGCCTCGAACGATGGATGACAGTCGGTGAACACCCGGGTATATAAATACACTCGAGTTCACCGCATCGCCCGTTTGCCGTTCGGGGACGTACGTATCGTAATGACAAAACCCCGCGAGCGAGGCTACTCCACCGACCGAATCCCACCCGACGCTGCGTTCGATCTTTTGAGACATTCACACCGGCGGACGATACTCGCGACGGTCGTCAGTGACGAACGGGCGCTCACGCTGAACGATCTCACGAAAATCATCGCAATGTGGGACCGTGACGAACCGATCACGGAGATTTCGGGGGACGAACTGGCCGCGATTTCAGCCGCGTTACATCACGCACACATCCCCAGGCTGGTCGACGTTGGCGTCGTCACCTACGACGAGAATCGGCACCTGATCGAACCGACGGACCGACTCGAGGAGGTCAAGCCGTACCTCGACGCGGTTCCGGACCACGATCACTGACCGGATTTACTTGACGCTGTCGTAGACCGACGCCGCCGTCCGCATTCCCCATGAGCCGTACTCGAGGCTGTAGTACGTCTCGAGGTCGGGGTTGAACTTGGACTTGTACCGGTTGATCCGGCGCGTGTCGGCGCCGACGAGGTCGTACGTCTCGAGTCCGGAGTCGATCCCGTCTTCCATGATCGCCCAGTCGAGCAGGTCGTTCGTCGGGACGTCGACATCGGCGTCGGTTCTGACGCCGCCCATCCACCGCCCCGTTCGCGGGCCGTACTCGAGGGTCAGAATGCCGCCGACGAACTCGTCGTCGACCCGTAGCGTGTACGGGCGGACGTGACCGTTCTCCGAGCGCTCGGCGAGATCCGTGACGAACTCGAGCGGGACGTCGAAACTGATCCCCTGTGACTCGTAGCGGCGTCTGACCTGGTCGTAGATGAGTCGAATCTCCTCGGTGTCGCCGACCTCGACCGTGTAGGCGTCGTCGTCGGTGTTCCGAACGTTGCTCCGGGCGTCGCTACTGAACGTCATCAGGAGGTCGTCTTTCGAACGGGTGAGATCGACCGCGTACGTATACTCCGGATTCGCGTCGTACCCTCGCCACGTGAACGGACGCACGTCGTCGAACCCCGTCGCCGTCCGGACGTGGCCGTAGTTCGGATTCAGGTGTTCGTCGATCCACTCGAAACAGCCGTCCATGAAGCGCTGTCGCCGCCGTTCGCGCTTGCGCCGTTTCGGTGACGCACACTCGAGCAACGCCGGGCCGAGATACGGGATGCGGAGATGGGGCGGTGGCGAAAACACCGTCGTCACGAATCGCTTTCTGATCTCGAAGATCGGAAAGACGCCGACCGGCTCCTGGCCTTTGAAGCCGATCAGCGGGTGCAACCTCGCGTCGGCGTGGTCTGCCTGCACCCGAAGCGCCTCGAGTTCGTGACAGATCGTCCCCTGAGGCGATCGTCGAACGTACTCGTTCCACTCCGCGAGGTCGTCCTCGGTCGCGCGTCGAACGTCGACGCTCATCGGTCCCTCCCGTCGGCGATTCGGCTCCGGTCGTTCCAGCCGTTCCAGCAGTCGAAGATATCGGTCGCTCGGCGTCTCATACTCGTGGGGTCGCGCTGTGTCCACTTTGTAAGCGTCCAGTTTCCACCGCCTCAAGACCGCCTTGAGCACCAGGTATGGACCGGGTCGCGGCGAACCCGAGCGGCCCTCGCTCGTCTTCCATTCAGTACATCGTACGCACCTCGATCGCCCGCCATCCGGTACATCGCACGCCCCTCGCTCGCTTACCGTCCGGCCACAGCATTCCGAACTGCTTTCAGGCTCGCCCGAATCGACGTTTCACCGACGTGTGGCCGAATTTTCGCGATCGTCCCGATCTCAAACCGGTCAGCTGGGTTATGCGACGAGTAACTATGCCCGGATCGCTCGAGTAACCGATACCGACCGAATAGATGAAAGACCGCTCGACACCACAGTTCCAATCGTTCACCGCCGTCAGACAGGGTAGTAAACAGCTCGCCGCACGCCTACCGACCGATCTGGTCGGCGTCGCCGGATTCGTCGCCGTCGCGGCCGTCCTCCTCGGGGTCGTCGACACCGGGTCGGCGTTTCTTCGGATCGCGGTCGGGTTCCCGCTCTTGCTTTTCGTCCCGGGTTACGCGACCGTCGCCGCGCTGTTTCCTCGTGCGGCGACGGTCGAACGCGAGGCGGACTCGAGTCCGTTGGTCGATCGGCTGGAGGTTACGGACGGAGAGCGCGTGGCGCTCGCGTTCGGGCTGAGTCTCGCGGTGCTCCCGTTGCTCGGGCTGGTGATCGCCGCGCTGTCCTGGAGCTACTCGACGCCGATCGTCGTCGGTGTGGTCTGCGTGTACACACTCTCTGCGATCTGGATCGCGGCGATCCGACGGCTTCGTGTTCCGGCCGAACGACGGTATCGGTTCGATCTCACACACAAAGCGAGCGCGCTTCACGCGGCCGTTTTCGGGACGAAATCCACGGTGCACACCGCGATCAACATCGTGCTCGTCGTCGCCATGCTGGTCGCGCTGACGTCCGTCGGCTATGCGCTGGTCTCCCCACAGGATGGCGAGCGCTACACGAGCCTCGAGGTGCTCTCGGAGAACGACGACGGCGAACTGGTCGCCGATCCACCCTCGGAGGTCGACTCCGGCGAGGAGCTCTCGTTCGTGATCGGTATCGAAAACCGAGAGGGTGAGGAGATGGAGTATACGGTGATCGTTCAAGAGCAGTGGGTCTCGGACGGCGAGGTTATCGATCGACACGAACGGGACCGGATCGACGCACAGGTGAGCAACGGCGGAACCGCCTACGGAGACCGAGAGATCACGACGGAGGCGACAGGCGGCGACGTCAGAATCGCCGTGTTACTGTACGAAGCCGACGACGTTCCGGAGACGCCGACCACCGACAACGCCTACCGATACGGCTACTTCTGGACCGAAGTCGTCGACGACGTCTGATAATCCTCGACCACGTCTGGCAATCGTCGAGCACGCCCGATTGTTCTTCTCGTCGTCGCAACTCGATCGGTGATCTGCCACGAGACGAGTTCCATCCGGATCACGACTCGAGCGTGCGAAACGACGGCCGATCGCAGTTCCGGGATGTGATACGGTTTACTGTCAATCAGTTCCGGCGCACCCGCGACCCGGGCGGCTGTTACGACGGTGGACTCGCTGCACTCCTCCACCGAGACTCGTCTCACACGGTTCGACTCACCGCCGGGACATCGGGACAGTAATCTGTATGAGGGTGTGAACCCATTCGAGAGTGTCGGAATCGACCACACTCGGGTCGAGTGGTCGAAACGGGCGACTCGAGGACTGTACGCACGGATCCGCCGGTCGGTATTAGGATGCTTCCCGTCGACAACTGGCGTATAACAAGGGCGGCTATCGGACAACGGACGGATAGCCTCGAATGTCCTCACACGCTGCGGCTTCCGACGAACCGATTCGCAAACTGCTCCTCGCGAGTGGATTCTTCGCCGTCGCACTCGGCGCGTTCGTCGCGCACACGTCGCCGGCGACCGGATACGAACTCTCGATCTACGCGAGTACGCCCACCGCGGTCTGGTTCGGGCTGGCGGCGGCGATGATCGTCTCGCTCGCCGTCGCGTTCGCCCCCTCACCCGGGGATGGCTCGAGAACCCGTTCGATCGCACTCGTCCTCGGCGGCCTCGTGATGGCCGTCTTCGCTGGATTACCGATCGTCCGGGGGTATCACTTCTACGGACACCACGACGCGATGACCCATCTCGGATGGGCGCGAGGAATCGCGGCCGGATCGATCTCGCCGTTCGACCTCCTCTATCCCGGGATCCACACCGTATCGGTGTTCGTCAACTCGGTCGTGGGCATTCCGATCACCAGGGCACTGTTGCTGGTCGGCTTGTTCTCGACGATCGCGTTCGCGGTCTTCGTCCCGTTGAGCGTCGGCGCGATCGTTCCCGACTCGCTTGCGGTGGCGATCGCCACCTTCGGTGCGTTCTTGCTCTTGCCGGTGACGACGATCTCGACGTTCATGCACCCACACGCGATGACGCAGACGATCCTGCTGTTCGCGATGTTCGTCTTCGTCCTCCTGAAGTACGTGACCGCGGACGAGCGGCGGTCGGCGGGGGTCCCAGCGCTCGCCGCAGTCATCGCGCTCGCCGCCGTCGTCTACCACCCACAGTACGTCGCGCACATGCTCGTCGTCATGATCGGGATCTGCGTCGTTCAGTTTCTCTTTCCGCGGATTCCATTGGCCTCGCGGACGGCAACCGTCCGCCAGATTTCCGGCCATCAGCGCCTCTACGGACTGACGCTGTTCGTTCTCGCCGTCTTCTTGCTTTGGTCTGCGAATCACGGCTTCTTCTCCGGGTTCGCCGGACGGGCGATCACCTCCGCGCTCGAGTACATCCTCACGGGTTCCGGCGAGGCCGGCACGTCGATCGTCGCGCAAGGAGGCTCACTCCTGTCGATCGGCGGGAGTCTGACGGAGGTCTTTCTCAAGCTCTTTTTCGCCCATCTGGTCGTGACTGTACTGGCCGCGGCGATCATCGGTACTACTTTCCTCGCCGGCCGGCCGGCACGCTTTCCGGACGTTCCGGCGACGACGATCTATCTGGCGACCGGGTTGGCGGGGCTTTCAGCCCTGTTCGTCGTCTACTTCGTGAGCGTCACGAGCGAGATGTACTTCCGGGTGTTCGGGTTGATGATGGTGTTCGCCGTAATCCTCGCGTCGATCGCGTTCCACGAAACCGTTCGGTCGCTCTCCGCTCGTCTCTCGCCGACCACGGTTCGGACGGTCGCCGTCGGGATCTTTGCTATTCTGTTGATCACCTCGCTTGCCGCCGTCTACGCGTCACCCTACACGTACGGTCAGACCCACCACGTCTCAGAGGCGCAGATGCACGGGTTCGAGACGTCGTTCGAGAACGCGGGCGATGAAGTCGAGCTAGCAGGGTTCAGGGGGTCGCCGAATCGCTTCGCCGACGCCATCTTCGCCGCCGAGACGCGAACGAACGCGCACGCGAGCGTTTCCCCGGAGACGTTCGAACAGGGGCCCGGAGAGTACTACGGCATCGAACGTCATCTGGTCGTCTCACAGGTCGACCAGGAACGCGAGTTGATCTCCTACCAAGGACTGCTCTACTCCGAGTCCGACTTCGAGTCACTCGACGAGCGTCGCGACCTCGACCGCGTTCACGCCAACGGCGAGGTCACCACCTACCGCGTGAATCCCGACGCCTAACGCGGTCGCTGCGGTCCGGAACTCGAGGCAAATTGTCGATCCAACACTCGTTCAATGATGCCTGCTTCGGAGTCGTTCAGCGACGTCCGCTTCAGAGTCGTTCCGTAACAGCCGCTCGAGAGCCGTTTCACAACAGCCGCCGATTGTTCGATTCGCAAATTATGCCCGGAAGCGGCTCTTTACACCGATTTCTGGGTGTATTCCCGATCGCGCGAACCCGCTCGTTTCGTGGACAACTCAGCGAGCATCCGGTTGGGAATCGCGCGTATCCGTCCATCGTCCCGATCGGTGTTGTACGGGTTGACGAACGCGCCTCGAGACGGATCGCTCGCGAGGAAGACGTATGCGTTGGCCATCGGAACGACGTGGCCCGGATTCACGCGATCGGCGGGTGTCGCCCGTTTTTGGTAGGCGACGAGTTCGTGCCAGTCGGTGAACCCGGACGCCGAGGAGGCGCCGATCACGGCGGCCCGATCCGAGTGGACCGACTGTGAATCCGGTCCCGTACTGTCCGTTCCCGCTTCCATCGACGTCGAGAACAGCACCCACAGGTCGTCGCCGACCCGGAGCGTCTCCGCGTAGTAGACCGAACTCGAGACCTCGTGGACCGTCTCCGGTCGCGGGTCGTCGCCGAGACGGTCGCGCGCCAGCTTTCGGATCGGCTTTCGTTCGCTGTAGACGCTGTCGACGCCCCAGAGGACGGCCGACGGCGTGAACGCGAGTTCGACCGCCCGCCAAGTCTGATCGCCGCCACCGACGGGCTCGAGACGACCGTCCCGGAGGCGCCCGATTCGACACTCGGGATCCGCGTCGCCCGTCGTCACCCACACATCGCCCGTGTAGGGATCTTCCTGTACCGCGTGGACGTGACGGACGTCCTCTAAGGCCGCGACCGTCGACCACGTTCGACCGTCCTCGGAGGACAGAACTCGAGGCGTCGTCTCGCCGTCGAGAGGATACTCGCCGAGGTAGATCGTTCCGTCGCTCGAACAAACGGCGCTCGGGAGGACGCCCATTGGCGCCGACGACGCTGGGAGCGTTCGGACGATCTCCCAGGATCGCCCGTCGTCAGTCGATCGATACAGCCACCGGTCGGCGCTCGCGAGTAAGAACTCGTCGTCGATCGACCAGACGTTGACCGTCGGAAACCGGCCGGTAACGGCGGTAACGAACGATCGAAACGGGGGCGTCGTCTTCAATCGGAATCCCGAACCTCCGCCCGGTGGGACGGGCAATCGACCGATTTTCGTCACGCCGTCTGTGCTATCGAGGTATATCGAGCGCCCGACCGTCGCGAGGAGTCGGCCGTCGTGGATCGTCTGGAGTTTCATGAGTGAAATCGAACCGTCGGCTCGTCTCTTCCGCAGAGGGAGAACGGGTTTTGTAACCCGGTCTCTGAATCTCTACTGGGATGGAGAGTCAGTTTCGGCTGACGTCTAGACCGATCATTGTAATCTATCTCCTGAATACGATTTTCCGATAGATAATTTAACCTGACGTACAGGAAATCGGTATCTGAGAACCGGACGATCGATTCGACGGCCGAGAATCGGCAGACGGCGACGATACGACCGATATTCAATTTTTCGTGAGATTCTATCTTTCTATTGAATAAGGAAAAATAACCTGTCTATATTGGCACGAAATCATTACATTCTGGAATTATTGAACGCGTTTTAACAGAAAGTTTATACCGGTATGCTTGAATTACCCGAAAGCATGGCACGCGATCAACCGGTACGAGATGACGACAAGCCTGTCGTTACAGATGCCGAGCAGACCGATCGAAACGACGATTCGACCATACTACGCAGACGATCCTATCTGAAGTGGGCGGGGACGGCCGCCGGCGCGGCACTCGCCACGAGCGCATCGGCCGCCGCCTCGAGCGGAGCGGACGTGGCGGGCGCCGCCGAGGTTGCGAACCTGAGTCGAATGTCCGAGCGCGAGCTCTCGATCTCCGAGGGCGAGGACCTCTCGAGGTACGTTGCGAACGCGAGTGGCGGCGAACTGCTGATCGTTCCCGAGGGAACGTACGAGTGGAATCGGACGCTGTCGTTCTCCCGGCGTAACTGGGGGATCGTCGGAGACGGCGACGTGACGATCATGGTCCCCGGAAGACGAGGACACGGGACGAAAAACGACTACGTCCTCAACACCTCCGGCGACAACGTCTTCGTCGCGAACTTGACGTTCGACTCGGACGGCCGGCCGGCGACCGGATTTCGCTGTATCGTCAACCAGCGTGCGGAGTTTCGAGACATTACGGTCGCGAGCGACGGCCCGCGCACGTGGAACCAGTCCCAGACGAACATGTTCAACGTCGGCGCCGAATCGTCGAGCGGCGAGGTGCTGTTCGACGGGCTCGTCGCTTACAACAACGGGAACATCTCGCAGTACAACGGCGGCCAGTCCCGAATCGGGATCTGGAGTTCCCGTTCGGGCAAGCTGACGGTCAGAAACTCCGTGATTTCCGGGTTTCCCAACAACGGCATCTACACGCGAATGCCCGGGGCGATGGAGATCAACAACTGCGTGTTCGCAAACAACAACGTCGGCAGCATCCGTCTCGGCGGGAGCAACGAGGTCGTCGAGAACTGTACGTTCTACCTCGATCTCTCGCGTGACGATACGATTTCCTCGAGGCGCGGAAACGCCAACGCAGGCGCGATTACCGCCGACAATCGCGGACGCGCTTCGAACGGCGGCTACGTTCGCAACTGCTCGTTTGTCGTTCGAGACATCAGAAATTCGAGCGGAGCCATCCGGTTCCTCGACAACAACTGGATCGAAGTCGAGGACTGTCAGTTCCTGCTCGACCAACGCGGCGTCCCCGGCGTCGGCTGGAACAACCGGGGATCGGTTCACCTCCGGAATCTCACGTTCGACACCGAGAACGGATCCGGCGCGACCGTGGCGTCATCGGGCGGAAACTACCGGACCGTCGAGAACGTCCGTGCCAGTTCGGATCTCTCCGACGGCGCGATCACCACTAACTCCGGAGATCACAGCTTCGACTGGGAGAAGGCCCACGACTACCCGAACCCGGAGTTCGAAGACCGCGAGGAGGACGATTCGGGAAACGGGAACGAGGAGCCTGAGCTCGGAAACACGCTCGTCATCGACGGCGAGGGAAGTTCCGAGCGATCCGACTACCAGTTCGTCGTCGACGGCGACGTCGACCACAGCGAGTACCACTCCGAGTACGGCACCGGCGGCGAGATCGACGGCGGCTCCGTTACCGGCTTCGTCCGCGGCGGAATCGACGGTTTCCGCTTCGACGGTGAACTCGTCGATCTCCGGGTCGAGGACGGGCCGAGCGTCCGCGTCAACGGCATCGAAGTCGACCCCGACGACATCGGGGACGAGGAGGACGATTCGGGAAATGAAGACGACGGTCTCGAGCGCGCACTCGAGATCGACGGCGACGGAAGCGCAGACCGTACGGAGTACCAGTTCGAGGTCAGCGACGAGATCGAGCGTAGCGAGGAACTCTCGACGTACGGAGCGGGTGGCGAGATCGACGACGGCACCGTCTCCGGCTTCGTCCGCGGCGGAATCGACGGTTTCCGCTTCGACGGCGAACTCGTTGCCCTCGAGATCGATGGCGACGCGATCGTTCGTCTCGACGGTGAGGAGATCGATTCCTCGGAGTTCGGCGACGATGACGACGAAGACGAGCGTGAACTGTCGAACGTGCTCGTCATCGACGGCGACGGGAGTTCCGAGCGCGCGGATTACCAGTTCACCGTCGACGGCGAGGTCGACCACAGCGAGTACCACTCCGAATACGGTACTGGCGGTGAGATCGACGGCGGCTCCGTCGCCGGATTCGTCCGCGGCGGGATCGACGGGTTCCGGTTTTCCGGCCGGTTGACGTCGCTCGAGGTCGAGGACGGACCGATCGTCCGCGTCAACGGTACCGAGGTCGACCCCGACCAGCTGTTCGGCTAGACGTCCCCAGCCCGGAGGCGACACGCTGTCCGCAGACGGCGTTGGTCCGTCTGTAGATGGCGTCGATCTGCCCGCAGATGGCGTCGGTCCGCCCTCAGACGGCGGCGTCCGAGGAGGAACCGGCTCCGCGACCCTCGAGCGCCGGCACCTCTCGGCTGTAGATCTCGAGTAGCTCCTCGGTGATCTCCTCCCAGGAGTAGCGTTCCTCGATCCGGCGTCGGTTCTGTCGCCCCATCGATTCGACTCGCTCCGGGGAGGCGATCAGCGTCTCGAGTGCGTCGTGGAGGTCGTCGACGTCGCCCGGCTCGACCAAGATTCCGTTTTCGTCGCCGACGACTTCGGGAATGCTCCCGACGGTCGTCGAGACGATCGCGTTCCCGCCGGCCATCCCCTCGAGCATCGCGATCGGTAATCCCTCCGCGTACGTCGGGAGGACGTAGATCGAGCCCTCGCTCAACAGCTCTCGCTTTCTCGCTTCGGAGACGTAGCCGTGGTAGGTGACGTTCTCGTGGCTCTCTGCGAGCGCCTCGACGGACGACGAGAGCGGCCCCTTTCCGGCGAAGTGTAACTCGTACGACCGATCCGTGCTCGAGGCGAGGCGGTCGGCGGCCGCGACGAGTTCCGCGACGCCCTTGCGGTCGATCATGTTGGAGACGAACACCAGCCGCGGGACCGATCCGCCGAACTCGGGGTCGTACAGCGAGGGTTCGACCGCGTTCGGGAGGACGTGAATCGACGCCTCGTCGGTTCGGGTCGCGACGACCTCCCGCCAGTACGGCGAGAGCACGACCACCCGATCGCTCGCGTCGAAGACGATCGACTGGTACCGCGCGAGGAGTCTCGAGTCGGTCGCGACGAACTCGTCGAATGACGAGCCGTGGACGTGGACGACGACGGGTCGGTTCCAGACGGACGCCGCGAACAGCACGTAAAACGACGATCGGTAGAACGAAAACCGATGGGAGGTGTGGACGTGGACGATATCCGGCCGCCGACGGAACGGAAACAGGACCGCCGCCCAGAGGCCGAGCAACACGGAGTAGACGAACCAGCCCGCACCGCTTCCCGCCGGCGGCATGTTCATGTCGTAACTCGAGACCGACACCCGCTCGCGGAGCCGCCGGTGTTGTTCCTCGACGTACTGGTGGACGCCCCCGCCGCCGTAGGTCCCGACGATGAGGACCCGTGTAGAGTCCGCTGACATAGCCGTTTCGACGCACGCCGTCGTGATTGTTATGCGACGACTGCCCCGTGTTCGGCGTCGACTGTGCCGATTTTGTGACCGGTTGTGTCGATACCGACCGAGATTGCCCCGCTACAATCGCGTTCGAACCGACGGTAGGGCGTTACTGAGACGCCGTCTTCCGTTCAGTCGAGCCCGAGCGCGACCGCCCGTCTATGTCGGACATTTCGGCGAGTAACTGTTCGGTCGCCGCCTCGACTGCGGCCTCACTCGAGCGTTCGGGCACCCAGCCGAGTGCGGCGAGTTTCTCGATCGAGAGACGCATCTTCGGGACGTCACCCGTCCAGCCACGCTCGCCGCCGGTGTACTCGTACGCCGGCTCGAGTCCCATCGTCTCGCTGACGACGTCGGCGATCCGCGTGACGGACGTCGTCGTCCGCGTGCCGAGGTTGAACGTCGCCACCGGGCTGTCGGCCGCGGCGAGGACGTGACAGATCGCGTCGACGCAGTCGTCGACGTGGAGGTAGGACTTCTCCTGGCGGCCGTCGCCGAGGATGCGAAGCGAGTCGGGGTCCTCGCGGAGTTTGTCGATGAAGTCGGGGATGACCGCACCCCGGAGCCGGGGACCGACCACGTTCGCGAACCGGACGATACGCGCGGTCAGATCGTAGGAGTTCGCATACACCGACAGTAGGGCTTCGTCGGAGAGCTTGCTCGCCCCGTAGGCGCTGATCGGCTCGAGGGGGGCGTAATCTTCCGGCGTCGGTCGCGGCGCCTCACCGTAGACCGTCGAAGAGGACGTAAAGAGGATCTCGGGAACGCCGACCGCGCGCATTCGCTCTGTGACGTTGTGGGTCATCGCCGCGTTCGACTCGAACTGCTCGCGCGGCCGATCGGTGTCGACGGACTTGCTCGCCGCGAGGTGACAGACGAGGTCGACGTCGGACGTAATCGCCTCGGCGACGTCGTCGCGGTCTGTTAGGTCCGCCCGGACGAACGTCGCGTCGTCGGGAACCCACTCCCGGCGACCGTTCGAGAGGTCGTCCGCGACGACGACCGAGGCGCGTTCGGCGAGTCGTTCGGCGAGGTGTGAGCCGACGAAGCCGGCGCCGCCGGTCACGACGATCCGCTTCTCGGAGAGGGACTCTGATCCGTTCATTCTCCGTTGACGATCCGCGTGTGAGCGCCGACGAGCGCGCCGTTGAACTGGAGCCCGTCGAGGGCGGTGTCCCGGTCGATGATCGACGATCGAACCTCGCAGTCCCGGATCGTCGCGTTCGGGAAGACGATCGAGTTCGAGAGGTGTGCGTCGGTCACCTCCGCGCCGTCCATCACGTGAACGTTCTCCCCGAGCGTGGTCCGCTCGACCGAGGCGGTCTCGGCGACGTGGACGTCCCCTTCCAGATCCCAGGCCACCGCATCGAGGTAGCTCTCCGGCGTGCCGATGTCGAACCAGGCCTCCTCGAACGGAAACGCCGTGATCGACTCGCGCGCTAAGAGCCACTGGACGAACCAGCCCGGCTCGTCGGGGTTGTTCCCGTCCTCTAGGTACGTCGAGAGTAACGGGAGCGACTCGGCGGGAAAGCCGTAGCAGGCGATCGAGACGAGCGAACTCGTCGGGTTGGCGGGCTTTTCCGCGAAATCGACGACTTCGCCGTCTTTCACGTCGACGACGCCGTAGGAACTCGCTCGCTCGAGGGAGCCGACGTCGTAGGTGGCGATCGTCGGGCCCGAGCCATCCTGGAAGGCGTCGACGAACTCCGAGACGGCGAAGCTCAACAGGTTGTCGCCGGCGATCACGACGGTATCCTCGTCGATCCCCTCACGCTCGACGAGCTGGGCCAGCGCGCCGACGACGCCGAGTTTCTCGGTTTCGGCCGTCGTCTCCTCGACGGTGAGCGTCGGCTTCTCGTATCGACTCGTCGAGAGGTGTTCGCGAAAGTGATCGGCGAAGCGTCGGTTCGTGCTCACGAACACCTCGGAGATGCGGTCGTCCGCCTCGAGTTCGGTGAAGATTCGATCGATGACCGTCGAATCGCCGACCGGGAGGAACATCTTCGGTCTGTGTCTCGTGATCGGCCACAGCCGGGTCGCGTAGCCGCCAGCGAGGACGATTGCTTTCATATCCCTGTTCGAATCCCCCCCACGTTCAGCCATTGTTATGAATCTGGTAACGAATCGTATCCGCCGACTGTCGCGAACGGATCGCGTCCGCGTCGGACCGGGACGCTGGCTCGTGGCGCCCTGTGTCAACTCGGGTCCGGAAGGTAGCGCCGAACCAGCGGAATCGTGACGTCGAGTCGCTGCTCGAGAAGCGAGATCGGAATCCGGTCTTCGGGCTGGAGACAGCCGGTCGTCGAGACGACCGCGACCGAACAGAGTCCGACGACGACGAGAAAGAGCGGGAGCGTGAGGATGGACAGCGAGATCCACCCGCTGAGGGCGAACGCGATCGGAAACAGCACAACTGGAAGGACGACGAACGTCCGTGCGGACCACCGGGAGAAGGGGGTGATGCCGTATTTCAGTTTGAGCACGGCGTAGACGGTCAGGTTGAGCGTGACGAACGAGAGCATCGAGGTTACGGCGGCGCCCATGTAGCCGTACCGGGGGATAAGGACCAGATTGAGAGCGATGTTGAGTCCGAAGGCGACCCCGTTTGCGGCCATAATCGCGGCGGTAAACCCGAGCGCGGAGAGCGTTTCGCGATTTCGGCCGAACATCGCACTCGTAAAGAAGCCGACGGCGAGGATCGCGAGCGCGAGTCCGCCCTCCCGGTAGTCCTCGCCGAAGACGATGCTGAGGACGTCTCCGGGGAAGACGACGAACGTGAGAAACAGCGGGAACGTGATGATGAACACCCACTTCGTCGTCAGTTCGTACACCGATTCGACCTCGGCGCGTTCGTCGTCGGCGTCGAGACGGGAGGCCAGCGGGAGGTACATGAATCCAAACGAGGAGAGGACGAGCAACATCCCGCTCGCGAGGGGGAACGCGGCACCGTAGAGACCGACCTCGTGGGAAGAACGGAAGAAGCCGAGCATCAGCGTGTCGGTCCGTGTGAGCATGTTCGAGAGCACCGTCGCGAACACCAGCGGCGCCGAGAATATCAGCAGTTCCCGAACGTGCAGACGGTACTCGCCGACGATCGAGACGAGCCGGTTCAAGAGCACGACCGCCACCAGACAGGAGACCGCCGCCCCGACCAAGTACGCCATTGCCGCGGCGTGGATGCCGAAGCCGGCGAGTAGAAACCCCACCAGGAAGAGCAACCGGGCCGTCGGATAGAGCAAGTCCCGCGTGTACGTCCGATACAGCGTGTTCTCGCGTCCACGGATTCCTGCGACCGCAAGCTCGAGGCCGACGGTAAAGGGGATACAGAGCACGAACAGGAAGACGAGTCGCTGGGAGTCCGGTCGATCGAAGAGGAGATCCGAGACGAGTCCCGTTTCGAACAGCAATACGATCGTCAACAGGACGGTCGCGACGGTCGCGATGAGCACGCCCGTGATCCACGCGCCGCGTTCGTTCGCGTCGTCGTCGTACCGCGACATGAACCGCGGAACGCCGTCTCTCACGCCAACCAACCCGAGCGTCGTCACGAACGTCAGTATCGCGAGTCCGATGCTCACCTCGCCGTAGGCGTCGGTCGTCAGCAACCTGGCGACGACGACGCGCTCGATCAGCTGCGACGCTGAGTAAAACACCTGTCCGGCGCCGATGAGCACCGCACTCGAGAGGAGTTTCGAGACGTCGCCTTCGTCCACCATCAGAGATAACCGAGATTCTCGAGTCGGTCGACGACGTCCCCGTCCTCGGACGGCTCGTCTCCCACACCGCGACCGCCGTCGCGTTCTCCGCCGTACGTGCCGTCGTCCTCGAGGGAGCCGTACTCCTCGAAGACCGGATCGTCGACGAGGAGGCCGGAGGGAACGCGTCCGCCCATCCGTTCCGGAACGGGCTGGCCGAGCACCGTCATCGCGATCGGCGCGACGTCCGGAAGCGAGAGCGAGTCGAGTTCGGCCCCGGCGGCGGCATCGAAACCGGGGCCTGCACCGAGGAAGACGCCCGTTCGCTTGTGATTGTGTTTGTCGATCGGAACGAACGCGGAGCCGAGCAGGCTCGTCGCTACGAGGTGGTTCATCTCCGCCGGCATGAACAACACGTCACAGGATTCCTCGGCGTACGGGCCGTCGTAAACCGCCTCCCGTGGCTCGACCCACTCGAACGCCGGCTCGCCGTCGGGCGTCCGGAGCCCCTCGAGGATCCGGACGATCTCGTTGCGGACATGCTCGTACTCCTCGGGGGGGACGACGCCCTCCTCGTCCCGACCCTCGAGGTTGATCCTGACGCCGAGTTCCGGGCCACTCCGACAGTAGGCCATCGATTGGCGCCAGTCGACGTTTTCGCCGAGTGCGGCCTGGGTTCCCTTCGGCAGGAGTCGTTCGACGACCGCGTCGGCGCCGACGCGCTGGACCAGTCGGTAGGCGTCGCCTGCCGACATCCCAACGGCCCGGAGGGCGGATTCTGCCGTCGAGACCATCCGCACTGGAACGCTTTCTCCAGCCCCGTCGCTTCCGGCGTCTCCGCCACCCGTCTCGTCGCCGCCGAGTTCGCCCTTGCTCTCGCCGAGCGTCGGCGTTCGTCCGTCCGAACAGGTTTCGACGAACCCCTCACGGCGGAGCACCTCGTTGACGTAGATGTTGTAGCCGTCGGTCCGACCGATGCCGTGATCCGAACAGACGATCACGTTCGTGTCGTCCGGAACTGTCTCGAGGACCGTTCCCACGAACTCGTCGGCGGCCTCGTAGGCGCGACGAAACGCATCCTCCTCGTCGAAGGTGTGGAAGACGGTGTCGGTCTTTTGGACCTGGAGGAACGCGAACTCCCAGTCGGTGAGTTCGAGGAGCGCTCGAGCGGCGCGTCGGCGGTGGTCGATCAGCGAGACCAGGTCGTCGACCGACGGTTCGCCGTCGGCCTCGTTCTCGCCGTAGATCCGGTAGGGTTCGCCGAGTTCGTCCGCGAGGTCGTCTCTGATCCCGGCAGGCGATCCCTCGACGGATTCCGGGGCGAGGTAGCCGGGAATGAGCGATCCCCGAATCGAGTCGGCGGGGTGTGTAACCGGCACGTTGAGAACGGCCGCGGGAACGTCTCGAGCGGTGAGGTAGTTCCAGATCGCCGGTGCTCGAACGTTCTCTCGAGAGATCACCGTCGCGTCGTCCGGGTACGTCTCGCGGAAGTCGAAAAAGGAGTAGACGCCGTGGTGTGACGGGTCGACGCCGGTGTAGACGGAGGGCCACGCGCTTCCGGTCCAGGGCGGAAACGTCGACTCGAGTTCGGTTTCGACCCCCTCCTCACGGATCGACTGCATGTGCGGGGTGTCGAACCGATCGAGGTAGTCGAACGACAGTGCGTCGAGTCCGATGACAACGGTGGGGGCAGTATCCGTATCCATTGAACAGTCACCTGAAACCGACAGTCCTACCGGTGTCTCCCCGATGACGGCCATTGTTATCCCCCGCTTACCCGTTTCGCCGACGGCGATTGCGGTCGAACGGAGAACTCCTCGTTCGGGAGATGCGCGAGCGACCTGCGCATACGAAATGCCGTACCGATATCCCAGTACGACCACAGGAGAGGTTGCAGTTGCACCGAAAATGACGGAGCGTAGATTGTCTTAGTCGGCGTATCCCAGCTGACGAAGCCGGTCCTCGACGACCCCGTCGGCGATCCGGTCGTCGGCCGACTCTACAGCACCGCTGACGACGTCTCGCCGCGGCCCGTTCTCGGAGACGAGCCAGGGGACCTCGACCAGTTCGTCGGTGTAGATCCCGGGCGGGTGCCCCCACTCACGGATCGGAAGCGGAAAGCCGCGCTCGCCGATCATGTTTCCGTGATCGGAGGTGACGACGGTTCGACCCTCGAGGTCCTCGAGAAGCGACCGAACGACCGGGAGGACGATCTCCAAGTTCTCCCGGTAGGCCGCCCACACCTCGTCGGATGACGCCTCGAGGTCGCCGGTTCGAAGCGCGTTCCAGACGTCCGGCGCGTTCTCGTCGTTCCCGAACGCCGTCGTGTTCAGGTCGTCCGCGCCGACGAAGGGGTAGTGTGGCTGGAGGAAGTGACCGATGATCCGCTTTCTGGGATACGTCTCGACTGCTTCACGAACGTATTCTGCCATCGTCTCCGGCATCACGGTTCCGTGTGTCTCGTCCCATCCCGCCTCGTACCAGACGTTGATCACGTCGTGAAACTCGACGTCGATCTCGTCGTCCCACCGATACAGCTGGGGGCTCGCGGTGACGTAGACCGTGTCGGTCGCCGTCCTGCCGTCGAAGTTCGCTCGGAGAAACTCGGTCGTATGAGAGGACCGCGACCGCCGGCGCTCGAGTCGGCCGGGAAGGGAGTGTTGCTCTTCGAACATATCGAAACGGCAGGCGTCGAGAACGAGCGCAGTGTCCCAGTCTTCGGCCAGGAGATCCACCCCGTCGGTGTTGTACTCCCGTCGGTACAGTCGTCGATGGTAGAGGCGGTTGAGTTCCCGGGCGAAAAAGGAGGGATCGGAGAGCCCACGCCGAACGCCGCGTCTGAGTTGTGCGGGCGAGTACATCGAACGGTACTCGTGTCGCCTGATCCATTGTTAATACCTGGATAGACCAACGCACGTCGATCGTACGCGGTCGGCATCGGTCGCTACCGAGCGATCGGAGAGCATACAGCGTGAGACGCTTACATGTAGCCGAGATCCTTGAGTTGCGCCTCGACGCTCGAGTCGATCTCGTTCGTCCGCGATTCGTCACCGGTCCGGTCGCCGTCGCCCTCATCGGCAGTCGCCTCGGCGTCGTCCGCTCCGAACCGTCGAGTCCGATCGGAGAGTGCGTCGCCGTAGGCCTCGAGTCGATCCGGATCGGGTCTCGACTGTCTGACGTCGGTCGATCGGTCGTAGAGGTGTTCCTCGCCGGCGTCGTTCCGGACGTACTTGTACTCGCGGTCGGCTACGACGCGCCAGCGGGCGATCTCCTCGGGCGTCGACCGACCGGCGTGTGGGACGAAGTCCTCGGCGATCGCCGTCTCGCGGGTGTACGTTCCCGCCGACGGGTTGCCGTCGCAGACCACGTCGTACAGCGAGACGAGTTCGAACGGCTCGTCGACCGTCTCGCCCGCCTGCTGTCCCGGTCGTTTGATCCACAGCGGCACGTTGAGGTTGATGTCCCGGAGGTAGTGAGGCGGGTGCTCGTCGCGCGGGTAGTCCCCCAGGGTCTTGCCGTGGTCGGCACAGACGATCACGAGCGTGTCGTCGAACAGCCCCTCGGTCTGGAGCAGTCCGAACAGTTCCTCGACCTTCGAATCCTGGTAGCGCGCGCTCGCGTCGTAGTACTCCATCACCCGCTCTCGCGTCTCCGGATCGAGATTCGCCTTCCCCATCACGTACGCGAGCAGTTTCGTGTTGAGTATCCGTGGTTCGATCGGGTTCGGCGTCTCGAGTCCGAGATCCGCAAACGCCTGCTTCGGCGGGAAGTAGGGGCTGTGTGCCTCCATCAGGTTGAGGAACGTAAACGTCGGTTCGTCCTCGTCAGCGCGTCGGGTGAGCCAGCGTTTCGCTCGATCGACGAGACTATCGGTGAAGAATCGCCGTTTCAACAGGAACGCCGGCTGTCGGGCCGCCTTCCCGAGCGCCGAGTGAAACCGCGAGTGACGCTCGTCGCGTCGCGTGTGGATCCCGTCGTCGGTCGACGACGAAATCTCGAGGTCCCACTCGACGAACTCCTCGAAGCCGCGGTTGAGTCCCGACAGCTGGCCGACCCACGGGTTGTTCGAGAAGCCGGCGGTTCGATAGCCGCCCGCTGTGAGCTCCTCGGCGAGCGTCGACTGCGAGGGCTCGAGTCGGCTCATCCCGTCGGAAAAGCCGTTAGTCACCCCGTGTTCGGACGGAAACGATCCCGTGAACATCGACGCGTGAGAGGGGAGCGTCCACGGCGCGGGCGTAAACGCGTTCTCGTAGGTCGTCGCGTACGTCGCAAGCGTCGAGAGCGCGGGGGTCGTCTCCCGGTCGTGGTCGTACGTCGAAACGCGATCCATGCGAAGCGAATCCAGTACTAGAAACAGGACGTCCGGACTGTTCGACATACCTGTACCTTCGAGAATACTGACTTTGTTACCGCCCGGCTACCCACGTCGGCCCGCGGTGCCGTCCCCGTCCGCTCGAGGACGTCAGCAGGTTTCCCGCCACCTACCGAATCAACCGTCCGTCGAAATAGTCGCCTGCCAACCTCTGGCTTGGCGAATCAGTTTTTAACTGAACCAGCCACCTGCTGAATCAGTTGGTTGCCGAACCAACCGCCTATCGAACGTCGATCGGCCGGTTCGAGCGATCTGATGAACTGCCGCGACGGCGGACGCCTAACTCGAGTGAGCGGACGAGAAGCGCCGACCCTCGGTTCGGCTCACTCTGTGGGCTCCTCGAGGACGGTGACGTTGGTGAACGCGAATCGAGCGCCGCCGTCCGGGGACTCCTCGACGCGCGCGGACCAGCCGTGGGCCGTCGCGATCTGGTCGACGATCGCGAGGCCGAGACCGGTTCCGTTCTCGGCGGACGTGTATCCCCGATCGAACACCCTGTCCCGGCGCTCGGGCGGAATCCCCGTACCGTCGTCGTCGACGGCAAAGCCGCCCGGGATCGTGCGAATCGTCACCGACGTCGACTCGCCTCCTGGGCCGACGAGGACCTCGCCACCGGCGACCGGTGTGGTCGCTCGACTCCCCACCGGCTCTCGGTTCCGAACCACACCGACGTCGTCCGTCCGACCGTGTTCGGCCGCGTTTCGGATGCAGTTTTCGAGCAGTTGCTGGAGGCGGTCGGGATCGGCTTCGACCGTCGCGTCCCCGTCGACGCGGAGGTCGACGTCGGGTGCCCACACGCTCCGCCAAGCGCCTTCGGCGACCGCCTCGAGGGAGACGCGTGAGGGATCTTCGATCCGTCTCCCGGTCCGGGCCAGATCGAGGAGGCCGTCGACGAGGTGGTCCATTCGATCCGCCGCGTCGAGGACGTCCTCGACGTACGCGGTCTCGCCCGTGCGGACGGCCCTGTTCGCCGATCCGCGAATCTCCATCAACGGGCCCTGGATGTCGTGAGAGACGACGTCGGCGAACTCCGAGAGCGTCTCGTTTTGCTCGAGAAGCTGGCGCTCGCGTCGGATTCGCTCGGTAACGTCCCGGAGGACGATCACTCGCCCGGTGTGTTCGTCGCGACGATCGACGCTCGAGGAGGTACAGTCGAAGTGGCGCTCGCCGTCGCCGGTCCGCAGGGCGAACTGAACGTGGCCGGCCGTGCCGGTCTCGAGGGCCGTTACCGCCTCCCCGGGCACGTTCGTAAAGAACTCTCGGGCCGGTGCACCGACACCGGCTCCGACGTCGAAGTATCGACTGGCGACCTCGTTGTAGTCGGCGACGCGGCCGTCGCCGTCGAGGATGACGACCGCGTGAGGAAGCTCCTCGAGGGCAGTCTGGCGAGCGATCGGGACGACGTCGAGAAACTCGGCTCGATAGAGTGCGATCGACATGATCGCGGCGCTCCCGACCAATCCGAACGGCGTCAGGTCGTGGCCGATCGAGACGATGTCGCCGATCGTGACCACGTTCGCGATCGCCGCCGGGACGACGGCACCGGCCAGGAGTGCACTCTGTCGACGTCGAAGGCCGACGGATCGAATCGCTTCGACCACGAGAAGCGACGTCGCGGTCGTCATGAGTGCGTAGTTCGCGGCCGCCTGGATCCAGAACCAGCCGTTCCGATCCGACCCCATTCCGTCGCTCGTGGTGACCGCCGCGGGATCGAACGCGAACGAGTGAACGGGGTTCGTCGTGAGCAAGAGCACTTCGACGGCGACGTATCCCGCGAGCGCGCCGACCAGCCACCGCGGCGGCGTCCGCCCGTTGCCGATTCGCAACGCGAGGACGAACCAGCCGACCGAGAGCACGGTTGGCGCAACGAGTCGTCCGCTCCAGGCGAGTGCAGAAGCCGTTTCGCCGCCGACGAGGATACCGAGACCGAGGCTGATCGGCCACAGCGCACAGCCGAAAACAGTGACTGCAAACGCTTTGCTCCCGGGCGTATCCGGCCGGACGAACGGTTTGTACGCGAACGCGAGAATGCCGAGCCCGGTCCCGAGATAGGCGACTCCGACTCCGGGGAGACCCAGGCTCATCGATCCGACTGTCGGTGATCCTGAGCAATAACTGTTTGTAGACGTCTGGCCTCGATCGACCGCCAAAGAAGGGAGACGTCGTTAGTCGCGATCCTCGAGTGCGTCGAATCCGAGTCGACTCGAGAGTTCGCCGTAGCCCGGCCGCACCGTTCGGCCGGACCAACATCGGACGGTGCCGTCCGCCCAGTGGACGTACTGGTAGCGTCGATCGGCCGCACGACCGCTTCGCGTGATCGTCTCCTCGTAAAGCGACAGGGCGTCCTCGTCGTCCGGGAGCGTCGCCGGATCGGGATCGAGAATCCGGCCGTCGGGCGTGGGAATCTCCTCGAGCGGGCGGTCGAGCGACTCGGCGTCGAGCAACACCGACAGTTTGAGTCGGTACTCCCACTCCGCGGCGTCTTCCACGTCGATTCCGTCCTCGTCCGCACCGTCGCGTTCGACCGTGAACGGGAACCAGTGGTCGGGAACCACCGTCGAAAGCTGGTAGGCCGCGTCCGCGTCGTCGACGCTCGAGAGCGGCCGTTTCGCGACGATTCGCGTCGGAGTCAATTCGTCGGAATCGTCTGAATCGTCGCCGTCGGGATCGTCGCCGACGTCTGAATCGTCACCGTCGCCGGGCTCCTCGCTCGCTCCATTGGTGCCGTTCGCGTCGGGAGCCGGCCGGACGAGCGCGACCGCGTCGGCATCGACGAGGGCGCTCTCGCCCACCTCGAGGTCGACACCGTCGCGCTCCCCGCCGACGCCGGTGTAGACGGTCCGTCGCTCGCCGGGTCCGAGCAATACTGACTCGAGCGTTCCGTAGCTCTCGAGGTCGCCGTCGGCTTCCGCGGCGAGCGAGAAGCCGTCGAGATCGAGCGTGTCGTCGCCCGGATTCGATAGCTCGAGGGACTCCTCGTCGGGATCGTCGTGTGGATCGGCGCCGACGATCTCCGCACGCGGACGCGTGAACTCCGTTCTGTCCACGGGATCACCGGTCGTCCCCTCGACGAGACCCTCGAGCGAGAAAACCAGGTTCGCAATCGGATCCCTGCCGAACAAGACCTCCTCGACCGGGTCGCTCTCGAGGGCGTCCGAGACGGTCGGCGCCAAGAACAGCCCCTGGTGGTGATCGTCGTTCGGAAGATCGTGGGAGAACAGCCGCCAGTCGTCGTCCTCCGCGGAGTCGACGTCGTCCGTGACGCCGAAGGAGTCGGTGACCGTGACGTCGGGAATTCGCGTCAGCGAGCCGATCGGCACGTCCTCGATCGGCAGTCGGAACCAGTCGGTGCCCGCGGTGAGCGCGAACTCGTGAACCAGCGGCCTGACGAGCGAGAGTCCGTCGACCGCGACGTCGCCGAACAGCAATCCGGCGTCCTCGCGCTCCCACCACCGCGGCGACGGCATTCCCGGAACCGACACCCGCGTCGGAACGGTCCGATCGATACCCTCGAGTTCGCCCACCGGTGTCGCGCCGCCGCCGGTGTCGCCGTCGTCGCGACCGTCTTCGTCGCGTTGGCTTTCGCCCTCGCCTTCGTCGTCGTCCGCCGTAACGTCACCGATCTCGTCGTCCGTCGGCGAGAAGTCGTGCCACTCGAGGCGGCCGCCGCGGTAACCCTCGACTCCGAAGGCGTTCTCGTCGTCGCCGTCGCCAGTGACGACGGCCGCCTCGTACTCGAGTCGCGTCGGCCGCCAGGCGTCGCCCGTCCCGTCGGGTTCGTCGAAGAGGTCGACGTACCACGAACAGTAGCGTTCGGCCGCGTCGCGATACGTGTCGTCGACCTCGCCGTCTTCGATCACCGACGCGCCCTCCGGGATCGGGAGGTCCTCGTCCGCGGCCGCCGACCAATCCTCGCCTGCGGCCTCGAGCGCCTCGAAGACCGCGTGGCCGTCGAGCGCTCGACCGGCCATCACCCGGTAGTAGCGCCTGTCGGCATCGGGCATCGCCTCGTCGGGTTCGGCGAGCAGGTACGCCGACGGGAAGTCGGACGCGGCGTACGCGTCGCCGTCGTTCGGCGCGATTTCCTCCTCGGCCAGCGTCTCGAGGAACGCCCGACCGGCCTCTACGGTGACCCGCGCCGGCGGGTCGGCCGTCAGCACGCGCTCGCGTTCGATCGCGGACTCGAGGGGTCCACCCTCGTAGGCAACGACCTCGCCGCCGCCGTCGCCCCGCCGTTCGAATCGAGTGATCGGATCGTGCTCGATCGTCAGGTCGACGTCGACCGGGGTTCCGGCGTCCTCACCCCGGAACTCGCCGACGTGCCACTGGCGGGCGAGCGTCCACAGCGGGTCGTGAATCGTCGCCGCGAGGCCGTCCGCGAGGTCGTCGTCTCTGGTCTCGGGGCGCAGTCGCCGCCAGCGTCCGTCGCCGTCGATCCACGTCATGGCAACCACACCCCCGTTCCGTAGGCCGCTCGAAACAGGTGCAATCGGGTGGCGGCCATCGACCGATGGTCGTGCCACGCGACCCGTTCGGGCCACATCGACGGATCGGTGTCCGAATCGAATCCACCGTACTCGTCGTGCTCCGCGTAGTACGCGCCGGGCAACGGCGGCCACGGCGACGGCGTGGCGTCCCCGGTGAACGCCTCGAGATCGTCCGGATCGACCGTTCGGAGCTTCGCATACGAGATCGTCTGTTCGACGGTCTCGGCGAGCGTCTCGAGTGACCACTCACCGCCCTGGGGCGGAACCGCGAGCAACACCGACTGGGGCGCTCGCGAGCCCGGTGCGTCGTAGTTGAGCGCGACCGCCGTATCCTCGGTCTCGCTCGCGACGCCCTCGACCCACTCGTCGACGAAGACGCCGGCGAGTTGGGTCGTCACGTCCACGTCCTCCGGCTCGAGGGCGGGGCCGAACCCGGCGACGATCGAGACCGTTCCCGGCGTCGGCTCGACCCCGTCGAGGCCGATCCACTCGTCGTCGGGTCTATACGGAAGCTGTCCGACGCCGAACTCCCGGATCGACTCCCCGGACAGCGCCTCGGCGTACGACAGCGCCTCGCGTTCGTCCGCGATGCGCTCGACGACCTGTGCCGACCGCTGGAACCAGGTCTCGACCGCGAGCGGGTCGTCCTCGAGGGCCGCCGCCTGCGCGGCGAACGTCTCTCGTAGTTCCGCCCCTGTCGCCGGAACGAACGACGCCAACACCGGAACGGAGCCATCGAACGCGACCTCGAGGCGCTCGCGCTCGATCTCGACGCGATCCGCCGGTGGGTCGTCGACGTTCGAGGCCGCCGGGATCGCGTCGAGGCAATTCTCGAGCTTCGAGGCGAGCGATGCCGCCTGTGTGGCGAGATCCTCCTCGTCCGCTACGGTCGCCCCGAGAGCCGACTCCGGAATCGCGCCGTAAATCCCGAATCCACCCGCATCGAACAGCGGCTCACGAGCGAGTTCGAGCGTCGCCAGCCGAACCGTCTCGTCGACTGACTCCTCCTCGGCGATCGCGAGCGCGTCGAGTGCCGTCTCCAGGGTCGATCGAGCCGACTCGGCGTCGGTCGCCAGTTCCGCCCCAGGCGTCGGAACGCCCGAATTCGGGTCGGAAAGCTCGTCCGCCAGCGCGTCGAGTACGTCGCCGATGAACTCGAGCGTCGCCGCCGACGGCACCGCCTCGTCGACGAGGTCGTCGACGTTCGTCTCCGGATCGTCGCCACCGGGATCGAGTCGTTTCTCGAGGCTCTCGAGGCCGGTCGCCAGCTTCGAGGCGTCGACGGATCCGGGCTCGTAGAGCCACCGGAGGAGTCGTCGCTGGGTAGTCGAGAAGCGGTGGGCCGGATCGTTCGGATCGACGCCGTCGGGCGTCCACTCGCGTTCCTCGCGGCGAATCTCTCGGCTCGTCTCGCCGGTGATCGAGCACAGCGCCTCGAGCGTCTCGACGGCGAGATCGACGTCGTCCGTACAGTCGGCGAGCGTCTCGGCGGCGGCGACGGCGACCGACGGTCGATTCGCATCGGGTTCGTACGTCGCCTCGTCGGGGCCGACTTCCGGCTCACTGACGTCGACTGCGTCCCGGCCGACCGATCGATCCCAGACCGCCGCGACCGACTCGAGTTTCTGCCCGATCGGCTCATCGGCGAACGCCTCGAGACCGGGTTCGTCGGTCAGTCCCGCGGCGGTCTCGAGCGTCTCGAGGTCGTCCTGGCCGAACTCCGTGTCAGCGTCGAAATCCCGATCTTGCCACGTCTCGGCGAGATCGGCGACCTCGTCCCAGTGCGCGACGCCGACCGTCTCGAAGAGGTCAGCGCCCTCGCCTTCGGTCGACCAGTCGCGGGCCCACGCGAGCCACGCGAGTTTCCGGAGATCGTCGCCGACGGCCGTCCCCGGTCGACCGACGTAGCCGCTCGCCTGCGCGAGTAGCCGGTCGTCGTCCTCGACGACGACCGTGGTCCACGACCCCTCGGCGACACCCTCGAGATCGACCGACACGTCGTACGTCGCGGACTCGCTCACCGCGGCCTCGACGAGCGCGTCGTCGTCTTCGACCCACGCGTCGCCGTCGGTGGCCCACACCGTCACCTCGGGGCCGCCGTCGGGGAGTTCCTGCTCGAGGAGATCGTCCACGGAGATCGGGTCGACGGTTTCCTCGGCGTGGTCGGCCACCGCCTCGAGTGCCTCATCGGCCCGACCGGTCAGCGCCGTCGCCTGCTCGGCGTAGGCGGCCGCGTTGGCGTAGGCGCCGCCCTCTACGTACTCGAGACCCATCTCGTAGTGATCGAGCGCCTCGAGAAACGTCATCCTGGCCTCTCCGAGTGCCGCCGCAGCGTCCTCGTAGTTGGCGAGCGTCTCCGGTTCGGCGAGCGCGTCGGCCGCCGCCCCGATCGCCGATTGCAACTCGCCGAGACGTTCGTAGGCGGTCTGGAAGGTTCGCAAGAATGGAAGATACCAGGGGATCTCCGGCGGTTCCGGGATCGGTTCCGCCTGAATCGGCTCGCCCTCGAGATCCTCGTCCCGCTCGGGCAGTTCATACAGGACCTCCCGGTCCGTCAGCGACTCCGGCTCGATGGAGATGGTCGTCTCCTCCGGCGTCTCCGCCAGGGTCGTCTCGGGATCGCCGGGTGGCGACAGGACGAACAGCGACTCGGTCATCCCGGAGAGCGTCGAATCGACGTCGCCGTCCGCGGCGACCGACTCGAGAGCGGCGTCTATCTCCGCGAGGAGATCGGTTTCGACCAGTGTCTCCGCTGCCTCGATCGCGGAATCGATCCGACGAGGGAGCGATTCGCCGTCGTCGACCGTGCCATCGCTTTCGTCGTCGGTGTCGACTCCGAGCCACTCGAGCGGGTCCGAGAGGTCGTCGTCGATCGACTCGAGCGCCTCGACGGCGTCGTCGGCGCGGTCGGACAGCATCGATGCGGTCTCGTCGGTGTAGCCGGCGGGGGCGGGTTCGCTCGGATGCGAGAGGTCCTCGCCGCTCGCCGACCGGGTCTCGTCGAGGAGCGCGGAGAAACTCCGGGCGACCTCGAGGGCCGTCGCGAACGAGACGGCGTCGTCGGCGTCCGTCTCGCGGTACTCGAGTTCGATCGTCTCGTCGCCCGCCGGTGGATCGTCGACGCGTCGCATCAGGTGATAGCGCACTCGCGCGTCGAGTTCCGCCCGACCCTGGCGGTGTTCGCCGGAGAGCGCAAGCAGGTCCAGCGCCGACAGCGAGAGTTCCGCGAGCGAAATCGGTTCCCGAGCGCGCTCGCTCGCGACGCCGTCGATTATCTGCGTCTCGCCGTCGGAATCGTCGTCCTGGCCGTCGGTTCCGGATTCCTCCTCCGGATCGTCGATCGGAACCCACCAGCTCGCGACGCACTCGACGTCGGCCGGATCGGGTAACACCGACGCCAGCCACGACTCGAGGGTCGGCTCTGCGAGCCCCCGAGGCGTCTCCGTCTCGGGTTCGTCAGCGGGATCGAACAGTAACAGGTGTCGGTGGGTGACGCCCGTCTCGGATCTCGGGACGGTGGTGACGTCGGGCTCTGGAACGCCCTCGCCGCGCTCGAGCGCCTCGATCGAGGCGCCGCCGCGATCGGGATCGCCGCGAGCGATCTGGTGGGTCGTCTCCGCGAGCAACAGGTCGCTTACCGCGTCGACGTCGTCGGCGAGTTCCGCGATCAGCCGCTCGAACGCGTCGATCTCCGCGTCGGACGGCGAATCGAGGTTCGCGCCCTCGGCCGTCGGCGACAGCTCCTCGAAATCGAACGAGTCGGCCTCGTGGGCCCGGACGAGCGCGTAGCCGTCGAGGACGTCGCTTCGAGCGATCTCCGAACTGCCAGCATCCGGCCCCACGGCACCGTCGTCGTCTCCGCCGTCACCGGTACCGTCCGCACCGTCGTTCTCGTCGTCCATCTGATCTTTGACTCCCGGATACTCCTCTCTGAGCGGGTGTTTCCACCGGAGCAGGTTGACGTCCTCGCGCTCCATCGTCACCTCGTGGAGCCGACGCTCGAAGCGGGCACCGAGCAGTTCACCGACGTCGGTGCCCCGACGGACGCCCTCGAGCAACCACTGTGCATCTCGCACCCGCTCGGCCGAGAGGTCGACCGAGAGCGCGCTCTCGAGTTCCTCGTCGTCGGCGGCCAGGTAGCCCCCGCGGAGCAACGCCGCGGTGTTCGCGTGTTCCCCGGAGGGAACGTGGACGAACTCCGGCTCCGCCCGATCGTCGAGTTGGGTGCCGGGTCGCAGGTTCTCGACGTACCCGTAGCCACCCACGACGAGATCGGTCTCGCCGCCGTCCTCGCCGATTTCCCGACGTTCGAACAACCCTCGCGTCGCCAGCGACGTCCACCAGGCGTCGAGACGGTGACTCGTCGTATCGAGCGACTCGGCCGTCAACGCGGCGAGCGTCGACCGCTCGAGGTCGCCGAGGTCGCGCAGGTGGTCGCCGAATCGGCGCGTCGTCTCGAGTGCGAAGAGCTCCGAACCGGCGTCGGTTTCGAACTCGCCGGCCTGGGCTTCACCGCGCAGGCTTGCATCGAGCAGGTCGGCATACCGAGTGCCGCCTGGATCGATCCCCTGTCCGTGGAGAGCGCCGAGGATCGGCTCCGGAAGTTCGTCCGAGAGCGTCTCTACGGACGAGACCGAAACGGA
The DNA here is from genome assembly GCF_041205745.1 of Natrarchaeobius versutus. NCBI lineage: Archaea > Methanobacteriati > Methanobacteriota > Halobacteria > Halobacteriales > Natrialbaceae > Natrarchaeobius > Natrarchaeobius versutus. The sequence continues at coordinate 76,970 of NZ_JBGFCC010000004.1, read as the reverse complement.
CGGATCCTGCTCCGGGTAGCTCGCCGGAGCGTCCTCGAACGCGGCGCCGAGACGAACGCGGCCGTAGACGTACTCCTGGAGTGTGGCGTAGCGGGAAAGCGACCGCAGGAGCGACGTCTCTCCACCCGTATCACCGTACTCCTCGGCGAGGTCCACCGCGAGCCGCAATCGGTCGTTCGTGAGCGCGTCGAGAAACGCATCCTCGTCGTGGACGCCAGCCTCGTCGTCGAAGAAGTCGGCTGGATTCGGGTGCTCGTCCGTCGCCGCCACCCAGTTCTCGATCGCACGGAGGACGATCCCGTGTCTGATGCCGTCGGGAACCCGCCCGTCCCAGAACGTTTCGAGAACGGCGCGACGATCCTCCTCGTCCGCCTCCGCCAGAAACTCGAGGTCGAAGCCGGCCCACTCGAGGATCTCCTCGACGAGCAGGAAGTCCTCGCCCGCAGTGAGCGAGACGACTTCCGATAGCGCGACGATCACGTCGACGGGCACCTCACAGAGGACGTCGACGAACGAACCGAACTCCTCGTCGACGAACTGGTGAGGGGCGATCGACACCTCGTCGGCGTCTTCTGCTTCGAGATAGCCCGCTCGCGAGTACGCGAACTCCTCGAGGGGCGTTTCGAACGTCGCCTCGAGGCTCTCCAGACGCCCGAGTGCGTTGGCAGTCGCCTCGTCTGCGGTATCGGGTAGCGTACCGGAGGTGAACGAATCCGCCCAGAACTGGGTCGTCTCGGTGGCGTTCGTCAGCCGGTCGCCGGTTCGAGCCCCGTGGCTGATCCCCGACCGCTCGAGGACGTCGAGGACGTCCCACTCGTCGTGGGACGGATCGATCGATCCGGCGCTCGTCTCGAGTGCGTGGGACCAGATGGGTTCGAACCGACGAATGGTTTCGGCGATCCGCTCCGCGAGCGGGTCCCCGTTGGCCGGCGCCGGTTTCGGTTCGTCGAGCGACCCGATGGTCGTCGTCGCGACCACGCCGTAGGGAATCTCCCCCACACGGATCGACGGGAACGGCCCGCTCGCACGCACGTAGTCGACGAAGTGATCGCGAACCGACTCGATCTCCTCGAGCCACTCGACGGTCGTCGAGGGGCCCACCCCGCCAGCGACCGGCGAACTCGGGCCGGTGATGGCGTTCGGGACGGCCAGCTGTCGCAGGTAGTAGCCGAGCGTCGCCGGCCAGAGGACGTCGTTTATCACACCGGAACGATCGTACCGTCGCCCATCCGCCCCGCGAAGGTCCGCGAAGGGATTTTCGCGTCCATCGCCAATTCCGAACGCGCTCCCGAGTAACGCGCCGTCGGCCGTCGCCTCGAGATCTGCCGGCGTCGGTGCCGGCGGTGACCGCTCGTCGGGGGCGGCCTCGAGGTTCGTCGCCGTTCCCGGTTCGACAAGCGAGAGCCCGTCGGTGTAGCGGTGGTCGTCGAACACCTCGGCGAGTGCGGCCGGCGTCTCCGCCGGGTCGGTGGATTCTCGAACGCCGAGGGCCATCACCGAGTCGATCGCGTCGGTTTCCGGGTCGAAGCCCGGCAGTTCGGCGAGCGGGATCGAGATCGCCATCCCGACCTCGAGCGCCCGGTCGTAGTCGAACAGCCACTCCATCTCGTCGCCGGTCGCGCCGGGTTCGACCGCGGGATCGAGCGCGAGCCCCCGCGGGACGACCTCGCCCGAGAAACGCCGACGGCTCGCCCCGTCGTTCCACTCGAGGATCGCCACCCACCGATCCGGAAGCAGTTCGGCAGTCGCCCGCCGCTCCCAGGTTGTCGTGTGTCGATCCGCGCCGTCGAACGTCAGCCGACTCGGGACGCCGTCGGTCCCCGGCGTGAGCAACGCCTCGTCGACCCGGAGGTCGTCGACGTCGAACTCGTCGGATCCGAGATTTCGAATCGCCTCGGCGTCGAGCGGGACGACGGCGTCGACGACGTGGGCCGCTCTCCCGGTGCCGAAGCGTTCGACGAGGCGGTCCCAGCCGCTCTCTTTGAGCGCTTCGTACCGTTCGTCCTCGTCGTCGCCGTAGGCCTCGAGGTCGATCCCCTCGACGTACTCCTGAAGCTCGGGGTCGACCAGCGCGGGGACGTCGATGTCCGCGAGCAGGTTCTCTCCCCAACAGCCGAGGTACAGCCGCGCCCAGAACTTCGTTCCGGCGTCGACCTCCGCCTCGGTCAGTTCGGGCTCGTGGCTGTCGACGTGGAGCTGGTCGGGGTAGATCCGGAGCCGGAGCTCGTCCGGCTCGCCGGAGCCCGCGAGGTCGCCGGAATCGACGAACCGCGTCTCGAGTCTGACCGGCAACAGGCAGGCGGGCTCCGCCGACAGGCTCTCGACGTCGTCGGTCGCTCCGTACGCGTCGTCGATCGCGGTCGCGAGTCGGTCGGCATGGTAATCCCGTGTGACGACGCAGGTCTTCGTTACCAGATCGAACGCCGTAGCCAGCCTTGTGGCCGTCTCCGCGATCATCGACGGTTCCGGCGCTCCGCCGTTTTCGCCATCCCCGTCACCGATTGCGTCCGCGAGCGTCTCACGGACGTCCTCCCAGACCCGATTTCCAGCGGCGTACTGGCCGAGCTCCTCGAGCACCGATTCGGCGTCGGTTCCGAGCGGGTCGGCCGCGATTCCGACGTCGTCGATCCCGTGAGCGAGCGCGATCACGGCTCGCAGGAACGACGTCGTCTCGGCGAGAGTCGCGAGCGTCGCGACGTCGTCGGTGCGATTGTCCGCCTTCGGATCGACGAGGAGCGCCGCCGTGAACTCGTTGACGGACGGATCGAGATACGAGAGTTCCTCGCGCCGGGGCTCCTCGTCGACGACGGCGGGGCCGTCGTCGTCGGGGTCGAGTTCGGCGGCGTACTCGATCGTCCGCGCGCCGAATCGGTCGAACTCCTCGTGGACGGCGATCGTCTCCGACTCGAGATCGCCGCCGCGTTCGGCAGTACGAGCGAGTTCGCGAAACCGGTCTGCGAGCGCTCTCGCCTGAGCGATCTCGTCGCTCACACGTTCGCGGTCGGCGACCGCCGTCGCCACCTGCTGGTCCGTCATTGTTCACCCCCTTCGAGCATGGTGCTCGCGTGGATCGCCACGCGGTACGGTCGTTGCCAGGTGTACTCCGCGACGTGGGCCGCGTTTCGCCCCCACTCGGTGTTCACGTCGCGTTCCTCGTCGCCCTCGACGACGTGGACCGGATCGGACGGCGGATCCACCTCCTCGACCGGGACGTACCCTCCGGGGTCGGCGAGCCGGCCGTCCTCGTCCTCGGGATCGACCAGGCCGAACCGCGGCTCGGCGGCGGCCTCCTCGAGGACGAAGAACCATCCCTCCTCGAGTTCGTTGGGGTCGTCGACCTCGATCTCGTGGTAGGGCGCCGATAGCGCCTCCTCGAGCGTGAGGTCGAAGCCGAAGAATCGGACGTCCTCGCCGATCGAGCCCTGGAACTCGGGGAACAGAATCTCGCTTTCTCCCTCGAGGACGCCCTCCTCGCCGTCGCCCGCGTCGACGCTCGTCTCCGGCAGTCCGGGGATTCGCTCGGCCTCGTCACCGACGTCGTCCGGATCCTCGAACAAGTCACTCGAGTCGCGTGCGTCCGTCGCGTACACCGTCGTGTTGGGGTAGCGCTGGAACAGTTCGCCGCGGACGAGGAGGACGATCGACGCCTCGCTGTCGCTTCCTGCCGGCGGGTTCTCCCCCAGCGGGGAGTCGGCTCGCCACTCGTGGATCGGCGCGATGTCGGCCATCTCCTCGGGATCGTCCGGATCGAGTTCGGGGTTCGCACTCCGGTCCCAGAAGCGCCGGAAGTACGTCCCCTTCCGGTCTGTCGGGAACTGCCGCCAGCGCAGTTCGCGGGCGAACGCGTGGTTCGTCCCCGTCAGATACGACTCGACGAACTCGGGGTTCGTCTCGAGCAAGACCGCGCTGTCGCGGTCGATCTCGTCGAGCCCCGGCAGGAACCACTCGGGTTCGCGCTCGGCCAGGGGCTCGTACATCGGTCGCGTGATCGTCGGCGACGCCAGCACGGACTCGAGGGGGTCGTCCTCGCGAACTCCCTCCTTGCGCCGGGCCTCTAGAACCTGTCGATCGACGCCGAGTCGGTCCGCCGCCAGATCAGTAAACGCCTCGTCAGGATCGAGTTCCGCGAGCAATTCCTTCCGGAGCCGTTCGGGATCGACGCTCGCGCCCGAAATCGTTCCACAGTCGGCGCCGGCCGACAGCGTTCCCTCGACGACCTCGAGCCAGTCTGCGGTGTCGTCCGAATCGGTTCGCGGACGCGTCGCCGAGAGCGCCGATCGAAGCCGTTCGATAGTTCGGGCGGTTTCGTCCGCGTGATCGACCGCACGGCGGAGGTGAGTCCGCTCTCCGTGACCGTACGACCCGTCTGCCATCCCGAACACACCCTCACGGATCTCCGTCTCCAATCGGTGGCTCTCGTCGCCGATCCGGTCTCGTTTCGCCATCGCTCGCGACAGCGTCAACGCGGGATGGACCGTCGGAACGACGGGCGCCCCGTTTCTATCGAACAGCGCCTCGAGCGCTCCGGAGAGTTCCCTGAGATGCGTCTGAATTCCCTCGAGGCGCTCGATCGCGTCCATCGCGGCGAGAACCAGGTCCTCGACGGCTTCGGCGTCGTTCCGTGCATCCGCCTCGAGAATCGCCGCCGCGTAGTTCGACGACGGCGTCACGTCGCGTTCGATGCGATCGAGCGCCGAAAGCGCCTCCTCGCGAGCGGGATGGTCCTCGAGGTCGTCGTTCGCCGTTCGTTCCTCGGTCACGTCGTCGGCCGACTGTTCCTCGTCCGTCGTCTCGGTGCCGATCTCCTCGCCCGGCCCGTAACCGGTCCCGTCGCCGACGAGCGCCGTTCGCAGTCGATCGATCACGTCGAGGAGTTTTTCGGACTGGCGGTCGAGTTCCGAGAGGGCTTCGATCGTCGTCTCGCGATCGGCTCGGTCGACGGCCAAGACGGCACGCCGGATCAGTTCGGCGAGCCGACTGCCCCCCGCCGCGATCCGCTCGCAGGCTTCGTGGGCCTCGTCGACGGTCAGCGAATCGACCGACGACGGCGACTCCCCGAGGAGCGTCGACAACCCTTGGGCGAGTTCCTTCGCTCGTTCGTCGAACTCGTTCGCGGCGTCGAACAGCTCCCGACCGCGGTCGTGGACCTCCCCAGCGTCCAGCGGTTCCCGCTCGCGGATCGCCCTTTCGATACTCGCGGTCCACTCGGCGACCGCTTCGACGTCGCCCTCGAGTCGCTCGAGGTGTTCGAGGGGCTCACCGATCGCTTTCGAGGCGGGTCCAACATCCTCGATCCCCGCCGTCAGTGCCTCACGAAGACGGTTCACGACGTCCAGAACCGACGCCGCCTCGCGACGCAGTTCGTCGAGAACTGCTGTTGCCTCCCTATTTCCGCGAACCGTGGCGTCGACGGCACGCCGGATCAGTTCGACCAGCCGATCGCCGCCGTTGGCGATCCTCTCGCAGGACTCGCGGGCTTGCTCTCCAGTCAGCGACGGATCGACCGCCGCCGGCGGCTCGTCGAGAAGCTTCGCGAGCGCATCCGCGAGTTCACGAGCGTGTTCGGTGAGGCCGGCCGCGTCCTCGAGACGGTTCCGACCGGTCGATTCCACCTCCTCGGGATCGATCCGTCCCGATCGGGAGAGTTCTCGGGAGATCCTCCTCGCCCAGTCGCGAATCTCCTCGACGTCCCCGTCGATCGCCTCGAGGCGCTCGAGGATGGCCTGGAGCTCTCGCGGCAAGCGGTCGCCGCCCGACCCGCGATCATCCGTTTTTCCGTCACCGTCACTCCGGTCGCCGTCGCCGTGGGACCCGCCGCCCGTTCCACCGCGAGCGTCGAAGTCGACGTCGGCCTCCGCGAAACACGTCCAGGCCTCGTCGCCGCTTCCGAGAAACGCCGGATCGGCCTCGAGCCCGCGCTCGCGCGATTCGTCCGCGTCGGCGTAGACGCCCTCCCAGTAGGTTCCCGACCCGGGTCGCCAGGCCGCGCCGAGGCGATCGCTTCCGACGCCGTCTGTGGCTTCGGAGAGCGTCGACGGCCGTTCGAGGTCGAGACCGGATCGGCGGCCGATCGGTCCGTTCGGATTCGTGATCGCGCGAAACGACGGCCGAGTTCGTCCCCTGACGGCCGCGTCGGTTTCGACGCGGTCGAGCACCGTTCCGGCTCGCCCGAGGCGTGCGTGGCCGTGGATCGACTCCGTCAGCCCGAGCAGTTCGTCCGCCTCGAGTTCCGCGAGGTGTTCGAATCGCGTCTCGTTGGCGTCCCGAAACAGCGTTGCACGCGCGAGGTACTCGTTCACTTCGGCGAGACCGTCGAACTGGTTCCAGGCTTCGTCCATCAGTTCCTCTTGGAGCGCACCGACGACCTCCGTCCCGAGTCCGGCGACGGCGCGATTTCGAGGCGTCGCGTTGAGCCCGTCGTACCACGCGGGAAGATCCGCCTCGAGGGGATCCGCGTTCGGGTCGGTCGCGACGCCGTCAGCCCCCGCGTACCACCGGCCGTACAGCGGCGGTGCGACGACGCCGAGATCCGTCCGTCGGTCGATCTCTCGTTCGCGGTTCAACAGCTCCCTGAGTCGCTTGCCGCCCAGATCGTCGTACTCGACGGTCGTCGCCGTCGGCGACCTGAGCGCGCCGGAAACGGTAGCGACGCCGACGTCCTCGTCGGGATCGTACCCGCGCGACAGCGACGCTGGCCCCGGTTCGCTCACGTCGACCCGGCTGACGCCGAGGCTCCCCGACGCCGGCATCGGATCCAGCGCGTCGGCGAGCGTCCTGAAATCGCCCTCCTCGGCGGCGGTAAACGTCCAGGAGTGATAGACCGGAAGCCGAACCGTCCCGCCGTCTTCCGGATCCCAGGCGAACGCCCGATCCGCCTCGCCCGGATCGCGATCGAGGCCGACGCGTCGGCCCGCCTCGAACGTTGGCAACGCACAGACCCGATAGCGGGTGTTCGCCTCGAGATTTCGCGAACAGACCAGCCGGGAGCGCGTCCGCGAAGACGACTCCTCGAAATCCTCGGGTGTGAGCGTTTCCGCTTTGCTTCCGACGACCTGTGCGTGGGCCCAGGCCCACGAGTCGGCGGGGTCCGGCAGTTCGCCGACCGGCGCCTCGAGCACCGGAAGCGACGCCGGACCGACCGGATCGTAGCCGACGTCCCGGTGATCGCGGTCGACGGCGACCAGCGCGAGCCACGGGTACGTCCTTCCCTGCTCGTCGGTCCGCCGTGGGCTGAACAGCCATGGGAGCGCCGCCGGACCGAACTCGAGGACCGGAAACTGCGTCGGCGGGTGCGCGCCGGTTCCGGGCGTCGGCTCCTCGCGGACGATCGAGCGCTCGTCGAGGGCGGTCACGTCGCCCGGGCCGAACAGCTCCATCTCGACGTCGACCGCTTCGGGGTCGTCGATCTCGTTTCCGTCCACCTCGAGAGTGAGTTCGAACCCTCCCGCGGCGACGTCTGCCGCATCGGGTGTCGTCTCGAGGTCGAATCGATCGTCTGCGTCGGGTCGGGGACCCGTCCGAACGATCGGGTAGAACGCGTACGTTGCCGCCTCGTCTTCGTTCGTCGTCTGTGGACTCATGCGTGTACCTCCTCGGCCGCGACGACCTGGTAGCGGTCCGCCGTTGCCGGGTCTGCGTGTCTGTCTATCGTGCGTTTCGCCTCCGCCTTCGTGTACTCCGTTCGTCCCTCCCCTGCCAGATCGACCGGCTCGAACGTATCCGAGCGGACGATCCGATACCGTCGCGTCGTCGAAGCGCCACCGAACGCGCCCTCGAGTGAGGACTCGCTCGGGGTCGTCCCCTCGTCGACGAGTTCGTCGGGCGCAGGTCCGTCCTCACAGCCGAGGACGTCCCGACCGACGGCGGCGCGGGTCGTCTGCTGGGCCACTCCCGCGGGAACGGCGCCGACGGCGACCTCGATGCCGGCGACCTCGGCCAGCTCGAGGCCGTAGTTGTCACACAGTTCGTCGCGGATCGACGTCTCGTAGCCGAGATCCGTCCGCCGGGCGTTGGCCGCGAGCGCGTTCTCGTCTTCGGTCGGATCACCGTCGGGATCGCCGCCGGCGAACGCCCCGTCGGGGCCGAACCGGTAGCCGGCGACCATCGGCTCGAACGCCGGGCTGTCGAGGCTGTCGTCGTCCGAGAGGTCGAAGTACTCGGCGGGGGCGAACTGCTCTTCAGTCCCGTCCCCGCGGGCGAGCGTCGATCCGGCGTTCGTCTCGGCCGTCTCGAGAACGTCGAACCTGGTCGAATCCTTCGGCGTGGCGTTGCCGAACGCGTCGATCTCGACGCCGAGCGGGACGACGGTCTGGCGGACGGCGAGCTCGCCCATCGGGTGGATGGAAACAGGCGCGTCCTCCGGATCGTCGTCACCTCCCTCGCGTTCGCGGAGGGTAACGGGTGACTCGCCGCCGACCGGATTGCTCGCCCGCCAGTTTCCGGGACGGGAGAGCGCCTGGGTCAGTTCCGACATGACGTCGGCCGGCGGGAGCGCGTCGCGGTCGTCTTCCTCCCCGAACGTGGCGTCGACGTGAACCGAGACGGAGACGAACGCCACGCTGACCTCGAGTTCGCCGTCGACGTGCCACGGCGCGGGGCCGGCGAGCGATCCCTCGAGGGAGACCGAAAACGAGGTGCCGAGCGCCTTCACCGTCAGCGAGGCGATGATATCGACGATAAACTCGAACGGGTCGAACTGGACCAGCGCGTCGAAACCGAGTTCGCCGTCGACCGACGCGGGACCGAACTCGCCGAACAGGCTACAGTTGGCACCCGCCTGCACGGTGTTCGAGGTGACTGCGAAATAGCCCTTCAACTCGAGTGCCGGATTCCCGCCCGGCGGCCCGAGGGACGCCCTGAGCCGTCGCATGTCCGCGAACGATCCCGGCGGCTCGTACTGCGGGTGGAAGCCGCCGGCCGAGAGCAGGAAGTCGGGGTCGTCGCCGCCCCGGATCAGGAGGCCGAAGTCCCCCGAAATGTCCCACGCGAGCACCCGCGAGTCGTACAGCGAGGCGTGTAACTCGAGTTCGGGCACGGCGGGATCGATCAGGCCGAAGACGCCGGCGTTGATCTCCACGAGCGGCGCGGCCTCGTCGGGCAAGAGCGCACCGATCCGCCCGAGGAGTGAGATTCGCAGGGAGGGGAACTCGAGGAGGACGCCGAGATCGGCCGTGATCAGCGTCGGGGTACCCCAGCCGAGACGGGCCATCGGCCCGAAGACGTGGTAGTCGGCCGTCGCCGGAAACGTCTCCCGGAGATCGCTGACGATCCGCGGGGCGTTCTCGACGACGTCTTCGGGGAACAACACCGAGTCGAGCGAGCCGTCCCGAACCGCTCGCTTCAGCGGGTCGGTTCGTTGTCGTCGGTGGATCCCGACGAGCCCGCCCAGGCCCTCGAGCGTGAATCCGAGTCCGAGTTCGATCGGCGGGAACTCGGCGGTGACCAGGATCAAAAGCGAGAAGCCGTCCTCGCCGTTGGGAAGCTGGGTCGTCAGGAGCCCGACCGCGTTGAACGTCAGCTCGCCGACGTGCAGTTGCACCGCGCCGGCGTACCGGTCGTTCTCGTGGTCGAGTTCGAGGAAGCCGCCGCCGGAGACTCCCTCGGCGTCGATCGCCAGCCCGATCCCGTCCGGCGGATCGACGCCCAACTCGAGGTCGACCGGACCGAACGCCCCGTCGCCATCCTCCGGAAACGAGAGTTGTGCCTGAATTCCCATCCGCTGGACGGACCCCACGAGCGGTCCGAGTTCGACGGAGGCCGAGGCCGCCGCCGACAGCGTCACACCCGGATCCTCGTCCCCGTCCGTGACGCCCTCGGGAAGCGCCGAGACGTAGATTTCGTCCATCGAAACCGGACCGACGTCGGCGTTCTGCGGAATCGCCGCCTCGAGGGTGCCCCCGTTCTCGAAGTAAAAACCGGTCGTCGAGGACCAGCCGACGACGAGCGCGAAGTCGTACTGGATGCCGTCGCTCGGCAGGATCGAGGAGACGAAACCATCGAACCCGTCGGGATCGACCGCGATCGTGCCCGTGACGGGCAACTCCACGCCGACGCTGATCTCGTCGCCGTCGTAGTGGACGAGCGCCGTCACCTCGATCGAGGTGAGCCCGACCCGCGAGCCGCCGTCGTCGCCGAGCAGAGTCAGTTCGTCGCCGGAATCCGCCCCCTGTCGGGTGACGCCCACCTCACCGTGGAAGTCGCCGGACGAGTCGCCGATCGCTCTCGGGGCCTCGTCCGGGAACGCGACCGCCCCCCACTCGTCGAACGCGCCGCTACTGTCGTAGCCGAACTGCCATCCCTCCCCGAGGTCCTGGTCGAACCCCGCCTCGAGATTCCCGTACGGAAGGGCCGCGATACCGGGGAGTCGGTCGTCTCCCCGCGGGACCGGAACGAACTGGACGCCCGCGTCCGTTCGAACGCCGCCGTCGAGTACCAGCGTCAACAATCGAACGTCGAGCATCGACGACCGGTCGTCCCGTGCGTAGTCTTCGACGCCGGTATCGTCGTCGTCCAGCACGTCGACGACGTCGTCGTCGGTCGTGACGAACTGTGAGGGACGGTCGAACTCCCAGGCGACAGAGCGCAGGTAGTACAACAAGACCATCGGTTCGAACAGCTCCCCTTCCTCGGCCCCCCACTGGACGGCCGCGGCGATGGCCTCCTGGGGATCCTCGAGCGCTTCGGGAAGCCGCGAGAAGTCGACCGTCGGAACCGGATCGGTGCGCTCGAGCACGCCCAGTATCTCCAGGCCGTCCGCGATTTCGGGATGGTGTCGATCGAGATACTCCGTGAGCAAGTAGTCGAACAGCGCGGTCCCGATCGACTCGATCTCCCCCGCCGGCGTCGGAACCGACACGTCCTCGAGGTCGCGAAACGCGTCGAGGACGTCGGTGATTCCGTCCGAGAGCGCGGCGAAGTCGTCCAGGTCGAGGTCCAACTCGTCGTCGAGTCCGTCGTCGATCGCACTCGTTACACCCTCGAGCGTCGCGTACGTGTCCTCGAGTGCCTCGATCGCGGTTTCGATCGACTCGAGGTCGTCCTCGATGGCGTCGTCGTCGACGTCGATCCCGAGCGATTCACAGAGCCGGTAGAGCGGGACGCGATCGCCCGCGGCGGTCGCCTCGGCGACCTCGAACAGCGGCTCGAACGTGCGGGTGAGTTCGATCAGGAGCCGGTCGGTCGTCGACGGTCCCGGGGGTTCATCACCGCTCATCGTCGGCCCTCTTCGGTGCTGGTCGGTTCGTTCGTCGTGTGTCGGTTACCGTTCTGACTAAGGTCATTATTCATACAATATTCTGATCGTACCACTCGGGGACGGACAGTCCCTCGAGGTCGTCCTCGATCTCTGCTCGACTCGTGAACGTCTCTCCTTGTTCGGCCTCGGAGACGTCGAACAACTCGTCGTCCTCGGAGACGAGTTCGACCTCACAGACTGCCCTGGGAAACGGCACTTCCTCGTGAGCCGTTCCAGTTCGCGGGACTCGAAGATCGTTGGCATCCTCGACGATCCAGCCCATATCCTCTCCGGCTTCGGGCGTTACGTGCATCACCTCGAGCCAGACGCGACTGTGCTCTTCGTCCGTCCAGTGTAGTGGCCCCGGCCGATAGTCGTCTGCCGAGAAGGGGATTCCGAACAGGGCCTGTGTGCCGTCGTGTTTCGGTTCGTATAGCGTCTCCATCTCGACGTCTCGGGGTGACGTCCCCGCGTCCTCGTGGAACCCCCAGTAGGCGTTGTGGTGCGTTCGGTACGGTCCCATCGCGCTCGAAGACTGGTTGTTCGCGTACGGCGGCGTGATCGTTCCATCCTGTATGCTCTGATCGAGTTCGTCGAAATCGAACCCCGACAACGACCCGGTCCGGAGCGAGCCGCGGTCGGACATATCGACGTACAGATTACCGACTACCGTCAACTGACTCGGGTTCTCCGCGTCGACAGTCCCGTCGTCAGTCCAGTGGGAGAAGGTGTTGGAGTGGATCGTCCGATCCAACCTCGTCATCTCCTCTGTTTGCAGAGTCATCATCGAACTATCCGGACGATCCTCGGGACGTGGCGCGGGTCCGAGCGCGTACTGTGGCGGTTCCGATACGAGGTGACTCGCGACACGACTGTCTAACCCGGGTTCGTCCGCCGGATCGATAGTAAAATGACCCGTCTTCAGACCGTCGTGGACGATTCGAAAGATGAACGTCGATCCCGTCGTGACGTTCTCGGCGTCGAATTTGAACCAGATCGACGCACCAGTCGTCCGATCGGAATCCGACCCGGTCGGCGATGGCGCGATGAGTTTCGCAAACTCGAGGTCGAGTTCGAGCCCCTGGACGAGCTGATATCCTCGTGCCATCTGTCTGTTCGCCCCCGGGGTCTCACCCCGAATCGTGGGGACGATCGATTCGATCGTCCCAGTTTTCATCCCGCCGAAGCCGAAGTAGTCGGCTATCAGTTCCTCGTCGTGTTCTTCCGGCGGGGTCGGTCCGAACATCGTGTGCTCGAGCCAGTCGACGAGTTTTTCGATTTGGGGCGGATTCTTCCAGATACTCGAGAGGGCGATCAGAATTCCGCCGATCAGCCCGACGATGAGCCCCGGTACGAACCCGATCGAAGCGAACGTGGCGATACCGACCATGATACCGCCGATACTACTGGCGACCAACACTCGAGTGTCGCCGTAGACGACGCCGTGATGAATGTTGATCGCCGCTTCGACCAGATCGACGGCGAACGACAGAACGTTCGTTACGTTGTACGCGAGCACCCGGCGGGCACCCTGGTGTGGGCTGTTGTATCCGCTCTCCCACCAACTGCCGCCCGGTTCGATCGTGGGCGGTGTCCCGCTCATGTTTCCAGCCATCCACCGGTGGATATCCACCGATTTACTCGAGGCGACGAACAGATTGCCGGTCTGTGCGGTCAGTCCGAGAAGGCGGTTGCCGATCGCGATCGTACTCGCGACGGAACCGTTGACGAACAGATCCAGTGCTTGCCGAGTGATCGTGGCGACGCGAACGGCACTCTCGAACAGGAAGAGAAGCTTGCTCTTCGTCGCGACCGCTGCCATCATGCTGTAGCCGTTAGTCGCCGACCTGAGCACGGCGTTGCTCGCCGCCTGTTGTTGCTGGAGTTTTCCGAGTGTCGTAAAGATCGTCGCCAGCGAGAAGTCCGCACCGGCTTTCGCCGTCCGCATCATGGGGCTGAACAGATCCTCGACCGAGAGAGCGTTTTGCTCGAGTTGGTCGACCGTCTCGTCCTCGTAGAACGAGGTCCCGTCGACGGTAAATCCCCGCATATCGTCGAAAGACTCCATCTCCGCGTCTAGGTCGTCGATCTCGTCGAGTAACGGTTGGAAGAACCCATCCTCGTCGTCGGAACCGAGCAAAAAATCGGCCATCTTCTCTTCCTCGTTGATGTCCGACATCTCGACGTCCGAGAACATACTCGGATCGACGGCGTACTCGTAGCACGCGAACATCTCCTCGAGAATCGCGTTCATCGTCGGCGTCTCCCCTCCGTTCTCCCACTCGTCCTGGAAGTTCGGCAGGACGTCGTCCTCTGCTAAGCCGATTAGTCCCGGAAGGAGGTTGAACAGCAAGTTTTCGTGGAGATCTTGTATCTCAGGATCGGTGATGACGACGTACTCGTCGCTCGTATCGATCACGTCGTCGGCGTCGTCCGTCGCGACGATCGTCTCCTGGTTCTGATACAGTTGCGGCGCGAGCAACGGAAGCGCGTGAAAGAACTCGTAGTCGAGATATGCGGGGTGAACAATGAGTCCGAGAAACCGCATGCCAGCTTCGGATTCGCTCAGGCCGCGTGTGAGTTGCTCGGCGAATCGTAACTGTCCCCGGTAGCCGTACTGCTCGAACTGCTTCTGAAACGTCGTCATGGATACCTCATCCGGCTCCGGAAGCGTTTCCTCTAACAGGACGTCCGGTACCATCGTCGAGACGACCTCGCGCCCAGTTTGCTCGACGTTGGCTTTCTTGTGGTGCATCCGCCGATGGAAGTCCAGAAACTCGTTTCCGCTCACGAAATCTCGAACCTGGCTCTCGAGTCCCTCGCCAGCATCCTCGTCGATGGCGTCGACACCGTCGAACTCGAACGTCGAGAGCTTGCCTGGGTTCGTTTCCGCGGCCATCGCCATCTCGGTCATATCGCCGACCGGAAGCTCCGGAAGCTCGAGGGCGTCACGAAGGGGTTGTGCATCGTGGTCTTCGGATCCCTCGACCTCGTCGATTACCGTCTGGATGAACTTCCACAGACGAACGTCGTGTTCGTGGTCGGCCTGCCACTCGTGAAGCTGGCCGAGCCGTTCGGTGTATCCCGACCCTGCTGGGGTTGCATCGGGTCCCCACAATAGACGCGCGTCCGAACCGCTGTGGTGGAGTCGTTGTGCTTTGGCAATGCTCATCGAACTCTCACCGGTACCATCCGCTCGATATCACCGTTTTGCGATCGACGGTTCACCCGAACTGCGAGCCTTCGATTCGCCTGATTCGTTTGGCTCATGACACCTACCACGAGAAATTGGGAGTACTAATAATGGTCTCTTACTCGAAGGTGACTGATTAGATTACGTCAAGGTAACTGAACCGAAAATTCGAGTTCGGTCCGTCGTTGTACAAGGGCGAAACGTACGCCATTCGTCCTCAAGTCGAACGATTCGTCGTTGCCGCTGTACAACCGATCGAACGGGTTCCACGATGTTTGCGGTGTTGTGGTCAATATAGCGACGTGTAGACTCGAACCATCCAATCAATAATAATATAATTTTCCAATCCAACAATAAATATGATAGGTAGAAGAACCATTTGTCAGCGCTCACCGTTGGACTCGAGAGCGTCATACCGATCGTCATCCGTCTCGGATCTATCATCGGTTTCTTTTCTCCCCAATTATGTCGGCATTTGGCCGTCTACAACCCATCTACAGCACTCCATCGATATCCACAGGGAGCGGTCCCGATCCGACGACTCTCGAGATTATCGACAGCGGTGGGTCGGTCGTCACGAATCGACATATACCAGCAGTGTGGGCCACAAGGACACCATTCTGTACACGTTACTCAACATTCAGAGATTCACCGAGAGAAATCACCGCCGCGTCGGATTCGGATGCGGCCATTACGGCTTGAAACCGAAATACCACTAGCAAAATAACTATAACTTTTGATTATATGTTTGCACGCTACTCCGTCTGACGACCGTGGTCTCGCGGTAGCTATGCTATAGCAACAACTGCAACGATGTACACACTGATCGCCGAACCGTCTGGTGATCAGGTGTGCGATGAGTTGCAGTGGCTACTATATCTGTTCAAACAACGTCGGATAGCGAGGCGAGTCGAACGTCGTGTTCTTCGATTCGATCGTGGATCGCCTCGAGGATCTCGACGGCGTTGGGGTTGTCGCCGTGAATGCAGATGGTTTCGGCGGGGATCGAGATCTCTTCGCCGGTCGCCGCCTCGACGACGCCCTCTGTGGCGATCGAAACGAAGCGGTCGGCGACGAGCTCCGGATCGCGGTCCGATAACTCCTGTTCGACGATGAGCGAGCGATCGGCACGATAGTCGAGGTCGACGTACCCCTCGAAGACGGCCCGCAATCCGTCGACCTCCTTTGCGACGTCGTAGATGTTCGTGTCGGTCGCGACGTAGATGAGATCGTCGTCGACCTCGAGGAGGGCGTCCATGACCGCCCGTGCGTGTTCGGGGCTCTCGGAAAGCATCGAGTACATCGCGCCGTGGGGTTTGACGTGCTGGACGGTCGTTCCGTGGCGGCGAGCGAACGCCGTGAGCGCGCCGAGCTGGTAGACGACGTAATCGCGTACTTCGTCCGGACTTACGTCCATGCCGCGACGCCCGAATCCCATCTTGTCGGGAAATCCGGGATGAACGCCGATTCCGACGTCGTGTTCTGCGGCCAGCGCCACCGTCTCGCGCATGACGTGTGGATCGCCGGCGTGGTAGCCACCGGCGACGTTGACCGACGTAACGTACGGCATGACGTCCGCGTCGTTTCCCATCCGCCAGTTCCCGAAGCTCTCTCCCATGTCGCAGTTGATGTCGATCGTCGCCATCGTGGGTACTACTATCACACGATCGAATATAGGTTTGTGTCCCGACTCGCGCCCTCATCGCTCGAGCGACCGACCACTCACGTCGGGTCGACCACATCATCACGGAGAGCCGACTACCCCATCGCGTGGAGTCGTCCGAACCATCGCGTAGAGTGGGCCGACTGCGGCAAAATGGGGGATCTCGAGGCGAAGAACTAATAAATCGGCGTCCGACGGTTTTCGCATGTCCGTCCGAGAGACCGTCGAGTCGATCCAACTCGTCGACAACCACGCACACGAGGTGCGGCCGTTCTCCGAAGACCTCACACCCGAGCGATTCGCGAGCTACTTCACCGAGGGGCCGGAGTCGTATCATGCGAGACATACCATCCACTATCGAAACGCAATCGACGTTCTCTCCGAGTACTTCGGCGTCAACTCCGAGCAAGAAGTCCTCGACCGACGGGCCGACGTCGACTTCGAGGCGTTCTCGCGGGACCTGTTCGAGCGGGCGAACGTGAGTCACATCCTCCAAGATACTGGGACGCCACCGGACAGTTCCCCGGATTCGTTTCGCCGGTATACGGACGCCGAGGTCAGTCCCATTCTGCGGGTCGAAACGGAGATGGAGCCGCTGATCGAGGCGAGCGACGACTTTTCGACGTTCGTCTCCGAACTCCGGGATCTGCTCGTCGACGCGGTTCAGGGTCCGTGTGTCGGCCTGAAGTCGATCGTCGCCTATCGGACTGGGCTGAACATCTCCGAGCCGTCGCGGGCCGAAGCGGCGACTGCCTTCGACGAAGTGAAAGCCGACTGGACGGGGCGCATCGAACACCCGGTGTTACTCGATTATACGGCACATCTCGCGGCAGAGATCGCGGGGAAAAACGACGTCCCGATCCAGTTTCACAGCGGGTTCGGCGACGCCGACGCACACCCCCGGTACGTCGACCCCGGCTACATGTGGGCGTTCATGAACCGCCACCCCGAGACCGACATCGTCCTCCTCCACGCGAGCTATCCCTACACCCGAACGGCGGGCTACATCGTCTCCGTCCTCGAGAACGTCTACCTCGACCTGGGGATGACGATCCCGTTCGTCCAGCACGGAACCCACGGAGTGATCAGACAGGTCCTCGAGCTCGCTCCGTCGACGAAGCTTCTCTACAGCAGCGACGGCTTCTACGTCCCCGAGTGGCACTACCTCGCCGCCAAACGGATCCGTGCCGACCTGGCCGACGTCCTCGAGAACCTGATCGAGGCAGGATTTCTCCGCGAAGCGTACGCCGAAACGATCGCTCGGAACGTGCTTCGCGAGAACGCCCGACGGGTCTACCGGCTGTGAGAGTACGCGGACGGACGATCTGGTGGTGATTCGACGCGACAGACGGGTATCGATCGGACCCGTCGCCCGTTCACACGGACTGTTACGACTGATAGCCGATCGATTCCCCGCTCACACGGTCTGTTGCGATTGATTGCCGGTCGCCAACGCAGACGGTCTGCGATCGACCGGTAACGACTCGGAGCAGTCCGCATCACTCGTCCGTCGTCAGTTCGATGAGTTCCTGGCCAGCCGCGATTTCGGACTCGTTGTCGACCAGCACGTCGGTTACGGTCCCGGGCCCCGGTGCGGTCAGTTCGTGGAAGTTCTTCATTGCACCGACGAGGCCGAGTACCTCCCCGTCGCTGACGTCGTCACCGACCTCGACGAACCGGGGCTCCTCGGGATCGGGACGTCGGTAGAACACGCCAGGCATGGGTGCAGTCACGTATTCCGTTACCATACCTCGAGTGGGGCATCGAACCACTTAACTGTTCACCAGCGCGACCGCGATTCGGCGTCCGCTCGTACCAGTGGGCTGTCGGACGTCATGAGACGAACGAAGACGAGAGACGGACTGCTGTCAGTCAGTTTGCCGAAACCACGACGAAGCGATGCGGAATCCGAGCAGTATGGATCCCGGACCGCCTATCCGTGCGATCGATTCGTCCGAAACGACCGCCGTCGACTACGTGGGCCGTTTCAACTGTGTCGCGGTCGTTTGCTCGATTCCGTCGACGATGACGTCCATCCCGACTTCCGCCTGCTGGCGGGTGAGAACCAGCGGCGGGATCAGGCGGAGAACGCAGTTCTCTCGTCCGGCCTTCCAGACGAGAACGCCGTGTTCGTAACAGTACGTCTGGACGTCCGAGACGGCGTCCCCGTTCGGTCCGTTGCCATCCGGTTCGACGAACTCCACGCCGATGAACAACCCCTTTCCGCGGACCTCGCCGATCAGGGGATTCTCCTCGGCGACCTCGCGGAACCTCGAGCGAATGTACTCCCCGAGTTCCCGGGCGTGGGCGAGGAGGTCCTGTTCTTGGATGTACTCGATTGCGGCCGTTCCCGCTCGCATCGCCGGCGCGTGACCACGATACGTCCCGACGTGGCCGCCCGCGTCCCACGTATCGAGGTCCTCGTGGTACATCGTTCCCGACAGCGGGAGGCCGATACCGCCGAGCGCTTTCGCCATCGTCATCGCATCCGGCGTGACGTCGTACCAGTCGCTTGCGAACCACTGGCCCGTCCGACCGAACCCGGTTTGAATCTCGTCGACGATCAACGGAATCCCGTTGTCCTCGGCGATCTCTTTCAGACCCGGTAAGAATCCCTCCGGCGGGTCGACCACGCCTCCCTCGCCCTGAATCGGTTCCACCCAGATGCCGGCCGGATTCGAGAGCCCGCTGTAGGGATCCTCGAGCGTCGCCCTGGCCTCGGCGAGTGCGTCCTCGACCGCCGCCTGTTCGCTTTTGTCCTGACGGAACGGGTAGGGATACGGGAGGTGAACTGCATCCGATAACAGCGGCGAGTAATCCGACTTGAAGTCGTTGTTCGCGGTGAGCGTCAGCGCACCGGACGTCGAGCCGTGATAGCCGCCGCGAAAGGCGATCAATCCCCGACCGCCGGTGTTGTACTTCGCCAGTTTGATCGATCCCTCGATGGCGTCGCTTCCGGTGGGGCCGCCGAACACCACCCTGTTCGATCCAGAGAGGTTGCCGGGTGCGATCTCGTCGAGTTTCTCGATGAGATCGAGGCGTGCCTCCGTCGGGAAGTCGATGCTGTGGACCAGCGAGTCCATCTGTTCGTCGACGGCCTCTTTTACGTACGGATTTCCGTGGCCGACGTTCAGGACGCCGATGCCCGCGAAGAAATCGAGAAAGACGTTACCGTCTACGTCCCGGATCGTCGCACCGCGGGCGGAATCCAGGGCGATCGGAATCGTCTTCGGATAGGCGACGGCGCTCGTATCGATCTCTCGCTGGCGCTGTAGCAACTGTTTCGACCGCGGTCCGGGGACCGCGTCAACGCTCGGTTCCATCGCGAAGTGGACGTCTTCGATCGGTGGTATGTCACTCATCGGGACTACCTGCGTTCTCCAATGTCATTGTGTCGGGTGTGCTCAGTTTTCGTCTGGTTTCTATCCGATTTCGTGGTCTGTGGCTTCCGGTGGTCGTCTCTCGTTCGAACGAGCGACCCACCGGGCTCGGATACTGAGCGGTCAGTTCAGGTCTATCCGAACCAATCATATGTCTTTCGGTAACGGGAGACACGGCTACTCGGCCTCGGACGGTTCTGATGGGGAGCCCTCGAGTGCGAGGCCGTACTCCTCGGCCGCCGACGCTTCGGAGACGAACCCCTCACGGACGTCTTCCCGGACGTTCTCGTCGGGACGCTCCGTCGGATCGCCGTATCCGCCGCCGCCGGGGCTCCGGATTCGGATTCGGTCGCCCTCGCTGATTTTGACGTCCGCGAACTTGCTCGGAGACGCCGTCCCGAAGGCGTCGACGAACGTCTCGAACCCGTCGCGGTCGGCTCGTTCGACCGTGATAGAACTCTTTGCACCCTCGTTTCCGCCTCTGTGTCCCCAGGGAGCGTTTTTCATCCGGTCGAACAGGGCGGAAACGGTGATCTCCGGGGCGCGGGATTCGATGACGCGCTCGATGCCCAGTCCGCCGCGATGTCTCCCGGCACCGCCAGAGTCCTGGCGAAGTTCGTAGTTCTCCGTCAGCCAGGGGTACCGGGTTTCGAACACCTCGACGGGCGTGTTCCGGCAGTTTCCGTTGACGACGATCACCGAATCGTTGCCGTCGCCGTCGGGTCGACCGCCCCAGCCCATTCCCTCGAGGTGGTAGTTGACGTACGGTTCGCCTGTCTCGGGGTGAGTGCCGC
Source organism: Natrarchaeobius versutus (assembly GCF_041205745.1). Classification (NCBI taxonomy): domain Archaea; kingdom Methanobacteriati; phylum Methanobacteriota; class Halobacteria; order Halobacteriales; family Natrialbaceae; genus Natrarchaeobius; species Natrarchaeobius versutus. The sequence goes on along the minus strand of NZ_JBGFCC010000004.1, from coordinate 56,707 downwards.
CGAACAGGAAGTTCATGCACGTCGATCCGTCTGCGGCCGTAACCTGCTCCGGGAGCGGTTCGGCCATGGCCCGATAGACGGTGTTGACCATCCGGGGGTGCGTCTCCGTGTTTCCGCCGACCTCGGGTTTCGGATAGTCGACGTTCGCGATCGAACCCGGCCGCGCGATGACGTGAATCGGCTCGTACGAACCCTTATTCACCGGCATATCGCCTTCGTACAGCTGTAAGAGTGCGTTCCAGGTCGCGGAACTCGTGACGCCGAACGTCGCGTTGATCGGACCGTCGGTCTGATCGTCTGTTGCGCTCCAGTCGGCGACGATCTCGTCGTCCCGGACTTCGATCGAGACGTGGAGTTTGAACGGACCGTCGTCGATGCCGTCGTCGTCCATGTAGTCTTCGCCCTCGTACGTGCCGTTGGGAATCGAGTCGATGAACGACCGCATCCGTCGCTCGGAGTACGTCTGGACGTCCTCGACGATCCGACCGAACTCCTGGATTCCGTAGCGTTCGGTCAGTTCCTCGAGGCGTTCCTGTCCGAGGTCGACGCTACTGATCAACGCGCGGAGGTCGCCGTAGCTCACCCGGGGGGTGCGAACGTTGTTCAGAATGATCTTCCAGATGGCCTCGACGTCGTCGCCGCCCTCGACGATCTTGACCGGCGGCAACCGGTACCCTTCCTGGAAGACCTCCGTCGCGTCCGCGGCGAAGCCGCCGGGCGTCTTCCCGCCGATTTCGGCCATGTGGCCGATGCTGGCGGCGAATCCGACGAGTTCGTCGTCGACGAAGGCGGGTTTCATCACGAAGTGTTCGGGAATGTGACAGCCGCCCCGATAGGGGTCGTTGTGTAAGACCACGTCGCCCGGTTCGAACGCGTCTTTCCCGAGTTCTTCGACACACCACTCAACGATGAACGGCATCGCACCGATCTGTGCCGGGCAGAACTCTGCCTGACCGATCATTTCGGCGTCGGCGTCGAAGATCGCACACGAGAAGTCGAGCCCCTCGTTGAAGATCGGTGAGTACGCCGTATTCTTTAGGTTGATCCCCATCTCTCGACAGATCGAGACGAGGTTCTTCGAGACCGTATTCAGGGTCACCTGATCGGTCGTAATCTCGCGTTCGGTCGATTCCTCGTCGACGGTCGGCCCGGTATCTGTTCCTGACATGTTAGTCGTTCAGCGTGATCAGCATATTGCCGAACTCGTCGGTCTCGAGCGTTGCGTCCGGCGGGACCGACGTGGTGGCGTCGGTGTCTTCGATAATTGCGGGCCCGGTCACCTCCGCGTTCGGTCCGAGGTCCGCTCGTTCGTATATCGACGTTTCGACGGTTCCGCGCCCCTCGAAGTACACCTCCCTCGTCGACTTCGGTTCGCCCGCAGACGGGGCCAGTTCCTCGAGCGGCGGCGTCTCCCGTGGCTGATGGGCTGTGATCTTAAACGAGATGATCTCGATGACCTCCTCCGGGTTCGCAAAGCCATAGAGGTTCTCGTGGAGGTCGTGAAACCGGTCGAAGAGGCCTTCGACGTTCTCCTCGGTTACGGCGTCGAAGGCGATCGGAACTTCGATCTCGTAGTTCTGGCCGAGATATCGCATTCCCATCGCCGTCGAGACGGTCACTTCGTCCGTAAAGCCCTCGTGTTCGAGGTCGGTCACGGCACGTTCGGTCAGCGACTCGAACAGCGTCTCGATCTGTGCGACGTCGTACCCGTCCGACCGCATCGCCATCGTCTGTTCGTAATCGACGCGGCCGTCGGCCATGACGAGCCCCGTCGCGCTCGCCACGCCGGGGTGGATCGGAACGACCACCTGTTCGATGCCGGCTTTTTTCGCCAGTTCTGCCGCGTGTAGCGGCCCCGCGCCGCCGAAACTGACCATGGCGAACCGATCGGGATCGTAGCCGCGTTCGACGAGTTCGGCCGACAGCGCGTTTTGCATGTTGTTGTTGGCGATCTGGACGATGCTCGCCGCCGCCTCGTAGGCGTCCATACCGACCTGTTCGCCGAGGGACTCGAGGGCATCGTAGGCCTTCTGTTCCTCGAGGTCGATCTTTCCGCCGAGGAAGAACTCGGGGTTGAGCCGGCCCAGGACGAGGTGTGCGTCGGTGACGGTTGGTTCCGTCCCGCCGCGGCCGTAACAGACCGGTCCCGGCTGTGCGCCGGCGCTTCGTGGACCGACGGTGAGTAGCCCCCCCTCGTCGACCCAGGCGATCGACCCGCCGCCGGCGCCGATCGTCTCGATGTCGATCATCGGGACGTTGATCGGCAGTCCGAACTCGAGTTCGAAGTTGGTCGTGTAGTTTTGCTCGCCGTCGGTGATCACCGAGATGTCACAGCTGGTTCCGCCCATATCGAGGCTCACGAGGTCGTCGAAACCGAATCTGGATCCGAACTGCAGTGCGCTGATCACGCCGCCGGCCGGGCCGGAAGTGATCGTGTGGACCGGATTGTCTTTTGCCGCGTCCGGGCGCACGACTCCGCCGTTGGATTTCATGATCGCGGTGTTGTCGACGTCGCGTTCGTCCATGCGGGCGACGAACTCGTCGACGTACCGTTGCATGTCGGGTTTGAGGTAGCTGTCGGCAAGCGTCGTGCTCCCTCGCTCGTACTCACGCCACTTCGAGTACACCTGGTGAGACAGCGAGACGTTCGCGTCGGGATTCTCCTCGAGAATGATCTCTTCTGCGCGTCGTTCGTGACTCGGATCGACGTAAGAAAACAGGAACATTACGGCATACGTGTCGATGCCGTCGTCCATCAACTCGCCGACGACGTTCCGGAGTACCTCCTCGTCGAGCGATTCGACCTCGGCGCCCGTGTAGTCGATCCGTTCGGGGACGCCGTAACAGTTCTTTCGCTCGACGAGTGGTTCGGGTTTGTCCCAGCTCAGATCGTAGTGACCCTTCCGGTTGATCCGCTGAATAAACGGAACGTCGACGAATCCATCGGTGGTGATGTATCCCACTTCGGCGCCGTGGCGCTCGATCAGCGCGTTCGTCGTCACCGTCGTTCCGTGTATCAACTGGGCGATTTCCCCGCCGTCGGCGACGGCCGACTGGTCGATGCTGTCGACGACCCCTTCGATCGGATTCTCCGGCGTCGACGACGTCTTCGTGACGGCGAGTTCGCCCGACTCCTCGTCGACCGAGACGAAGTCGGTGAACGTCCCACCCGTGTCGATTCCGACTCTATACATCCGAACGCCCCTCCGTGCTGAAAACGGGGTTCGGATCCGGGATGCGCCCGTCCGTCGTCACGATCACGACCCCTCCCCGGAACGCCGTTCGTACTCCGTCTCACACCAACTCGAGCAGACCTCCTCGCCGTCGACCGAGATGGTTTGCCCGAACGTTTTCTTCCCGCACAACGCACACTTGGTTCCGCTCTCTGCGTAGTCACTGTATGCCATTATCTACCACTCGGTGTCCGTATGGTACCTATTCACAGGAGCTATTGAATGTTACGGAGAAACGGCTGGCCGACCGGCCAAACTGTTGACTGTTGGGTGTAACGCGTGTGACAATCTGCCATCCGTCGGTTCCGGTGTGACCACGTCTGCCGTCCAGCTTCTGTCCGACCGCGCCCCGTCTTAGGGCCGCGCCGGTAAACGGTGACAGCAGTCCGTCTGAGACCACGAGGAGTGGAGATTTACTACTCGAGTTCGAGAAGTTCGGCTTGCTGACCGGACCACATCCCCAGCGTGGGCGAAACATATTTTTCAGGGAGTTTCCTAATACGGACGATTCAGCAGTACTCATGGACCAACAACACACGACCGACATGGACGAACGTGATCTGCGGATACTCATGGCGATCGCTTCTCTGGGAACTGGGAACGTCAAAGAGCTTCACGAGGAGACGGGTATTCCGACCTCGACGATCCACTACCGGATCGAGAAGCTCAAAGAAAATGGCATCATCAGGAACGATCTCCTGGATATCGACATCCAAAAGGCCGGACTGAAACTAACGTTGATCTCCGACGTGGTCGCCGAGTACGGCGAGTTAACCGAGGGGCAGGTCGGCGAGAAACTCGCGAACATCGAGGGTGTCAACAAGGTGTACTTTACCCTCGGCGACGTCGACTTCGTCCTCATCGCTCACCTGACCAACCGGGACATGGTCCATCGTCTCGTCAACGACTTCGAGTCGATCCCCGAGGTGAGTCGCGTGAGTTCCAAGTTCGTCATCATGACGATAAAGGACGAACCGAACCCGCTCAACGACTATTCCCTCGAGTCGTTGCGCTAACGCCGAAGACACCACGGCGTGTGGACATTCTCGTGGGCTGTTGTGACGAGTAATCGGAGACCACCCGACGGCTCGAGGACCTCCGTGACGGCGGGAGAGAATCGTTCACACTATCCTGAGAGGAAGCGACCGGTAACCGCCAGAATGATTCGGACGAGAAATTACAGATGTACTCTCGTAATTTAGTATCAGATCCGATGTGGTGTGTGATCACATATAACGTGAAGCGGGCCGTTGTAGAAGATCCCATTACGGACCAATCTCGTGGACGGTATCCAACATTCTCCGAATTTTATCCACCATCTCCAACATACTCCGGTGTATGGTGCAGAAGTATATATACAGGATAGTATTACTGTCGTATCGTCGATTTCCGACTTCGTTTTCGAGGATTGTCCCAGTATCGAGATCCGTCCGCCGGTTCCTGGCAATCAGATCCCATTTCCCGAAAGCTATTTGTCTTAGTAGAGGTGTTTATGCTTTGTGACACCGTGACAATGAGCAGGTCTCCAACAACGGGTTCAGACAGTGAGGGGAACGATTCACGACCGCGACGCTCGGTTCTCAAGGGTGCCGGCACGCTCGCCGGCGCGAGCATGGTCGGTGGCCTGGCCGGGTGTTTAGGGGAAGAAGACGATGGGAACGGCGCGGGCAACGGCGACGGTAACGGCAGTGACGAAACCGGAGAGACCGGAGACGACGAAAAGCCAATGGCGGACAACCTCATCTACTGGGGAATCGACACCGCGTTTCCGCCGAGTGGCTGGGACGACTTCGAGGACGGGAGTGGTATCTCGGTCGAAGCATCCTCGGCCCCGTGGCGTCAGGGGCAAGTGATGAACCGCCTCGTGTCGGGTGGTGGTGATCAGGACTACGATATCGTCCAGATGGATTCGACGTTGACCTCGACCGTCGCCGAACAGGATGCGATTCATCGAACCGACCTCGAGAGCCTGGAACTCTGGGAGGAAGCGTATCCCGAGGTCCAGGAGAACGAGTACACCGAAATCGACGGCGAACAGTTCGCGCTGACGAGTCTGATGAACGGCGACTCGGTCGTCTGCCTGGAAGAGCACGTCGGCGGACCGAACGAGGTAACGTCCTACGGCATACTCTTCGACGACGAGTTCGCGGGACAGACCGCGCTCGAAGCCGGCTGGTCGATGCCGTTTCCCAAGACCGCACAGTATCTGGCGTTCAACGATATGGCCGACATTACGGTCGAACAGATCAAACAGCCCGACGAAGAGACGATCGACACCGTCATCGGCTTCCTCGAGGAGCAACACGACGAGGGGCAGTTCCGAACGTTCTGGAGCGGCTGGGAGTCGGCGGTCAATCTGCTCGCTTCCGAGGAAGTGTACGCGATGGACACGTGGGAGCCGGTCGTCTTCGCCCTCCGTAACGAGGGAATGGATGCCTACTACCTCGAGCCCGACGAGGGGTATGCGGTCTGGAGCCACGGACCGTGGATGACGACTGCGGGTGTCGAGAAAGAAGGCGCCGTCGAGGAGTTCGTCAGCTGGCTGATGGACGGGTTCTACGGCGCGGACGTCACCGCCGAAACGGGCTATCTCACGGCGACGCCACGCGCGATCGAGTACGCCGAAGAGAGCGAGGAGTACGATGCCGACGCGATCGAATCCGTCCACGAGGACGTCCTCGAGAATCGGCTTCGCCACGAGAACAGCGTCTTCAGCGACAACTTCCCGTCGGTGGAGATCTTCAACTACGTCAACACCGAATGGGACCGGCTGACCACGTAAGTGGTCTCAAACGTACGATTTATGTCCACGAAAGTAACCGACAGATCCGCGTCCGCGGTGGATCGAGCACCGGCACCGATACGACCGTTTCTCCGAAACGACCGACTCCGGCAGTCGGTTCTGGTTGCGCCCTGGGTCGGGGTTCTGCTAGCTTTCGTCTTTCTTCCGCTTCTGGCGGTCGTGATCTGGAGTTTCATGACGCAGACGTTGTTCGGCGTCGAGTACTCGTTTACGCTGGAGAACTACGTGGAGTTCTTCACGTCGTATCAACTTGGAGTCTTCTTCCAGACGGTCGCGGCGGCGGCGTTTCAGGTCGTCATCGCCGTCGCGTTCGGCTTCCCGATCGCGTACTATACGGGTATCCGTATGCGAGGCTCGAAGTACGCGTTTCCGCTGTTGCTGTTGTTTGCAGTTCCCTTTTTCGTGAGCTACATCCTTCGGGCGATGGCGTGGATCGGCTTTCTTGGCAACCAGGGGGTGTTCAACAGCGCCCTCATGACGCTCGGAATTACGGACGGACCGATCGGCTGGTTCCTGTACTCACAGTTTGCGGTTCACGTGAGTCTTCCCGCGTCGTACATTCCGTTCGTCGTGTTTCCGGCGTGGCTCGCGATGGCGCGAATCGGCGACGAGACGCTTTCGGCCAGTGCCGATCTGGGAGCGACGCCGATACAGACGATCCGCCACGTCGTTCTCCCGCTCTCGATGCCCGGAATCGTCATCGGTGCCGTCTTCGTCTTCGTCGGCGTCCTCGGTGAGAGCGCGACGCCGGTGATACTGGGTGGCGGCAACGTCGGGTTCGTCTCCTCCGTGATCGACAACGCGGTCAACTCGCTCAATCTCCCGTTGGCCAGCGCGATCAGCACCGTCATGTTGTTGATGGCGTTGCTCGTACTGGCGATCTGGGAGCGAATATTCGGCCTGAAAATCGTTGGTGAGATCTGATGGCGGGTGATGAACGTACTGCACGGCCGCTCGAGCAGGATGGCGTGAGTCGATTCGACGTCCTGTCCGTCCAACGAGACCGGTGGAAAGACTGGTTCTGGAAAGGGTTCGTCGCGTTCTGGGTCCTCTACATTCTGGCACCACCAGTGCTTCTGGTGTTGATCTCGTTCGACGGGGCCTCGTTCATCCGGATCCCACAATCGTTCTCGCTCATGAAGTACGAGGCGATGTTCGCCAGTGGAGAGCTTCTCGGTGCGATCCGTCGGACGATCGTTCTCGCCGTGATCACGTCGATCGTCACGCCGATTTTGGCTCTCTGTGCCGTTCTCACGTACCGGCGCTCGGAGCGAAAGCGGCTGATAATCGCGGCGTTGGTCCTGCCACTTTTCCTCCCCGGAATCGTCCAGGGTGTGAGTCTCATGATTATCTTCCAGCAGATCAACTTCGATTACGCCTTCGCCAGGGAGGCGATCGGACACATCATCTGGGCGCTTCCGTTCGCGTTTCTGGTGCTGTTGACGACGATGTCGAGTATCTCGGAGGATAACCTGCTCGCCAGTTCCGACCTGGGTGCAAACGAGTTCGAGACCTTCCGGTACGTCGTCTATCCGCAACTCAAACCGGGGTTGATCAGCGCGGTGATCTTCAGCTTCGTGCTCTCGTTCAACGAGTTCGCACGAACCTTCTACCTACAGGGTCGACTCACCACCATCCCGACGTACGTCTGGGCCCAGATTCAGGTGACCGAGTCACCGGAACTGTTCGCGCTCTCCGGCGCCACGGTCATGTTCTCGCTGTTGCTCATCGGAATCGGCTCGTTCTACCTCTATCACGCCCAGTGAACGTTCTCCTTTCCACCAATTCCTCTTTTGCACTAATTTCCCCCTTCGAAACGTCCGAGACCGAGGACTTCCGCCAATCCATCCCTCTCGTCTCGGCCGCTCACTCGAGGACCCCGAGTTCGCGAACGGCGAACTCGAGCATCGCCTTGGCCCCGGTGAGTACGTGCTCGCGCTCGACGAACTCGAGGGGTTCGTGTGAGAGGGCTCCCGCGGGTCCGTACTCGACGAGCGTCGGGGCGTGCGTACCGTGATAGACGAACGCGGCGTCGGTCGCGCCGGGGGCGACTTCGATCGCCGGCTCGTAACCGGCAGTCGCCGTCGCCGCGGCGATAGCTGTCTCGACGAGCGGGTGGGATCCAGCCTCCTCGCGGTCGTCCGCCAGCGCGACCGGCGGGAAGAACCCGTGTTCGGGGATCCTCGCGGAGAACTCGACGCCGCCCGCGGCCCTCGCTCGTCGCTCGACCGTCTCACACAACGCCGCCTGGACCTCGTCGACCCCGTCGGGGAACCCCTCCCATCGTGGGATTCGGACGTCGAACGTCGCCTCACACCACTCCGGAATCGCGTTGAGACCGCCTCGATCGACGTATCCGTCCTCGACGGCTCGAACGTCTCCACCGACGACCGTCGTCCCCGGGGCGACCGTCGTCTCGCCGAGTAACCGATCCTCGACGAACTGCTCGGCGACCGCGTTCGCGTACGCTGGGTCGTCCGCATCTGCGAGTGCCTTCGCCATCCCCACCACTGCGTTTCGTCCCAGATCCGGGGTCGACGCGTGGGCCGCCTCGCCGGTCGCCTCGAGTTCGAGCCAGACGAGTCCACGGTGTCCGATAACGGGGGCGAACCCGTACGATCCCTCGAGGACGACGGCTCGAAAGTCGTCGTAGCCGTCGTATTGCTCGTCGAGCCATCCCTCGCGTCCGTCCCAGCCGACCATCCGCTTTGCACCCACCTGGTAAACTTCCTCGTCGACGAGGTGTCCGTGGACGAGGTCGCCACCCAGGGTCTGGGAGTCGTCCAGCGCCGCCTCGAGTGCCAGAAGCGAGCCGACGAGACAGACGATCGACGCCTTGTTGTCGTAGACGCCCCGCCCGACCAACGCCTCGAGCGACCGACCGTCGCCGACGCCACGGCGATCCCACGACCGGGCGAGTTCCGCACGGACCTCGCGTTCGAACCGGTCGCCAGCGACATCGAGTTCGATCGTCGTCTCGCCGACGCGCGTGACCGTCCCCCGCTGAATCGAGTACGGGTCGTCGTCGGGCCAGCTATCCGGCGCTCCAGCGGAGACCACGTCCGTATGGCTCGTACAGACGAGCGCGCCGTCGTCGCCGCCCTGGAGAACGGTGTAGACATTCTCGCGGTGTGCCCCATCGCGGTACTCCCACTCGTCGGGCAAGCGCTCGGTGACGACGTCGGTTCGGTCGACCTGCTCCTCGAGGGCGGCCACCAGGTGTCCAACAGTGGACGCCGGGTCGTCGCGTCTCCCCTCTCGTCCCGTAATGCTCGGCCGAGCGACGAGTTCGGTCAGGAGGTCGACCAACGCCTCCTCGTGTGCGTCGAGCCATTCCGTACCCGCATCGAGAACCGTTCGCTCGGATTGCGATAACTGTCGAGTCATACCTCTCTCTTTCGGTCCAACGGTTTCAATCTCTCGTCTCCGCTGGAACTCGACGACAACCTGACCGCGAGAGCGTCCCTCCCGACGACGGACAGTCGAGCGACCGATCCTCGAGTCGGCCCGTCCGGCGGTATCTGTGACGGGTCGGCCGGCTCTCAGGCCAATTGTCAGTTGTTACCAGGGAAAACGTTATTACGTCACACGGACGTTCTATGCGTATCGATGAGTTCAGAACCGGTTACCGGGGCGTCGAGTGCGTCCAGTACGGTCGACATTATCGAACTCGAGGATCTTCGAAAGGAGTATCCGGGAGTCGTCGCCGTCGACGACGTGGACCTGCACATTCGTGAGGGTGAGTTCTTTACGCTTCTCGGCCCGTCCGGAAGCGGCAAGTCGACGCTGTTACAGCTGATCGCCGGCATCGAGACGCCGACGAGCGGCGAACTCCGGATCAGAGGGGAGCGGGTCAACGACGTGAAAGCGTACAATCGCAACACGAGTATGGTGTTCCAGGAGTACGCGCTGTTTCCGCACATGACCGCCCAGGAGAACGTCGAGTACGGCCTGATGCTCCGTGGAGTCGACGAGCAGACGCGTGCCGAGCGCGCCGGCGAGATGTTCGAGATGATGGGTCTGGCCGGCAAAGAAGACAGGCAAGTCACGGAGCTATCCGGCGGTGAGCGCCAGCGCGTCGCGACGGCTCGAAGTCTCGTGGTCGAGCCGGACGTCCTGTTGCTCGACGAAGTCCTCGGTGCGCTCGACGAGAAGCTCTCGAAGGAGATGCAGATCGAACTGAAGAACCTCCAACAGACCGTCGACAAGACGTTCCTGTTCGTCACGCACAGCCAGGAGGAGGCGTTTACGATGAGCGATCGCATCGCGATCATGCACGACGGAGACGTCGCACAGGTCGGCAAACCGCTCGACATCTACAAGAACCCGAACAGCGAGTTCGTCGCGGATTTCCTCGGCGTCTCGAACATCATCAGCGGCACCGTCACGGATGTGAGTGACCAACACCTCGTAATCGAGAGCGAGGGAATCACGTACCGAGTTTCGACCGCCGGCATCGCCGACGTCCCCGCAGAGGGCGAGGAAATCGGCTTTTTCGTCCCGAACGAGCAGGTCGTGATCGGGGCGGAGGCCGCGAACGCGAACGAAGCCGTCGTCGCCGACACCGTCTTCAAGGGTCCACACACGCAGTACGTCCTCGAACTCGAGAACGGCTCACAGCTCCACGCTCACGAGACGACCGGCGAGACGTTGATCGAGGAGGGCTCGAGCGTCACGGTCGGGTTCGAACCATCCACTGCAAAACTGTTGCGATAGTCCGTCTGCAACGGGTTTTCTCCGACCGGCCTTCGCTGAGGAGACCGATCTCGCGGAGTCGAAGTTACGACCGCCGCCACGCGAAATCGCGTTCCGGATCCGGTGTCGTATCGATTTCGTCGACGGCCGACTCCTCCGGTCGATTCGCGGGGAGCACGTCGTCGACGCGAACGAGCGTGCAGGCGACCTCCGTCGCCGATTCGACGACCGTCCTGACCACGCGTTCGGGAAGCAACGGTCCGTTCGGATCGGTGTCGACGATTTCCCCGGCGAAACAGTCGAAACCACTCGACCCCCCGGCCGCCCGGAGCGCGGTCAGTTCGTCGAGCGAATCCTTCCCCGCGTTATCGATCAGCGCCCGCGGGACGTCCTCGAGGGTGTCCGCGAACGCCGCCATCGCGATCGCCTGCCGGTCGTCGGTTCCGCGCGCGTCGTCACGGACGGCCGCGGCGAGGCGGGTTTCGATCCCGCCGCCGCCGGGAACCACGCTCCCGCCGTCGACGAGACCGAGCGCGGCGACGATCGCGGTTCGAACGTCGCGTTCGACCTCAGCGGAGATCTCGCCGATCGAGTTCGAAAACAGGAGGGTGCCGACCACGCCGTCCCGACAGCCGTCGACGCGAACGTACGTGTCGCCGTCTTCCTCGAACGTCCGGAGTCGACCGGCCGTCCCGACCATCTCGGGCTCGAGCAGTCGAACCTCCATCGCGATCGATCCCCCGACAGCGTTTGCCAGATGCGTCGCCATGCCCGAAGTGAGCCGGCGGAACGCGGTGATCCCCGCGGCCTGGAGCTGTGACTTCGCCTCGTCGTTGATGCCCATCGTACAGAAGACCGCGTCGACGTCCGCCGCTTCGAGCGCTCGCACCTGTCGAGCGACGTCCGCGGACTCGCGTTCGCTGAACGTCTCGAGGGCCGCTGGAGTGTCCGGGTCGTACGAGACGGACGTCCGACCCTTGCCGGATCGGCCGCCGGCCCGACGCGGGTCTCGTGTCTCGATGCCCGTCCCCGCCTTCTTCCCGCCGCCGACGACCGCGATCCGGGGCGCGTCGATTGTCGTCGCCATCTCGGGATCGACCGGCTCCCGTTCGAGCACCACCCCGCGGACGAGTTCGACCGGCGGCCCACCGCGTTCCGGATTCACCTCGAAGATCAGATCCTCGAAGCCGTTTCGGTTCCTGTCGCGTCGCTCGCTCGAGACGAGATCTGCGGCGTCTCGAACCGCGTCGACGAGCGAGTCGTCGGTTGCGAGCCGGCGGGCGAACGCCGCCCGAATCGCGCCCTCGATCCGGGGGTCCTCGATTCCGCCGTCGACCGGACGGGCGTGTTTCGGGAGCACGTCGACGGCCGCCCGACCCGCCCGGTGATAGCCCTGTTCGATCGTTCTCCGACTGAACCCGTCCTCGAGGAGGTCCCCGGCTCGCTCGATCAGCCCCGCGGCGAGGACGATCAGGGTGAGCGATCCGTCCCCGATTCGCTCTTTCTGTTCGACGGCGCCGCTCGCGACGAGTCGCGCGCCGGGGTTCGTGAGTTCGAGGTGATCGATCAGCCGGTGAATATCCTTCGTGACGAGCGTTTCCTCGTCGGTCTCGAGCAACGTCTCCCCGCCGAACGGGCCCAGACTCGACGCACAGAGATCCCCGAGTTCGACGACCCCTTCGCGGACGAGCCGCTCCGACAGTTCCGGGTCGGTCATTCTTCTACAGATTCCGGTCGGCCGAAAGTAAAGGTTGCGGTGGTCAAACCGACGAAATCGGTATCGTCACCGTCGTTGGCCCGCTGACCGGGAGACCGGACCGGTCGACACACGACGGAATCTCGGCGGCAAAATACGGCGGGGCGACCCAACCGGCAAACGGCGTGGTCTTCCCATCCCGCATACAACACGACCTTACCAACCCGCATACGGGGCGATCGTCTCGTCGTCGACCGCGCCGTCGCGAACGTCGTCGATGGCCGCCGCAAGCCGATCGACGCCGCGTTCGAGCTCCGATTCCTCGATCGTCAACGGCGGCGTAATCTCCAGAACGTTCGACTCGAGGCCGACGTAGAAGACGATCAGTCCCCGCTCGCGCGCCCTGTACACCGTTTTGGCGGTGACGCCTGCCGGATCGTCGCCCCTTGGGTCGCGAAGTTCGACGCCCTGCATTAGTCCGCGTCCCCGGACGTCCGCGACGCACTCGTGATCGCCCACGCGTTCGTCGAGCAACGCCCGGAGTCGATCACCCATCGTCGCGGCTCGATCGACCAGACCGTCCGACTCGAGGGCGTCGAGCGTTCCCAGCCCGGCGGCCGCCGAGAGCGGGTTCCCGGCGGTCGTCATCAGGTGGCCGGCCGGGAGCGCGTCGAGAAGCGTTTCCCGGCCGACGACGGCGCTGATCGGGAGCCCGGAGCCCAGTGGCTTTCCGATCATCACCGCGTCGGGAGTGACGCCGTCGCGCTCGAACGCGAAGAACGTCCCCGTTCGGCCGAGGCCCGCTTTCGTCTCGTCGACGACGAAGTAGGCGTCCTGGCGGCGACAGCGCTCCTCGAGGGCGGCGAGGAATCCCTGTGGCGGATCGTAGATCCCGCCATCGCTCTGGATCGGTTCGGTGATCACGCCGGCGACGTCGTTCTCGTCGAACGCTCGGTCGACCCCCTCGAGTGCGGTTTCCGCGTCGATTCCCGGCTTCGTCCCCGGAAAGTCGCAAATGGCCACGTCGTCGGACGCGTCGTCGCCGGTCGCGGCGTGGCCGGAGAGCGTCGCGGCCCCCATCGTCTGTCCGTGGTAGCTCCCGCCGAACGTGAGCACGGTGTCGCCGCGGTCGGCGTCGGCGAGTAGCTTCCAGATCAGATCGCCGGCTTCGGAACCGGAGTGGCCGAACCACGCTTTCTTCTCGAACTCGCCGGGGACGCGTTCGACGAGTCGCTCGGCGAGTTCGACCAGCGGAGGGTGGGGAATCGAGAGCGGCGAGTTCGTCGAAGCCGACTCGAGCTGTTCGCGAACCTCCTCGAGAACCGTCGGGTGTCGATAGCCCGTGTTCGCCACCGCCCAGGCCGCGCTGAAGTCGATACAGCCGTCACCGTCGACGCCGGTCAGAACGCTTCCCTCCTGGCTCTCGAGTGCGAACGGGAAGAACCGGATCTTCATCGTTTCGGCGATCGCGTCGGCGTCTCGGCGGAGCCACTCGGCTTCACTCGTCGCGGCCGATTCGTCTTCGCTCGACGCAGTTGGGTCGTCGTCGCTTGTCATGTGTCTACATGACCCATGTGCGTTCAACGGTATAAATTCGAGCCGTCTCGGCCCGGCTCATACGGATTGCTGTAACAGTTTCCCGGTAAAATCATAGCGAGGTCGTGATTCACTGGTACCGACGGACAGCGGACCGTCTCATACGGTTTGCTGTAACGATTTACCGGTGCGACCGCACGACGGGTCGCGGTCGCACCGAAAATGGCTTACAGTAGATCGTCTCAAAGCGAGTCGCGAATCCGCTCGAGTGTCTGCTGATGGGTCTCTCTCGCCTCGAGGGCGGCTTCGATGGACACCGACTCGAAGCCGACCGACTCGTGGGTCCGACACTGAGCCAGCAGATCCCGGTCGGGACTGATGACCGTGCCGATGGTGGCGTAGCCGCCACCGGTGACGGCGTCGTTCGTGAGGACGATCGGCTGTTCGGGAACCTGGATCGAGCCGACGGGGTAGCCGACGTCGACGACGTTCGAGGGGTCGGTGCCCGCGCCGAAGGGCTGTTCGCGTTCGACGAACTCGATGTCCGGCCCGTCGAAGCGACAGCCGATTCGATCGGCTTCCGGCGTCACCGTCCACTCGGCCGACAGAAACTCGGCCTTGCTCTCCTCGGTGAGCCGATACTCACAGAGCCCCATGATGACTCGGAGGGTCTTCCCGTCGTCGTACGCCGGGACGTCGGCGTCGGGAACCGATCTACCTGCTCGAACCTCGTTATCTGCGTCTCCGATCGGGAGCACGTCCCCCTCCTGGAGCGATCGGCCCTCGTGACCGCCGAGGCCGATCAGTTCGTACGTCGAGCGACTCCCCATCCGCGGTTCGGTATCGACGCCGCCGGCGACCGCGAGGTACGATCGAACGCCGTTCTCGGCGAACGACGTGGTGAGGAGCTGTCCGGCTTCGACGGCGACGGACTCCCAGGAAGGGATCGCCTCGCCGTCGAGTTCGGGCGACATCCCCGCGCCGGCGATGGCGATCGTCGTGTCGGCTTCGAACCGGACGTCGGCGCCGTTGTACGTCATTTCCAGCGTCGCGGCGGTCTCGTCGTTGCCGACCAGATAGTTCGCGACGGCGTGAGAGAAGCCGTCCATCGCGCCGGAGGGGGGCATTCCGATGTGGTAGTGACCGAATCGGCCGTCGTCCTGTACCGTCGTCGAGAGCCCGGGGCCGACGATCTCGAGGCTCATTCGACCACCTCCACGAGCCGTTCGTTGTAGCCGTGTGGATCGGCGAAAAAGTCGTCGGGAGCGAACTCGACACGTTCGTAGGTGTGTCTGAACGTTCCGTCTTCGACGTCCTCACGGATGCGATCGTACTCCTCGCGGTCGATCCGCCGGAAGTTGAAGATGTCTCCCGGGTTCGGGAACACGATCGACTCCTGAAAGTCGGGAAGCTCCTGATCGACGTCGAGTACCTCCACTGGCGTCCGTCCGAACAGCTGGTAACCGCCGGCCCCCTGGACCGGATACGGCGTCGTGAACGCGCCGCCGTAGCCGATCGCCCGTCCGGGCGTGTCAGTTCGCGGACGGACGTACTTCGGGACCTCGATCTGCTCCTCGCGGGGAACCATCTGATGACACCACGCCAGACCCGGGACGAACCCGATCATCGTCACCATATGCGGGGCTCCTGCGTGGGCCTCGATGAACGCGTCGGGTCCGTCGAAGTCGTTGATCCGCGCGGAGTACTCGAGATCCGTCGCGTCGGGGTCCTGATGGCGGTCGCGAAACCGCATCAGCGTCTCGTGGGTCCACGGGTCGTCGTACAACACCGGGAAGTCGATGACGCGCGCGTCCCACTCGTAGTCTTCGATGTCGATCTCCTCGTCTAAGCTCTCGAGACGGTCGATCAGTTCGTCGGGTCCGATTACGGCCGGATCGAACCGGATCATGTACGACGCGTTCGCCGGACAGATCTCGACGACGCCGTCGGGGTCGTCCCCGCGAAGTTGCTGGGTGATCGCCATCGCTTTGAAGTTGGCGTCGAAGCTCATCTCCCGGTCGAGTTCGACGAAGACGTGGTCGTCACCGCCGTACTCGTAGTCTGGAGTCGGGAGCGTTCGACGTTCGATTCGCTCTGGTGCCATCTCGTTGGCTAGTGAGTGGATGATCTATTATAGTTGTCGCCGACACAGCCTCTCGAGGCGACGAACCCGTCGCCTGGTTCGTCGTTTTCCGACCTACTCCCGAGCCAACCGGAGCAACCTTTTTATAAACGGGACGGAATTTATCCCCCATGCCTTCGAGAGCAGACGTGGTAACGCGGTGCACGGAGGGCGATATCGAACTCGTACGACTGCTGTACGTCGGCAACGACGGCGTCCCTCGCGGATACGTCGTCGATGCCGAAAACGTCGAATCCACGTTCGTCGACGGGATGAACCTGACCAAGGGAATGCAGTCGTTCAACGCCTTGGATCACCTCTCCCCGTCCGGTCCGTTCGGCGCCGTCGGCTCGGTTCGATTGATACCGGATCCGACGACGTTCAGGGAGCTTCCGTACGCCGATCGGTCGGCGGTGATGCTCTGTACGATGGAAACGATCGAAGGGGAGGTCTGGGAGGCAGACCCCCGGTCGGCGCTCCTTGAGTTCCTCGAAACGATCGACGCGGTGCCGAGTGCGGCGTTCGAAAGCGAGTTTTACTTGATCGAGCACACCGAGGATGGGCTCGAACCGCTCGAGGAAAGCGTCTGTTTCTCGCCAAACGGCATGCAGACGATGAACGAGTTCGTGCTCGATCTGAAGGGGGCACTCGAATCCCAGGGCATGGAGTTCGTCACCTACTACCCCGAGTACGGGCCGGGCCAACAGGAGTTCGTCGTCAAACACGACGAGGGCGTTCGGGCGGCGGACAACCACGTGCTGTTCAAACAGACCGTCAAGGGTGTGGCATCGAACCGGGGCTACCGAGCGACGTTCGTTCCGAAACCGTTCGAGGATGCGGCCGGCAGCGGCTGTCACATTCACCTCTCGCTGTGGGACGACGGCGCGAATCAGTTCTACGATCCGGATGCCGACGATCAGTCCTATCCGTTGAGCGAGACGGCCCGTCAGTTTATCGGCGGACTTCTGGAACACGCTCCGGCGTTGATGGCGCTCACCGCACCCACCACCCTCTCGTACAAGCGCCTCCGGCCGCACACGTGGGCGTCGGCGTACACCTGTTGGGGGATCGACAACCGCGAAGCGATGGTCAGGGTTCCGTTTACGGGCGTCGAGGATCCGGAAGCGGCGACGAGATTCGAGTTCAAACCAGC
Organism: Natrarchaeobius versutus; assembly: GCF_041205745.1. Lineage (NCBI taxonomy): Archaea > Methanobacteriati > Methanobacteriota > Halobacteria > Halobacteriales > Natrialbaceae > Natrarchaeobius > Natrarchaeobius versutus. The sequence goes on along the minus strand of NZ_JBGFCC010000004.1, from coordinate 39,469 downwards.
GGACAACACGGCCAACCCCTACCTCGCACTTCTCGGATTGCTCGCGGCCGGCTACGACGGCATCGAACGCGAACTCGATCCCGGCGAGCCACTCGACACCAACCCCGAGGCCTTAGACGAGGAAGAACGCAGCGAGCGCGACATCGAACGGCTTCCCGAAACGTTCGGCGAAGCGCTCGCGGCGCTCGAGGAGAACGAGGTTCTGGCCGACGCACTCGGTGCGTCGTTGTTCGAGTCCTACGTCGACGTCAAACGAAGTCAGTGGAACGAGTACACCGGAAAAGCAACCGAGTGGGAACTCGAGACGCTCACACGGGCGTTTTGAGGGGACCGGCCGTTCTGAGCACTCTCGAGCGTTCTGAACACGCGGCGAGCGACGGGAGGGCCCGAACCGTCCGAAGATTGCTCCGCACACCCGACTCGAACGCCCGATCGGACCAAATCATTACGTTCCGTCCCGTTCTGGTATCACATCTATGTCGGATCAGAACGTACTCGAGGAACTCAAAGCGGACTACCGGGAGCGAACGCCGGGGTCGAAGGCGATCTGGGAGGAGAATCGAAACGGGCTGGTCGACGGCGTCGGCAGCCAACCGCGCTACGTGGAACCCTACCCGCTCGCGATCGAGAGCGCGAGCGGGTCGACGATCCGCGACGTCGACGGCAACGAGTACGTCGACGTGTTCAACTGCTTCGGCGGCGTCCCCATGCTGGGCCACGCCCCGAAGGCCGTCAGGAACGCGGTCGGTAGCCAACTCGAGGAGGGGCTGGTGTACGGCCATCCGTACCCGAAACAACTCGAGTATACGAACGCGCTGACCGACCGATACCCGATGATCGACCGTCTACGGCTCGCGAATTCCGGAACGGAGGCGAACATGAACGCGATTCGCCTGGCGCGAAGCTACACGGGCCGGAGCAAGATCGTCAAGATCGAGGGGACCTACCACGGGAGCTTCGACGACGTGTTCGTCAGTACGATGCCCACAGTCGACGACGCCGGCACTCGAGAGGCGCCGACCCCGCGGCCGAACGGTGCGGGCGTTCCCGATAGTGTTTTGGAGGAAACGATAGTCGCCCCGTTCAACGATCCGGAGGCACTGGAATCCATCCTCCACGCCCACGAGGGAGAGATTGCGGCGATCATCGTCGAACCGGTTCCGATGTACGCGACGCTCGTCGAGCCGCGGGACGGCTATCTCCAGGACGTCAGCTCACTCGCCGCAGAACACGGTGCGGTGTTCGTCGTCGACGAGGTGAAGACTGGCTGTCGGATCGCCTACGGCGGCGCCTGTGAGTACTACGATCTCGAGCCCGACCTCGTTACGCTCGGAAAGGCGATCGGCGGCGGGCTCCCGGCCGGCGCCTTCGGCGGCGACGCGGAGATCATGCGCGAGATGAGCTTTCAGGGTCGAGGTCGGGGGAACACCGAAAACGTCGGAACGTACAACGCCAATCCGTTGCTCGTCAGCGCCGGGTCGGCGGTCCTCGAAGAACTCACTCCCGAGGCGTACGATCGACTCGAGGCACACTCCGAGCGCATCGCGGCGTCGTTCGAGGACGTCCTCCGGGACGAGGGGATCACGGCGACCGTCCAACACCTGCCGTCGGTCGGATACGTCCACTTCGGGATCGACACCGACGTTACGGATTACCGGACGGGGAGCGGACAGCGATTCGACACCGCGATACAGTACTGGTTCGCCGCCCTCGAGGCGGGGATTCTCCCGCCGCCGAAGACGAGCGCGTGGTATCTGACGACGGCGCACACGGACGCGGACGTCGATACCATCGTGGAGGCGAACAAGTCCGCCCTCGCGGCGCTTTCGTGAGACGGTTACCGTCCTCCCTTCCCGTCGAAACCGCGCCAGACCGACATCGTACTCGGACGCGATCTGTCGGGTCCGAGGTAGGCCGTGGGCCGACTTCGATCCGCACCCATCGCCCACGCAGTGACGCCGATTGGTCCGACTGAGGCGATAGATTAAGTGCACTCCGCACGATACTCAACCGATGTTCGAGACAGTGCTCGTCGCGAATCGGGGGGAGATCGCGATCAGAGTAATACAGGCGGCACAGGAACTCGGAGTCGAAGCGGCGGCGATATACAGCGACGCAGATGAATCCGCCAAACACGTCCGTCGAGCCGACGTCGCCTACCACGTCGGTTCGTCGGTTGCGAGAGAGAGCTACCTCGACGCCGATGCGATCCTCGAGGCCGCCCGCAAAGCCGACGCTGACGCCATCCATCCGGGCTACGGCTTTCTCGCCGAAAACGAGGAGTTCGCCCGGCGGGTCGGTGAATCCGAGTTCGTCTGGATCGGCCCCCCGGCGGACGTGATGGCGGACTTCGGCGAGAAGACGAAAGCCAGAGCGATCATGGCAGAGGCGGGGGTTCCGATCGTTCCCGGAACGAGCGACACCGTCGATTCTCCGGCGGCGGTCACGGAGTTCGCCGACGAACACGGCTACCCCATTGCGATCAAGGCCGACGGCGGCGGCGGCGGCCGCGGACTGAGAGTCGTCGAGAACGAAAGCGGGATCGAATCAGCGTTCGAGGAGGCCCGGCGGGAAGGCGACGCCTACTTCGACAACCCCGACGTCTACGTCGAGAAGTTCCTCGAGGATCCACGCCACGTCGAAGTGCAGGTTCTGGTCGACGAACACGGGAACGCACGCCACCTCTACGAGCGCGACTGCTCGGTCCAGCGTCGCCAGCAAAAACTCATCGAGGAGACGCCGTCGCCGTCGCTCACCGACGACGAGCGAAACGAACTCTGTGAGACCGCTCGAACGGGCGTCGCGGAGGCCGGCTACCGCAACGCCGGCACGGTGGAGTTCCTCTACGAGGGCGGTGACGACGGCAACTTCTACTTCCTCGAGGTCAACGCACGGATTCAAGTCGAACACACCGTCACCGAAGTCGCAACCGGCATCGACGTCGTCAAACAGCAGTTTCGGATCGCCGCCGGCGAACCCGTGACCTTCTCACAAGACGACGTTTCACTCGATCGCGCGGCGATGGAGTTTCGAATCAACGCCGAGGATCCGTCCGAGGATTTCGCCCCGACGCCGGGCACCGTAAGCACCTATCGTCCGCCGACCGGAATCGGCGTCCGCGTCGACGACGGCATCGATCAGGGGGACGCAGTCAGCCCGTTCTACGACTCGCTCGTCGGGAAGTACATCGTCTCCGGCGAGGATCGGGATGAGGTCCTCGCCCGGAGCCGGCGCGTTCTTCGGGCGGTCGAGATCGACGGAATCTCGACGACCGTTCCGTTTCACCTCGCCGTCCTGGAAGACAACGAGTTCCGGGAGAACAGACACACGACGAACTACCTCGAGGAGTCGTTCGACGGCCTCGAGTGAGAGTGCGTTCGCGATGACCGGCCGAGTTCGCACCTCGAGAAGTCGGTGATTCGGCGTCGACCGACGGCGTCTTCAAAACATACTTATCTCTATTATACTTCGAAGCTTTCAAATTCAAAATACACCATATTATCTGTCAATACTGCGATCTGGTGGGCCTCATTCACCCTCGAGATGGACTGCTCGAGTGTCGGTCTCGAGCCCGTCCGAGCCACCCGTTCGAGTTGGCGTTTTCACCGTCTTCAGTCGGTCCTCACTCGACATCGGGAGATGCGCCGATCGCGACGGACGCTATTGCTGACCAGATCGAACGACAGCTGTGCGAGCGTGGTAGCCGTTTCAGCCCTTCGCTTCGGTTTCAGAGCCGATCCGTTCGTACTGTCCACCAGTATCAGTCCAGCTTCGACACCGGCTCTCGTCCTCGAGCGAGTGGACACCCATGGCGCGAAAATCGGACCCTGCACCTGTTACCGTCCGGAGAGTCCGTTACCGCCACAGGTCTGAGGGCCAACTCGAGTGTACGAACGCGCCGACGCGTGCGCTCTTTTCCTCACCAACCAGAGTGAGTTCGACAGATACATTACCGTATTTTCTTTTTCCTCGTATAGTCAATTCACAAATATAGTTTGGAGTCTGTCTATTAACCAAAGTTAGCTTTCTGCGTATCTGGTTTCCGGTGCCCACTCGAGGGAGACGGGTTGTCCGCTACCCGACGGTTCGGAGACCCACACCACAGACCGGAGCCGATGGGGCGGACAGATGAACGCACGTCCGTGATCTCTCGCCGACTCGCCGCGTATGCGAGGAACGGACCGAGAGCGCCGGCCCTCGAGTTATATGCCACTCTTTGACGTATCTCCGAATGCCATGTCAGTCGAGTACGCAGGACTCAGGTTCGAGCGGCCGGGACACGCGACAGTACGGATCGAAACCGAGGACGGAACGGTCGTCTACGTCGATCCGTGGAGTGAACTGCTCGAGGGAGAACCGAGCGACGCCGACGTGGTCTTCGTGACCCACGACGATTTCGACCACTACGATCCCGACGGGATCGAGGCGGTCGCCTCGACGGGTGCGACGATCGCGGTCTACGAGGCCGTCGACACGTCGGATCTCGATCGAGACGTCGTCGACCTTCCTTACGACGGTGAGCGGACGGTCGACGGCATCGACGTGCGGACCGTTCCCGCGTTCAACGAACCCACGGGAACACACGTCGACGACGACGGCGATCCGTTCCACGACGAGCGAGAAGTGATCGGACTCGTCCTGGCCCTCGAGGGGGTTGAAGTCTACTATCCGTCGGATACGGACTTTCTCGACCACCACGAGTCGATCTCGGCGGACGTGTTCGTCCCGCCGATCGGCGGCCACTACACGATGGATCGAAACGAGGCGGCGGCGTTTTCACGGAGCGTCGGGCCGGATCTCGTGCTCCCGGTCCACTACGACACGTTCGAGGCGATCGAAACGGACGTCGAAGCGTTTACGGACGACCTCGAGGCCGACGGGATCTCGGTCGAAGCCTTCTGATACGGATGTACTGTAACGATTTACCGGCGGTGAGTCGAACCGTGTGAGACGAGTCTCGGTGGAGGAGTGCAGCGAGTCCACCGTTGCAACCGCGACCCGGGCGGCGGTTGCGCCGGAACTGACTGACAGTAAACCGTATGAGAGGGGCGTGTACCGATTTGCGGTGTATTCGCGGGCGGATCGCGATTGTACTGGCGACGATGTACACCGAACCCTACGAGATGGCCGTCGATCCGCCATTTCGCAAGGGAGTGCCGTCGTCTCACCATCTCGTAAGGGACCCTCTCGTCCCGCCTTATCGAGTCTGCGATGATCGCAACCGACGGACGACACGCTATATCCGGGTCGTCTTCCCAGGGGCTGGGAACTCCCATCGGCCCACATACCGACCCCGCTCCTACGCACGGGCATGGCCGATTCACCGCAGACCGACGACGAGATCAGGCGTGCGGTCGTCGATCGAGTCCGCGAGGTACAGGTTCCCGGCGGCGATCCGATCGGCGAGGAGTTACTCGAGGAGGTCGACGTCGCGGACGGCGTCGTCACGTTCACCGTCGTCACCGATCGGCTGGACCGGACGCTGACCGTCCGTATCGCGGACCAACTCCGCGGCGCGGGACTCGCGGTCGACGGGGTCGACCACGTCCGCATCGAGACGACGGCTGACGGCGCGGAGTCGGGACTCTCCGTCTCCGGCGTCGACTCGCTGATCGCGGTCGCCAGTTCGAAAGGCGGCGTCGGGAAGACGACGGTTACCGCCGCGCTCGCGCGGGCGCTCCACGAAGCGGGACGTTCGGTCGGTGTCTTCGACGCGAACGTTCACGCCCCCGACGCACCGGATCTGCTGGGTGCGGAGGGGCCGGTTCACCAGACGCCGTCGGGTCGCCCGAAGCCGGTCGATGCCGACGGGATCGAGGTCGTCAGTATCGAGTTGATCGCCGACGACGGGCCGGTCGCCTGGCGTGGTGCCATGGTTCACGACGTGGTGACGGACCTGCTCGGCAACGCCGCGTGGGACGACCGCGACGTTGTGCTCGTGGATCTGCCACCGGGGATCGGCGATGCGGTCTACACGCTCGTCCAGCAGGCGCCGGTCGACGGCGCGCTTCTCGTCAGTACGCCGACCGATGCCGGCGTTCGAGCAACCGAACGCACCGGTGCGCTGTTCACCGCAAACGACGTGGAGACGGTCGGCGTCGTCCCGAACATGGTCGGGGCGGACGGACCGTTCGACGACAACGTCGACGCCGCGGACCTGCGTGGCGAAATTCGGGAGACGACGGACGCCGACCTCGAGCCGATTCCGTTCGATCCGGCGCTTCGAGCGCCGCTCGAGCGGTCGTTTACCGATCCCGGGACCGACGGCGAAGCGGCGGTCGCGTCGGTCGCGGACGCGCTCGCGGCGTTCTGTGAGGCGACGGCGGACCCGGAGCCGCCCGCAGACGCCGTCGACGTCCGCGGCCTGCCCCCCTCGACGGCCCACCAGCAGGCGATCACTGAGTTCGATCACGACGAGTCGGTGGCCGTCCTCACACGGGACGATCCCCGCGAACTCGGGTCGGTGGTCCGACGGAGCCTGGCGCGTGATGACCGAGAGGTAAGCGTCTCGATGACTGATCTAGGTCGGAACGGCTGTCTGGTCGAACTCGAGGCGGACGTGTCGCCGCGGCGTGCGTCCGAATCGGAGTCGGCCGTGTAGGGCAGTCTGTGCGAGGTCACGGGCCGCCTTTCGTCGCGCCCAGCTGGGACGTCGATCGCGGTTTCTTCTCCCCGTATAAATGACCACTATTCGCAGGGAAATCGGTTCACGCTCCCCAACGCGTGGGAACTCTCCTGGCGGGGTATATGGATGGGACGTCCAGTTCGGAGTACGTATGGTACAGGGACGACCCACATCTCCGCGACGGAATCCGCACTGGTCGGACCCACTGCGGTCGATCGGCCGACCGGGAACCGAACGCGAGATGCGCGTACGGCGTGAGGTGGTTCGATGAGCGAAGACGACGCCGGCCTCGAGCTATCACGGCGCGAACTCGGGGCGGCCGCGGCCGGAATCGCCGGCGTCTCCGGTCTCGGGTTGTTGGGGTACCGACGACTCGGCCGGGAGACGGCCGGCGGAAACGGGGGCGAGGACACTCCGATGAACCCCTTCGAGGAGTATCCCAACGAGGACTGGGAAGAACGCTACCGGGACGTGTGGGACCGTGACGATTCGTACATCCTTACGTGTACGCCCAACGACACCCACAACTGCTATCTCGAGGCGTCGGTCAAAAACGGCGAGGTCACTCGCCTCGGCCCGTCGATGAACTACGGCGAGGCCGAGGGTCTCGAGGGCGAGCAGGCGACTCAGCGCTGGGACCCGCGGGTCTGTAACAAGGGTCTGGCGATGATCGAGCGCTTCTACAGCGATCAACGCGTCCAGGCACCGATGGTCCGCGAAGGATTCCGCGACTGGGTCGAAGACGGCTTCCCGCGCGACGACGACGGCTCGATGCCCGCGGAGTACGCCAATCGGGGCGAAGATAACTGGCTCGAGATGGCGTTCGACGACGCGTACGAACTCGCCGCACAGGCGATGTACAACATTGCAGACCACTATACCGGCGACGGCGGCCTGCAGGACCTCCTCGCACAGGAGTACGACGAGCGGGTCGTCGAGGAAACTGGCGGGATCGGCACGCAGACGCTGAAGTTCCGCGGTGGGATGCCCCTGCTCGGCATGATTCGCTTGCAGGGAATGTACCGCGTCGCGAACCAGATGGCGTTGCTCGACCAGCACATCCGCGGGGTGAGCGACGACGAGGCGGTCGGCGGTGTCGGCCTCGATAACTACTCCTGGCACACCGACCTGCCGCCGGGTCATACGATGGTCACGGGCCAACAAACGGTCGACTTCGACCTCGTAAACGTCGAGTACGCCGACCACGTGGTACTCGCGGGGATCAACTACCTGACGACGAAGATGGCCGACTGCCACTGGCTAACCGAAGCCAGGCTGAAGGGCACGAAGGTCACCGGCGTCTTCACGGACTACAACGCAACCGCCTCGAAGTGTGACGAACTGGTCATCCTTCGCCCGGCGACCGACTCCGCGCTCTTTCTCGGTGCCGCGAAGATCATCGTGGAAGAAGAGTGCTACGACGCGGACTACGTCCGTCGCTTTACGGACCTCCCGATGCTCGTTCGCATGGACGACAACAAGCTCCTGCGAGCGAGCGACGTCGTCGAGGGATACGAGCCCGCGGAGTTAGAGAAGACGATGGTCGTCGGCGACGACGACGAGCGTCCGCCCGAACACACGACCGACGTCTGGGAGAACATCCTCACCGAGGACCTTCGCGACGGGTGGGGCGACTTCGTGGTCCACGACGCCGAGACGGGCGAACTCGAGCCCGTCTCCCGTGACGAGATCGGCGACGATTTCGGCGTCCCCGCGAGTCTCGAGGGACGCTTCGACGTGGAGACGGTCGACGGCGAGACGGTAGAGGTTCGCCCGGTGTTCGATCTGATCAAGCAACACCTAATCGACACCTGGGATGCCGACTCGGTCGCCGAAGTTACCGGGAGTTCGCCGGAAGCCGTCGAGAACCTGGCCCGCGACGTCGCGGACAATCAGGAGCAGACGCTCATCCTCACCGGGATGGGGCCAAACCACTACACGAACCAGGATCAGAAAGACCGTGCGGTCTTCCTGCTCGCGTCACTGACGAAGAACGTCGGTCGACACAGCGGCAACGTCGGCAGTTACGCGGGCAACTACCGTGGCGCGTATTTCAACGGCCGGGGGCAGTGGTCTTCGGAGGATCCGTTCGATATCGAACTCGATCCGGACGAACCGGCGAACGTCAAGAACACGAAGACGATGCAGTCGGCTCACTGGTACTCTCACGGCGACCGGCCGCTGAAGGTCGAAGGCGAGTATCACATGGGCGATTCGCACATGTTCACCCCGACGAAGGCGCTGTGGGTCTGTGGCTCGAACTCGATTCTTGGCAACGCGAAAGGGAGCTACGACATCATCGAGAACATGCTCCGGAACGGTCGGATCGAGGCCTTCTTCACCAACGAGTGGTGGTGGACGGGGACCTGTGAGTACTCCGATATCGTCTTCCCGGCCGATTCGTGGGCCGAACACCACATGAACGACATCACGGCCGCGGTGACGAACCCGTTCGTGATGGCGATGCCGACCACCGAGATCGATCGGATCTACGATACTCGAAACGACGCCGAAATCTACGCCGGTGTCGCCGACAAACTCGCCGAAATCACCGGCGACGACCGGTTCTCGGAGTACTGGGAGTTCATCAACGAAGAGGATGCGGCCCGAACCTACCTCCAGCGGATCGTCGACCACTCGAACACGGTCAAAGGCTACGACATCGACGAGATGTTAGCGGAGGCCGAGGAGGGGATCCCGAAGATCATCCAGACCCAGACCTACCCGAAGAAAGTCGGCGGTCGTCAGGCCGAGGACGGGGACCCGTGGTACACCAAGACCGGTCGAATGGAGTTCTACCGCGAGGAGGATATGTTCGCGGAAGCAGGAGAGAACATCCCGCTTCACCGTGAGCCCATGGATGGCACGTTCTACGAGCCGAACGCCATCGTCTCCGGTGACGATCACCCGGTGATAGATCCGGCGACGCCCGAGGACCTCGAGTGGGAAGACGAGGACAACATCAGTGGCGCAGACAGCGAGGCCCGGCAGGTTCGCAATCAGATCTACACGCCCAAGGAGTTGACCGACACCGAACACCCGCTCAAGGCGTTGGATGCGGGCTACGACTACAGTTATATGACGCCGAAGTACCGCCACGGGACCCACACGTTCGCCAACTCCCTGCCGAACATCGCGGTCTGGTGGGGGCCATTCGGCGACATGGAGCGCCACGACGAGCGCTCGCCGTACTACGGTGAGGGGTACATCGAGATGAATCCTGCCGACGCTCGTGAGGAGGGGCTGAACGACGGTGACTACGTCTGGGTCGACGCCGATCCACAGGATCGGCCCTACCGCGGGGCGGACTCGGAGGACGAAGACAACTACGCGCGGGCGAAGATGCGCGTGCGCTATCAGCCGTCGATGCCACGCGGCGTCACCCGGAGCTGGATGAACTTAAATGGGGCCTCTCACGGCACCGTCGAGGCACACGACCCGGACGGCGAAGATGGCGACGGGCTGGCGGTCAACGAGGACACCGATTACGCGTCACTGTACCGCCAGGGGAGCCACCAAAGCGCCACGCGGACGTGGTTCCGACCGACCCTGCTGACCGACGACATGGCGCGCAAAAACTACGGTGGCCAGAACATCGACGTCGGGTTCGAAGCCGACGTCCACGTCGCCAACGGTGCGCCCAAGGAATCGTTCGTCAAGATCGAGAAGGCCGAAGATGCGGCCCACGACGAGGACGAAGAACGGTGGATGCCGGACCGAAAAGGGTTGCGACCGAGCGGGGAGGACGACCGCATGGACGAGTACCTGAGCGGCGGCTTTGTGAGCGAATCCGACGACTAACGACGACACACCAGGTGACAACCAATGGCAGAAGTTTACAACTGGCAGATCGGCCGAGAGATGGAGTTCCCCTACGCCGAGTCCCGACCGGACCGGCAGTGGGGTGCAGTGTTCGACATCAACAAGTGTATCGCGTGCCAGACGTGTACGCTCTCGTGTAAGACCACGTGGACCCACGGCGAGGGCCAAGAGCACATGTTCTGGAACAACGTCGAGACCAAACCCTACGGCTCTCACCCCGTCGGCTGGGACGTCGAGATCCTCGAGCGACTCGGCTACCAGGAGTGGGGCGAGGACGACGGCGAACCGGTCTACGAAGGCGACACCATCTTCGAGGCCAACGACGCCGACTGGGAGGACATGCTGATCGACGACGACCCACAGAACTTCCACGGCGAGGACATCGAGGGCTACAACCCCGATAGCGAGGACTGGGCGTACCCGAACCTCGGGGAGGACGAGCCTGCCGGCGAAGATCTCGAAGCCGATACGCACTTCGAGGAGAACCCGCATCCGATGTGGTTTTTCTACCTTCCCCGCATCTGCAACCACTGTACGTTCGCGGCCTGTGCCGGTGGCTGTCCGGTCCAAGCGGTCTACAAGCGCTCCGAGGACGGCATCGTCCTCATCGACGAGGACAGCTGTGAGGCGCTTCAGGAGTGTGTCCGGGCCTGTCCGTACGGAAAGTCCGTCTACAACCCCGTCGAACAACAGTCCCAGAAGTGCGTCGGCTGTTACCCCAAAATCGAGGAAGGGCTCGTTCCCCAGTGTTTCGAGAACTGTCTCGGCAAGATCCGCCAGCACGGCTGGATCAACCCACGGGACGACTACGACCCCACGAACCCGGTCGACTTTCTCGTCCACGAAAAGCGGGTCGCACTGCCGCTGTATCCGCAACTCGGCTTAGAGCCGAACGTCTACTACGTGCCGCCGATCAACGTCCCGACGGACTATCTGTTCCAGATGTTCGGTCCCGGCGTCGAGGAGGCCGTCGAAACGTACCGCGAGGCGATGCAGGGCCGCGAGGAACACCGCGATCTTCGCGGGCTGTTGCACCTGATGGGATCGACCGAGTGGCGCATCGAGGAGTTCGAAGTGACCGACGAGGAGGCGATCGGCTACGACGAAAGTGGCTCGACCGTCGCTCGCGTCCCGATGGAGGAACCGCAATACGAACGCGACACGTTCGACGCGGCGAACGACGTCTACCGACTCGACGTCACCTAAGAGGAGAGATCGATGATAAAAACCGAACACGTTCACCGCGCACGGCTGTACAAACTCGCGTCACTCGGCTTCGATCGACCCGACGAGCAACTGATCGAGGCCTTCGAGTGCGGCGAGTTCGAACGGCAACTGCTCGAGTCGGCCCGCGCCCTCGAGACCGAAGCGGCTGACGGCACCGCCGGAACCGAGCCATCCGATCGATCCCGGCTGGTCGAACGCGCCGAGGCCGTCGCGGACCGATGTCCGTCCGACAGCGAGGAGATTGACTCGCTTACCGACGAGTACGCGGCCCGTTTTGGCTTCGAGAACGGGGGAGAGATCTCACTGTACGAGATCGAGTACAGTCCGGGAACGGTGTTGACCAGCACGGATACGCTGGCCGACCTCTCCGGATTCTACGGTGCGTTCGGCCTCGAGAAGCGAGACGGGTACCGGGACCGGTCGGACCACCTCTGTCTCGAACTCGAGTTCTGCTCGCACCTCGCGTTGCAGACGGCGTACCTGTACGAAACGGAAGACGAAACGGGGATCGACGTCCTCGAGTCGGCTCAGGCGAGTTTTCTCGAGGATCACCTCGGTCGCTGGGTTCCGAGATTCCGTGAAACGGTCGACGACGGCGTAGCTGGGGGGTTCTACCGGGAACTCGCCGCGACCGTCGACGAACTGGTCGCGGCCGACGCGAAGCGCTTCGACGTCGAGCCGTCGGTGTTTCCCGAGACGCCTCCGGCACCGACGGAACAGTTTCTCGGCGGCGACGAGGAAGGTGACTTCCGCTGTAACGGCTGTGGTATCTCATCGATGCCGGGACAGGAGCCGTCGACCATCCCGAATGCACCACGACCCGACGGATGAAAGTCGTTCGACTCGTCGGCTCGAGCGACTCCGGCAAGACCACGCTCGTCGAATCGCTGGTCCCGCGGCTCACGGAGCGTGATGACCGCGTCGCGACCGTCAAATCGATCCACCACGACGTCGAGATCGATACCCCGGGGACCGACACCTATCGGCATCGGGCCGCCGGCGCTGAAACCGTCGTCGGGATCACCCCCGAGTTGACGTTCGACGTCAGCACGCGCGGAAAGCGAGATCTGCCACCGCGTCCGGGTAACTCGAGCGGCAGGTCGAATGCCTCGAGCGTGGACGGAATCGGTCCCTCGAGCGTGGAACGCGACCCGGGTGTGGACGATCGCGAACGACGAGCGCTCGAACGCACGCTCGACCGTCTGGAGCGACGGGGCTACGACACGGTCGTCGTCGAAGGGTTCGCCGAACTCGCGCTTCCGACGATCGTCGTCGACGACCGCACCCCCTCCGACGTCGACGGGCAGATCCTCGGTTACGCGGAAGACGGCGTCGACGAACTGGTCGAGGCGATCCGCACACTCGAGGGCGGAAGGGGCGCGAACGACGGTGTCGGGAGCGAAACCGCGTTCGATTACGCCGATTCGTAGACGGAAGCGAATCGGACGATCAGTGGCTTTTAGAAACCAATATAGATTACTCATCTTGGAATTTGGAACCGAAAGTAGTTATATTACCCCCGAGTTCGAAGAGCAACCAATGAGCGAAGGTGGGTCGTCCCATCGTGGCCGACGATCGGTTCTCGGAGCGATCGCCGGGTCGGCCGCGGGGCTGTCGGGGATAGCGGGCTGTCTCTCGGGCAGAGAGCGGATCCAGGTGCTCGCGGCGACGAGTCTCACCGTCGCCCTCGAGGAACAGATCGGTCCGGCGTTCGAGTCGGAAACGGGGATCCGGGTCGACGGCGAGTACCACGGGACGAACGCGTTGACCCGGATGGTCGAGGAAGGGCGAATACACCCGGACGTCGTGATCGGCGTCGACCCTGGGCTCGTACGCGATCGACTTTCGCCCGACCGCATCGGCTGGGACGTCGAGTTCGCGACGAACGAACTCGTGATCGTCTACGCTCTAGATACCGAACTCGGGACGCGCCTCGAGGCCGGTGATCGCTGGTATGAGGTCCTCCGGGACGCCGATGCGGGCGCGGTCGGAATCGGCGACCCAGACCGGAGCCCGCTCGGCTATCGGGCGCTTCACCTGTTCGAACTCGCCGAACGCGAACACGACGTCCCCGGATTTCTCGAGACGATGACCGAACGCGTCCGGGTCGACGGCGGGGACGGACAGCTACTCGGCGGCGTCGACGCCGGTGCTAGAGCCTGCGCGATCGCCTACCGAAATATGGCCGCCGATCGCGGGCTCCCGTCGCTGTCGCTTCCAGACGTCTACAGCTTCGGAAACCCAGCGTACGAGGACGAATACGCACGCGCGACGCATACGACTTCGACGGGACGGACAATTCCTGGATCCCCGGTCGTCTACAACGCCACGGTCCCGACCGGCGCCGACGCGGTGGAGATCGGTGAACGCTTCGTCTCGTTTTTACTCGAGCGGACGGCGTTACTCGAGGAGGCAGGGTTTCGCGTCCCGGCTCCGATCCCACGACGTTACGGTGCGGTTCCGGAGGGGATCGTTCCGTGAGCCGGGCCATCTCCGCGCTCGAGCGGGGCGGTCGCTCGCGGCGGGCAGGGACCGTGATACCGGCACTCCTGGGAGCGGTGTTGCTCGCGTACTTCGTCGTTCCGTTCGTCGTCTTCCTCGCTCAGGCGGGATCGGCCGACGTACTCGGCGAACTCGGGAAGCCGGCGATGCGGGATGCCATCGCGACGTCGCTCCTGACGGCACCGGTTTCGACCGCGATCGCGACGGTGTTCGGGGTGCCACTCGCCTACGTACTCTCCCGGCGCCGGTTCCGTGGCAAGCGCCTGGTCGAAGCGGCCGTCTTGATCCCGCTCGTGTTGCCGCCGATCGTCGGTGGCGCCGTGTTGTTGACCGTCGTCGGTCGGTTCACGCCGATCGGCGCGGCGGCCGCGATGCTCGGAGTGTCGCTCACCGACAGCCGACTCGGCGTGATCCTCGCCCAGACGTTCGTCGCGGCACCGTTTCTCGTCATCACGGCGAGAGCAGGGTTCGACGACGTCGACCGGCGCCTGGAGGAAGCCGCCCGAACGATGGGATACGGTCCGCTCGAGACGGCGCGACGGGTCTCGTTACCGCTCGCTCGAAACGCGATCGCCGCCGGAATCGTCCTCACCTTCGTCAGAGCGGTCGGCGAGTTCGGAGCGACGATGATGATAGCGTACAATCCGCGGACCGTGCCGACGCGAATCTGGGTTACGTTCGTCTCCCGTGGCACGGAGGCGATCGTCCCGGCGACGCTCACGCTCGTCGGGATCACCGTTGCGGTCGTCGCCGTCGTACAGCTACTCGTCTGGCGACCCGCCGGTCGGTGACAGTGTCGTCGCTACTGGACTTCGCACTCGATCGCACAGCTATCGTGCGGTCAGTGTTTCGATCGTTTCAAACAGTCTACTGTCAAACTGTATCAGTCCGGACAATAACTCAATCTTGACTGGTCGAAAGAACTAACTGTTCTAGTGAGTCGATAGTCGCTATCGGCGTCGCTAATCTCTTTGGAAGTGGGGTTATTGCCGTCCTTGCTGTAGCGTGTATCGAAATCATGACATCCATCGCAGACATCGAGATCCCGGCCGACGGAACCGGATTGGGCGAGCTGTTCGAGGCGATTCCCTCGCTGACGTGTGAGATGGAACGCGTGATCGCCTCGAGCGGACACGGGCTGTGGTTGTCGGGAGCGACCCGGTCGGAGATCGAAGACGCGCTAACGGAGACGTCCGCGATCGGGTCGTACTCGTGTATCACGAGCGAGGAGGAACGCCACCTCTACGATATCGAATTCGATCCGGAGACGGTCGACCCCTTCGAGGTCGTCCTCGAGGAGGGTGGAACGGTGTTGAGCGCGTCCGCATCCAACGGGTCGTGGCTGTTGAGCGTTCGCGTGATCGACCGCGAGAACGTGAGTACGCTGTACGATCGACTTGTGGACGACGACGTATCACCGACGATCGTCCGGCTGTTCGGCCTCGCCGAGGAGAGTCGAACGCAGTGTGGACTCACCACGCGTCAGTACGAGACGCTGGTCGCCGCGATCGACCACGGCTACTTCGAGATTCCCCGGGAGGTCTCGATGCAGGAACTCTCCGACGAACTCGATATCTCCCATCAGGCGCTGTCCGAGCGTCTTCGACGTGCGTACCGAGCGCTCGTCACGTCGGAACTCAACGTGACCGAGGAAGAAGCCACTGCTCCGCCATTGCCCTCTGACTAGCGCGGCGGTTTCCGCTGGGTCGGTCGACGATGATCCGCGACCTGTTTTTCGACGCGCCCGCGATTCGCGACCCGTTCTCCGACGGCCTCACGATCACGACGTCTTCCGTCTCGACTCCGAGCGCATTCTACGCCGCGATCGACTACTCGAGTCGCTCGAGGCACTTTCGGGAACCGCCGTCGCCGTCCGGATAATCAACTCGAGTTCAATCCACACGACGTCGTACTGAGATCGCGAACCCCTCGGTGTCGAAACGCCCGCAAGCCTGCGCAAGCACCACCGTCTTGGTCGTCTTTGCCGTCGGTGATAGCGTAATGTCTCCACAGTTTACCGACGACGACATCGGCAAGACCGTGATCAACGCCGAAGGAGAAGAAGTCGGGATCGTCGCGAACGTCGAACACGGAACGGCACACGTCGAACCCAATCCCGGGCTGACGGATACGATCAAGGCGAAACTCGGATGGGGTGGAACCGACGACGACGCCTATCCACTTCAGGAGGAATCCGTGGCGGAAGTGACCACGGACGAAGTCCGCCTCGAGAGCGAACTCTCCGGTCCCGGCGGCGGGGCCGGATCACACGACCGGACGACGGACGTCGGTGCGGGCACCGCTGGAACGACCGACACAGGTCGCGAATCCGAAATGCACGACGACGAGGGACTGATGGGCGACGATGACGACGATCTCATCGGTGACGACGACGATCACGACATGATCGGCGGGGACGATCCGGGCCGAGCACGCGACCGTGACCACGGGACCGACATCGATGACGACGAGGGGATGATGGGCGACGATGACGACGATCTCATCGGTGACGATGACGACGACGGACTGATGGGCGACGATGACGACGACCTCATCGGTGACGACGACGACGAGGGGCTGATGAGCGACGATGACGACGATGATGACGAAATAATCGGCGACGACACCCGATAACGACTGCTGGAGGCTCCCTCGAGTCGTCCCGACCGAACGAAAATCGCGTTCTGTCACCGTCCGCTATGGCTTTTCAGTTCTCCGGAGAGTGCACGCCGTCGCTCGTTCTCGAGTACGGAGTCGTCGTTCGAGGAAGACGATTGTGCGAAACCGAGTTCGTCGCCGCACAAAGGGTCGGTCGCTCGAGACGACAATCGTGGTCGACCCGTATTCTCCGGTGGCCCCAGGCGGCTACTCCCGATCTTCGGCGGTAGGCTCTTCCGTCTCGTGGTCGCGGCGTTCGTCTCGTTGTTCTCCCGGTTCGTCTTCGGACCTCGGCTCGTCGCGGTCCTCCCGGTTTCCTTCGTACTCTCGACGCCGGTCAGCTCCTTCGGCTACCTGGGGTGGCTCCCGTCCGCGTTGGCCCCCGCGACCGGAGTACTGTTCCCGTTCGGACCGTTCAGGTTGGCGACGGCGCGACTGTTGTGATGGATCTCGAGTGTCGCGTTCCCGCCGCCTTCCCTCCGCACGTCCCGGACGATCCGATGGCCCGCCGTCGTCTGCATCGACGCGTTCCTGTCGGTCGATCCACTCGCCGGTCTGGGGATACTCACCTCCGCCTCGGTGCTCGTACCCACCACGGTCCGATCGGTCGGATTCTGCCTCTCGAGGCGGCCCCCGTCGCTCCGTGGATCGTCGTCGGCCGCTCTCGTTCGCCGGCATCGGATCTTCGCCGCCCCTGGCGTGCTGTGGGGCCATCGGTTCGTCATCCCGGTACTGTTGTCGGCTCTGTGGCGGCGCAGAACGTCCCGCTCGAGGCGCCGTCCGTTCCCGTTCCGGCGTCGATCGATCGGTCATCTCCCGTCGGCGACCGCCCTGTTTGGCGGAAGATCGGCGTCCCTGCGATTGGCGCGGTCCTGACCGCTGGTCGGTCGCCCCCATCCGCTGACCGCGTTGCATTCCCGACTGCTGGCCGGATTGGGTGGCGGCCTGCATCCCCTCTTCCATCGCTCGCTCCATCTCGGGGACCATCGCCTGCATCCCTTCGAGATAGGTCTCGAGCATCGACTGGGTGAACTGCTGGCCCGGGAACGTCCCCATCATGGATCTCGTCATCTCCACTCCCTGGCGCTGTGCGGTATCTTGCCACTTCATCGCGCTGAGAGTCATCTCCGCCATGTTTCGCTGGACGTCGAGGAGTTGTGAGATCGCCTGCTGACCCTGGTTCATGGTCGTTCGTTGCATCCGTTCGGTCGAATCCGTCTCCGAGTACTGGTCTGTCATTGTGTATCTCGTTCGAGAGACCGGCCATCGACGTCGCCGATGACCGCTCCGGCTCGAGTACGAACCGCCGTCGTCGTCGGGAACCGAGAGCGCAATAAAGGCCGTCGTCGGTTGCGATCGGAAGCACGCAACCAACCGACTGAAACGGTTCGGGCAGTCGAAATACCGGTCGTTGGGACGTCACGAACAGCGTCTCGACCAGAAGTAATCACACACAAATCGGTCGAACGCCAGAGAAAGCTCCGGTTAGGATTGAGAATCCGGCTCGCCGTGGGTGACTCCCTCCCGTTCGTCGGCCCGTTTTCGCCGAATCGCCGCGCGAGCGTTGGACGCGTCGTATCCGAAGAAGACACCGTTCCCGTACGCTCCCGCGACCTCGAGTGCGTGAATCAGATCGTCGACGTCCACGTTCACCGCGTACAACTCGATGCTGAACGGCGTGTCGAGTGCGCTCTCGAATCCCCTGGCGATCGTCTCGAGCCAGTAGGTCGTCCCGTAGGCCGTATCGTACAGGGGAACGACGAACTCGTCGACGTACTCGGAGATCGCCTCGAGATCGATCCCGGCTCGCTCGTAGAGGTGGCCGGGATAGGGATCGGGATACAGCGTGAGGTAGACGCGACCGGGGATTCGATCGGCGGCCTCGGCGACGAACTCCGTGATGACGCTCGCGCGCCACTCGAAGCGGTCGTCGTACTCGCTTTCTTCGAACGACCGCTCGCAGATCCCACAGTGACAGTACTCGGCTCGCGGGAACCCGACGTCGTCGAGTCGGACGTCCTCGTTCGCGGCGGCGCAGTCGTCGATCACCTCGAGCAAGCCCTCGCGGTAGTCCATCCGGGAGGGACAGACGTAATCCCAGTCGAAGTACGACCGATCACGCGTCGCGGGCCGTCCGAGATCGTCGACGGGGACGAGCGACGGGTCGGCGTCGGAGGCGGCATTGTCGCCGAAACACGAGACCATGTTCACTCCATCGTCGATCGGTTCGGCGGACCGCCCGGTCACGTCCTTGACTTCGTAGAATCCGCGGTCGAACTCCGGCCATCGGACCTCTTCTTCGTTGCGCGTGACGACGCCGTACATAGCTTGGGGTACGACGCCGCCGCCGTAAGACGTTCGGTTGACTGTGCTATTGCACCGGTTCGTACTCGATCTCCTCGACGTCCGACGTGAGGCTCATCGCGACCTTCACGAGAACGGCGATAACGACCAGGGCGACCAGTATCTTGACAATACGGGACATATACGACTGTCCCTAGGACTGGTTACCACTTAGATATTCTGGATATATCTCTAGAAACGAAGATGAGTCAGCTCGGACGGACTGTCGTCCCGATCGATCGGGAAATTCACTAGACGGCGCGCGACCACGATGAACTGACAAGCGGAGGCCGTTTCAGACGGGTTACTGTCAGTCAGTTCCGGCCCAACCGCGACCCGCGCGGCGGTTGCAACGGTGGACTCGCTGCACTCCTCCACCGAGACTCGTCTCACACGGTTCGACTCACCGCCGGGACGTCGGTACAGCAATCCGTCTCAGGTGTCGATGAGGTCAGCGATCGACTCGCGGACGATCGTACCGCAGTACGAACACCGAACGCCGTCCTCGAGAACCTCGAACCGCGAGGTGACCGGCTCGCCACCGGCCGTAATACAGTCCGGGTTCGGACAGGAGAGGACGTCCTCGACGACGTCGGGGCGATCGACTCGGTGTTTCTCGATGACGTCGTAATCGCGGACGATGTTGATCGTCGCATCCGGCGCGATCAACGAGAGGACGTCGACCTCGTCCTGGCTGAGTTCCCGGCTTTCGACCTTGACGATGTCCTTTCGCGCCAGTCGATCCGAGGGGACGTTTATCCCGACTGAGACCTCCTCACCCTCGCTCCCGTCGATCCCGAGGATCGCGAGAACGTTGAGCGCCTGCCCGCCGACGACGTGATCGATGACGGTCCCGCTTTTGATCTTGCTCACCCGAAGCTGGTGATCCTCACTCATCGTCGTCACCTCCGTTCGACAACAAGAGATCGAGCAACGCCATCCGAACCGGCACCCCGTTGTGCGCCTGCTCGAAGTACGCCGCGTACTCGGTGTCGTCGATCTCGGGCGCGATTTCGTCGACGCGTGGAAGCGGATGCATCACCGTCAGGTCGTCGTCGGCCGCCTCGAGCGTCTCGAGGTCGATCTGATACTCGCCTGCGACCTTCTGGTACTCGTTTTCGTCGGGGAACCGTTCGCGCTGAATCCGGGTGACGTAGAGGACGTCGAGCGACGGCAACACCTCCTCGAGTGACTCGTGTTCGCGGATGCCCGCGCCGTTTCCCGCCTGGTGGAGATCGTAGACGACTTCGCGGGGCAAGCGCAGGCTCTCGGGGCTGACGAAGTGCTGGCGCGCGTCGAAGTTCGTCAGCGCGTACGCGAGCGAGTGAACCGTCCGGCCGTACTTCAGATCGCCCATGATGCCGATCGTCAGGTCCTCCAACCCCGCGTTCTGGCGAATCGTATAGAGGTCGAGGAGCGTCTGCGTCGGATGGTGGCCCGCGCCGTCACCCGCGTTCAACAGCGGGACGTCGACGAACTCGCTGGCCATCGTGGCCGCGCCCTGTTTCGGATGGCGGAGCACGAGCGCGTCCGCGTACCCCTCGATGACGCGGACCGTGTCGGCGAGCGTCTCACCTTTCTTGACGCTCGAGGATTCGATCGATCCCATGTCGACGACGTCGCCTCCCAGACGTTTCATCGCGGTTTCGAAGCTCATCTTCGTCCGCGTACTCGGCTCGAAAAAGAGCAAGCCGAGCAACGACCCCGCGTGTCGGTCCTCGACGGCGGTCGGATCGGCGTCGATCTCCGCAGCCCGGTCGAGTACCGTCTCGACGTCCGCCCGCGAGAGTTGTTTGCTCGTGATGAGGTGATCGTGGCGCATTCGTTCGTGTACGCTCTTGCGTGCCCCTTCAATCCAACCATTCGATTCTCCCCCATTTCCTTTTGGGCCGAAATCAAAGGCAAAGAATTATGCGGGCGCTGTCTCAAATGGACACAATCGAATGGAAGGGCGGCTCGAGACCGGAATCGACGTACTGGATCGGAAACTAGGTGGGGGGTTGCCTCCGGGGTGTGTCGTGGCTTTCACCGCCAGCCCCGCCAGCCAGTCCGAGTTGCTACTGTACGAACTGACGGCGGCTCGCGGGACGCTGTATCTGACCACGGAGCGTTCGGAGTCGGCTATCGAAGAGGCGATCGAAAGCTCGCCGTCGTCGGTCGGCAATCCGACGATCAGACATATCACGTCGGACGATCCACTCGAAGAGGCGACGCAGTTCGTCAAGGCGCTCCCCGACGGCGCGAACCTCATCGTGGATACGATGGACGTCTTAGAGCGAAGCGACGTCGACGAGTACGTGACATTTCTGAACGAGTTGAAAACCCGGATGCTCGAGACCGACAGTATCGCGGTCTTACATTGTCTCTCGGGGGAAAACGAGCCGGAAAACCGTTCCCGGACGAACCACGCGGTCGATGCGGTGTTCGACCTGCGAACCCGGATCGCCGGCACCGAACTCGAGAATCACCTCACGATTCCGAAGTTCCGCCACGGGAGCCAGCCGACCGAGACGATCAAACTCGAACTGACCGAGGAGGTCGCGATCGACACCAGCCGGGACATCGCCTAGAATCGGCGACGAGACGACCATCGGAGCCGATACCAACGTGTGTTGGCACCACCGATATTACCGACGGGGTGGTATCGTCAGATACGGCAGGGCGCCACATCATCACCTGCGCCATACACGCACGGACTCCCTGCCGGCGTACCCCCTTTCCGGCGTCACTCGACCCCGAGCAACAGCGATTCACACAGCGCGTCGGCTCCCGCTTCCTCGAGCAGTCGCCGCTGTCGGCGTGCGCCGCTGTCGCGCTCGTAGACGTCTTTGATTCCGTCGACCCCCAGGCGCTCGCACTCGCGGTCGACGACCTCCCCGAGGTCGACCGTTCCCTCGAGGTCGCGGTCGATAACCGAGGCGTCGTGGCCGTGGCGAATCGCGCGCCACTTGTTCTCGTCGAGGAGTTCACGCCGGTGGTCCGGCGCCATCCCACTTGCGCCGTCCTCGTACTCTTCGGCCAGCGCTTCGACCAGCGCGTGGGCGTACTCGACGAACGCGAGGACGATCTCAGGATCGGCCTGCCCGTCTGGCGTTCGGAGTTCGACGGTTCCGTGGGCCGTGTGCGGACGGACGTCGTACCAGAGTTCGCCCCGATCGTTGATCGAGTCGGTCTCGAGCATCCGCCGCTCGAAGCGGTCGAACGCCTCGAAGTCCGAGAAGTACGTCGGCATTCCCGTATTCGGAAGCGCCTCGAAGATTTTAGCGCGTGCGGACTGCAGTCCCGTGTCGAACCCGTTCCAGTACGGCGAGTTCGCCGAGAGCGCGAGGACGATCGGCACGTACCACCGGAGTTCGTTCGCGATCCAGACCGCCTTGTCGGCGTCGTCGACGCCGACGTGGACGTGGACGCCAGCCGTCGTGTTCCGGTGTTGTGGGTACTGAATCCGGTCGAGTTGTGACCGATACCGCGGTTTTTCGGCGTGATCGAGTTCGCGCCACTTCGCGAGCGGGTGGAGGCCTGCGGCGGCGATTCGGTAGCCGTGAGCGCGAGCGTGCTCGTCGAGCGCCCGACGGATCTCGAGAAGCGAGTTCCGGGCATCCGCGAGCTCTTCGATCAGCGGCGTCTGGGTTTCGATCACGCACTTGAACAGTTCGTGATCGAGTCGGTCTCGCAGGATCTCGGGCGGGTCGTGTTCGTAGACGAGGTCGTCGGTCCCGCTCGTCGGCCGGCCTCGCTCGTCGACGACGAAACACTCCTCCTCGATCCCCAACGTGCCCATACGCGTAAACGATTCTCGCGACCCGCGTTCCATCGTCTCCGGGTTTCGGGCGCGACAGTAAATACGGTTTGGAGTCGGCACGCTGTGTGCCCCGCGTTCGGTGGAGACGCGTTCCTGTGGCCCGGCCCGCCGACGGAATCGAAAAAAGATGGTCCTCGAGAGTTGTTGTATCGGTTGGTCGCCATCGATGACTATTCGGTTTCCTCGCGACCGATCGAACCCTCGACGACGGCCATCCAAGGGAGTCGGCGGGCCGGCCCCTCTCGGCGCATCCACTCTCGTTCCAGCTGACTCGAGAACGTGATCGAACCCCGAAACCACCATTGGTCACTCGAGTTCGAGTTCGATCACCCGACTCCGTCGTGACTCGAGTTCGTTCACGCCCGGAATCCGCTCACGTGGATCCGGCAGGGCGCACTCGGCGACGTCGAACGCGATCACGCCGTCCGCTTGTCGACATCGCAAGTAGACCGGGACGAGTTCGATCTCTGCCGGGACGCTGTCGGCAACCGCGAGAAGGGCGTAGACGAGTTTGTGCTTCGCGAGCGAGGCTCGCGGACCCGTCTTAGCCTCGAGGACGAACAGCGTCGACTCGCCGCCTCTGCGCTCGACGAACAGCGTGTCGATCTCGACCTGTCCGTGACGGTGGGTGACCGTCTCAGAGCAGTCGCCGTGCGGTCTGAACTCGAACGTGAACGTCGATCGACCCGTTGCGGGCGGCGCCAGCGGGCCCGACGTATCCAACTCGAGTGCGTCGGCCAGTACTCCCGAGGCAAGCCCGAGATTGACCAGCGACGTCTCCGAGAGCGTCGGGAGCACGCGATAACTCGAGAGTCGGTCGGACTCGGGTGGCTCCTCGACGCGCTCGACGGGCTGACCGGCAAAGACGGACTCGTCCCGGAGGAAGAACTCGCCGGCACCGCCGGGTGAATCTACGAGCACGAACGCCGTTCCCGTCCCGTCGGGTGCCGATCCGACTCGAAGCACCATGGCGCCCGCTTCGGCGAGCGACGGCGGAAGGTCCTCGAGCGAATCGACCGAAATGTACCGCGGCGTCCGGGGACCCGCGTCGACGTCGTGGCGGACGACGTAGTCGCGAAACGACGTCGGACCGAACGTCGAACGCTCCGACGCCGACAGCTCCCGAATCGCGGGACCGAATACCATCTCGAGTAGCCGGTTGTTGTGACGGCTACTTGTTCGCTCCGGCCGGCGGCGCTATCGGCCGGAGAACGGGCGAGGCCGGATTTCTGAAGCGCCAGATTTCACCGTCAGGACTCCTCGAGTGCGTAGAGAGTCCCGTCCGTACTGCCGACGTAGACGACGCCGTCGACGACCGCGGGCGAACTGGCGACCCCGCCGTCGGTCGAGTACCGCCACCGAACCTCGCCGTCTCGAGCCGAGAGGCCGTAGACGTAGCTGTCCTCGTTGCCGACGTAGATCGTATCGCCGACGAGAGCCGGACTGGATCTTACCTGCCCGAACCCGCTCGAGGACCAGTAGTGCGTCTCCGGATTACCCGGTTCGTCCGCCGCTTCGGCTTCTTCGAGGTCGGTCGAGAGCGCATAGAGGTTGGTGTCGAAGCTCCCGACGTAGACGACGCCGTCGGCGACCGCCGGACTCGAGACGACCGATCCCTCCGTCAGGAACGTCCAGCGAACGTCGCCCGAGTCGGCGTCGATCGCGTAGACGGTGTCGTCGTTGCTTCCGACGTAGACGACGCCGTCGACGACCGTCGGCCGGCTCTGAATCATGTCGCCGGTCGCGACCTCCCAGCGTGCCTCGACACCTGCCTCGTCTTCGTCGTCGCCGTCGTCGCCCTCGTCTTCGTCGTCACCCTCGGCCTCGAGATCCTCGACGTCGACGGCGTACACCGACTGGTCGCCGCTCGCGACGTAGACGGTCCCGTCGGCGACGGCGGGCGCCCGCTGGATGGTGCCGCCGGTTTCGAACGCCCCGCGTTCGTCCCCTTCCTCCGCGTCGAGCGCGTAGAGGTGGTTGTCGGAACTGCCGACGTAGACGACCCCGTCGACGACCGTCGGACTCCCGGGGACCATTTCGCCGGTCTCGAAGTGCCAACGTTCCTCGCCGTCGTCGGCCCCGACCGCGTAGACGTTCCCATCTTGACTGCCGACGTAGACGACCCCGTCGACGACTGCGGGGGAACTCGTCACCGCGTCACCGGTCCTGAAACGCCAGCGTTCCTCGCCGTCGTCCGCGCCGACCGCGTAGAGGTTCCCGTCCTGACTGCCGACGTAGACGACCCCGTCGACGACTGCCGGACTGCTGTACACCATCTCGCCGGTCGAAAACGTCCAGCGGGCCTCGACGTCGTCGGTGGGTCCCTGTCCGGGTGCGTGGCCCGTGTTTCGGGCGTCGAACTGGAACGTCGGCCAGTCCGCGCGCTCGTCGGGGTCGCCCGCCGCCACGTCGACCTCCGTCTCCGTCGGTTCGTCGTCGGAGCCACCGAGACAGCCGGCGAGACCGGCGAGACAGGCCACCGCGCCGGCGCGAAGGAATCCACGTCGGTCACGTACACGTCTCATTTCGGATACAGAACTATCGGTAAGGGAGCCATATAGGTTTCCCGTAATCGCTCTCGAGCGGTCGTCGACACCCCGGGGTCACGCTGGGTGATGAGCCGCCCGACGTGACGTCCATCGTCACCGTGGTCGCGCGACGACGCCCAGGTGATCGTCGTGGTAGGCGTCGAGTCGACGTCGCTCGAGCAACTCGTACCCCGCCTCGAGTTCAGAACACACCTCCGCGAAGACGTCGGCTGGCTCCCGGGTGACGTCCTCGCTTCGGGCCTTGACGGCCAGGAGGAGCCGACCGTCGTCGGCGAGAAACCGCCGATTCTCGAGGGCGACTCGCGCCTGGCCACGCGTTGCGACGTCCTGGACGACGGCGTCGACGCCCCCTTCCACGACGTGGGCGTACGTCTCCGGTTTCCGGGCGTCCGCAAGGAGGGGAAAGAGACGAGAACGGGAGCCCGCCGCCTCGAGTAAGTCCCGTGCCGGTCGCGGGGCGAACTCGACGGCGTACGTCGGCCCCGAGAAGTCGGCGACGTGGCTCACCGTCGTCCCGCTGGCGGCGCCCAGGTAGAGCACCGTCTCCCCGCCCTCGAGGCCGGTCTCCACCTCGAGTTCGAGCATCGCGCCGAGTTTCGACCGGGCCGGGTTCCAGGCTCGCCACTCGCCGTCGGTCGGCTCGCCGTAGACTGACTCGCCGCGAGTCGCCAGCCGCTCGGTCCCGTCGAACGCGTGGCGTTCGACACCCGCGGGGAGGTCCTCACTCATGGGTGCCTCCGTGCTGGCTGTCGGCGTCGGCCTCCGTTTCATCGCTCTGGCCGTCAGCGTCGGCTTCCGTTGCACCGTTCTCGCCATCAGCGTCGTTGCTTCGCGCCTGAATCGTCTCGATGCGTTCGGCGAGCTCGGCCTCGAGTTCGGGTTTGCGTTCGCCCGAGTAGTGATCGACGCGGGCGGCGATGGCGAGTTTCCCGGCGAGTGCCCGCGCCGCCGATCCGCGGTCGTCGGGGTGGGTTCCACGAACCGCGTCGTGGACGTAGATGATCCCGTGTTTCGGCGACGGGGCGTGCCCGCGAAGGTGGGCGAACAGCGCGTCCTCCGCGCCGAGGATCTGGATCGTCCCGCTCGGTTTTTTCGCCAGGCTCTCGAGTCCGCCGGCGAGCGAGACCAGTCGGGCCGCGAGGATCGGACCCGCGAGCGAAGAGAGGTTCGGCGCGGCGGTCGGCGCTCGGCGCTCGACGAACTCCCGGAGGTCGTCGGCCTCGTCTCCGAGGTCGGCCACGCGTTCGGCGAGCGACCGGATCGCGGGTTCGTCCGCCAGCGCCTCACGTTCCCCGCTCGCCAGTTCGCGGGCGTACTCGAGGCCGGTTCCGGCGTCGGGATCGACGGTTCCGGCCCACTCTGCGAGCCGTTCGGCGAGTTCGTTCGCCGTCCGCTCACAGTCGTCCATCGCTCGAATTGCGTGGACGAGTTGGCGATCGTCCGCCCGCTCGCGGGACTCGATCGCCGATCGCGCCGCCGCCGTCGTCGCCTCCTTCAGCGCGTCGTAGTACTCCGCTCGATCATCGGCGAACCCGGACTCGACGGCGAGGGCGGGCCAGTCACGAGGGGCCGCACTCGAGCCGTCCCGAACCGCCGCGGCGGCCGACTCGGGCTCTCCCGGGTTAGCCCCGGAGAACCATCCGCCGTCGTCGGGGGCGCTGTCGTTCATACCTCGTCGTAGCCGCCGCCGTCGTATATGCGTTCCCGAAACGGGCTCCCGTCATCCGCTCGATCGCTCGATCCCGTCATCCGCTCGATCGGGAAAACGACGGAGAAACTGTGCGTGTAGCCCCCTAGAAACGGTTACTTCCCGAACAGCCGTTCTCGGAGCGAGCGCGGAGTCGGGCGCTCTGCGAGCACCACCGAACAGTCGACCTCGGTGACGACGTCGTAGGCGACGGAGCCGCGAAGCAGACGCGAGAAGAGGCCGCGTCCGGTCGCCCCGAGGACGATCACCGAGTGATCGCGTGCCGCCGTCGCGATCGCCTCCTCGACGCGTCCGGACGTATCGACCCTGGTCGTCGCGTCCTCGAGACCGTGGTCGACCGCCCACCCCTCGAGGAACGCTTCGCCGTCGGCCAGTTGGTCCGAGTCGTCGACGACGTGCAACAGCGTGATCTCGGCGCCGACCTGTTCGCGGAGGTAGCGAGCGATCTCTGCGCTCAGTTCGGAGTCCGGACCGCCGGCAGTCGGCACCAACACCCGGTCGAGGCCCGACGAACTATCGTCGAAGACGAGGAAATCACACGGAAGGTCGTGTGTGAGTTCGTCGAGCGGACGCTCCGCTCGACCCGCGGCCCACGGCCGGCCGGGACCCCACCCCATCACGACCGTATCCGCGCGTTCGCGTCGGGCGACGTCGAACACCTCCTCGAGCGAGCGGTGAGAGACGACCGTCCGGGCGTCGACCGGCACGTCGAGCGTCTCCGTGCTCTGTCGCACCTGGGTCATCAACTGCTCTGACTCCTCGTCGATCCGTCTGACGTGTTCGGACCCTTCCTCGAGTGGTGTCTGGTCCGGCACCTGAACGACGTGGACGGCCTGGACGACGCCGTCGTTGGCTTTCGCGACGATGCTCGCCAACTCGAGTAGGTTCGACTCGGTTCGGGGGTTCGATACCGGAACGACGACGGTGTACTCGTCGTCGTCGCCGGACGGCTGGACCGCACTCGCCGCGGTCACCGCGGCGTCCGGCATTTCGGCGGATCGATCCAGAATGTACGTCCCGAGCAGTCCCTCGAGGCTCGTCTTCGTTCGCGCGTACCCGAAGTACCAGACGATCGCGAAGACGACGAACACCATACTGATCAACGTCGCAATCGGGTCCATAAACCAGATCAGCCCGAGCGAGAGGACGAAGCCGGCGATCGGCAAGAACGGATAGAACGGCACCTCGAAGTCCGGATCGTACTCGGGCGGATTCGTCTCGCGGAAGACGATCAACGAGGCGTTGATCAGCGCGTAGACGACGAGGTGGAGGACGCTCGCCGCACTCGAGAGGATCTCGACGGTCTCGCCGAGACCGATGATGAAGACGATGATCAGGAAGCCGGTGACGGCGATCGACCGGTAGGGGGTCGCAAAGCGGGGGTGGATCTCGTTGAGTTTGTCGGAGACGATCTTGTCTCGGCCCATCGCGAAGTTGATCCGGGCGGAGGCGAGGATCGAGGCGTTCGCGCTCGAGGCGGTCGCGAGAAGCGCCGCGAGCGTGATCGAGGTGACGCCGATACCGAGGATGGGTATCTCGAAGCCGGCGACCGGAAGCTGGTAGTCGAAGACGACTTCGGCCGCATAAGACATCGGCGCGTTCTCGACCTCCTCGAGGAAGAACTCCTGGTGTGGGATCAGTCCCATCAGGAGACCGACGAGGATGGTGTAAATCACCATCACGATTCCAACGCTACCGATGATGGCGATCGGAAGGTTCCGACCTGGGTTTTTGAGTTCCTCGCCGACGGTCGCGATCTTCGCGTAGCCGAGGTAGGAGACGAAGACGAGCGCGGCGCCGGGGAGGATCGCCGCCGTTCCCTCGGGGGTGTAACTGCCGTCGACGGCGACGGTCCCCCAGTCGAACGAGAAGAAGCCGACGATGGCGAAGATCGTGAGGATACCGAGCAGGATCGTGACGATAGCGGTCTGAATACCGCCGGTCTCTTTGGCGCCCATGTAGTTGACGCCGACGAAGACGAGGCCCGCGATGATCGCGCCGATCTGGATCTCGTTCAGCGTGAGACCGATTTCGATCGTCCCGAGTGCGATGGTCCCCAGATCGATCACCGGCAGGAGGGTGAACGTTCCGAGGAGGGGAATCGAAATCGTCGTTCCGTCGAGTAAGTCTGCGAGGTAGCCACCGAAGCCAATACAGTAAAAGGCGCTCGCGAAGGCGAGGCCGATCCAGTCGCCCATTCCGGAGATCGAGCCAGCCAGTGGTCCGAGCGCGCGATTGATGTAGTAGTAGGCTCCGCCGGCTTTCGGCATCGCCGTCCCGAGTTCACTCACCGAGAAGGCGTTCACCATCGCGATACAGCCGCCGATGATAAACGAGATGACGACGACCGGCCCCGCTTCCTGTGCGGCGACCCCCGGTAGAACGAAGATCCCGGCGCCGATCATCGTCCCGATCCCGATCGCCAGCGCCGAAATCAGCCCGAGGTCCTTGGCGAGCTCTTCTTCGGTATCAGCCATAACACACCCCAGTAATTAGTGGAAGCGAAGATAGACCATATATCATTTTCACATTCATAGTTGTGTTCTCGTCGACGGTACAGTAACCCACGTCGGACACTCCCCTTAAACTATTTGTTAGCGGTTAGTGGTTCGTTTCTAGTCCCCCTCACACGTCGATTGATAAACGAGATCGACACCCCGCATGATTTCGACCATCAGTTCAGGCTTGGGACGCCACTAGACGCCGAAGGTCGCACGGAGCATGTCTCGAGTACCCGGACCGAGCCCCACCGCGACGACGGTGATCATCAACAACACCGCGTAGCGCGGACTCTCCTCGAACACCTCCTCGTTGAACACCCAGATGACGACGACCGCGGCCGCGAGTTTGACCAGCAAGAACGGCCACGCGGCGCCGGTAACGTCGACCACCGTCGCGGGGAGCATCGATCCGGTTACGTTGACGATCGCCTCGTTGACCGGGTGTTTCGGAACCAGATTATGACTGTGGCCAAACGCTACTGCCCAGTCTAAGCCGATGACGTTCGCGACGCCGTCGACGGCGTGTGCCCAGATGACGACGAATCCCATGAACATCGTCCCGCTGTTGATCTCGGGAGCGAATCGGTCGATCGCGAACCAGACGACGGCCGTCGCGACGGTCGCCCCGACGAGCGTCGTCAGGAGCAACAGCGGGTAAAACGTCGCGTACGGCTCCGTCGCCGCGAGCCACCCGAGGTAACCGACGGTGACCGTGAGCAACACTGTCCCGATCCCAGCGAGCGGATACTCGTAGCCCGAGACGTAATCGTTGCGGTCCAACCAGACCGAGATCACGACCGCGGCGAGCGTGACGAGAAAGACGGTGAAGTAGATCAGCGGACTGATTAAAAAGCCCGACCACGGCAGTTCGATCGCGAGGTCGCCGGTATCGCGGAAGGCGGCGACGTTCGCATCCTCGACGACCCGCAGGGCGCCGCCGAAGAGCATGAACGGGAACAGCGCGTAAAAGCCCGCCCGGTAGCGCTCGATATGCAACCGTCTGACCAGCAGGACGATCCCGACCAGAAACAGAATAAGCGTCGGGATGTAGCCGGCATACGAGACGAACGTGTAACCGGGTGATGCGGTCGGTCCGGCATCCGGCCCAACGTCGTTGCAGTGGACCTGTTCCCCACCGGCCCACGCGATACAGTTCCAGCCGTGAGCGTCCGCCACGACGGGACCCCAGTAGTACTGCCAGATGAGGTCGACGTACACCCGCTGGGGGAAGGCAACCGCCGCCGCCACAATCGCCGCGGCGAGTACGAAGACGGTCGCAGCCCAGACCCTGAACGGGCCGTACCGCTCGATGAACTCGTTCATATCCGATATCCGTTGCGGTGGGCGCTTACCGTTTCCGGTTTTCGCATTTCCCGCGACGGTTCACCCCTGCTTTTGTCGGCCGCGTGTTTCGGTTCCTCACTCGGTGATCTCCCCGGCGGCCTCGAGCAACTCGTCGTGAACCCCGCCGTTCGACGCGACCAACCCCTCGCTGTCGTGGCGCCACCGGTCGCCCTCGAGGTCGGTGACGACCCCACCTGCCTCGCGAACGAGGGCGACGCCGGCGACCGTATCCCAGGGGTTTGCCCGCAGGTTCGTCACCACGCCCTCGAGCGCACCCGAGGCGACCATCCCGAGCTCGAGTTGGGCACAGCCGTGGCGTCGGATGTCCCCGAATCGAGTCACCAGCGCTTTGGCCGCCGCCGCGTACTGATCTCGCTGGTGATAGTCCCACCAGAATGTGGGACACACCGTCGACGCCTCCGGGTCCGTTCGGTCGCTGACCGACAGCGACTCACCGTTCAGAAACGGGCCGTCGGGGCCGACGCGGTACGTATCGGAGAGCGCCGGGCAGACCGTCGCCGCGCCGACCGGTTCGCCGTCGACGACCGCGGCGACCGCAGTTCCGAACGCGCGGCTTCCGTCGACGTAGTTGTTCGTGCCGTCGATCGGATCGACGATCCAGGCGGGGCCCTCCTCGGGAACCCGTTTTAGCGCGTCGTTTTCCTCGCCGACGATCGCATCGTCCGGAAACGCCTCGCAGACGACGTCGACGACCGCCACCTGTGCGTCCTTGTCGGCCTGGGTCACGACGTCCGTCTTCCCGTCTTTGAACTCGACCTCGAGATCGGCCCGAAACGATTCGGCCGCGACGTCCGCGCCCGCGTTCGCCGCCTGCAGAGCCACCTCGGCTCGCCGATCGATAGATTCGCGTTCGCTCATTGCCTCTCGTCCGCGCTCCGTCGTGAAAAGCTGTCGGATACCCGATGATCGTTTGCGCTCCGCCCGGTGACAGAGGATCGCGACTGTCCCGACTCGAGATGGTACTCCTCGAGAGAGTCCGTCAGAATCTTTGCGAGGGAAGATCCCGCGTAGGACCTCCTGCATTTCACTCGGCACGGTGTGTGCCTCGTTGCAATGCGAGGGGAGGGAATCGAACCCACGAACGTCTACACGAGCGGATCTTGAGTCCGCCGCCGTTGGCCGCTTGGCTACCCTCGCACGCACCCTGACCTTGCGACCTCATCGGGTTAAATCGTCCGATTCGAGGCGGTGTCCCCGTCCGAGCGACGAGGACCGGTAGGAAGCTATTTATATTCTACAAATCATTTTTAACACGACTATCGCGCAATCCGCGCCAACTCACGTCGAGACGGGCGGTATCTGTGATTGCTGATTGCGTCGAAAGTGAACGATAACGTATGGAACGAGGACAGACGCGACGACGGGTGTTGACGACTGCCGGCGTGGCCGTGCTGGGCACAGTGGCCGGGTGTTCGGACGACGAGACGTCCGAGTCTGAACCGGTGGACGGGGACGACGACGCGACCCATTCCGACGAAGAACAGACTGCAACCGACGAAGAACCGACGACCGCCGACATTGGTGTCGATTCCGACGGTCGCGACGTCGCAGTCGGATCGAAACGGTTCACCGAGAACGTCCTCCTCGGAGAGATGTCGGCGTCGCTCCTCTCCGAGGTCGACGGCGTCGCGTCGATCCTCGACGATTCGATCGGGGAGCGAACGACCGTCCAGAGCTTCGTCGACACCGAGTACGGTGGTCTCGACCACTACTGGGAGTACACCGGAACCCTCTTTCGGTCCCACTACGCTCACGAGTCGCCGGAAACGCTCGAGGAGGTGCGAGAACTCGCCGCGGACGACGACGTCGCCGTCCTCGAACCGGGCGGCTTCGACAACACGTACGAACTCGTCACGACCGACTCGTTCGCGACGACGCACGGTCTCGAGACGCTGACCGATCTCGCCGATAAACTCGAGAACAGTGATGTCCGACTCGGCCTCGGCGACGAGTTCGTCCACCGTATCGACGGCTGGCGTGGGTTCGTCGACGCTTACGACGTCGACGCCGACCGTGCAAACGAGGTCACGTCGGAAGCCGTGGTCGTCCCCGCGGGAGACACGTACGGTCTCCTCGAGGAGGGAGAGGTCGACGTAGTCATGGGATTTTCGACAGATCCCGAACTCGGCGGAGCCGATGTAATCGCCCTCGAGGACGACCGTTCGTTCTTCCCCGCTTACAACCCGGTTGCACTCGTTCATCGCCCGACGCTCGAGGCCGTCCCGGAGATCGAAGCGACGCTGAACGATCTCGCGAGCCATCTCGACTCCACGGAGACTATGCGCGAACTGATCGCACGGGTCGACGACGAGGGCGAGGATCCATCCACGGTCGCGACGGCGTTTCTCGAGGAGGTACTGTGAACGACCTGAAGAGCCCCCACGACGCCGATGTCCCCATCGATCAGCCGGTCTGCGAACCCGACGAACGAACACCACCCACGACGAATACCCGACAATGAACGATTCACCGACACACGACGACCGATCCACAGCTGAGACGACGTCACGGCGAACGACGACCGACC
The DNA here is from genome assembly GCF_041205745.1 of Natrarchaeobius versutus. NCBI lineage: Archaea > Methanobacteriati > Methanobacteriota > Halobacteria > Halobacteriales > Natrialbaceae > Natrarchaeobius > Natrarchaeobius versutus. The sequence goes on along the minus strand of NZ_JBGFCC010000004.1, from coordinate 5,840 downwards.
GTCCGTCCGCAAAAACGACGAGCAGGCGAACCGCGCTCAAGGCCGGAATCGCCACCGTCGGCGCGCTTTCGCTGTTTGGAACCGGCGTGAGTGCCCTCGAGACCGGCACCCTCGAGTACAACGAGGATACCGAACTCACGGATTCTGCACACTCCTATCAGTTCTCAGTAACGAATACCCACGACAGAACGGCGATCATCCAGTACCTTCGACTGGCGGAACTCGACTACCACACGATCGCTCTCGACAATCTGGACGGCGACGATACGGTCGTAATCACACCGTCGAATGGGGGCCACACGAGCAGGGTGTCCGATACCTTCGCGAACGGCGCTTACGTCATGCTCGTCGCCAAAGACACCGAAGCGAGTATCAAACCCGGTGAAACCGCGACCGTGAGAATCGGCCCGTACTACGAGGCCGACGCCCACCCCGTTGGCAACACGATTATACACACTAACCACCGGAAACTGGATATCTCCGGGTTTTCGTTCAGAACCGACTTTCGAATCAGCTACGTGCTCGCCCAGACGGAACCCGGCGTGAGAGACAACGACGAAATACAGTTCTCGCCTGAAGGACCGCTCTGACTCGCCCGTGGGGACGACCTGGATGACGCTATTCTCGTCGAGGTAACGACCGGATCCGTACATCGACGCATCGATTCGAACACGCGTGTCGGGATTTCAGCCGATCGTGAAATGCCTTCTCACACAACGTTTATTGACAATCCCGACCTTCCATTGGAGTATGTACGCTGTGAGTTCCAGCGACTCCCGAACCGGTGGCCGGATGACGTTCGACTCCGCCTCCAGCTTTACATTCGGGAATCCGAAATTCACACTCACAGCGCGAGGCCACAATTGGGCGAAACGGCTCCCTCAGGAGTCGGTACGGTATCGTCCACCCTGTTGCCCACCGGCCCCGGGTCATGGCCATCGTCCGTGACCGATGAGTACGTCACAACACCCTGTCGCGCTCCGCTTAGAGCGGATCGTCGGCGGTGATACCAGACTGCTCGCGCTAGTTATGATGTTGCCGCTCATCGACGGCGTCTTCCCGGCGTTGATTCTCGCCGGTGCGCTCGACAGCCCGGTGAACGCGATTCAGGTTGGCCTGCTCATCTTCGGCGGGAGCGCCACCGTCGCGGTGATCCTCGCCGAAATGTCGGGAACGCCACGCGAGCAGGCGAAGATCGTCCTGCTGGTCGGTATTCCGCTCATTGCACTCGCCGCTTTGCAGGCGGCGCTCGCGCCCGCCATTGGAAGCGTCCTCGACGACGCGATCATCGAACGATTCGCCGCGCTCGTGATCCTCGCCATCGCCGCCAGGACCGCCAGCGCGACCATTGGCGACTACCTCCCGAACCCCGCGATCATCATCGGACTGGGGCTGGTAGCGAGCATCGACCTCGAGGGCGCCTCGTTTGCCCTGATGGAGAATCCGGCGCTCGTCGCCAACGCGACCCTCGCGGCTGTCGTTGGCGTCGCCTTCGCACTGGCGGTCGCCCTGAGCGGCCCCTACCTCCGTGAGTATATGGACATCGACCGGTTCCGGTTCGGGAGCGCGGTCGCACTCGGCCTCCTGCCGCTCTCGTTGCTTGGCTTCGCCTTCGGACAGGCACCACTGGCCGCCCTCGCCGTCGCCGCACTGTTCGCTCTCGAGTTCTCGTTCGACCGCGGTGATGATGCGGACGACGACTGGACCTTCCCGGCCGTCGGTACGGGCCCGCTTCCCGACGGCGGGCTTACCGGCCGAGAGGCTGACTCGAGTGATTCCGAAGACGAGCCCGACGAAGAGGGAACCTATCCCGGCGACGATTCGACCGACACCGAGGGCCGTGCCCCCTGGCTGTAGCTCGAATCGAAACCACTTTAGGCAGGATGCACCTACGAACGCTCGAGGGGTCGTGGCCAAGCCAGGGATGGCGACTGACTCCAGAGGCACCGCGCCCGGGACGACACTCCAGACTGATATACTGATCGGACACCTGATCAGTGTCCGTGTGATGACCCTCTGGAGTTCCGAGGCGCACCGGAGATATCAGTCGATCGGGGGTTCAAATCCCTCCGACCCCATTTGAAATAAAAGGCGGGAATCGCCTCCTTTCGCCTTCTCGACATAGTTCTCGTAGAGGGTGGTCTGCGTGACTGCCACCCTGTGGCCGTCAGTTGATAATTCGACGTGCCGTCACTGTGGGTCCCACGTCACGGACCAATTCTGCCGGGTATTCGGCGACGATCTCGACCGCGCACATCGTTGCGGCGAGTGCGACAGTTATGCCCGCCTGAGTCGGGGGTCCGCGGCTGGGAAAGAGATCCAAATTCCCGATCCTGAGAACTCTCCGGGCAGGCACGGGGGTGAGGCGGATGTCTAACCGGCTCGAGTGGCCGCACGAATTCGAGCGGACACCGGCTGATGAACGAAGCCGAAACAACAACTTCGACGTCTCGCTTTCGAAGGCGTTCGACGATCTCGAGGGAGAACTGTCGAGACTCGATGTCGACGATTTCCGATACTCGTTCGACGCCCGGAAGCGGAAGCGTGATCGTCGGCCGTACGCGCGTGCGAATCCGGACGATCCTGGTTTCGTCCTGCGCTGGAGCATGGACGGGGAGCAGTATGCGGTAGCCTGCGACCAGTTTTCGCGACTCCGTGATAACGTGCGCACCGTCGGGCTATACGTTCGCGAGAAGCGCAAGATGGAACAGCGCCCGGTCGTCACCGGGGAATCCGAGTTCGCGAACGCGAGGCTCCCGCCAGCGGACGAGGAACCGATCGCTGCCGAGGTCCCACCGCACGAAATTCTTGACGTCGATCCCAACGCGAGCGATTCTGAAGTCCGGCGTGCGTTTCGCGAGAAGGTCAAAGAAGCCCACCCCGACAACGGCGGAAGTACGGATGGATTCCAGCGGATCCAGAGTGCGAAAGAGTCGCTAACGGCTCACAGTTCGGGAGGTGAACGATGAGAGAGTTCGTCCCGGCGAGTCGGCTGTACGACGTCGAGAGTCGGACGCCCATCGCCCACCCAGCCCATCAGGCTGACGACACCGACGTTCATTGTGCACTCGAGAAGCGAGGTGAATCGGCGTGAGCCGTCTCGTCGAATCCGACGAGTGCGAACGGTGTGATGCGTCGGTTCCCGCAACGCGGCGACTTTGTCCGGAGTGCGCTCGAGAGGTTCGGCGGGCTCGAGGTGGTCCGCTGTGAGTTCCCGTACGTCCGCGCTTGAGAGTTCGAAAGCGAGCGGAGACGCGCTCGAGGCGCACCTGATCCAGTCGATCGAGGAACTCGAGTACGTCGGTGATCGGACGGCGACCTGGCACGACGCCCGGACGACGACGCTTCTCGAGCCGACGACGTCGTTGCCGTTCTTCGGGATCGTCCTGGTTGAGCCGGATATCCCGATCGAAATCAAGGGTTGTCAGATCGAGACGAGCAACGGGAATCGGTCGACACGCGGGCGGTTCTACGTCAAACGTGGAGCCCACGACCGGTTGCTCGAGGCTGGCGGGATGTATCTGCTCGTCGTCTACCTTCCCCGACCGGGGCTCCCACAGGTCGCCCGCGCGATCGTCCCGGCGACGATCGTCGATGAGTTGCTCTCCGATCGATGGTACGAGGTCGGCGGAAAACGCTCGGAGAACGAGGTCGCAAAACTCGCCTGGTCGCACGTAATCGATCCAGCGGGTGTCGATCCGACGGAAACGGTGGGTGGTCAGCATGTCTGAGCGGAGTACTGATCGGAAGGCACTCAAGTTCGATTCCGGGCCGTCAACGACGCTCGCTGTTGCTCAACGTGCTAGCAAGAACGCCGCGACGGTGCGCTACGACGACGAGAAGGGGATCGAAGCAGGCGACGAGGTAGACCTACTGTCTGCCCTCACCGACGATAGAATCGGCACTGCGACGGTCAAGCACACGGATACGGTCGAGGTTTGTCGAGCAATCGACGTTGTTCGTGGATGGTGGGCCGAGTACGGTATTCAGACGCCCGGCGAACTCGTGAAGCGTCTGAACGCCTACTACGACGACGTAATCGACGAGACGACTAAGGTCAAGGTCATAATTCTGGAGCCGGACCTTCGGTCACTACACGCGGACGCTGACCGCTGGGAGGGCGATTCGCGATGACCGTCCGCACGACCTACTTCGGCGGGTTGAACTCGAGTTACGAACCAGCCGAGAAAGACGCCGTGTTCGGTGTGGTCCGCTTCCCGCAGGATTTCGTGGCCCGACTCACGGATCGGAACATCCCGGCTGTCGCGCCGCCTGCGGACCTACTCGAGGCGTTCAAGACCGTCGAGGACACCGCTGAGCAGAACGGCGATCCGAACCCTGCCGCGATCGCGTGGGATTCGGTCGATTACGAACGCCGGTATCTCGCTCACCTCGAGCAAGCAGGGCCGCAAACAGTCGTTGGTGAGCTGGCCGAACGCGCTCGAGAGCAGGATATTTGGCTTGTCTGCTGGGAGAAGGACGCTCGGTGGTGTCACCGGCGGTTGCTCGCGAACGCCGTCGTCGCCGAACTTGATGACGTCGAGGTCGTTCACCATCCCGATCCATCGACGATTCCGCTCGACGATGAATCCGAAGGGGAACCAGATGCGACGCTTGCGGACTTCGCCCCTGGAGGTGCCTGATGGCGGATTTGACCGCCCCCGGACTCGAGCCGCAGGACCCGGATACTGACGACAAGGAAGCCGAGACGGACGCGGTCTGGTCCGAGTGTGTCGACTGCGAATACGGCGGCTACGAGGTGAAGTGCCGCGGTGCGGACGGCATTCCGCTCTGTCCCGACTGCTTTGCTGACTGGGAGGGATTGCGATGACCCAGGTCGCGACGACCCCGCACGAGGTTGAGGGCCGCTGGAAGTGGCCCGACTGGGGTCGTGGTCCGTACGACGCGCTCTCCTCGATCATGCTCGGCCCGCCGTTCGAGGGCTACCTCGAGTTGAACGTCGACGTCGACGGCGAGCCATGGGTCGTGAAGGTCACGTACAGCAAGTCCGGATTCGCTCCCCGCCTATCGGATGGGATCAACGCCGAACGGCTGTACGAGTGGGACCTGGTCGGGCGCGGACCCGGCGAGAAGAAGGCGTCGTACAACATTTCGCCGCGGTTTCAGAACATGCGCCACTGGGAAACCGGCGAACAATTACAGCTCCCCTGGGAAAATCAGGTCGGCGAGGTCGACGGTGTCGACGTCGAGTTTCACACCAGCAACATCGAACCCGAGCGTGCTCTCGAGTTACTGCCGGAGTTCTACGCCGCCGTTTTCGCGGAGGCTAACGAGCGAGTGCATCGCGAGTATTTCCGGACTGAACCCCACGAGGCAAGCCGAATGTGGGCGTACGAGCGCTACGTTCGGATTACGCGCAACTGGGCACGGAAACTCTCGTCAGCTGGTGTGCTCCAGAAGGTTGCGCACTTCCTCTCCGACCAGGAGGGAGTCAAAGCCGAGCTGCACATCAACAACAAGGAGGTGATGAACCACCAGAATCGTCTCTTTCTGGATCCGGCTTCCGCCGGCGAGTTGCTTCCTGGCCACACCTACGGCCGAAAGTTCGAAATCTACCAGCTTAGGGATCCCGACGCGGTCTCAAAGGATCACCCGTCGTATCACCCGAAAGTCGAGGTGCTGGTGAACAAGAAGATGAACGACCGCGAGGCGTGGGCGTGGACCGATCGTCACGCGGTCACCAAGCAAATCGATGAGACGCTGCTGAATGCACTCCATTGGGAGGATATCCCGCTCTCGCCCGACGGAAACGACGTCTACGTTCCTGACGACCACTTCGACGCCGTTGCGCGTGAGAAGCCGGTCGAACTCTACGAGGA